>CAJXOJ010000005.1 GCA_913057515.1 uncultured Cycloclasticus sp. | reverse complement strand
TGGCGTTGGTTATAACGGATCCACGAACGCAGAAAAACTGGAAGCTGTATGCCGTCGTGCGCTTAATATTAGAGCCATTTGAGCCACGTGCAGAGTTTTCTTTAATCGTTAATCATGTCGTTGGACGGCAAGGTTTGGGTACGTTGTTATTGAATAAAATTATTCATTACGCCGAATCAAGGGGGCTAAGGGAAGTATATGGTTCAGTGTTGGCAGAAAATAAAGTCATGCTCGGTTTATGCAGAAAAGCCGGCTTTACGTTACAGACTCAGCATGATGAGCCCGGTATCGTGACAGTGAAGTTGTTGTTAAATCATAAAACGTCTAGTAGTTGATTTAGTTTAGCTCCATTAGAGTGCGGATGTGCTGTTCGGCACTACGGCCCAGTGCTTTGAGTGCGTAACCGCCTTCGAGTACAGACATAATGCGATTGTGCGAGTAGCGTCGTGCAATCGCCATCATTTCTTGCGTTATCCATGCAAAGTCTTGATCTTGAAAACATAGGGTGGCGATATCATCTTCCCAGTGCGCATCAAAGCCGGCAGATATAAAAATAAACTGTGGTTTAAAGGCGTGTAATGCTGGTAGCCAATGTTGTTGAACCTGAGCGCGAAAATCCGCCCCCGTTGAGCCGGACTTTAGTGGCGTGTTAATGAGCTTATTAGGGATGCTTGGACTGTTAGAAAATGGGAACAGAGGGTGTTCATAACTTGAGCAAAATAACACGCGATCATCGGCTTCAAAAATATCTTGTGTGCCATTGCCTTGGTGGACATCAAAGTCAACAATGGCAATACGATCTAGTGCGTGTTTTTCAAGCGCGTGTGCAGCAGCAACAGCAATATTGTTAAAAAAACAAAAGCCCATCGGTGTAGACCTTTCTGCATGATGTCCTGGTGGTCGAACGGCACAAAAAGCATTGTCTATCTGTTTATCCATGATAAGGTCAACAGCGATGGTGCCGGCACCGGCAGCTTTTAGCGCAGCGTCTAGGCTATGTTCGTTCATAAGCGTATCTGGGGTGATTTGGAAGAGCCCTTGTCCGCTGCGAGGCGCGTTAGCAAAAATGGCATCAATGTGTTGTTGACTATGAGCACGCAATAAAGCAGTTTGCTCGGCGTTTGGAGCGTCAATGTGTTCTAAAAGGTCCCAAAGTTGTCTGTGTTTTAATTGATCTTGAATGGCGTCAAGGCGGCTTGGGTTTTCTGGGTGTGTTGCGCCCATATCGTGTTTCATTAAATCAGCATGCGTGATGTAGGCCGTTCTCATGTCAATTTTGTCCCGTGTTATTCAAGATCACTAATATACCCTAAAGCGCTTGAGCATGTGTTAAGCGGGTTCTGGTGATCAAAGAGTGTTCATTTTTCAGGTTCTTGTGTGTTTTTGGCTAAAAATAGCCTTGTAACCACAATATGATGTAGAATTCGCTTTTTTTATTTAACTAACGACGTTGGAAACGGCACGAGGAAACTAAATGTACAACAAGCGCATGACTATTGAAGGATTTGATGACGAACTTTGGGCGTCTATTCAACAAGAAGAGCAACGCCAAGAAGACCATATTGAGCTGATTGCGTCAGAGAACTACGCGAGTCCTCGTGTGATGCAGGCTCAGGGTTCAATGCTAACTAATAAGTATGCAGAAGGTTATCCAGGCAAACGCTATTATGGCGGTTGTGAATATGTGGACATTGCAGAGCAGTTAGCCATTGACCGTGTTAAAGAGTTGTTTGGTGCAGATTATGCCAATGTGCAACCACATGCAGGCTCACAAGCCAATGCAGCGGTTTATTTCGCTTTATTACAAGCTGGTGATACCATTTTGGGTATGAGTTTAGCGCACGGTGGGCACCTTACGCACGGAGCTAAAGTAAACTTCTCAGGCAAAATCTTCAATGCCGTTCAATACGGTTTGAATGAAGCAACCGGCGAGGTGGATTATGAAGAAATTCAAGCGCTTGCGAATGAGCATAAGCCTAAAATGATTGTCGCCGGTTTTTCTGCGTACTCTCGTGTGATGGACTGGCAAAAATTCCGTGATATTGCAGATTCCGTTGGCGCATACCTATTTGTCGATATGGCGCACGTTGCCGGTTTAGTGGCCGCGGGTGAATACCCAAGCCCAGTCGGTATTGCTGATGTCACCACATCAACTACACATAAGACATTACGTGGCCCACGTGGTGGTTTAATTTTGGCCAAAGCCAATCCTGAGATTGAGAAAAAATTAAACTCAATGGTGTTTCCAGGTACTCAAGGCGGCCCACTCATGCACGTGATTGCGGCGAAAGCAGTAGCGTTTAAAGAAGCGTTATCACCTGAGTTCACTACTTATCAAAAACAAGTAAAAGTAAACGCAAGTGCAATGGCTAATACATTTATTGCACGTGGTTACAATATTGTGTCTGGCGGTACAGACAATCACTTGTTCTTGGTTGATTTAATCGACAAAGGTTTAACCGGTAAAGCAGCTGAAGCAGCATTAGAAGTAGCGAACATCACCACTAATAAAAACTCTGTGCCGAATGACCCTCAATCACCATTTGTGACCAGTGGTATTCGTTTAGGTGCGCCGGCAATTACAACACGCGGCTTTAACGAGCAAGATAGCAAAGACCTTGCCGGTTGGATGTGTGACATTCTGGATGATATTGAAAACGAAAGCGTTCAACAAGCGGTTAAGGAAAAAGTATTGGCCATTTGTTTACGTTTACCTGTTTACGCAGATTAAGGTTTAAGCCATATGCAATGCCCCTTTTGTAATGACAACGATACACGTGTTATTGACTCGCGCTTGGCGGGTGAAGGGGATAGCGTGCGCCGCCGCCGTGAGTGTCAAGCCTGTAAAGAGCGGTTCACCACCTTTGAAACAGCTGAGCTTAATTTGCCAAGAGTGGTGAAGAGTGATGGTGTTCGAGAGCCTTTTTGGGAAGAAAAACTCAGTGCAGGGGTTTTGCGTGCGTTAGAGAAACGTCCGGTTAACAGTGAAGATATTGATGCAGCTTTGAGCCGTATCAAAAAACGCTTGTTGTCATTGGGTGAGCGCGAGATACCCTCGTTGAAAATTGGTGAGTTAGTGATGGAAGAGCTGAGTAATTTAGATCATGTGGCTTATGTTCGTTTCGCGTCTGTGTATAAAAGCTTTGAAGATGTTAATGCATTTAGAGAAGTGATTGATGCGCTTGAAAAAGAAGATAAAATTGAACCGATTGCCTTGTCTGCTGTTGGTAAGAAATAGTCTCCCAGTATGACGTTTACGTCTGATGATCAACGTTATATGCACCGTGCGCTAGAACTGGCTGCACAAGGTAGATATAGCGCTAAACCAAACCCATGTGTCGGCTGCGTCATTGTTTATAAGGGTGAGATTATCGGTGAAGGTTGGCATAAAAAAGCGGGTGAACCACATGCTGAAGTTCATGCGCTACATCAAGCAGGTGCCAGCGCTAATGGTGCAACGGCTTATGTGACCTTAGAGCCATGCAGTCATCAAGGTAGAACGCCACCATGTGCTGATGCCTTGATAAAGGCTGGTGTGTTATGTGTGGTGATCGCCATGCAAGACCCCAACCCTTTAGTGGCAGGTAAGGGCATAGCTAAATTACGTGATGCAGGAATTGATGTTTCTGTTGGTTTGTTAGAAGAGCAAGCAAGGGCATTGAATAAGGCTTTCTGTTATAAAATGACGACTGCTAAGCCTTATGTAATTAGTAAAGTGGCTATGAGCTTGGATGGTAAAACAGCCATGGCATCGGGCGAAAGCCAATGGATAACAGGTTCTGCTGCGCGCCAGGATGTTCATCGCTTACGTGCTGA
The DNA here is from genome assembly GCA_913057515.1 of uncultured Cycloclasticus sp. Lineage (GTDB taxonomy): Bacteria > Pseudomonadota > Gammaproteobacteria > Methylococcales > Cycloclasticaceae > Cycloclasticus. Next base: position 86,927 of record CAJXOJ010000005.1, on the reverse strand, counting down.
AAGTGACGTGGTGTTAACAGGTGTGGGAACGATTCTGGCTGATGACCCTCAGTTAACCGCTAGAGATGGCCTAGCTGATTTTTCGGTACAGCAACCACGTATCGTTGTATTGGATTCGCAGTTAAAAACCCCGCTAAATGCGCGTTTTTTCAATTCAAATGCCCATGCCACTATTTTAACTTGTAGCGACAATGAAGAGGCTGTTTTGGCTTTACGACAGATGGGCTGTCAGGTGGAAGTGATTGCCTCCGATAGTAAGGGCCAAGTTGATTTGGGTGCGGTGCATGAATGGCTTATATCGCAAACTATCAACAGTGTGATGGTTGAAGCGGGTGCTTTGTTAAATGGTGCGTGCTTACAAGCAGGTATTGTAGATGAGTTGATTATTTACATGGCACCGAGTGCATTAGGGGCAGACGCCCGAGGCGCATTTTCAATGCCGCAAGTATCTAAACTATCGGAAAGAGTTCAATTGAATTACGTAGGCATGGATGTCTTAGACGACGATATTAAGTTGACCTATAAGGTTAAAAGAGAGAGTTAAATGTTTACTGGAATTATCGAGGCGTTGGGTGAAATTAAACGGGTTGAGCAACAACAAGGTGATGTTCGTTTAACCGTAGCAACGGCCAATTTAGATTTAAGTGATGCGCAACTTGGCGACAGTATTGCCGTTAATGGGGTGTGTTTAACAGCCATTGAATTAACAAAGGGGCAGTTTGTCGCAGATGTTTCAAATGAAACATTGTCTGCCACCACAATGGGCAACGTGAAAGCAGGAACGGTGGTTAATTTAGAATGTGCCTTACAAGCGCAAACGCGATTAGGCGGGCATATGGTTAGTGGTCATGTCGATGGCGTTGGACAAGTGATTGAGCGTAAAAACGATGCGCGTTCAATTCGTTTTAGTTTTAGTATGCCTAAACAATTGGCGCGTTATGTTGCGCAAAAAGGTTCAATTTGTATCGATGGTATTAGTTTAACGGTGAATGCTGTGGATGATACGTCGTTTTCAGTCAATATTGTGCCGCACACATTAGAAATGACAACGCTAGGTCAGCGACAAGTGGGTGACTCAGTTAATCTGGAAGTGGATGTAATTGCGCGTTATTTAGAGCGTTTAATGATGGGGCAGACAGACAATCAAGCAGCTGTTGATTATAAAAAGTTGCTTGAAAACAGCGGCTTTGTTAAATAATCTGAAAAGTAACTAGGTTGAATCGGCTACAATAAGCGCCATCAACCAACTAAAAGCATTTATGAATACGACTCAAGAAATTATTGATGACCTGAAACAGGGCAAAATAGTCATCATTATGGATGATGAAGACCGCGAGAATGAAGGCGATTTGCTGATGCTCGCTGAGCATGTTCGTCCACAAGATATAAATTTTATGGCGAGTTATGGTCGAGGTTTAATTTGCTTAACACTGACTCGTGAGCGTTGTCAGCAATTACGTTTACCGTTAATGGTAAATGATAATCAAGCAGCGTATTCAACTAATTTCACCGTATCAATTGAGGCGGCAGAAGGGGTAACCACCGGCATTTCAGCTGCTGATCGTGCCAAAACTATTTTAGCGGCGGTTAACTCAGACGCAAAGCCAACCGATGTGGTTCAGCCAGGGCATATTTTTCCACTGATGGCGCAACCAGGTGGGGTGTTAAACCGTACTGGACACACCGAGGCAGGTTGCGACCTAGCGCGTTTAGCAGGTTCTGAACCTGCTGCCGTTATTGTTGAAATTTTAAATGATGATGGCACGATGGCGCGACGAGATGACTTAAAGGTTTTTGCTGAAAAACATGAGTTAAAAATAGGCACGATTGCCGATTTAATTCATTACCGCATTCAAAATGAAAAGACGATAGAGCTCGTCAGTAGTTGCAACTACCCTACTAAATATGGCGACTTCAGGCTTCATGCATTTCAAGACGAAATAGATAATAAGCTTCATTTAGCGCTCACCTATGGTGATGTGAGTACCGATGAGCCCGTGATGGTGCGAATCAATGCAAAAAGCACCTTGGCTGATTTATTACATGCCAAAGAGAGTGATCATTACCCTTTACCAAGTGCTATGCAAAAGATAGCAGATGAAGGGCGAGGTGCTTTAATTTTAATTCGCAACAAAGAAGACAATCAATCAATTGTTGAATTCATTCACGAGCAAGAATTAAAAGAAAAAGGCGTGTCGAATTTAGCGCCGCAGCCTTTGGTTGATTCAAGAGAAGTGGGTGTGGGTTGTCAAATTTTAACAGCGCTTGGTATTAAAAACTTAAAACTACTTGGTACGCCAACTAAATACTCGGGGCTGACTGGTTTTGATATTGAGATTGTTGAGCACGTCGCATTAGATTGAGAGCTTGCTGTATTAATAGCAAACGTTGAGTTTTACAAAAAATAATATGCTGGTTGAGCAATAATAATTGCTCCTTAAATTAAGTTTCTACGAACAGATAACAAGGGTTTTATATGTCAGATGCAAAAGTAATAGAAGGAAATATGGTCGTGCGTGATGCGCGTTTCTGTTTATTGGTGGGCCGCTTTAACAGCTTTATTGTTGACCAGTTAGAAGGGGGGGCGATTGACACCTTGGTTCGACATGGTGCAGACATGAAGAATATTGAAATCGTAAAGGTACCTGGTGCATTTGAAATGCCATTGGCGGCGCAGCGTTTAGCAGCAAAAGAAAAATACGATGCCATTATTGGCTTAGGTGCAGTTATTCGTGGTGGTACGCCACATTTTGAATATGTTTCAGCAGAGGTGACTAAAGGCTTGGCAACGGTGTCGTTGCAAGCAAATATCCCCGTCACTTTTGGTGTGTTAACGGTTGATTCTATCGAGCAAGCAATAGAGCGCGCTGGTACAAAGGCTGGCAATAAAGGTGCAGAAGCAGCCTTGGCGGCCATTGAAATGGTTAATGTGCTTAAGGTGATAGACGCCGAATGAGTTCACCAAAAAGTAATGCAAGATTGGTCGCACTCCAAGCGCTCTATCAGTGGCAAATGACGGGTCAAAACTTAAAAGAAATTTGTGAGCAATTTGAAAAAGACCCTGAAACACCGAAATACCAAAAAGCATACTTTGAATTATTGTTGACCGGCGTAGTCGATAAGTTTGGCGAGCTAGATGAAGCCATTGGTGAATTTACTACCCGTGATTTCGAGAAAATTGATCCGATTGAAAAAGCAGTGTTGCGTTTAGGGGCGTACGAATTACTGTTTAAGCCTGAAGTGCCTTATCGGGTGGCTATTAATGAGTCTATTAACTTGGCTAAAAGCTTTGGCTCTGAAAAAAGCCACGCTTACGTAAATAGTATTATGGATAAATTGGCTCAAAAATGTAGATCCATTGAGATAAAAGCCAAGCTAAAAGGTAAGAAAAAAACGACTTAGTTCTCGCTATGTCTTCATCTGAATTTTCCATTATAGAAGAGTTTTTTACATCGAAATCTGATGTTGGGCTGTGTCCCGTTATGGGTGTGGGTGATGACTGCGCCATCGTCGATGTGCCAGCAGATAAGCAATTGGCTATTAGTACCGATACCTTAGTTGAAGGGGTGCACTTTTTACCGAATAGTGACCCCGAGCTGTTGGGGTGCAAAGTGCTTGCAGTTAATCTAAGTGATTTAGCTGCAATGGGAGCAACTCCAGCTTGGGCTTCTTTGGCGATTACTTTGCCCAGCGTTGATAAGGCATGGTTGGCACGATTTAGTAAAGGCTTTTTTGACTTAGCTAGACGACACTCGCTTCAATTAATAGGGGGTGATACAACACGTGGGCACCTGTCTATTACCATTAACATTATGGGTTTATTGCCTAAACATCGGCGCTTAACTCGCTCAGGATCAAATTTAGGTGATGGAATCTATGTGTCTGGCACTATTGGCAATGCAGGCTTAGGCTTGAAAAAAGCTTTATCAGGCAGTATGGATACACATGATATCGACTTGCTTAGTTACCTAAAACCGAGCCCCAAGGTAGAGCTTGGGCAGATCTTATTAGGTATGGCTAGTTCATGTATTGATATTTCAGATGGTTTGTCAGCCGATTTAAATCATATTCTTAAAGCCAGTGAGGTTGGTGCAACCATTTGGCATGAAAAATTACCCCTAAGTAATTCGGTAAAACAATATATGCAAGAACTCGGTGATGATGTATGGCCTTACTCAACGGGCGATGACTATGAATTGTGTTTTACACTGCCAGAAACGGTAAGTGAGGAGATGTTAGAGAAGTTGCAGCCTTTTCATGTTTCAAAGATTGGTGTGATAGAGCAACAAAGCGGTTTGCGCATTAAGATGAATGGGCGTGAAGTTGTTACCCTCAACAAAGGATTCGATCATTTTAATGTCAGATAAAACACCCTCGTTCAAACAACTGCTAGCAAGCCCTGTGCAACTCTTGGCTTTTGGTTTTGGTTCGGGCTTATCAAAAAAAGCACCGGGTACCATGGGTACGCTGGCGACGATACCGCTTTACTATTGTTTAATTCAGTTTTGTGCGGATTTTTATCTGCCGGTATTGTTATTGGTTGTTATATCAGGTGTATGGATTTGTGGTAAGGCAGCAGAAGAAATTGGTGTGCATGATCATGGCGGTATAGTTTGGGATGAAATAGCGGGTTATTTGTTAACCATGTACTGGGTTACGTTTAGTTGGCAAAATGTATTTATTGGGTTTGTTTTTTTTAGGTTATTTGATATTGCAAAGCCTTGGCCTATTAATTGGTTAGACAGTAAAGTAAAAGGTGGTTTTGGAATAATGGTGGATGATTTGCTGGCAGGATTGATGGCAGCAGCCTGTTTATATGGAACAATAATGGTATTTTAAAAATAGTTAGTAAAATAATGAATTAATCTTTAATTTAGATTGTAAAGAGAGTGTGTATCTAGTATTATTCTGCACCTCAATGGACGCGGGGTGGAGCAGTTCGGTAGCTCGTCGGGCTCATAACCCGAAGGTCGTAGGTTCAAATCCTGCCCCCGCTACCAATATTTAGAAATACCCCATAAGGGGTATTTTTGTTTGAAACCTTGAGAGTCTTGTTTGTGTTAAGATTCTTGGTAAAATTTAAGTATTGAATAGGGCTTTGTGCCCTTTTTTTGTACGTGATGGATAGAGATGAATCAGGCGCCTACTAAAATTCTAGAATTAATTAGACCCGCAGTAACAGGGCTGGGCTACGAGTTTGTCGGTGCGGAATTTACCGGCCAAGGTAAATCATCAGTATTATTAGTCTATATAGATTCAGAAAAAGGTATCTTAGTAGGTGATTGTTCAAAAGTCAGCCACCAAATTAGCGGCATTTTAGATGTTGAAGATCCGATTACGGGGCAGTATAGGTTAGAAGTTTCATCGCCCGGCATGGAACGTCCGCTATTTGAATTAGAACACTTTGAACGCTTTAAAGGTTCTACGGTCAAATTAGAGTTACGCCAAGCAACATTAGAAGGGCAGCGCCGGTTCACTGGTGAGATCTTAGATGTTAATGGTGATGTAGTGCACTTACATGTTGACGACGAAGAGATTGAGATTCCATTTTCTCTTATAAAGAAAGCAAGATTAGTGGTTAATTTTTAAAAATTTATTTTAGGGTTAAAGATGGCTAATAAAGAAATTTTAATGGTTGTAGATGTTGTTTCTAACGAAAAAGAAATTGATCGTAGCGTCCTGTTTGGTGCTATTGAAGCTGCGTTAGAGATGGCTACCAAAAAACTATATCGCGAAGACATTGCAGTCCGCGTTGCCATTGATCGTGTGACGGGTGATTACGAAACGTTTCGTCAATGGCAAGTGGTGGAAGCGGATGAAGAGTTCGAAGGTGGTTTAGAAAACCCCGATGCACAAATTCTTCTTGAAGAGGCGCAGAAGAAAGACGACGCTTTAGAGTTAGGTGACTTTATTGAAGAGCCTATAGAATCAACTGACTTTGGCAGAATTGGTGCTCAAGCAGCTAAGCAAGTTATTGTGCAAAAAGTAAGAGAAGCTGAACGTAGGAAAGTTTACGAGTTATATAAAGACAAAGTAGGTGAGCTAGTAACAGGTGTTATTAAGCGAATTGAACGTGGTAATGTATTTGTGGACCTTGAAGGTACAGCAGATGCCATTATTCCTCGTGAAGAAATGATTCCAAGAGAGCCGGTTAGAACAGGCGATAGAATCCGCGGTTATTTAAAGGGCGTAGATGAAGTTACTCGCGGGCCGCAACTAACCGTTTCGCGAAGCACACCAGAATTACTTATTGCCTTGTTTAAACTAGAAGTGCCTGAAGTGGGCGATGGTTTGATTGAAATTCTAGGTGCAGCACGTGACCCTGGATCAAGAGCAAAAATTGCTGTTCGTACACGTGATCAACGTTTAGACCCAGTAGGTGCTTGTGTTGGAATGCGTGGTTCTCGCGTCCAAGCAGTATCCAATGAATTGGCAGGCGAACGTGTGGATATCATTCTTTGGGATGAAAATGAAGCGCAGTTCGTTATTAATGCGATGTCACCCGCTGAAGTGGTTGCGATTGTTGTGGATGAAGATAATCACAGCATGGATGTTTCTGTTAGAGACGATAGTCTTTCACAGGCGATAGGGCGTGGTGGTCAAAACGTACGTCTAGCGAGTGAGCTGACAGGCTGGTCATTAAATGTTATGAGTGAAACGCAAGCGGATGAGCAAAGCTCATCTGAAGCAGATGGTTATGCTCAGCAGTTAATGCTTGATCTTGATGTCGACGAAGATGTGGCACTTATTTTGGTGCAGGAAGGTTATACGACACTTGAAGAAATTAATTTTGCGGCGTTAGATGATTTATCAAATATTGAAGAGTTTGATGAAGATATTGCTGAAGAACTTCAGCAGCGTGCAAAGGACGCCTATTTAATTAAAGCTATTGCCTCTGAGGAAGTGCTAGAAGAGCATGAGCCAGCAGAAGACCTTCTTGGTATGGAAGGGATGGAGCGTAAACTAGCTTATAAGTTAGCAAGTAAAGGCGTGATAACAATGGAAGATTTAGCGGATCTGGCGACTGATGAGTTGCTCGAAATGATCGATATTGACGAAGAGCGTGCTACCGCACTAATTATGAAAGCACGTGAACCTTGGTTCGCTGAGTAAGTAACAAACTCCCTGGAGAAAGAAGCATGGCAGATATTACAGTTCAACATTTAGCAAAAGTAGTTGGTACAACAGCTGAAAAGTTAGTGGATCAACTAAAAGATGCGGGTGTAAAAGGTAAAACGATAACCTCAACGCTTAGTGAAGACGATAAAGTAAAGCTATTGGCTCATCTTCGTGAAAGTCATGGTAAAGCTAAAAAGGACATTACAGCGCCGAAAAAAATGACCCTAAAGCGCAAGACGGTTGTGACAGAATTAAAGCAATCAAAAAGCCGTGGGGCAGGTTCGGTTAGTATTGAGGTGCGTAAAAAGAAAGGGGTCGGTCGATCTGCTGAGGAGGTCGCGAGCGGCCTGAGTGCTGAAGAGTTTGAGGATGCTAAAAGAGCAGCTGAAGCACATCAACTGCTAATGGAAGAGCAAGGTGCTGCTCGTGAAAAAGAGCAAGAAAGAGCCAGTAAAACCCAAGAAGCAAAAGATAAGGTTGAGGCTGAAAAACAAGCTAAATTAGATGAGCAGCGTGCGATTGAAGAGGCTGAAAAGGCAGCGATCGCTGCAGAAGAGGCTGCAAAGCAAGCAGAAATTGAAGCGGCTAAAGCGCTTGAAGCGGCTAAAGCAGAGCCTGTTAAAGAAAAGACTGAGAAAAAAGTCACACCTATTGCAGTAACTAAGGTGGCGGGCCCTGAAATAATGGCTAGGGTTAAGGCAGATGCTGACGCTAAGAAAGCACAAGAACTAGCACGCAAGCCTGACAAGAAAAAAGCAGGCTCTAAGTTTGGTGGAGGTGTCTTGCACGTGGATAAAAAGCCACGACGAAACAAGAAGAAGGGTCCTCAAAGAACACGTGATATTCGTCTTGCATCAGATGATAAGCATGGTTTTGAAGTGCCGACTAAAACAATCACTTATAACGTAGAAATCCCTGAAAGTATTATTGTTTCAGACCTTGCTCAACGTATGAACGTTAAAGCAGGTGAGGTCATTAAAACCTTAATGGGGTTAGGAACAATGGCGACTATTAACCAGCCTCTTGATCAAGAAACAGCGGTAATTGTGGTTGAGGAAATGGGGCATAAGGTCATTCTACGAAGTGATGAAGATATTCAGGCTGAATTATTGGCTGATGTTATAGAGCAAGATGGCGATGAAGTAACTCGCGGCCCTGTGGTAACGATTATGGGTCACGTTGATCACGGTAAAACATCGTTACTGGATTATATTCGTGAGAGCCGAGTGGCTGCTGGTGAGTCAGGTGGTATTACTCAGCATATTGGTGCTTATCGTGTAAAACAAGGCGATAGCATGGTAACGTTTATTGATACACCGGGACACGCTGCCTTTACAGCCATGCGTGCTCGTGGTGCACAAATAACTGATTTGGTCATTTTAGTAGTTGCTGCTGATGATGGTGTCATGCCGCAAACAAAAGAAGCGGTTGAGCATGCGAAAGCGGCAGGTGTACCGATGATTGTTGCCGTTAATAAAATGGATAAAGAAGGCGCACAACCAGATCGGGTGCGAAATGAGTTGTCACAAATTGAGGTCACGCCAGAAGATTGGGGTGGTGATACCCAGTTTGTGAATATTTCTGCCTTAACGGGCGATGGAGTAGATGAACTATTGGAATCTATTGCATTACAAGCGGAATTATTAGAGCTAAAAGCACCAGTTGATGTGGCGGCAGTTGGTGTAGTGATTGAGTCTCGTCTTGATAAAGGACGCGGTGCGGTTGCTACGGTTCTTGTGCAAAAAGGCACCTTGAAGATGGGTGACTATATTGTGGCTGGTGAAGCGCATGGTCGTGTAAAAGCCATGTTCGATGAGCATGGAAAAGCAGTTAAAGAGGCGACGCCAGCAGTACCGGTTGAAGTATTGGGCTTGTCCAATGCAACTGAAGCAGGTGTGGAAGTATATGCTGCGCCAACCGAGCGTAAAGCACGTGAGATTGCAGAATTCCGTCAAGTTAAATCTAAGCAAGCAAGACAAGCGAAACAACAAGCGGCGAAACTTGAGCAAGCCTTCTCTCAAATGGAAGAAGGTGAAAGTGCGACACTTAACGTATTGCTTAAAGCAGATGTTCACGGCAGTCTTGAGGCGCTTAAGTCTTCATTAAGTAATTTATCTACCGATGAAGTAAAAGTATCGATCGTGGCAGGCGGTGTGGGCGGCATTAATGAGAGTGATGTAAACTTAGCAGCGGCCTCTGATGCGTTAATCGTTGGTTTTAACACACGTGCTGATGCCAGTGCTCGACGTATGATTGAAAATCGAGGTGTGTCGGTTCGTTACTACAGCATTATTTATGATGTGATTGACGATGTACGTGATGCTTTGTCTGGCTTATTAGCGCCGGATATTAAAGAGCAAATTGTCGGTATTGCTAATGTACGTGATGTGTTTAAGTCACCTAAATTAGGTGCTATTGCTGGTTGTATGGTAACAGAGGGTTTCGTTAAGAAAGATTTGCCTATTCGTGTGTTGCGCGACAACGTAGTTATTTATGAAGGACAGCTCGAATCGTTAAGGCGCTTTAAAGATGATGTGCAAGAAGTTAAATCTGGCATGGAATGTGGTATCGGTGTTAAGAATTACAATGACGTGCAAGATGGCGATCAAATTGAAGTATTTGAGCGTATTGAAGTTAAACGTAAGCTGTAGTTGACGATTAATGCCTAGAGAGTTCTTACGATTTCAGCGAGTGGCTCGTCAACTTCAGCGAGAGCTAGGTGAGGTGCTTCAACGTGATTTGCGTGACCCTGATGTGGGTTTTGTGACAGTGAATGATGTAGAGGTTACAAAAGACCTGGCTGTAGCCAAAGTTTTTATTGGCGTTTTAACCACCAAAGCTGATGAGAGTAAACAATCAAGTATTGTAGCGTTAAACCGCGCATCAAATTATATTCATGGCATTGTTTCAAAACGTATGCGAATGAGAATGGTGCCAGAGTTAAGGTTCTTTTTGGATGAATCTATTGAGCAGGGTATTAAAATGGACGCGTTGCTGAAAGCAACCGATCCAGATAACGAGAAGTAATACGTGGCGGATCGTAAAAAGAAAGGGCGCGATATTAGCGGCATTCTTATTTTAGATAAGCCACTCAATATATCCTCTAATCAGGCTGTTCAGCGAGTTAAACGCTTATTTGGCGCTAAAAAAGTAGGTCACACAGGTAGCTTAGACCCCTTAGCTTCTGGTGTCTTGCCTATTTGTCTTGGTCATGCAACAAAGGTCTCTCAGTATTTACTAGCCTCTGATAAGACCTATCAGTTTACGATGCGCTTAGGGCAAACCACTAGCACAGGTGATGTGGAGGGCGAGGTCGTTTGTGAAAAAGAAATCCCAGATATCAAGCTTGTTTCATTGAATAAAATACTGGATAAGTTTACCGGTGACATTCAACAAGTTCCACCGATGTATTCAGCGTTAAAACATAATGGTCAACGGTTATATGCATTGGCCAGGCAAGGGCAAACCGTTGAGAGACCTGCACGAAAAGTCACCATTAAATCTTTATCCATATTAGCTAAAACCGCTGACAGTTTAACGCTCGAAGTATGTTGCACTAAAGGGACCTACGTTCGTACGCTAGCGGAAGATATTGGAAATGCATTAGGCTGTGGCGCCCATGTGAGTTTTCTAAGAAGAATAAAAACAGGGCCATTTATACTAAGTGAGGCGGTCACCTTAGAGCAGTTAGAATCAACACAAGGTGATTTGCTAGCATTAGATGGTTTATTGCAGAGTTTAGATTTGGCGTTACAGGATTATCCGGTGATGAGTGTCAGCGAGGAAGATAAAGCTGACTTATGTTTAGGCCGCCCAATTATTGTAGAGCAGGCGATGTACGAGCCTTTGATCCGATTGAATGATTCGCAGGGAAAAATTTTTGGGTTAGGTAAGGGCGTGGAAGGTCATCAATTGGCCCCAGTTAGAATTTTTGTATAAATGATGCTTTAAATGGTTATAGCTTGTTAGCTATGGCTGTCAAGAGTATAATGAGCTGTTTTTTCAAGATTAATATAAATAGAAAGTGGAGTAAGAAATATGTCGTTCGGTACAGAACAAAAGCAAGAAATTGTTAAAGAATATGCGTTATCAGAAGGTGATACAGGATCTCCAGAGGTTCAAGTTGCTTTGTTAACGGGGAGAATCAATCATTTGACACCGCATTTTTCTGAGAACAAAAAAGATCATCACTCACGTCAAGGTTTATTGAGAATTATTAACCGCCGCCGTAAATTACTAGATTACTTAAAAGGCAAAGACGTAGAACGTTACCGTGCATTAATTGCGCGTTTAGGTTTAAGAAAGTAATAAAGACAAATAATAGGCAGGCATAAATAGTGAATTCAGTAAAAAAAGAGTTTCAGTTCGGCAACCAAACGGTTTCATTTGAAACGGGCGAAATCGCTCGTCAAGCAGATGGTGCAGTTTTAGTCGAAATAGATGGTACGATCGTTTTAGTAACAGCGGTAGGTAAACGTGAAGGCGGGGAAAATAACTCGTTTTTTCCATTAACCGTCAACTACCAAGAAAAAACATATGCTGCGGGTAAAATCCCCGGTGGTTTTTTCAAGCGTGAGGGTCGTCCAAGTGAGAAAGAAACACTGACTTCACGCCTTATTGATCGTCCTATTCGTCCATTATTCCCAAAAGGATATAAAAACGAAACACAAATTATTGCGACAGTTATTTCGTTGAACCCAGAAGTTGATCCTGATATTCCTGCCTTATTGGGCGCTTCAGCTGCTTTAGCTATTTCTGGTTTACCTTTTGACGGCCCGATTGGTGCTGCGCGAGTGGGTTATATTAATGGTGAATATGCACTAAACCCATCTAAATCAGCGCTAGAAAATTCACAGTTGGATTTAGTTGTTGCTGGTACCTCTGATGCTGTACTGATGGTTGAATCAGAAGCTGATTGTTTACCTGAAGATGTGATGTTAGGTGCGGTGACATTTGGTCATGAGCAAATGCAAGCAGCGATTACAGCTATTGATGAATTAGCAGCGGAAACTGGTAAGCCTCGTATGGAATGGGTTGCTCCTGAAGTAAACCAAGCCTTGGTTGAAAAAGTTGCGGCACTGGCTAATGACGGCATTGCTGACGCATATACCGTGTTGGTTAAGCTAGATCGTCAAGTTAAATTAAAAGAAGTGCGTAATAATGTTGTTGCTCAATTAGAAGACGAAGATGCTGATGAAGTAAAAGATATTTTTTCATCACTTGAAAAGAAGCACGTACGTGGTTTAGTGCTTTCTACACAACAACGTATTGATGGTCGTGACTTGGAAACAGTTCGTCCTATTCATGTGCGTACAGGTGTTTTACCTCGTGCACATGGGTCAGCTTTATTTACACGTGGCGAAACTCAAGCGCTGGTTGTTGCTACATTAGGCACAGACCGTGATGCGCAGATGATTGATGCGGTTGAAGGCGAATATCGTGATAGCTTTATGCTGCATTACAACTTCCCTCCATTTTGTGTGGGTGAAACAGGGTTTGTTGGTTCACCAAAAAGACGTGAAATTGGTCATGGCCGTTTAGCTAAACGAGGCATGATGGCAGTTTTGCCAAGCCAAGAAGATTTTTCATACGTACTTCGTGTTGTTGCAGAAGTTACTGAGTCTAACGGTTCAAGCTCAATGGCCAGTACTTGTGGTACTAGCCTTGCATTGATGGATGCTGGTGTACCTACTAAAGCGCCAGTGGCTGGTATTGCGATGGGTCTTATTAAAGAAGGCGACGACTATGCAGTATTGTCTGACATCTTAGGTGATGAAGATCACTTGGGTGATATGGACTTTAAAGTATCTGGTACAGATTCTGGCGTGACTGCACTGCAAATGGATATCAAAATTCAGGGTATTACACCTGAAATCATGTCTAAAGCTTTGGAGCAAGCTAAAGGCGGTAGACTTCATATTTTAGAAAAAATGAATGCTGAGTTATCATCAGGTCGTACAGAAATGTCAGACTTTGCACCTCGTATTTTAACCTTGAAAATTGATCCAGCTAAAATTCGTGATGTTATTGGTAAAGGTGGCGTTACTATTCGTGCTATTACTGAAGAAACGGGTGCTGCGATTGATATTACCGATGATGGTGTTGTTAAAGTTGCATCAGTGGATCGTGAAGCAGGCGAAAAAGCACTTAAACGTATCGAAGATATTACTGCTGAAGTTGAAGTGGGTAGAATCTACGAAGGTAAAGTGGTACGTTTAATGGACTTTGGTGCATTCGTTTCAATTTTACCGGGTAAAGATGGTTTGGTTCACATTTCACAAATCTCAGAAGATCGTGTTGAGAAGGTCAGTGATAAGCTAGCTGAAGGTGACGTTGTGAAGGTTAAAGTACTTGAGGTTGATCGCCAAGGTCGCGTTCGTTTAAGTATGAAGGAAGTAGATTAATTTCTCAATTACGGTTATGAATTATGCCTAATTCGCGCATCATTAAGAAGTATCCTAATCGCCGTTTATATGACACGGAGATTAGTAAATATGTGACGCTTAATGATGTTCGCCAATTGATTATTGAGCGTGAGCCTGTAAAAGTGCTTGATGCCAAATCTAAAGAGGATTTGACGCGTAGTGTTTTATTGCAAATTATTCTTGAGCAAGAAGAGGATGGTGAGCCAATAATGAGTGCTGAAATGTTGGAACAATTGATCCGTTTTTATGGTGATCCGTTCCAACATAATTTTGCAAATTATCTTGAGAACTCCGTGAAGCTTATCGCTGAACAGAGAGCTAAGGTAAGGAGCCAGCTCCAGCAAGCCGCTGATCCTTTTGCATTAATGACATCGTTAGCTAACCGTAATATGGAGGTTTTTAAAGAAATGCAGGATGGTTTGTTTAAAAAAGTGATGCCTTCGCCATTGAGTAAAAAAGATAAGTAAACGTCATTGTTTGAAAAAAAGCCTCGTTAACGAGGCTTTTTTTATGTGTTGAAGTATTCACATACATAGGCCTTAGAGTAAGTGAAAATAATAGTACTCCCCTTTGTATGGAAGAAGTTAGTAAAATAGTGTTTATGAATAACGAAAGTGAAGCGGTGAAGTTCGATAGTGAGCATTTTCTAAAAACGCTTACTCAAAAACCAGGTGTTTACCAAATGGTAGACCAACGGAATGCGTGTATTTATGTTGGTAAAGCCAAAAATCTTAAAAAACGTGTTTCAAGTTATTTTAACAACACGGACAAAGACGCAAAGAAAAGGGTAATGGTGTCACATATACATCATATTGATGTTGTCGTAACACATACAGAGGGCGAAGCCTTATTACTTGAGAACCAATTAATCAAACAGTTAAAGCCTAGGTACAATATTTGTTTAAGAGATGATAAAAGTTACCCTTTTATTTACTTGTCATCGCAGCAAAAATTCCCAAGGCTAGCTGTTCACCGAGGGGCTAAAACAAAAAAAGGCCGCTATTTTGGGCCATATCCCAGTGCAGGTGCAGTGCGAGATAGCTTACATGTTTTGCAAAAAATTTTTCCAGTCAGGCAGTGTGATGATAGTTATTTTAAAAATAGATCGCGTCCTTGTTTGCAGTATCAAATAAAGCGATGTACAGCACCCTGTGTTGAGCTGATTAATGAGCGTGATTATAAAGACGATGTAGACCATACAATTTTGTTTTTAGAAGGCAAAAACAGTCGTCTGATTACTGATTTGGTTAAGAAAATGGAAGCGGCAGCAGAGGACTTGCAATTTGAAAAAGCGGCACAGTTTCGCGATCAAATAGCTCAATTACGAAAACTTATGGAGCGTCAATACGTCAGTGGTAATGAGGGTGATCTTGATGTTGTGGCCTGTGAGATAAAACAGCATACAGCGTGCGTGCAGGTATTCTTTATACGGAATGGTCAGCATATTGGTAACCGTACCTTTTTTCCAAAAGTGCCACACGGCAAATCAGAAGAAGAAGTGCTAAGTGCATTTATATTGCAGTTTTATTTAGATAAGGAGCTGCCTAAAGCACTTGTTTTAAGCCATCAATTAATTGAGCGTGAGTTGACCCAGCAAATTTTTAATGAGAAAGCAGAAAGAAAAGTAAGTTTGATTAACAAACCACGGGGTGAAAGAGCACGATGGCTTAAGATGGCACAAAACAATGCTTTAACAGCTCTAATCCAACATCTAGAAAGTAAAGAAAGTACACGTGGGCGCTTACAAAAATTATCTGAATTGCTCGCTGTCGGTCATGATATTAAAAGGATGGAGTGCTTTGATATCAGTCATTTACAGGGTGACCAAACTGTCGCCTCGTGTGTCGTTTTAAATGAAGAAGGGCCATTAAAGGCGGATTATCGTCGCTTTAATATTACTGGGGTAACAGCAGGCGATGATTATGCAGCTTTGGCTCAGGCAGTGACGAGACGGTTTATTCGTGCTAAAAATGATGAGCATATCAAGCCGGACTTATTAATTATTGATGGTGGTAAAGGTCAAGTGACGGCTGTTAAAGAGGCGTTGATAAACATTGATTACGGAGATATCTCCATTATTGGGATATCCAAAGGCAGTGATAGAAAAGTTGGTATGGAGAAAATCTATCGGGAACGTGACGGAGAAGTACTTATTTTGTCATCAGATGAACCTGCTTTGTTAGTGGTTCAGCAAATAAGAGATGAGGCGCACCGTTTTGCAATTAGTGGCCACAGGCAGCAGCGTGGGAAGGTTAAGAAGAAATCAACGCTGGAGAAAATTGATGGCTTGGGGCCTAAGCGGAGACAGCAGTTGCTTAAGCAGTTCGGAGGTTTGCGTGAAATACAATCAGCAGGGGTAGAGGATTTATGTACTGTCGAAGGAATCAATAAATCGTTAGCGCAACGTGTCTATGACTTCTTTCATGACGGTGCAGGGAGATAAAATGTTATTATGTTCGTATACGCTTACTTTATAGTTAAATGATTCTTAATATTCCAACCATACTAACGTTGCTTCGCATCGCCTGCATTCCAATTATTATTATTGTTTTTTATTGGCCGATTGAAGATTCAAGGATGTGGTGTACCATAATATTTGTCATTGCATCCTTCACCGATTGGGTGGATGGCTTCTTAGCCAGGAAATTAAACCTACAGACGGCATTTGGTGCATTTCTTGATCCAGTAGCAGATAAGCTAATGGTGGTTATAATTTTAGTGTTGATTGTTCAGGCTGATCCCGCTGTGTATATTGCTTTACCAGTGGCAATTATAATTGGACGTGAGGTAACAATTGCCTCTTTACGTGAGTGGATGGCGGAAATTGGGCAGCGTTCGGTTGTAAAAGTGTCGCAGCTCGGTAAATATAAAACAGGGTTCCAAATGTTCTCCATTGTCTGCTTACTTTTTAATGCAGACCTTTATGGAGTGCCTGTTCGTGGTATTGGCATAGTGGCTATTTATGTTGCGGCTGTTTTAACGCTTTGGTCAATGTGGCACTATATTCAACTCGCATTACCCGAATTTAAAAAATAGTAGGCATTCTAACTTGACAGTTTGGCTACGATATATAGAATACACGGCCTCAAAGCGGGAATAGCTCAGTGGTAGAGCACAACCTTGCCAAGGTTGGGGTCGCGAGTTCGAATCTCGTTTCCCGCTCCAAATTTTAAGCCGTGATGCCACCACGGTTTTATCAATAAAGTCCTCTCTGGCTGAGTGGCAGAGTGGTTATGCAGCGGCCTGCAAAGCCGTGTACAGCGGTTCGATTCCGCTCTCAGCCTCCATGTTTTCAGCTTCCGTACTATCACTCTCATTAAGATAAGCAGTGTAAAACCAAGTATTTAAGAGCGCGCTAAGTATTTATAACCCTGTCGTCCTTTCATATTAATTAAGCATTGTCAGCTTGCAGCTACATGAGACTACACTCGCACTAAAATTTTAAAGCTTCAATATAATTAGAAAAGAAAGTGCATTAACGCTACCGATTAGGAGTAAAGACACTCCTTGCTGATGTCTAGGCTAAAACTAAATGGTTGAAGATGTTTTTTGCTGGTTTCTAGTGCGTTTTTAATGCGGTTATGGCGAAGAAGTGTGGCAAAGTATCGTATAATCATCGAACATTAAATTTATCTTACTGAGAGCACGGAGAGACGATGAGCGTTGAAAAGTCCAAAATTATCTATACTTTAACTGATGAAGCACCGATGTTAGCAACGGCTTCATTTTTACCTATTGTTGAGACGTTTGCGGCTTCAGCAAACATAGAGGTTGAATTGAGTGATATCTCTTTAGCTGCAAGGGTGCTGGCCATTTTTTCTGATCAACTGCCAGCTGAGCAACAATCGCCTGATGCATTGTCTGAATTAGGCCTTTTAACACAAGACCCAAAGACTAATATTATTAAATTACCTAATATCAGTGCGTCGGTACCTCAGTTAAAAGAGGCTATTAACGAGTTGCAAGAAAAAGGGTTTGGTATTCCTAATTACCCAGAAGACCCTAAAACAGACGATGAAAAAGCACTACAAAAAAAATATGGTAAAGCATTAGGTAGTGCCGTTAATCCAGTTTTACGTGAAGGAAACTCTGACCGTCGTGCACCAAAAGCTGTGAAAGAATATGCCCGGAAGAACCCTCACTCTATGGGAGAGTGGAGTCAGGCTTCAAGAACCCATGTGTCACACATGCAATCGGGTGATTTCTATTCAAGTGAAAAAAGTTTAACGCTTGATAAAGACTGCACGGTAAACATTGAGTTTGTTGATAAAAATGGCGAAGTAACCGTTTTAAAAGAAAATATAGGCCTTTTAAAAGGTGAAATCATAGACAGTATGTTTATGAGCAAGAAGGAGTTGTGCGCATATCTTGAAGAAGAGATGAATGATGCAAAAGAAACGGGTGTCATCTTCTCATTTCACGTGAAAGCTACCATGATGAAGGTCTCTCACCCGATCGTTTTTGGGCATGCAGTGAAGATATATTACAAAGACCTATTTGAGAAGCACGGCAAATTATTTGATGAGCTTGGTGTTAATCCAAATGATGGCCTGAGTAGTGTTTATGAGCATATTAAGAAGCTGCCTGCGTCTATTAAAGAAGAAATCTTAACGGATATGCATGCTTGTTATGAAACACGTCCTGAGTTGGCGATGGTGGACTCCGCTAAAGGGATATCTAACTTGCATACACCTAATGAGGTGATTGTTGATGCCTCAATGCCTGCGATGATTCGTGCGGGCGGTAAAATGTGGGGCCCAGACGGTAAGATGAAAGATACCAAAGCTGTGATGCCGGAAAGTACTTTCGCTAGAATTTATCAGGAAATGATCAATTTTTGTAAAACGCATGGTGCGTTTGATCCAACAACCATGGGCACAGTCCCTAATGTTGGTTTGATGGCCCAAAAAGCGGAAGAGTATGGTTCGCATGATAAAACATTCGAAATGGTCGCCGATGGATGTACGCGAATCGTTGATACTGACGGCAATGTGTTGCTTGAAATGGATGTGGAAGAAGGTGATATTTGGAGAATGTGCCAGGTAAAAGATGCGCCGATCCAAGATTGGGTGAAACTAGCGGTGAGTCGTGCACGTATCTCAAAAACACCGGCCGTTTTTTGGTTGGATGAATACCGCCCCCATGAAAATGAGTTGATTAAAAAAGTTGAAACATACCTTAAGGACCATGACTTAACAGGTGTTGATATCGAAATCATGTCTCAAACAAGAGCCATGCGTTATACACTAGAACGAATTTTACGAGGTAAAGATACTATTTCTGTAACCGGTAACATTCTTCGTGATTACTTAACTGATTTATTCCCCATTCTTGAGTTAGGCACGAGTGCTAAAATGTTGTCTATTGTGCCTCTGATGGCAGGTGGTGGTTTGTTTGAAACGGGCGCGGGTGGTTCAGCACCAAAGCATGTTAAGCAGCTATTAGAAGAAAACCACTTGCGCTGGGACTCATTAGGTGAGTTTTTAGCATTGTGTGCATCGTTGGAGCACATGGCCAGAACCAGTGATAATGAGAAGGCTGCTATCTTGGCGAAAACTTTAGATGAAGCAACAGCTAAATTACTGGATACTGGAAAATCTCCTTCACGAAAAACAGGTGAGTTAGACAATCGTGGTAGTCATTTTTATATCGCATTGTATTGGGCGCAAGCACTGGCTGAGCAGACTGAGAATGAGGCACTGCAAGCGTACTTTAAGCCGTTAGCTCAGACCTTAGCGGAAAATGAAGAGAAAATTGTGAATGAGCTGACGACAGATCAGTGGCATGCTGTCGATATTGATGGTTATTACAAGCCAGATCTAGAAAAAGTTAGTGCTATTATGAGGCCTTCATCGTTACTTAATGAAGTGCTTGCTAACTTAACGTAAGTCAGTCGAAAGTGATTAAATTAAACCTGATGCCTAGCTAATAGGTATCAGGTTTTTTTGCTTGATGAAAGTTGCCCTCAACGTTAAGTTAGAGTCCTTTACTTGAAATATTAATGAGCCGTTCGTAACTGTCACCTTGCTCTGGAAACTCTGCGATACCAATCTTCGAACTTAGCTTTATCACTGATCCGTCTAATAGCTCGATAGGTTCAGCTAATTCATTATTGAGTTTTTCAACGAGAATGGAAACATGTTCTTGACTGGTTTCTACTGTCAGGCTGGCGAAATTCATTTCGCCTAAATAAGCATAAACATCAGAGTCTCGCGCCTTGGCAAGCAATCTATTAGCAATGGCTTCAAGAACTAGCTCATGTTGTTGATCATTAATTTCATTCGTATGTGAGTCAAAGGCAATAAAAAGCATAACAGCCTTTGCATGCGTACGAGTGCAAAATTTTAGTAGCTCCTTCGTTTGCTCTTCAAAAGCTTTTGAGTCTGCTAGGTCATTGATAGAGTAGGGTGTTGTTTTTTGATTAAGAGTCATAGTGTCTTATAAATATAGGTCAGTAAGTGTTAATAATGGCAGGTTATTAAGAATTTACTAGCTTGAACCATTGGAAAGTATAAAAAATATAGGCTTTTGCAATGCGGCAAATTGACGCAGACACTTTTGTTAATATCGGATACTGTTAAAGTAGTAAGGATATTCATTTTTATACATTGATGATGACAGCACTTTCTAATGACACCTTCTCTATGCCGGATGAAACCCTAAAGCGTTTATTATCGCTGCGGGCTCTGAATATTAGCGGGCAATTAATTGCAATTATGGTGGCTATTTACCATCTTGAGTTGGTGTTACCAATAAAGCCCTTAGCATTCATATTAATAAGTTTAATAGTTTGGAGTTTATTTTCACTGCTTTTATTAAAGCGAGCGTCAAGTATTACAGACACTGGATTCTTTATACAGTTAGCTGTTGATGTGTTCGCGCTGACCGCTATTTTATATTTTACCGGTGGCGCGACTAACCCCTTTGCTTGGTTTTTACTAGTTCCGCAGAGTATTGCATCTACCCTGCTACCACGAGTACATGTTTGGTTAATGGCGTTACTAACGTCGCTATCCTATACGGTGCTTGTGTTTTATTATCAGCCTCTAGTTCAGGGTTCTCATGATATGGGTATGAGGCCTATTGGGGGCTTTGCCAGTCATATTATTGGTATGTGGGTTGGGTTTGTATTATCTACCTTTTTACTGGCTTACTTTGTAGCAGGAATGGCAGAATCGTTACGGCAGCGAAATAAGCTATTGTCGACAATGCAAGAACGTTTGTTTAGGGATGAACGCCTAGTGGCCTTAGGGACGTTAGCGACAGGCGCAGCCCATGAGTTGGGAACACCACTTGGAACCATGAGTGTTTTGGCTCATGAATTAAAGTTAGCGCTTGAACAAGAAGGTAACCAACCGGCGAGCCAGATGTTATCAATTATTAATGAGCAAATTAAACGCTGCAAACAGGTGCTATCAGGCATTACAGAAACAACGACGGTTGAAAAGTATGATGCTGGACAATTATTGTCTGTGGTTGAATATATTGAAAAAGTGATTGCTCAGTGGCGTATTTCTAATTTAAATGTAAATTTAATTGACGTGGTGAGTGGAGAAGGGAAAGCGCCTATGCTCATTTCAGATATTGCGCTAACTCGGGCGTTGATCAATATTTTAGATAATGCTGCGCAAGTCTCGCCTAACTTTGTTCGCCTAACGATTAATTGGGATAACGAAAATATTCATCTTTTGATTGAGGACGAAGGTAAAGGTATGGAGGAGGCGCAGCTTGTTAAGTTGGGTCAGCAAATGATGAGTTCTAACAGTGACGGCTTGGGTATCGGGATTTATATCACCAAAGCGACCATAGAGCAGTTAGGCGGCGATGTTAAGTGGGAAAACCGACCCATAAAAGGTGTACGTGTGACTATTCATCTTCCTTTGATAACCTAGAGAGCTGGGCTTAGCATGAATGATAATAAGACAAAAATGCTCATTATTGATGATGATGAGGTTTATTGCTCTGTATTGGGCGAGGCTTTTATACGTAGAGGTTTTGATGTGCGGTCAGCGCATTCCGAAGAACAAGCCATTCAGAAAATAGATGATTTTGAACCAAATATGGCGGTTGTCGACTTGCGACTTGAAAGAAGCTCAGGCTTACATTTAATTAAGCGCCTTAAGGAAAAGGATGAGAGCACAAAGATTATCATGTTGACTGGTTATGCTAGCATTGCAACGGCTGTGGAGGCTGTCAAGCTAGGCGCTATTCAATACATTACTAAACCAGCGAATGCGGATGAAATTTTAGCTGCGTTTACACAACAAAGCGCTGATACAGCTGTTAAAGTTTCCGATAAACCTTTATCTGTGAAACGTCTGGAGTGGGAGCATATGCAAAAGGTTTTGTTAGAGTGTAACGGTAATGTTTCTGAGGCGGCTAGGCAACTTAATATGCATCGACGGACGTTACAAAGAAAATTGGCTAAACGACCAGTAAGGCACTAAATGGCTTTTTTGGGGGTATTTAATTGGCTTGCTATCTAGCCTGTAGTTAACCCCAAACCTTAGATGAAGTGATGTTTCTGTTCGTTAGTATTAGCTGGGGAATGAAATAAAAGGCTCAGCATAAGTCATGTAAAATTGAGAAAATGGGCTGTTGAGCTAAAAAATAGCTAAAACTTCATCCACTTTTCTTGATTGATGGAACACAATGATGGACAATCCTCATCCTGATTTACACCAACGAACAATGGTGACTTATGTCGGTCCCCTCGCAACGTGAAGTCGTGAACCCCGCCAGGCCCGGAAGGGAGCAACGGCAGCGATCGAATCGTGTGCCGGGGTGTGGCTGGCATGAGTTACCACCCATTCTTTAGTCGAGTTTTTGTTAATCTACATGACTATAAATTCGCACAAGGTCACTGCCTTTGTTACCCTATAAAGCTTATGAGTTATAAAGTCTTCGCAAGAAAATGGCGCCCGTTAAATTTTGCTCAAGTCGTTGGGCAAGAGCACATTGTGCGTGCATTAATTAATGGCCTAGAACATGACCGCTTGCACCATGCTTATTTGTTTACCGGTACACGTGGAGTAGGTAAAACAACCATAGCGAGGGTGCTAGCTAAGGCGCTAAATTGCCCGAATGTCGTTAACGCTGAACCTTGTGGGAACTGTGATACTTGCCTAGAGGTGGACCAAGGTCGATACCCCGATTTAATTGAGGTGGATGCCGCTTCAAGAACAGGTGTTGATGACACACGAGATCTGCTTGAGAATGTGCAGTATTCACCAAGCCGTGGTAAATATAAAGTTTACCTAATAGATGAAGTTCATATGTTTTCCAAAAGTAGCTTTAACGCGCTGCTGAAAACC
This sequence comes from uncultured Cycloclasticus sp., assembly GCA_913057515.1. Lineage (GTDB taxonomy): Bacteria > Pseudomonadota > Gammaproteobacteria > Methylococcales > Cycloclasticaceae > Cycloclasticus. The sequence goes on along the minus strand of CAJXOJ010000005.1, from coordinate 64,069 downwards.
TTGGAAGAGCCTCCCGCACATGTGAAGTTTTTACTAGCAACCACCGATCCACAAAAAATGCCAGTGACAGTTTTGTCGCGTTGCTTGCAGTTTAACCTTAAACGTTTATTGCCCGCTCAAATTGAAGGGCAGTTTAAACTCATCTTAGACAGTGATGGCATTGAGTATCAGCCACAAGCGACCGAGCTATTAGCACGTGCAGCCGATGGCAGCATGCGTGATGGCTTAAGTTTGTTAGATCAAGCGATTGTGCATGGTAATGGCGGCCTGCTTGAGAGCGATGTGATTGATATGCTCGGCAGTGTTGCTCGTGAGCCAGTGTTTGAGTTGTTAAATGCATTGTTCACAAGGCAAGGCTCGGCGGTATTAGCCAGCATTCAACAGTTAGATGAGTTTGCGCCTGATTACGCGGAGGTTTTGCAGTCGTTATTGAACTATTTGCACCAAATTGCGGTGTGCCAAATAGTGGGTAATGAAACGGATGACAATTCATTAAAGCAACTGGCACAAGAGCTAACGAAAGAAGACGTTCAGTTGTATTATCAAATTGCATTGCTAGGGCAAAAAGATTTGCCATTAGCGCCTACCCCAAAGGTTGGGTTTGAGATGTTAATGTTACGAATGTTAGCATTTGCACCAGTGCAATTAGGTGCTGCTAGTGATGAGCGCAGTATTCAACAGCCGCTGAAAGCCCAAGATGTTACTTCAGGGCCAAAGACAAATGTGGCTGCTCCTGAGGCTTTGGCGGTACCAGCGAAAACCTCTGAAAGTGAGGGGGTAGAGCCGGTTAAAAAAGCACCCAAACTGGTTATCCCAGAAAAAAAAACACTTAAAAACATAGAAACGGCACCAATTACAACGCAACAAGCCGTTGATAAGCCTATTGATAGTAAGCCGATTGAGCAAACTCAAGTTGCTTCGAGTCCTAAACAAGACCTTCCTTGGCATGAGCTGGTGCCAACCTTGGGGCTTGACCCGATGACGCTTCAGCTAGCCAATAATGCGACCTTACTTAGAGTAGATGAGCATGAATGTGAATTATTGCTAATGGATGGGCATATTTCACTGAATAAAAAATCAGAGTTGAATTTGGAGCAGGCATTAACAGCGCACTATGGTCGAAAGTTACAGCTTAAATTAACCCAAGGTGCGAAGAATATTGAAACGCCAAACAGTATCGCCAATGAAAAAGTAGCCGATAGACAACGTAAAGCAGAGCAAGAAGTAAGAGAGAGCCCAGCAGTCAAACAAATAATAGAGCTGTTTGATGCTAAGATCATTGAAGGTTCAATTAAACCAATAGATTAACGACAGTACAGTACGGAGAGATAATGAAAAATCAATTAGGTGATTTGATGCAGCAAGCGCAAAAAATGCAGGAAAAAATGCAAGAAGCGCAGCAAAAATTGGCAGAGCTTGAAGTAACAGGTGAGTCGGGCGCCGGGCTAGTAAAGGTCGTCTTAACCGGTAAACATGAAGCTAAGCGCTTATCGATTGATCCCAGCTTAATAGCCGATAATGACCAAGAAATGCTTGAAGACTTGATTGTGTCTGCTATTAATGATGCTGTTCGTAAGGTAGAAAATGAAAATAAAGAAAGTATGTCGGGAATGACGGCGGGTATGTCATTGCCACCCGGTTTTAAATTACCTTTTTAACCATGTCAGCAGAACCAGTACTTAATGATCTTATGCAAGCGTTGCGCTGTTTGCCGGGTGTTGGTCAAAAGTCAGCGCAACGTATGGCGTTCCATTTATTAGAACGTGACCGTCAAGGGGCATTTCAATTAGCGCAAAGCCTTGCTGATGCGGTCGATAAAATTGGACATTGTGCCACTTGTCAAACGCTCACCTCGTCTGATATCTGTGGTTTGTGTTCTGATGAACGCCGAGAGCAGCACATCTTATGTATAGTGGAAACACCTGCTGATGTGATGGCGATAGAGGGTGCGACCTCATTTAAAGGCTTGTACTTCGTATTGAATGGCCGTTTGTCGCCATTAGATGGCTTAGGGCCGTCTGAAATTGGCCTGGATAAACTAACCGACAGGTTAAAATTAGGTAAGATTAAGGAAATTATTTTAGCAACAAACCCCACTGTTGAAGGTGAAGCAACCGCACACTATATCAGTGAGATGGCTAAGAAAAATAATGTTAAAGCAACACGGATAGCGCATGGCGTACCGTTTGGCGGTGAGCTGGAATATATTGATAGTGGAACGCTATCTCATGCGTTTAGTGGCCGCAGCGAAGTGTAAAGGAGTTAAGGATGAGTGACTGTTTGTTTTGCAAAATGGTGGCGGGTGAAATAACCCCCGATATTGTTTATGAGACGGATTCTGTTTTAGCTTTTAGGGATATTAACCCGCGAGCGCCGACACATATCTTGGTGATTCCCAAAAAGCATATACCAACACTGGCTGATATGACCGATGATGATACCTTGCTAATGGGCGAGATAATGCAAGCAGCTAAAAAAGTAGCTGAAATAGAAGGCATAGCTGAATCGGGTTATCGAACAGTGTTTAATTGTAAGCAAGATGCAGGACAGGAGGTTTACCATATCCACCTACATGTATTAGGTGGTCGAACGATGCAATGGCCGCCGGGTTAGTAAGCCAGCTTGTCTCGTAGTTTTAAATACCTTAAATAACGTTGTTTTGAAATGCTGCCATTATCCACGCCATCTTTAACGGCGCACTTAGGTTCTTTTAAATGCAAGCAGTTAGAATATTTGCATTGGTCAGCGAGTTGTTTTATTTCACGGTAACCATAGGCTAAATTCTGTTCAGTGATATGCGCTAGGCCAAATATATTAACCCCTGGGCTATCAATAATGTCGCCGCCCTCGGGTAGTTTATATAAGGTAGATGAAGTGGTGGTATGTTTACCTAAGCCAGAGGCAGTTGAGAGTGCTTTTGTTTGAATGTCTAAATCGGGCAGTAGGGCATTGGTAATGGTTGATTTGCCAACACCAGATTGACCGACAAGAATGCTGGTTTTATCTTTTAATCGTTCCCTTAACATATCCAACCCGGTTTTTTTTGCGGCGCTGACTTCGATCACTTCGTAGCTCAAACGTCTATAGAGCATGATGAGTTCGTCCACCTGTAGTCGCGATTGTTCATCTAAAAGGTCTACTTTGTTTAAGACGATAAGGGGCTTAATATCTTGGAATTCACTAACAATGAGGTATTGGTCAAGTAATAAAGGGTCGATTGTCGGTTTGACCGCTAGAATAGCTACAATTTGATCTAAATTTGCGGCAACCGGTCTGGTTTGGCCATTTTTAGCGGGCCTGGAAAGTAAAGACCTTCGTTCTAATACCTTTTCTACGCGGCCAGCGCCTTCTTCAGTTTTTATCCACTCGACGTTATCACCAACAGCAGGTTGTTGTAGTTGAGTGCGCTTTTTGCAGCGCGCGGTGATTCCGTCCTCAGCTTCAACGATCAAGGCTTTGCCTAAGTGTGCAACGATACGACCTTTAATAACTGCTTGGTTTTGCTGCTTAGCCGAGTGTGACTGTTTGTTTATGATAAGCAGGCCATATGACTAATTGAAACCTCTGGGGAGTGCTCAAGCTTGGCTTTAATTAAGGTCAATAAAGCCAAACTTAAGAGTTTTTTCATACGATGCTTCAAAATTAAGGTGTTGCAGCAGCTAACTTTTTCAAGTGATTAATTCTAATGCCTGCTGGTGGGTGGCTATGGTGAAAGCTTGAGTAGAGTGGATCGGGTGTGAGTGTGCTTGCATTTTCACGGTACAGTTTGACCAGTGCTTGAATTAAATATTCTGGTTTAGCCATCGTGCTGGCGAAGGTATCGGCTTCAAACTCAAACTTGCGTTGGAAGTAACTACTAATGGGTTGTAGGAAGGTGGTGAAAATAGGTAACACCAAAATAAATAGTAGTAGGGCGACCGCATTATTTACTTGGTTGACACCGAGCCCATCAAAAAACCAAGGCTGCTGTTTAAGCCAACCTAAAAGGGCAAAGCCCATCAGCGTGGTGACGGTTGAAACAATCATCTGTTTTGTAATGTGTTTGCATTTAAAATGACCTAATTCATGGGCAAGCACGGCTTCAATTTCATCTGTGTTAAGCGACTCAATTAGTGTGTCATAAAAAACGATGCGTTTATTATTACCGATGCCGGTGAAGTACGCGTTGCCATGTCCAGAACGACGTGAGCCATCCATGACATAAATCCCTTTGCTGTTAAAGCCGCAACGTTCAAATAATTGAGTGATGCGTGATGCTAGTTGTTCATCTTCAAGCGGGGTGAATTTGTTAAATAAGGGTGCAATAAACGTCGGTACTAACCAGGTCATTAAAAAAGTAAAGCTAACGGTTAGCAACCAAGCATACAGCCACCAGTAATCGCCCATCTCACCCATGACCCAAAGTAAGGCGTACAAAATAGGGATGCCAATGACGAGCATTAAGCTGAGCTGTAAAAATTGATCTTTAACAAATTGGCTAACACTCGAGCGGTTAAAGCCAAACTGCTGTTCTATTTTGAATGTTTGATAAATATCGATCGGCAGCTCTATTAGATGTGAGGCTATAAAAACAAACATCATTAACGCGACGCCAGCCCATAGGGTGCTATCAATATAACTGTTGGATGCATCGGCAATGATATTTAGAATACCGCCTAAGGTTAATAGGGCTAATATAGTGCTACCGATGACGGCGCTTAAATTAGCTAATTTAGTTTTAGCAATAGTGTAATCAGCAGCTTTTTGGTGGGCGGTTAAATCAATTTTTTCGCTAAAATCATTGGGTACTTTGCCACGATGGTGCATGATATACGACATTTGACGCCTATTGAGCCAAAGGCTTAATACCGTTGAGACAGATAAAAGAAATAGAAATAGATGGCTAAACTCATTCATGATTTTATTAACAGATCGCGTTAGTAAGGTTTTAATTTAGATAATAGGTAAAACGATGTCTCAAGACAAACAAAATTTAATATGGATCGACCTTGAAATGACCGGTTTAGAACCTGCTACAGATTCTATCATTGAAATAGCGACGGTTGTGACCGATAAGGCATTGAATATATTGGCACAAGGCCCAGTACTGGCAGTACATCAAAGTAAAGAAACCATGGATGCGATGGATGATTGGAATCAGAAACACCATGGTCAATCAGGGTTAATTGAACGGGTGTTGAATAGCTCACTAACAGAAAACGATGCGGAGCTGGAAACGATAGAGTTTTTAGAAAAATGGGTTCCAAAAGGTGCTTCGCCAATGTGCGGTAACAGTATCTGTCAAGATCGTCGCTTTATGGCGAACTACATGTCAACATTAGAAGCGTTTTTTCATTATAGAAACTTGGATGTTAGCACGTTAAAAGAACTAGCGAGTCGTTGGGCGCCTGAGATAATGAAAGGCTTTAAAAAGCAGGCAACACATCAAGCCTTAGATGATGTTATTGAATCAATCGAAGAGCTTAAATATTATAGGCAACACTTTATTAAAGTGGATTAACCTAACACGAGTTGATGACCAGAAGCTGATGGTTTGGAAGGCGCACCATTTATAATGACGCGGACTCTACTTCAAGAGGTATTAAATGGCTTTCTTGCTGTTCAATAGCCCATTGAACGTGTTCACGAATAATAGGGCTTTTGTCGTGCTGTTTTTTCTTTAGTGTGTCGACGATGTGGCTATTATGGGGGGCATTGCCTAAGGCTATAGCAATGTTCCTAATCCAACTTTCATAGCCGATTCTGCGAATGGCTGAGCCTTCAGTGGTGGACAAGAAGGTTGCTTCATCCCATAGGAAAATATCAACTAAGCTCACGGTATCTAAATGATGACGAGCAAAAAAGTCGGACTCCTCGGTGATATTGGCAAACCTATTCCACGGGCAGGTTTGTTGGCAGTCATCACAGCCATAAATACGGTTGCCTATTGCATGACGAAACTCTACCGGAATAGAGCCTTTAAGCTCGATGGTCAAATATGAGATACAGCGCCGTGCGTCAACAATATAGGGGGCAACAATGGCCTTGGTTGGGCAAACATCAATGCAATCGGTGCATCGGCCACAATGTTCTTCAGCGGCTGGGTCGCAAGGTAAGGGTAAATCAACATATAATTCGCCTAAGAAAAACCAAGAGCCAGCTTCCTTGTTGAGCACATTACTGTGTTTACCTATCCAGCCTAAACCGGCCTTTTCTGCGATGGCTTTTTCCATAACAGGGGCGCTATCAACAAATGCGCGATAGCCAAAGGGGCCTATTTTTTGTTCAATAAGCGTGGCCAGTTTTTGTAGTTTTTTGCGCAGAACTTTGTGGTAGTCACGACCTAAAGAATAACGTGAAATATAGGCGCGAATAGGGTCTTCCATTAACGCGTCTGTTTGCTTCATCGGTTCTGGTAAATAATCCATCCTGCAAGAAATGATACGAATCGTACCTGCGTGTAATTCATCAGCGCGAGTTCGCTTAGTGCCATGCTTATGCATGTAATCTAACTCGCCGTGAAAACCAGCCTGTAGCCAGTTATTCAATTGCTCTTCAGCCGATGATAAATCAATGTCGGTAATGCCGACTTGTTGAAAACCAAGCGAGTGGCCTAGTAACTTTATTTCGTGGGCAAGTTGTTTGAAGTCGATGTTGTTTGCATCCATCTGCGGTAGGATACATTAAAATGTTAATTGAATTTAGCTATCTCTAACTAACGCTTATACCGAGTAGTCCTTTATGTCTGAAATTGTACAAACTAACGTAACTGTGTTGTCATTTGATGGGCTGATAAAAAAGATGCCTTCTAGAGCCGAAGACTCGCATAAGGGTTATTTTGGGCATAGTTTATTGGTTGGCGGTAATACGGGGTTTAGTGGTGCTATACGTTTAGCCTCAGAAGCAGCATTAAGGGTGGGCAGTGGTTTAGTGAGTGTTGCTACAAAGGTAGAACACGCAGCTGGTATTACAATGGCTAGGCCAGAATTGATGTGCCATGGAATTGTAGATGCAAAAAGTCTGCTATCGCTCAGCAAAAAATGTAACGTGATTGGCTTAGGGCCGGGCTTAGGGCAAACACGTTGGTCAACTCAATTGTTTGAACAGGCACTGGATATTAATTTACCAATGGTAGTGGATGCAGATGCGCTGAACCTATTATCGAACTCGCCGCGAAAAAATAATCAGTGGATATTAACGCCACATGTTGGCGAAGCAGCGAGGTTATTGAAGTGTTCAACAGATGATATTCAAAAAGACCGGCTGGCAGCGGTCAAGACGCTCCAGCATCAATACGGTGGTGTGATTGTTTTAAAAGGCTCGGGTAGTTTGATTTTTGATGGCGAAGGTGTTGTTTATAGGTGCGATGCAGGTAATCCCGGGATGGCATCAGGTGGAATGGGTGATGTGTTAACAGGGGTGATTTCGGGTCTAGTTGCGCAAGGTTTAACCTGCCTAGAGGCGGCAAAGTTAGGTGTTGTTCTACACGCCACTGCTGGTGACCGTGCCGCATTGCAAGGAATGGTTGGTTTGTTGGCAAGTGATTTAATGCAACCGATACGTGGGTTAATGAATGATTATTAAAAATGAGCAGGCCATGTTGGATGCTGGTGAGCGACTCGCGTCACAGTTAACACCCGGCATGTTGGTGTTTTTAGTGGGTGACTTAGGTGCGGGGAAAACAACTTTAGTTCGTGGCATTCTAAAAGGTCTGGGGCATAAAGGTTCTGTTAAAAGCCCAACGTATAACTTAGTTGAACCTTATACGATCAACAAGCTCCCGGTTTTTCACTTTGATTTGTATCGTTTGATGGGAGGCGAAGAATTGGAATATATGGGGATGCGTGATTACTTAAACGAGGAATCGGTTTGTTTTGTTGAGTGGCCGGAAAAAGCCGAAGGCTTATTGCCTGAACCAGATTTGATCATCAAAATAAATATTTACGAAAGTGAGCGAGAACTGTTAATATCTAAGTATAAAGACTCATAAAAACAGTTGCTTATGAAACTATTCTCGAATAACTTTAAGCTAGCTACGCATTTTTTAATGTCGATACTGCTTGTTTTTTTGCTGTCAATCAGCGAGGCGGCACTGGCTGCCTCGAATAAAAGCGTTGAATCACTGCGATTTTGGACAGCGCCTGATCACACGCGCATAGTGCTTGGGCTTTCATCGCCCGTCGTCCATAAGGTGTTTACGCTGGATAATCCACCTCGTTTAGTCTTAGATCTAACGGGCGTTAAATTTGATGCAACGCTGCCTGAGTTTTCATCGAGTCATAAGGTTATTAGTTTAATACGGCAGGCTCCTCGTCATGATAAAGACTTGCGTGTGGTGATTGATTTAAAAACAACCGTGAGCGCGAAAAGCTTTTTATTAGTACCTAATGCTAATTATGGCCATCGTTTAGTAGTTGATTTATACCCAAAACAAAAAAGCACAGGCAAGCAATCATTAGCAGTAAAAAAATCAGCCAGTGCGGTCAAGAGTCATAAATGGATTGTTGCTATTGATGCTGGGCATGGTGGTGAAGACCCGGGTGCTAGAGGTCATAGAGGTACCCGTGAAAAGGTAGTGGTGTTGGCGATTGCTAAAAAGTTGGCGGCATTGGTTAACAAGCAGCCTAATATGGAGGCATATTTAGTGCGAACCGGCGATTACTACATTGGGTTGCGTCAGCGAATGGAAAAAGCTCGTCGGGCTAAAGCTGATTTGTTTGTTTCGATTCATGCTGATGCGTTTAAGGATCAACGGGCGAGAGGCTCGTCGGTATACGTCTTGTCTAACCGAGGTGCCAGTAGTGAAGCGGCAAGATGGTTGGCCAATAGCGAAAACTCGGCAGATTTAGTCGGTGGCGTGAGTTTAGATGATAAAGGTGGCGTGTTAGCGTCCGTGCTTTTGGATTTGTCACAAAACCATACTGAAGATGCCAGTGCAACAGTAGCTGGCGAGGTGTTAAAGAATTTAAAAGGCGTTGGGCATGTTCATAAAAAGCAAGTTCAACGAGCGGGGTTTATGGTATTGAAATCACCTGATATCCCCTCTATTTTGATAGAAACGGCATTTATATCAAATAAGAATGAAGAAGCTAAATTACGAAGTCCGAAGCATCAGTCAAAGGTGGCGAATGCTATTTTAAAAGGCGTTAAAAGGTATTTTGCAAACCAGCGTTTACCATCCACACCCACGTTGAGGATAGCAAAGGCCACATATAAAATAAGAAGAGGTGATACCCTATCGGAGATCGCTCAGCGCCACCGGGTTTCATTATCATCGTTAAAAAAAGCAAATGCGATGCGTAGTAGTACTATTAAAGTGGGTCAAGTAATCCAAATACCCAGTTAGTCTGTGGGTTATTTTTCGATACAATAGATGACATCTGTTTGTATAAAATGTCAACCGTATTGAAGCTCATGTCTATTCAACAATTACCTCCACAACTAATCAATCAAATTGCTGCGGGCGAAGTCATCGAGCGCCCTGCATCCGCTGTTAAAGAGTTAGTTGAGAATTCATTAGATGCTGGCGCGACTCAAGTAGTGGTGGAAATAGAAGAAGGTGGGTCCCGCTTAATTCGGGTTAGTGATAATGGCAGTGGCATAAATAAGTCTGATTTAGATTTGGCTTTATCCAGACATGCGACCAGTAAAATAGGCTCCTTACATGATTTAGAATCGGTATTGAGCTTTGGTTTTAGAGGTGAGGCTTTGCCTAGTATGAGCTCAGTTTCACGCTTGACATTAACGTCACGACAGGCCAATGAAAATGCAGCGTGGTGTGTTAAAGCGGATGGCACAGAAGCTGAGCTTGATCCGGTTCCGGTGGCGCACCCAGTGGGCACCAGTGTTGAATTACGCGAACTTTTTTATAATACGCCTGCTCGTCGTAAATTTCTTAAAACAGATAAAACAGAATTTGGTCATATTGAGACCGTTGTCAAACGCATGGCGCTGAGTCGCTTTGATGTCGGCTTTAGTCTTAAGCATAATCAACGACAGGTGATGGACTTGAAGCCTGCGTTGACTAATGAACAAAAAGACCACCGAGTTGGCTTGTTGTGTGGTGATGGTTTCGTACATGAATCGATAGATGTTGATGTCATTAATGGCGACTTAGCATTGCAAGGCTGGGTCGGTTTGCCTACTTATTCAAGATCTCAAGCGGATATGCAGTTTTTTTATGTTAACGGCCGCTTAATTCGAGATAAGCTCATAAACCACGCGGTTCGTTTGGCTTATCAAGATGTCTTGTTTCATGGTCGTCATCCCGTGTATGTGTTGTATTTGAGTATTGATCCAACACTAGTCGATGTTAATGCCCACCCAGCAAAGTTAGAGGTGCGTTTTCGAGAAAGTAAGGCGGTGCATGATTTTGTTTATCGACGTATAAAACAGCTGTTAACAGATGTCCGTCCAAGCGATCACTATACTGTTAAAACGCTTGAGCCAACGTTGACTGAGATGCCCTCAACTTATGCGGATATGCAGCAGCGACCGATACCGATGCCCATTTCAGAACCTTCATCAAATTATAATCGGGCTGAGCCTTTTTCATCGCCTAATATGAGCAGCAGTGCTTCGGCCTTCAAGATGCCCGTCACTCAAGATAGTGGCGAAGCACCGCCGATGGGGTTTGCTATTGCTCATTTACACAATACCTATATTCTTGCAGAATCAGAAAGCGGGTTAGTGTTGGTAGATACGCATGCGGCGCATGAGCGTATCGTGTATGAAAAAATGAAGAAACAATATGATGCGGGCGATATGCCGTCTCAGCCTTTACTTATTCCGGAAAAAATTCAGTTATCTGACGAAGAAATGCTCGTTTTTGAGCAACATCAGTCTATGCTGGATGGTTTTGGGCTTAATTTGAGTGTCTCGGGGCCGAATACGATACTTATTCGAGCTATTCCTGTTTTGTTAGCCGTAGAGGGCGCCGAAGCATTGGTTCGCAATATATTGACAGACCTTGCCCAAACGGGTGAATCAAATAGCATTAAAGAGGCCTGTTATGAGGTATTAGGCAACATGGCGTGTCATGGTTCAATTAGAGCGAATCGACGTTTAACAGAGATAGAAATGAATGCACTCTTGCGAGATATGGAGCAAACAGATAATAGCGGGCAGTGTAATCATGGGCGGCCCACGTGGGTGTTGCTTAATGCAAAGCAATTAGATTCGCTGTTTCTAAGAGGGCAATAAACTGTGCTAACGTTGCCGCGCATTATTTTACTGATGGGGCCAACAGCCTCAGGTAAAACGGCGCTAGGAATTGATATCGCTAAAAAGCTTGATGGTGAAATCATTAGCGTTGATTCTGCTCTGGTTTACCGAGGTATGGATATTGGAACCGCAAAGCCTGACCTAAAAGAGCGTGACGGTATTAAACACCACCTGATTGACATATTGGACCCTTCTGAAAGCTTTTCTGCAGGAGAATTTCGAGATAAAGCGTTAGGGCTGATTCATGATATCTCTGCACGAGGAAAGGTACCGGTTCTTGTTGGTGGGACGATGTTGTATTTCCATGTGCTCATAAATGGCATCGCTAAATTGCCGGATGCAAATGAAAAAATTCGGCAGGAGATAAATGAGTTGGCAAATGCTTCAGGTTGGCATGCTGTACATGATCGCTTAAAACAAATAGACCCCGTTGCAGCAAAACGAATTCACCAAAACGATACGCAACGAATTCAGCGAGCACTTGAAATTTATTTGATATCCGGTAAGAGTCAAACGGACTGGTTAGCGGAGCAAGCAGAACAACCCTTGCCCTTCGATATGGTTAAATTTGCTATAGCGCCGGTTGATCGCGCGCAATTGCATGAGAAAATTGCCTTAAGAATGGATATGATGCTGGATCAGGGCTTTATTAATGAAGTTCGGTTGCTATTTGAGAGGGAAGACTTAGAGGCTTCGATGCCAGCGATTAGGGCCGTTGGTTATCGGCAAGCTTGGCGTTATTTGCTAGGCGAGCTCGATGAAGAAAGCTTTCGTGAAAAAGCGATTATTGCCACACGACAGTTGGCAAAAAGGCAGTTCACCTGGTTACGTCAACAGACCGACATGGCATGGTTACAGACGGGGGACCCAACAGCTTTAAATCTTGTACTGAAGGGCTTTAACAGAAAAGTAACGGTGTAGACTTGAAATAACAAGGTAACGCCATCATTAATAGTAATTAGTAAGTATTATGCGACCCGTTTATTCATTTTGCGGTACAATTTGTTGCGCTGCAAAATAAAGTGAGTTTGATGATTTTGGGCGATTGGGTGAAGTTGAATAATAATAAGGAGAAATGATATGTCTAAGGGACATAATTTACAGGATACATTCCTAAATACATTAAGAAAGGAACATATTTCGGTCGCTATTTTTTTAGTGAATGGTATTAAACTACAGGGGCAGATTGAATCTTTTGATCAATATGTTGTGATTTTGAAAAATGCGATTAATCAAATGGTTTACAAGCATGCTATTTCAACCGTTGTGCCTGCAAGAGCGGTAACAATGCCTCGTGGTGACGAAGAAGCTTAGGTTGTTATTTTGCGTGTGCTAGTCATTCTCAAGGAGCTTATTTAGTGGAGCTGTTTGATCGTCCGGATACGGGTGAAAAGGCGCTCATCGTTCATTTATCCATTAATGAGAGCTTCTCAGAAGATGATCTGAGCGAGTTTGTACAGCTAGTGATATCGGCTAATGTAGAACCTTTGGCGACCATTACGGGTTCTCGGCGAACACCCGATGCTAGGTATTTTGTTGGAAAAGGCAAGCTAGAAGAAGTGAAACGAGTGTTGCATGAAACCTGTGCAGATATTGTTTTATTCAACCATAGCCTTAGCCCAAGTCAGCAGCGAAATTTAGAAAAAGAATTAGAAGTTCGTGTGTTAGATCGTACGAACTTGATTCTTGATATTTTTGCTCAACGTGCAAAATCGTTTGAGGGTAAGCTGCAAGTAGAATTAGCGCAGTTACAACATTTATCAACGCGTTTGATTAGAGGTTGGACTCACCTTGAAAGACAAAAAGGTGGTATTGGTTTACGTGGGCCGGGTGAAACGCAATTAGAAACCGACCGTCGACTAATTGGTCAGCGTATTCGTCAAATTAAAACGCGTTTGGCCAAGGTAAATAAGCAGCGCGATCAAGGGCGACGCAGCAGGCAGCGTGCGGATGTGCCCACGGTGTCTTTAGTTGGTTATACCAATGCTGGGAAGTCCACTTTATTTAACGTGGTGACAGAGTCATCAATTTATGCTGCTGATCAGCTATTTGCAACGTTAGATCCAACGTTAAGGCAAGTAAAGCTTCCTGACTATGGTGAGTTGGTGCTTGCCGATACAGTGGGCTTTATTCAAGATTTGCCGCATGAATTGGTGGCAGCCTTTCGTTCTACACTACAAGAGACGATTGAAGCTGACTTACTATTACACGTGGTAGATGCAAGCAGCCCAAATCGTCATGAGCAAATACAGGAAGTTAACTCTGTTTTAAAGCAGATAGGCGCGGATAAAATTCCGCAAATAATGGTTTATAACAAAATTGACCGCCTTTCTGCAGTAGATGCACACATAGATAAAGACGATGAGGGGTATGTGAAGGCTGTATGGCTATCTGCTATCTTAAATGATGGGGTGAATCTTTTACTAGAAACACTGTCTACGCATTGTCACGACGAAAACACGCGAACAACGATCGTTTTGAAGCCCGAAGAAGCAAAGTTACGTGCGCAGTTATTTCAAGTCGCACAAATTATTAGTGAAGAAAATCGAGATGATGGTTGCTGGGTTATAGAAGTAAATATATCGAATAAGTATAAGCATTTAATTGAGTGTTATTTAGCCTAGCTAGGCGGAATTAGTTGTTTAATTCTTGCTTAGCATGGCGTAGCACCCTAAAATTAGCCGTTGGAATAAAATAATTATTAAGTTGAGGTTTTAACTATGTCTTGGGATGATTCAGATAACGATAAAAATAAGAAAGACCCGTGGAGTGGGCGCAAAAAAGAACAGCAAACACCTCCTGATCTTGATGAGTTAGTGCGTTCGTTGCAAGATAAGTTTGGGGGGCTATTTGGCGGCGGTGGTTCTAAAGGAACAGCCAGCAAAAAGTCACCGAGTGGTCCGTCTGGCGCCAATATTGGTATATTAATCGGATTAGCTGCTCTAATCTGGATGGCCTCTGGTATCTACATTGTTGATGAAGGAAACAGAGGGGTAATACTGCGTTTTGGTAAGTACCATGAAACAACGTTGCCAGGGCCACATTGGCGTTTCCCTCGTCCAATTGATAGCGCAATGATTATCAATGTTGACCAACAACGATTTATAGAAATTGGCTACCGTTCTGGCGCCAATCAACAAGCATCAAGCGGTGTTCGCAAAGAAGCATTGATGTTGACCGAAGATGAAAATATTATTGATGTCCGTTTAGCTGTTCAATATAAAGTTAAAAGTGCACAAGATTACATTTTTAATGTAAGAGCACCTGAAGTAACACTAAAGCAATCAGCTGAGAGTGCTTTACGCTCGGTCATTGGCAAAAATAAAATGGATTTTGTGTTAACAGAGGGTAGAAGCGAAGTGGTGGCGAAAGTTGAAGCGAAACTTCAAGCTATGTTAGATGATTATAAAACTGGTCTGATTGTTTCGTCGGTCAATTTGGTTGAGGCGCAACCACCAGAAGAAGTGCAAGGTGCCTTTTCTGATGCTATTAGAGCACGTGAAGATGAGCAGCGTTTTATTAACGAGTCGCAGGCCTATTCCAATGAAATAATACCTAAAGCACGTGGTGCAGCGTCAAGAATTGTGCAAGAGGCACAGGCGTATGAAGAGCGCGTGAAGGCAGAAGCTGCCGGTGATGCGTCTCGTTTTGACCAATTATTAGTGCAATACGAAGTGGCACCAGAGGTGACGCGTAAACGACTGTACTTAGAAACAATGGAAGATGTGTTAGGTAATTCTAAGAAAGTCATTATGGATGTTAAAGGGGGTAATAACGTCATGTATCTACCAGTTGATAAACTGATAGAGTCTTCAGCCACTCAGCCTGCGGCAGCTCCAAACCGTTTTATAACACCACCAGAAAAAAGCACGCCTACTAATTCGGGCCGAGATACCAGTTACAGAGATAGCGGGAGGGGAAGATAATGAAAATGAACCCAATGATATTGATTATTATAGTGATTGCCCTTTTCATAGCCTCGGGCAGCTTCTTTACGGTAGACCAGCGTGAAAAAGTGATCGTATTTCGCCTAGGTGAAATTGTTCGAACTGACCTTGAGCCTGGGTTACACTTTAAATTCCCATTTATTAACAATGTAAAGAAGTTTGATGGGCGCCTACAAACACTCGATTCTAGACCTGAGCGTTTTTTAACGTCAGAAAAGAAAAATGTGATTGTAGATACATTTGTTAAGTGGAAAATTTCTAATGTTGATAATTTTTACCGTGCTGTTGGTGGTGATCCTCGTCAAGTTGATACTCGTTTGAATCAGTTTGTAAAAGAAGGGATGAGAGCGGCGTTTAGTAAGCAAACAATTAAAGAGCTCATTTCGGTCGGTAGAGATAAAATCCGTTTAGGTCTTGTTGAAGACATGAACTTGTTAGGCAAAGGTCTAGGCATTGATATTACTGACGTTCGTATTAAGCGTATTGATTTGCCAGATGAGGTGAGCGCATCAGTTTACAAAAGAATGGAATCAGAACGTGAACGAGTGGCACGTGACTTCCGGTCAAGAGGTAAAGAAGCGGCCGAAAGAATTAAAGCTGATGCCGATAAGCAAGGTGAAATTATTTTAGCGACAGCTTATAAAGAATCACAAGAACTACGTGGTAAAGGCGATGCGCAAGCCGCTCAAACTTATGCCAATGCATACAATAAGAATAAAGAGTTTTTTGCTTTCTATCGTAGCTTAGATGCTTACCGTAAGAGTATGGGGTCAGGAAATGACCTTATCGTTCTTGAACCAACTTCGGATTTCTTTGAATATTTTAAGAAGCAGTAAGCTTACGTTAAAGGCGTGTTAAGGAAGAGGTTTACGTATAATGGCATGGGAAGAACTTTTTGCAGCCATAGCGTTGGTGCTAGTGTTAGAAGGGATAATCCCATTTATAAGCCCTAACTCATTACGTAAAACCTACCAACGCTTAATGGAAATGGATGATAAAGCTATCCGCCTATCAGGGCTCGTCAGCATGATTGCGGGCGTCATATTATTAACGCTGGTGCGTTAAGGTTTAAGCAAATAAATGGTTAAGAAAAATAGTTGGATGTTGCCAGAAGGTATTGATGCCTTACTGCCAAGTGATGCCAAGCGTTTAGAAAGAATGCGCCGTGAATTATTAGATTTGTTTCATTCATGGGGCTATCAGTATGTTATTCCGCCGATGGTTGAATTTAGAGATACCTTGCTAACCGGTACAGGCAGTGAATTAGCTCTTCAAACATTTAATCTAACCGATCAGATTAGTGGTAAAGCATTGGGGATTAGGGCTGATATGACGCCACAAGTAGCACGTATAGCCTCACATCATATTCATACGGATTCATCGCCAACGAGACTGTGTTATTTAGGTTCAGTGCTGCAGGCCCGAGGCGCGAAAATTGAAAAATCACGCAGCCCTATACAGGTTGGTGTTGAATTGTATGGCAGTCAGCATATCAAAAGTGATGTTGAAATTATTCGCTTAATGCTTGAAACATTAGCGATAGCAGGTCTACAAGAGGTCCATTTGGACTTGGGGCATGTTGCTATTTTTAGAGACCTCGCAAAAAATGCAGGCCTAGGAGTTGAGCAAGAAGCGGATTTATTTGAAGTGCTACAACGTAAAGCAGCTGATGAACTTGACGAATTGTTAACGACTTATCAGCTAGATACTGCTTGGCATCATGCCTTTTATCAATTATTGAGCTTGAATGGCGATGTATCAGTACTTGAAGAGGCTAAAACTAGTTTAGCAGTAGGTGGAACAGAGGTTATTAATGCCATTGAAGAACTCCAGCAGGTCGCTGAGTTATTACAAAGTATATACCCAGCATTACCGTTATACTTCGACCTTGGAGAATTGCGTTGTTACCAATACCAAACCGGTATTGTGTTTGCTGCTTTTGTGCCTGGCTTTGGATCTGAGGTGGCTCGTGGTGGCAGATATGACAACTTAACAGGGCAATTAGACAGTACATTGCCGGCTACCGGCTTTAGTGCTGATGTTAAAGTTTTATCTGCACTGAGTTCGTTGGATGAGGAGCAAACTGAAGAGGTTATATTAGCCCCCGATGTTAATGATCCCGACTTACACGATGTTATTCGCAAACTCAGGGCTAACGGTAAAATTGTCGTTCAAGAACTGGCCGGCGATCAGCAACAACCCGAGCATACGTTGACCCTTATAAACGCACAGGGTCAATGGCAAGTCAGCGAATAGCAGATTGGCTATAAACTTTAAATCATAAAATATTAAATAGAGATAGAAAATGGGAAAAAATGTTGTCGTGATTGGCACTCAATGGGGTGACGAAGGCAAAGGAAAATTGGTGGACTTATTAACCGATGATGTAGCAGCAGTTGTACGCTTTCAAGGGGGGCATAACGCCGGTCATACCTTAGTGATTGGCGATCAAAAAACAGTATTACATCTTATTCCATCCGGTATTTTAAGAGATAAGGTTCAGTGTTTAATTGGTAATGGCGTTGTTCTATCACCAGAAGCGTTATTAACAGAAATGGGGATTTTAGAAAAAGCGGGTGTTCAGTTGGCTGGGCGCTTAAAAATTAGTGAGGCGTGCCCGCTCATCTTGCCAGTGCATGTCGGTTTAGATTTAGCGCGTGAAAAAGCACGTGGATCAAAAGCAATCGGCACGACTGGTCGTGGTATTGGTCCAGCGTATGAAGATAAAGTGGCAAGACGTGGGTTACGAGCAGGTGATTTGTTAACGCCGGCCATTTTTGCCGATAAACTTAAAGAGCTGCTGACTTACCATAACTTTGTATTGAAAAATTATTTCAATGCAGAAACGTATGACTTTCAAACGATGTACGATCAAGTAATGGCTCAGGCCGAGATTATTAAACCGATGCTGATAGATGTAGCGGATGAATTGCATAATTACAGTAAAAATGGCGAAAATATTTTATTTGAAGGTGCTCAGGGGGCATTATTAGATATAGATCACGGTACCTACCCTTACGTCACATCATCCAATACAACAGCAGGTAGTTCAGCCAGTGGTAGTGGAATGGGGCCGTGTGATATGGATTATATTTTAGGTATTACAAAAGCATATACAACACGCGTTGGTAGTGGGCCGTTTCCGACAGAATTGGACGATGAAATTGGCGAATATCTCGGAAAAAAAGGGCATGAGTTTGGTGCAACAACAGGCCGTGAAAGACGTTGTGGCTGGTTTGATGCGGTATCACTTCGGCGTTCAGCACGTTTAAATAGTTTAACCGGTATCTGTTTAACTAAACTTGATGTGATGGATGGGCTTGAAGAAGTTAAAATTTGTACCGGCTATAAGCTTGATGGTGAAGTTATTGATGTGCCGCCGATAGGTGCGGAACAATACGCAAAATGTGAGCCTGTGTTTGAAACAATGCCTGGTTGGCAGGGACAAACAGAAGGGCAAAAATCGTTAGATAATTTTCCTAAAGAGGCGTTGGCATATATCAAGCGGTTAGAAGAGTTAGTGGAGGTTTCTATTGATATTATCTCTACAGGACCAGAAAGAACAGAGACCATTGTATTAAATAACCCTTTTAAATAATTTTTAAAAGACTCACTAGATAGATAAAAAGCTTCCATAGATTCGTTTATGGAGGCTTTTTTTATACTTGTCATTGAATGATTAAAGAGTATTTATAATGCTGAGAATGTTGAAATGTGTTTTTTGACTATCAATTAGAAAATGATAAGCTAAAACAGGCAATCAGACTAAAAAATAAAGATAAAAAGGAGGGGGCTGTGCTGAATATGACTCAATATGATGAAATTAAATCATCGTACAAATTAGAAATACCAGAGAATTATAATTTTGGCTTCGATGTTATTGATAGAAGAGCTGAAGAAGCCGACAAGCTTGCATTTATCGAAGTTGATAAAAGTGGTGAGAATGTAAGGCATTATCAATTTAGTGATCTAGCTAATAGTTCCAACCAGTTTGCTAATGGCCTACTCAGTTTAGGGGTAAAAAAAGGCGACCTAGCCTTTGTTATGATTCCTCGTATTGGTGAGTGGTACTCGGTGATGGTGGGGTGTTGTAAATTAGGCGTCGTGACCATGCCCGGGACTAACTTGCTAACATCAAAAGATATCGAATACCGTATTAACCGCTCAAAAGCGAACATAGCCATTGTGACAGCAAATAATGCGAGTAAAGTTGATGAAATAAAAGCTAACTGCCCAAGCCTTAAAACATTGATTGTTATTGGAGAACAAACGAAAGGTTGGAACACCTTTGAAAGTTTGACGAAAACATTCAGTGTAAAACTAGATAAATCTAAGTTAGAACGAAGTAAAGCCTCGGATTTGATGATGATTTATTTTACATCCGGCACAACAGGCATGCCAAAAATGGTACCACGTGATAACGGGTATGCTTACGCGCATACGATTACGGGCCGATATTGGATGGACCAACAAGAAAGTGATATTCATTGGACACTGTCTGACACAGGTTGGGCTAAAGCAGCGTGGGGGATGTTGTTTTCACCTTGGCAAATGGGCTCGGCTATGGTGTTGTTTGATGGCTCAGGGTTTGATGCTGAGTTACACCTTAACTTGATTGAAAAACTAGGTGTGACTACCTTTTGTGCGCCACCAACGGTCTATCGAGTGTTTGCTCAAATGGATTTATCCAGCTATAACTTAAGCTCTGTGCGCCATGCACTAGGAGCCGGAGAGCCACTAAACCCAGAGGTTATAAAAATATGGAAAAAAGCAACAGGGTGCAATATTTATGATGGTTATGGTCAAACAGAAACGATTAATATTGTAGCAAATTACCCATGTATGCCAGTTAAGCCGGGTTCTATGGGTAAACCTGTGCCCGGTGTTAATGTGCAAATTGTAGATGAAAATGGAGATATTTGCGCTGTTAATATAGTGGGCAGTATTGCTATTGAAATTACAGAGCCACTTCAACCGGGTATGTTTGCCGGGTACTGGAAAGATGATCAAGCTACCGCTAAATGTTTTAAAAACGGTTGGTATCATACCGGTGATAATGGCACAGTTGATGAAGATGGTTATTATTGGTTTGTTGGCCGTTCAGATGACATTATTAGCTCCTCAGGATACAGGATTAGCCCATTTGAAGTTGAAAGTGCATTATTAGAGCACCCAGCGGTTCTCGAGTCGGCGGCTATTGGTAAGCCGGATCAAGCACGCGGTGAAATTGTTAAGGCCTTTATCATCTTAGCGGAAGGGTACCAGCCAAGTGATGAGTTAACGAAGGAAATCCAAACGTTTATGAAAACACTCACAGCCCCATATAAGTACCCACGTGAGATTGAATATGTTGAATCACTACCGAAAACAATTTCGGGAAAAATCAGGCGTATTGAATTAAGGGAAAACAATTAGGAGTTCACGATGTCAGCAAAACAAAACGCGGCTATAGACCCCAGTAATATTTCTAAATATAAAGCTAAGAACCATGTGCGTTTTGTGACCGCGGCGAGCTTGTTCGACGGGCATGATGCAGCGATTAACATTATGCGGCGGATTCTTCAGTCTACCGGTGCAGAGGTTATACACCTTGGGCATAACCGCTCAGTTCACGAAGTGGTGACTGCGGCTATTCAAGAAGATGCACATGGTATTGCTATTAGTTCGTATCAGGGCGGCCATGTAGAGTATTTTAAATACATGATTGATTTATTGAGGGAGAAGGGAGCCTCTCATATTAAAATCTTTGGTGGCGGGGGTGGCGTTATTGTGCCAGAAGAAATCGCAGAGCTTCATGCCTATGGCGTGTCACATATCTTTAGTCCAGCAGATGGTCAGTCGATGCAGTTGCAAGGCATTATTAACGACATGATGGAGACATCGGACTATGACTTAGCAGATGAGGGTCTGCCAGAAAACACAGATGACCTAACTGGCAATGAGTACATGAAGTTATCACGTCTTATTACTGGTCTTGATGAAAATACACTCCCGAAAAGCTATACGGGTGCACTGACGACTGAAGCGAAAAAATGGGCTAAAACACCTGTTCTAGGTATAACCGGCACAGGTGGCGCAGGTAAATCATCATTGACCGATGAGTTAATTCGGCGTTTTAGTTTGGAGTTGGAGCAATTAAAAATAGCTATTATTGCAATAGACCCAACTAAGCGTAAAACAGGAGGTGCATTGTTGGGCGATCGTATTCGAATGAACGCCATTAATCACCCTAATATCTATTTTCGCTCTATCGCAACACGAGACACACTAGGCGAAGTGCCGCAGGCACTACCTGATATTATCAATGCCTGTAAAGTGGCTCAGTTTGATTTAATTATTGTGGAAACACCTGGTATCGGGCAAGGTGATGCAGGGATTGTGCCATACGTTAATGTCTCAATGTACGTAATGACACCAGAGTTTGGTGCGGCCAGTCAGTTAGAAAAAATTGACATGTTGGACTTTGCGGATTTGGTGGCAATTAATAAATTTGACCGTAAAGGCAGCGAAGATGCCTTTCGAGATGTTAGAAAACAATACCAGCGTAATTACGAGTTATTTACAACGCCAATCGAAGAGTTGCCCATATACGGAACCATGGCATCAAAATTTAATGATGATGGTGTTACGGCGTTGTATCAAGGTTTATTAAGAACCTTCAAAAGTAAGGGCCTTAATACGTGGGATGGCAGTTTTTTTGCGCCTGTTGAGGTAAAAAGTTCGACAACAAGTAGTGCTATTATCGCCGCTGAGCGCCAGCGCTATTTGGCAGAAATTGCGGAGACTGTCCGCGATTATCATAAAACAATTAAAGAGCAGGTAACGGTTGCTCGAGAGCGCCAACAATTAAAAGAAGCGCAGCGCATGTTGGGTGATGCTGGGAGCACTAGTGAAGCGTTTAGTAAGCAAATAGCTAAACGAGAAGATGCACTCGACCCACGTTGTAAAAAACTACTTGATGTCTGGCAAGAGCTAAAAATAGCTTATAAACAAGACCGCTACGTGAATACGATTCGTGGAAAAGACTTTACGACCAATATCGCAAGCTATTCATTATCAGGTACACGTATTCCAAAAGTATCAACACCTGTATTTGAAGATGATGGTGAGCAGTTACGCTTTTTACTAAAAGAGAACGTACCAGGTAGTTTTCCTTATACCGCTGGTGTGTTTAGTTTTAAACGAGAAGGTGAAGATCCTGCCCGTATGTTTGCAGGCGAGGGTGATCCGTTTAGAACCAACCGGCGCTTTAAGCTACTATCTGAAAGTTCAGATGCAACACGCCTATCAACCGCCTTTGATTCGGTCACGCTATATGGTAATGACCCGGGTGTGCGCCCAGATATTTACGGCAAAGTCGGTAATTCTGGTGTGTCGATTGCCACCTTGGATGATATGAAGGTCTTGTTTGATGGGTTTGACTTATGTGCGCCAACAACCTCTGTATCGCTGACCATTAATGGCCCCGCGCCCACGTTATTAGCATTTTTCTTAAACACCGCGATTGACCAGCAGTGCGATAAATTTGAAGCAGAAAAAGGGCGTTATCCAAACGAAGCCGAGCGTGAAGAAATTAAAGGCTGGGCTTTAGCGAATGTGCGGGGTACAGTGCAAGCAGACATTCTTAAAGAAGATCAAGGGCAAAACACCTGTATTTTTTCAACTGAATTCAGTCTGAAAATGATGGGTGATATTCAGCAATACTTTATTGATAAGCAAGTGCGTAACTTCTACTCGGTATCAATATCTGGTTATCATATTGCTGAAGCAGGAGCGAACCCAATATCTCAATTAGCGTTCACCTTGTCTAATGGCTTTACCTATGTGGAAAGCTATTTATCACGCGGAATGCACATTGATGATTTTGCCGCTAATCTATCATTTTTCTTTTCGAATGGTATGGATCCTGAGTATACCGTGATGGGGCGTGTGGCTCGCAGAATTTGGGCGGTAGCCATGCGGTTTAAATACGGTGCAAATGATCGTTCACAAAAATTGAAATATCATATTCAAACATCGGGGCGCTCATTACATGCTCAAGAGATGGACTTTAATGATATTCGTACGACCTTACAGGCATTGATTGCGATTAATGACAACTGTAATAGCCTGCACACGAACGCGTATGATGAGGCAGTTACCACGCCAACCGAGGAATCAGTGCGTCGTGCAATGGCGATTCAACTGATTATTAACAAGGAATATGGCTTGGCTAAGAATGAAAATTCTTTACAGGGAGCATTTATTGTTGATGAACTAACCGACTTAGTAGAAGAAGCTGTTTTGCGTGAGTTCGAACGGATTTCGGAGCGAGGTGGTGTGTTAGGTGCAATGGAAACCGGCTATCAACGTGGGAAGATTCAGGATGAATCGATGAATTATGAAATGCTAAAACACACCGGTGAGTTGCCAATTATCGGAGTTAATACGTTTAAAAACCCAATGGCGGACGAAGTGGAAACGAGCATTGAGCTGGCACGTTCAACCGAAGAAGAAAAGCAAAGCCAACTCAGTCGCTTAAAGGCGGTGCATGAAAAAAATGGCGAGAAGGCTGTCGAATCGTTGAAGGCGTTACAAATAGCGGTGCAAAATAAACAGAATGTCTTTGATGTATTAATGGAGGCAGGCCGCTATTGTTCGTTAGGTCAAATCACTGATGCATTTTTTGAGGTTGGCGGGCAGTACCGCCGGAATATGTGATGCTAAAAGTAGCTAAAGCAAATGCTTTGTGATTTCGACGACTTGTTTAAGTACTACGCTTAATTTGCTCCCTACCCCAAGGCTTGCTTAAACGCTAAGCTTAATTTCCCTCTTTATAGGGTGTTTTTACATTGCTTATTGACAGTTGAGTTAATAAAGTTGATTAACTTAAGTTAATCAACTTGAAAACCATTGGTTTTTTATGGCATATCTATTGCTTTGATATTTTAGATAGACTTAACAATGGATGGAGAATAGCGATGGAAGTATCTGCTACGTTAAAGAGCTCTGTAGACAATTTAGTAAGCTTGAGGAACGGAGCAACTGCTGATGAAGCAAGTAAATCAGCTGATGCGAGTTTTTCGGGGCATTATGAAGAAAAGATCAATAGCCTTAAAAATAAGCGTGGTGAATCACCCTCTCAAGTCGAAAAAGACCTCGAAAAGCCCGATTCTATAAGTGATGTATATGAGAGTAAGGGTGTTAAAAAAGAAGCAGAATCGTTTAAAGTAGACGGAGACGAAACTGTGGTATTAGAGCAAAACAATGGTAGTTCTGAAGAGTTAGCCATCGGTTTAGAAAATATTAAAGATGGAACACAGCTACTTGAGCAAACGGTTAGCTTATCAACTGAATTAGATATTACCTATACGAATACTAGCGGCAATGAATTGCCACAAGCGGCAGAGCTTGGGACTTTAGTTCATGATGAATTTGTTAGGACGATAGGAAAGGCTGAAAAAGACATTATTTTTGATCCATTGAGTCAGGCTAATGAATCATCAGCTCAGGTTGTGGCGTTGGCAACAGGACAGCTGCCTAGCGATAAAGTTAGAGCTGGTGGAAAAAGTAATGCGATAGCTCCGTTAGGTGATAGTAGCCGCCCAGTTGGGGTGCCGACGTTTTTTCTAGAGCGCGGGAATATTCCCGTAGAGAATATTAATACCGTTATGGAGATGGCTAAAAAAGTACCTTCTAGCAAGGCTGCAGCAGCTCAAGAGGCAGCTCCTGTCAATATTGGAGCTCTTACGCAGGGAGCAGTATCACAACCGTTAACAGAAAAAACCTCTATTCAGTTGGATACACCAATGGGTCACCCAAAATGGAGTGAGGGTTTTAGCCAGCGAGTCCAGTGGATGGTGAACCAATCAATGAATGGTGCTCAGATCCGATTAAACCCGCAGAATATGGGACCGATTGAAGTAAGAATTCAAATGCAAAATGAGCAGGCGACAGTTTCGTTTACAGCGCAACACGGTGCGACGCGAGAAGCGATCGATGCGGCGCTGCCTCGTTTACGTGACATGTTCAGTGAGCAAAATGTGAATCTGGGGAATATTGATGTTTCTGAGCGTTCGTTTGCAGAACAACGTGAGCAGGCTTCAAAGCATCAAGATGGCGAGCAGGAGCACTTTGCTGAGCTTGTTGGTGAAGAGGACGGGCTTATGTCTGATCAGCCAGTAAGAGAATATAATGGTTTGTTTAGTGAGTTTGCCTGACGATTAAATAAATATTGAGCGACAATTCTATGCCCAGAGTGCTTAAAGCACTCTGGGCATTTTTGCGTTTAGAGATGTCATAATGTTGACGAACACCATTATTAATGCCCTAGGTTAATGACTGGAGTTTGACATTTTATTAGAATTTAACTCTAAGTAATTGTAATATTTGGTTTTATTTAATGGCACAGCAATTGCTTTCACAAGTTTAATAAACGTTTAAGGAGATTATTATGGCAGAAGAAGAACAAGACGCACCGGTTGAAGAAACAGGGAAGTCTAAAAAAAAATTAGTAATGATTGCTGGCGGTGTTGTGCTATTGGCAATTATTGCAGGTGCAGGTTTGTATTTCTCTGGTTTTTTTGAAGACGATAAAAAAACAGTGGACGTTGAGTCACAGAGCTCCGCTAGTGATGATTCAGCAGAAGCGAGCGCTGATGACGATGCTGGAGAAGCAAAAGTAAATATTTACGAAGCGTTAACGCCACCTTTTATGGTGAATTTTTCTAATGGTGATATTAAGGTAATGAAATTAGCCATCAGCTTAATGGCGGAGGATGAGCAGGCCATTGATGCGGTGAAAAAACATAACCCTGTTATTCGAAATAATATTCTGATGTTGCTATCTGCTCAAGACCCCGAATCGCTCAAAACAACAGAGGGAAAAAATCAACTACAAGCGGAGATAAAAGAGGCCGTTAATAAGGTATTAACAGAGCGAAAAGTGTCGCCTAAAGTGAAGGAGATTTTTTTCACAGACTTGGTGATGCAGTAAATGTCTGATTCAGATTTATTGACGCAGGATGAAATAAATGCCTTGTTGCATGGGGTCGATGAAGGTGAGGTAGAAACGGAAACAGGTGTTGATACGCCCGATGGTGAGCCGGCTGGTTATGATTTCAATAGCCAAGATAGAATTATTCGTGGTCGGATGCCGACTCTCGAGATGGTTAATGAGCGCTTTGCGCGATATTTCCGAATCAGTATTTTTAACTTTTTAAGACGCTCAACGGATGTTTCGGTGTCAGGTATTCAAATGTTGAAATTCTCTGAGTATGTGCATACTTTGTTTGTTCCAACTAATTTAAATATTATAAAAATAAAATCATTAAGAGGATCTGCGCTTTTTATCTTGGACCCTACCTTGGTTTTTATGATTGTTGATAGCTACTTTGGTGGCAGCGGTCAGTTTCATAGCAAAGTGGAAGGGCGCGAGTTTACAGCGACAGAAATGCGTGTTGTGCGTATTGTGCTAGATATTATTTTTAAAGACTTAGCGAAGGCGTGGGAGCCTGTCTTGAAGCTGGATTTTGAATATGTGAATTCTGAAGTTAACCCACAATTTGCAAATATCGTTAGCCCGACAGAAGTGATGGTGGTTTCAACTATTCACTTAGAATTAGAAAGTGGTGGTGGTGATATTCAATTCAGTTTGCCATATAGCATGCTAGAGCCTATTCGTGAATTATTAGACGCTGGTATTCAAAGTGATAGAGGCGATACCGATACACGTTGGAAATCTACCTTAAGGGGAGACATTAAAACAGCAGACGTTGATGTTAACTGTGTTTTGTTAAAGCAAGAGACCTCGCTGAAGGACGTGCTGGGTTTTAAAGAAGGAGATGTCTTACCGATTACCTTACCTGAGCAAGTCATTATTGAGTCTGGAGAAATGCCTCTATTTAAAGGGAAGCTTGGCGAGAGTAATGGTCATTTTGCCATACAGCTAGAAGATAAAATGGAGCGTGAAGAAGTGGCTAGTTTGCTCGGTGAGGCGCTGAAACAATGAATGACGAAGGTAACAACGAGGGATTAGAGTTGAACGATCAAATAGATAATACTGCTGGCAATGGGGTAGAGGCGTTTGCTGATCCAGAAGCCGCTCAAGCAGCCGCTTTTGCACCTATATCTGATATGGGTGGTGCACTGAACACTGACAGTGAAGTTAACTTAGATGTACTGTTAGATGTACCAGTGACTATTTCGATGGAGGTGGGTAACACCGAGATTAGTATTCGTAATCTACTTCAGTTAAACCAAGGGTCAGTAATTGAGTTGGACCGTTTGGCGGGAGAGCCAATGGATGTATTAGTGAATAATACCTTGATTGCGCGTGGTGAGGTGGTGGTTGTTAACGATAAGTTTGGTTTGCGTTTAACAGATATTATTACCCCAGCAGAGCGAGTTAAAAAGCTTAAGTGATGAAACGTTTATATTGTCTATTGTTGACATTAATCTCTCATACCGCCTTAGCAGCTACATCATCTGTTGTCGGTTCTAATAGTGCTGAGCCTTTATCAACCGCTAACCTGACTCAATGGACGATTGGTTTAGTATTTGTTTTGTTGATGATTCTCGTGGTTGCATGGCTAGCAAAAAGGCTTACAGGCTTTACATCCAATAACAAGGGTGATCTTAAAATAGTGTCTGGCATTTCGCTTGGGACTAGGGAAAAAGCAATATTGATTAAAGCGGGTCAGCAACATATTTTGCTGGGTGTTGCGCCAGGTCGAGTGGTGAAACTGCATACATTTGAGAAGGGTGAAATTTCAGAAAAAACTAATAATGACGTGCTGACAGGGCAGAGCTTTAAAGAAAACCTGCAAAACATCATGAAGAAAGGGCCGGCTCAATGAAACGGTTACTGTTTTTGCTTATTTTCCTCGGTTTAACACCGTTAAGTGCCATAGCAGCCAACGGAATTGAAGCTATTACGATAGCGGGTGATGGTAAAAGTTATTCAGTAACGCTACAAATTCTAGCGGTGATGACGGTATTAACTGTTTTGCCGAGCTTGTTGATCATGATGACATCGTTTACAAGGGTTATTATTGTTTTGTCTATTCTTCGCCAAGCAATAGGAACACCACAAACCCCCAGTAATCAAATTTTATTAGGCCTTGCCTTGTTTCTTACATTTTTCATTATGTCTCCGGTGTTTGAAAAAGCAAATAATGAAGCGCTTCAGCCTTATTTAAATGATCAGATAGCGGCAGACGTTGCCATTACAAAAGCAATAGAGCCTTTTCGTGCCTTTATGTTAAGGCAGACCAGAAATGATGACTTGGAAATGTTTGCGCGCATTTCAGGCGCAGAGCCGATGACTGAAGCGTCTGAAGTGCCGATGTCATTATTACTTCCAGCGTTTGTTACCAGCGAATTGAAAACAGCTTTTCAAATCGGCTTTATGATTTTTATACCCTTTTTAATTATCGACATGGTGGTGGCGAGTGTGTTGATGTCCATGGGGATGATGATGTTATCTCCGCTCATTATTTCATTACCGTTTAAGTTAATGCTCTTTGTGTTAGTAGATGGTTGGGCGTTGGTGATGGAAACATTAGCGGCAAGCTTTTTCACTTAAGGGGGGTGATCAATGACACCTGATAGCGTTATGCATCTAGGCGAGCAAGCCTTACAGGTAACAGTGCTGTTGGCGGCGCCTATTTTATTGTCGGCTCTAGCGGTTGGGTTGGTGGTTGCGATGTTTCAAGCAGCGACACAAATTAATGAGCAAACATTAAGCTTTGTACCTAAATTGTTAATAACAGTTGTTGTTTTATCTATCGCTGGGCCATGGATGTTGCGTTTAATAATAAATTTTACTCGGCAAACATTTATCAGCATTCCAGAGTTAATCGGCTAGGCGGGCGTCGAAAGCATGGTTTATAGCGAGCAACAAATCATGATGTGGGCTTCTAATTTCTTTTGGCCGCTATTGCGAATTGGCGCTATGTTTATCGCTATTCCAGTGTTTAGTGGCCGGTTTGTTGACGGTAAAATTCTGGCTGGCGTAACGTTGATGATTACTTTTTTCACCTTGCCATTATTACCCGAGCAGCAGACGATTGAAGTCCTTAGTCACGAAGGCCTTATCACAGGGTTGCAGCAAATCTTTATCGGTATATCGGCTGGCTTTGTTTTACAGTTGGTCTTTAGTGCGATTATTTTTGCTGGGCAAGGTATCGCCTATAGCATGGGCTTAGGTTTCGCCTCTATGGTTGACCCTACAACTGGGGTGAGTGTGCCGGTGCTGAGTCAATTTTATTTAGTCTTGGCGACACTTATATTTTTAACATTGGGTGGGCATTTGGTGCTCATTGAGATGTTGATTGATAGTTTCAATACCTTACCGATAGGGGCTATTGGTATGGAGCGTTCAGATATATGGTCAATTATTGCGTGGTCAAGCAGAATTTTTTCTGCAGGACTGTTGATG
The DNA here is from genome assembly GCA_913057515.1 of uncultured Cycloclasticus sp. Lineage (GTDB taxonomy): Bacteria > Pseudomonadota > Gammaproteobacteria > Methylococcales > Cycloclasticaceae > Cycloclasticus. The sequence continues at coordinate 34,501 of CAJXOJ010000005.1, read as the reverse complement.
GCCATGCCTGCCATTGCATCGTTGCTAATGGTCAATATTGCGTTTGGTGTTGTCACTAAAGCTGCGCCGCAGCTTAATATTTTTTCGGTTGGCTTTCCGATTACATTGATCTTAGGTTTGCTTTTAATGTGGGTGACGATTCCTGGGGTTTTAGATAATTTCACGAATTTACTGGTCGAGAGCTATGGCGTGATCGGCGACTTTCTACGGATAAGGCATTGATATGGCCAATGATAGCGATCAAGAAAAAACCGAAGAACCCACCGCCAAACGAGAGGAGGATGCCCGAAAAAAGGGGGATATTGCGCGCTCGAGAGAACTTAATACAGTCGTTGTGTTGATGATGGGTTCAGTGATGGTTTGGATGACTGGGGATCGAATCATTAAAGGCATGTGGGGAGTAATGGAAAGTGCATTTAAGATTGATAGAAGCAGTATGTTTGATCCCTTAGAAACGATAAACAGTTTGCAGTTGGCTATGCAAGATGCTTTGTTGTTCGTGGCTCCTTTTTTAGCAGCGATGGTCATTGCCTCCTTGGCTGGCCCGATTGCAATGGGGGGGTGGTCTTTTAGTGCCGAAGCGTTTGCACCAAAGGCCAGCAAAATGAGCCCTATTGCTGGTTTCAAACGTATGTTTGCCGTTCGTAGCCTGATAGAGCTTGTCAAATCACTGCTAAAATTTGGCTTGGTGCTCGGTGTCATGGCAATATTGGTTAATCTGTACCTTTATGAGTTTGTTAACCTTAGCCAGTTATCCATAGAAGAGGCTTTGTTGCGAGCGAGTGAAGTGATGACTCTCGCCTTTGTGCTGTTGTGTGCCTCTTTATTAGTGGTTGTTGCGATTGATGTGCCATTTAGTATATGGGAATACAAAAAGAAATTAAAAATGACGCTTCAAGAAGTTAAAGATGAAATGAAGCAAACAGAAGGGCGACCAGAAGTAAAAGGTAAAATACGCCAATTACAACAAGAGATGTCGCAAGGCAGGATGCTTGAAGCAGTACCACAGGCAGATGTTATTGTTACCAATCCGACTCATTTTGCGGTAGCGTTAAAATATGAAGAAGGTGGCAATGGTGCACCTATTGTTGTTGCAAAAGGAGGGGACTTAATGGCCGCTCAAATTCGTAACATTGCTGTTGGTAATGGCGTTACGTTGGTGTCTGCTCCCCCATTAGCGCGGGCATTATTCTTTACGACCGAGATTGACCAGGAAGTGCCCAAAGGTTTGTATTTAGCGGTGGCCCAAGTGCTGGCCTATGTTTATCAGTTGAGGATTGCGACAGAAAAACGCTGGAAGGCGCCAAAGGCACCTAGCGATATCGCTATCCCAGATGAATATAAAAAATATGCGAACAAGACACATTAACCTTTAAAGATGAAGATGATTAACAATGAACTTTAACGATATTTCAAAGCTTTTATTGGATTTTGCTCGTAACGGCTTAGGTGCCCCGATTCTTATTATGGTGATATTGGCGATGCTTGTCTTACCATTACCGCCCTTCTTATTAGACATATTTTTTACTTTTAATATAGCGTTGTCATTGATTGTTTTATTGGTGGTGGTGTATGCATTGCGTCCATTAGATTTTGCCGTTTTCCCCAGCTTTTTATTAATTGCGACCCTATTACGGTTGAGTTTGAACGTAGCATCAACACGGGTGGTGTTGCTTGAAGGACATAATGGAGGTGATGCGGCTGGTAAGGTGATTGAAGCGTTTGGGGCCTTTGTTATTGGCGGTAATTACGCGGTCGGTTTAGTGGTTTTTAGTATCCTCATTATTATTAACTTTGTTGTAGTAACCAAGGGTGCGGGCCGAGTTTCGGAGGTGAGTGCTCGATTTACCCTCGATGCGATGCCGGGCAAGCAGATGGCGATTGATGCCGATTTAAATTCAGGCTTGCTGACGCAAGATCAAGCACGTGATCGACGTGCAGAAATCAGTCAAGAAGCTGATTTTTATGGATCGATGGATGGTGCCAGTAAGTTTGTTCGTGGCGATGCGGTCGCTGGTATTCTAATTTTATTAATCAATATTGTAGGTGGTTTAGGTGTTGGAGTTATTCAGCATGATTTGGCGTTTTCACAAGCGATGGAGTATTACACGCTACTAACGATTGGTGATGGTCTGGTGGCACAGATCCCCGGTTTATTATTGTCTACGGCAACCGCTATTATCGTTACTCGCGTTAACAGCAATCAAGACATGGGCGAGCAAGTTTCTTTGCAGGTGTTAAGCAACCCCAAGGCGCTAGCGATTTCTGCTGCAATTATAGGTGCACTAGGGTTAATCCCAGGGATGCCGAACTTAGTCTTTATTGCCTTATCATCTGGTTTGGGTTATGCCGCTTATTTGGTATACAAAAAACAATTGCAGGCAGAGTCAGAACCTGAAGACCTTGAACCGTTGGTTCAAGCCATGCCTGATGAACCCAAAGAGCTATCTTGGGATGATGTGGCGCCAGTGGATATGATAGGTTTGGAAGTCGGGTATCGATTAATCCCCTTAGTTGATAAAGCACAGGGCGGTGAGTTGATGTCACGGATTAAAGGTGTACGTAAAAAGCTATCTCAAGAGCTGGGCTTCTTAATTCCATCTGTACATATTCGTGACAACTTAGACTTAGCACCCAATGTATACCGTTTGACCTTGATGGGTGTCAATATTGGGGAGGTAGAAATTCACCCTGATAGAGAGCTGGCTATTAATCCAGGTCAGGTGTTTGGCGACATTCAAGGTATCGCAACCAAAGATCCTGCCTTTGGTTTGGATGCTATTTGGATTGATTCAGCGCAAAAAGACCAAGCGCAAACAATGGGCTATACCGTGGTGGACCCTAGCACAGTGGTGGCAACACATTTAAGCCAAATTATTCAGACTCATGCACATGAATTACTAGGTCATGAAGAAGTGCAGCAAATGCTCGATACATTGAAAAAATCTGCACCGAAATTGGTCGAAGATTTAGTGCCTGATACTATTTCATTAGGTGCTGTAGTAAAAGTGCTGCAAAATTTGTTACAGGAGAATATACCGGTTCGAGATATGCGAACTGTCGCCGAAGCATTGATTGAACACGGTCGAATAAGTCAAGATGCTGGCGCGCTCACCGCGGCGGTTAGAATTGCTTTAGGCCGCTCAATTGTCCAGAAAATCAGTGGTTTAGACAGTGAATTGTCAGTGATAACCTTAGATCCAGATTTGGAACGCTTATTGCAGCAAAGTTTGCAAGCGTCAGAAGATGGTAGCGCGGGACTTGAGCCAGGGTTAGCAGAAAGAATGATAAAAGCATTACAAGAAAGTACTCAGAAATTAGAAATGGAAGGCAAAAGTGCTGTCCTTCTAGTCTCTGGTTTTTTGCGTCCTTGGTTGGCTCACTTTGTTCGCCACTCCATTTCAACGTTAAATGTTTTGTCTTACAACGAAATACCTGATGACAGGCAAGTGCGTGTTGTTGGCAGTGTTGGGCAAAATGGTTAATAGATTATAAGAGACTATATACGATGAAAATTAAACGATTTTTTGCCCCAGATATGCGTGAAGCGCTGAGATTAGTGAAAGAGCAATTGGGAGCGGATGCCGTCATTTTGTCTAATAATCGAGTGGATAACGGTGTAGAAATTGTTGCTGCTAAGGACTACGATGAACAAGCTATTCAGGCCGCCGCAGATAAAAAAGAGGCTTTATTTGACTCGAGGCTTGATGAAGAATTAAAAAAAGATCGAGTCTCGATAGACTGGAATAAAGCGCCGAAACAGGCGTATCGAGAAGACTATACACCGTCAAAAAAGAAACCTGTACGAGAGCAAGCGCAGGCTCGACCTCAAAAAGTTAAAAAAGAGCCAGCCATACGTAAAAACGAATGGGTAGAAGATCCTGCTATTAAAGCAGTCAAACATGAACTTGATATGATGCGTCAAGAATTTAGAACAACCTTAAATGAGCTTTCTTGGGCTGATAAAACGCAACAAAACCCAGTCAGAATAGATGTTATTAGGCGCTTATTAGACACGGGTTTTTCAAAGAAATTGAGTGTTAAGCTCGCCGAGGCAGTGGTAGTTGATACTGAACTTGAAGCAGCATGGATAAATTGTCTAAAGTTAGCCTCTGATGCATTGCCTATTATGGATAATAAAATCTTAGATGAAGGTGGTTTGGTGGCCCTCGTTGGTCCAACAGGGGTGGGGAAAACAACCACCATTGCAAAAATTGCTGCGCGCTTCAGAATGCGTCATGGGGCAGACTCATTGGCTTTAATAACAACGGACAACTTTCGTATTGGTGCACATGAACAATTAAGTAATTTTGCTAGAATTTTAGGGGTTCCAATGCGAGTTGCATCCACTCAGGATGATTTCCGTGACGCGCTAACAGATTTTGTTGACAAGCGTTTAGTGCTAATAGATACAGCGGGGATGAGCCAACGCGATATTCGTATGACCGAGCAGTTTAAATTATTGCGAGATGAGAAGTTTGATATAGATAATTACTTGGTTATTTCAGCAACAACAGAGTCGCGGGCAATGCGTGAAGCGATGAACACCTTTGCCGATGCAGAGTTGGTTGGTTGCATTTTAAGTAAACTGGATGAAACTGATTGCCCTGGTAGTGCGTTATCAGCCATTATCGAGCAGCAAATACCCTTAAGCTTTGTGACTGACGGCCAACGAGTACCAGAGGACCTGCATTTCCCATCAGCTAGTGAACTGATGGCGACGTTTATTGAACCCAGCGAGTTGCTAGTGGATGACGATGATATTGCACTGTCTGTTTTATTAGACGGGGCGTCGCGACATGCGAATGTTTAAAGAAGGCCTGGATCAGGCAGCAGGAATAAGAACGATGACAGATAAAAAGCCCGTACGGGTGATTGCGATAGCCAGTGGTAAAGGTGGGGTGGGTAAAACCAATCTATCGGTAAACCTAGGTATTTCATTATGTAAATTAGGTCGCAAGGTTGCTCTTCTTGACGCAGATATGGGCTTGGCTAATGTTGATATTTTGTTGGGTTTGCACCCAGAATATAATTTAACGCATGTACTCAGTGGCGAAAAAACACTGGATGACATTGTCGTTGAAGGACCGCAGGGACTTAAAGTAATTCCAGCCTCATCGGGTGTGCAACACATGGCTGAAATGGGGACCATGGAGCAAGCCGGCATTATTAATGCGTTTAACGAATTTCAGCAAGATATCGACGTATTATTGGTCGATACAGCTGCGGGGATTCATGGTGGTGTGGTGAATTTTGCTAGAGCGTGCCAAGAAGTACTTATTGTTGTATGTGATGAGCCAACCTCATTAACCGATGCTTACGCGCTGATTAAATTATTAAATCGTGATCATGGTTTAAGTCGATTCCATATTATTACCAACATGGTTGAGTCACTTCAACACGGAAAATTGTTGTATCAGAAGCTTTGTAAAGTGACAGACCAATATTTGGATGTTGCCTTATATTTTACCGGTGCGGTGCCGTTTGATAAAAGTTTGCGAAAAGCTGTTCAGAAACAGCAAGCCGTTGTTGAAGCAGCGCCTAATAGTGAGGTGGCAGCCTCCATTAAAAACCTGGCGAAAAAAATTGATCATTGGCCTGTTCAACGTGGTGCGGCAGGTTATTTAGAGTTCTTTGTAGAGCGGCTTATTCAATCAAGCCAACTAGAGGAGCCTGTAAAGTGAACGGCATTGCGATGTATACCAATCTTCAAGCAAAAACTGCTGGGGAACTGGTTGCGACGCATGCACCATTGGTTAAGCGAATTGCTTATCACTTATCTGCAACACTGCCGGATACCATATTGATTGAAGACCTCATCCAAGCGGGTATGGTTGGTCTATTAGAAGCATCCAGTAACTTTAGTGATAAGCATGGCGCTAGTTTTTCAACCTATGCTGGTATTCGGATTCGTGGCGCGATGTTAGACGATGTTAGGCGAACAGATTGGACACCTAGGTCTGTGCACAGGAAAGCTCGTGAAATTACTAAGGTGATGCGACAGATTGAGCATGAAACTGGGCGCGATGCACGGGATACTGAAATAGCAGCCCTGTTAGACATAACGCTTGAGGAATACCATAAAATATTGCTAGACAGTACATCGTGTCGATTGTTTAGTACTGATGAGATAGAAGGTGATAGTCAGCAAACTTCTTCATCAGAAAATATTTTGGAAAATCTTAATGAAGAAGATTTTAGAGTAGCATTGACTGATGCTATTGACGGGCTACCTGAAAAAGAACAAATGGTCGTGTCCATGTATTACGATAATGAACTTAATTTAAAAGAGATCGGTTGTGTTTTAGGGGTTAGTGAATCACGTGTTTGTCAAATTAATAACCAAGCGATGCTACGTTTAAAATCGCGTCTTTTTGCTTATGCACCGGCCTAGTAGCTATTTGCTTGGTAAAACAAGGTGTGTACTTTAAATCTGCTTCTTGTTTGACAAGTTCAAGTAGATAAGCAATATTTAGTTTATGTGGAAGTTGTATTCGGTTATAAGGGTGAATGATGAATCAAGGAGCATAGGTTCTTCTTTTATATTCACTGGACGGTGCTATTAATTAAGGAGTTTTTAAGTTGGATATTTTGACCGTATTAGGCGTGATAATTGGCTTTGGTGCTATTTTAGGTGGCAACTTCATGGAAGGAGGGCATCTTGAGGCGCTTGTTAATGGCCCTGCAGCCTTAATTGTGTTTGGTGGAACCATTGGCGCTGCCTTATTACAATCACCCGCTAAGGTCTATATTGGTTCGATTAAATTATTACGATGGGTATTATTTCCGCCAAATTTAAAATTACAGAAATCGCTAGATAAAATTATTGAGTGGAGCGAGATTTCTCGACGCGAAGGCTTGTTGGGTCTTGAGGCACTTGTTGAGGAAGAACAAGAACCATTTGCAAAAAAAGGGCTTGAGTTATTAGTTGATGGCGCTGAACCAGAAGTGATACGAGATATACTAATGCTTGAGCTTGAGGCACTAGAGGCTCAGCAACTTCAAAGCGCAAAAGTTTATGACGCGATGGGGGGGTATGCACCTACCATAGGTATTATCGGTGCTGTTATGGGGCTTATTCATGTTATGCAAAACTTATCAGACCCCAGCAAATTAGGGTCTGGTATTGCCACGGCCTTTGTTGCTACGATTTATGGTGTAGGGCTGGCTAACTTATTGTTTATACCGGTGGCTGCTAAACTGAAATCACAGATTCAAGCATACTCTCAAGCAAGAGAAATGATGATTGAAGGAATTGCTGCGATTGCCGAAGGTGAAAATCCACGTAACGTTGAAATAAAACTACAAGGTTATTTGTAAGTCATGGCTCGGCGGAAAAAAAAGTTAGAGGAACACGAAAGCCACGAACGATGGCTTGTTTCCTATGCTGATTTTATTACGCTTTTGTTTGCTTTTTTTGTGGTGATGTATTCAGTTTCATCTGTTAATGAGGGTAAATACCGCGTGCTGTCAAATACCTTAGACGGGGCCTTTAAAGGACAGTCCAAAACTATGATCCCCCTTGAAATTGGAGATATCCTTCAAAATAAAGAGCTTATTGAAAGATTGATGAAACTAGAGAACGGTGGGGATCAAATTATTCCTGAACTGTTTTCTGACTCTAAGCCACAGATGACGGCTGAGATTGTTGATAGTGACATAGAGGGTGATCAAAAATTAAGTGAGGCAAAAGTACTTGAGCAGTTGGGTGACCAGCTGGAAATGGCGCTATCTCCACTGATTGATAGAGATCTTGTATCCGTTGAAAAAAATGATCTTTGGGTTGAAGTAGAGTTGAATAGTAGTATGTTGTTTGGAAGTGGAAATGCTACTTTAGGAAATGAAGCCTTGCGTGTGTTATGGAAAGTAGCAAAACCCATTCGTAAATTAAATAATGCGGTACAAGTGGAGGGGTTTACCGATAATATTCCTATTAACTCATATGAGTATCCTTCAAACTGGGAGTTGTCTGCGGCCCGTGCGGCTAGTGTTGTCCACTTGTTTACTAAATATGGTATTAACCCCGATCGTTTAGCTGCGGTTGGCTATGGTGAGCATCACCCTATTGAGGATAACGAAACCCCTGAAGGGCGAGAGAGAAATAGACGCGTTATTATTGTTATTCAATCTAATGCCATTTCACGATTTACAGAAAAAAGGAAAACAGCAGATAACGCGGATAAGGCATCGTTAATTATCGAGGAGGAAGCCGTTGAGTTACAAGAAGCTATTGAGCCTTCAAGTGCTAATACGGATACTCCAAGTGAGCCCATGATAGATAAAATTGAAAAGCTTGAAAAAGCAAAAAGTAGCCGATTTAATCAGTTTTTAAACCAATAATTTAACTAGGTAACATTTATGGACAGTATAAATAAAGTGCCCCCAAGTACCGTGATTAAGCCTGTTAAGCCAATCAATAAAGACCCTCAAAATACCAATAAACGGGTAGTTAAACCTGAGTTACAAGATAACGTTGACGACTCGGGTGAAGCTGTTAAGCACATAGATGAAAGAGTCTGATGAACGACTATAGTCTGGTATTAATCGCTGTTTTATGTGCAGCGATTATTCTGTTATTTATTGCGCGATTTAAACTGCAACGCCTGAATAAATCTTTACAGGATGAAGTGGCAAAGGTGAGGCAAAAGGTAGCAACGATTGAACATGACGTGTCATCGCTTTGTGTGAGTGGCTTAGGCGTTGATGAACGAGTGGCTGGGCTTGAGCGCCGAATTCGTAGTCTAATTGAACGATTAGAAGAGTTAGAAGGCAGTGACTCTTTTGAACACCTACAGGAATTTCAAGGTGCGGTTGAGCTGGCGAAAAAAGGTGCTAGTGTTGATGAAATTGTTGAAAAATTTCATTTAACCGTGGATGAAGCGGGGCTTCTTATTCGTTTACATACAGCTTAGTGTCACTTGTTGGTAAAGTTTTCTGGCACTTTATCGGAGAGTATATAAGCAAAAGCAATCACTTCTGCAACAGCAATATATAAGGCTTCAGGAATTTCTTCCCCCAAGGGAATGCTGCTGAGAATTTTGACCAGCTCAGGGTTGTTGTCCAAAGGAATATCATTAGCGATGGCAAGATCAATGATTTCTTGTGCAAGGTTTCCACTGCCTTTAGCGGTGATGGTGGGTGCGTGTTGGCCATCGTATTTTAAGGCTACGGCAATATCAGATGGGTTAACTATATCGGTCATTATGCTTTCTCGCTCAAGATAGAGGTGCTAGGTTGTAATTTTTGAATAATAGGCCCCGTTCCGTTACTTGCTTGAATATGCTCAGGTTGTAAGTTGGCGCGAATGAGTTGTTTTTTGAACACATCTAAATGCTGTTGAATTAAGTCCCTAGTTTCTGGGTTTTCAGCCCAAAAATCTGCATTAACGTGTTGTTTGTTTAAACTTAATTTGTTTTTAATTAAGCCAAGTTTTGGTGGGTTCATCTCTAGCGATATTGTCCATTTCTGTTCCTCCTCTTGGTGCTGTGCATTAGGTGCATCCTCACGCTCAATCTGTAAAAAAACAGATTCAGAGCTTTGGTTGCTTAAAAAAGGAATTTCAATTTGCCAAGTTTGACGGTTGCCAGTTTGTTCAGTATTCGAACTAGCGAGTTGATTTAAGGTGATTTTTGCCACAGCACCCTCTGTTTTGCTCATTAACTCCTTTATTTGGTTTTCTAATATCAAGGCGGGGTTAGTGGCTTGTGCAACAGTAACTGGTGATTTGTTTGGAATGAGAAGAGAGTTTTCACTGACCTGTTGGGGGAGGGTAGCGGGTATTTTGGGCCACGACTTTAATAGCTGAATAAGCTTAATGAGGTTACTTTTAAGGTCGACTTGGGTAAAGGCAATAGGAGATTGACTGTTTGTTAGGAGGTGATTTTGACTGCCCAAGGGAGGTTTTTTGATACCGTGATTATGCCCCTCCAATGTTGAGATATTAGCAAGTAAAGCTTGTCGTAGTTTGGGTTCTAAAAATACGCCTGAATTTTGTAAGGCACTTTTAAAGCCTTCGCTGGATGTTAGCTTTTGTCGATCGGGTAGTGTAAGGAGAATGTTAATAGCTAAGCGTTTAAGCTTCGCTGATTGCGATGTTAGGTCTTGAGGCTGTGGTTGTTGGGAAGTAAACGTCAGCTGGTTAATGCTCGTGAAAACTTGCTTAAGAGTTTGTTGAAATTCGCTAACGGCTGTTTGTTTTGGAATTAACTGGCGTAAACTGGAGTCAATAACACTCGTTTGCTGGGCGGGTGGTTTTATCTTGAGGATTAGCTCTGATGCTGTCTTTTCTACCGTTACTTTAACTGTTTCTCCAACAGTAACTGGGACCTCAGTTCTAGCTTGAAGAGTTTGCTTGCCTATGCGAAGAATAATGTCAGTTTTATTTGGTAACTGATCAATAATTTTAGCGTAGGTAGATTGACCTGTTTGTAGTTTATCAATCGATAATGTTGGCTTTCCGGTATCTAGTAGAGGGCTGGTAAAGTTGCGGGGTATTTCCAAAGAATTTAAGAGGTAACTTAGTTGAACAGCTGTTTTATGTCGGCCAGTTCTTCCTGTGAATTTTCTACCACATCGATTGAATCACTGGGGTCTTTGAGTAATTTGGTAAGACGTTCATAGGCTGGAATGCTTGCAGGGTCAGGGTGGCCTTCTTGTAAAGGCGTATTCCTATAACTGAGTAACTGGGCCACAATGACTAGGTCGGTGTAATTAGCGGGTTGAGTTGTTTTGCGCTCCCAATCTTCAGCATTAAGGGCTAACTCAATAAAATCTTCAGTGAAGTTCCATTTTTCTAGCACCATTTTTCCTATGACTGGTGTTAGTTTTTTAAGGGTGTTTTGTACATCACGTTTATTGCTTATTAAGTTGGGGTGCTTATCAGCATGAGTAAGAATAGGTATCGTGCCAATATCGTGTATTAAACCGGCTAGCATGGCTTTGTCTGCATCAAAACCTTTAAGTTTTTTAGCCATAACTGCACATATTCCAGACACATCACGGCTATGTAGCCAAAGTGTTGAAATTAATTCTTTAACATCTTTTGTTTTAGCATTAAAAACCATTCTCATGGTAAATGAGGTGATAAGGTTGCTAATGCCTTTCATTCCCAATCGCGTGATAGCGGGTGGTAGCGCTTCAATTCGTTCACGCCCTCTAAAAAGGGGACTGTTAGCGACTTTAATAAGCTGGGCAGTAATGGCAGGGTCTTGTTGAATTAATGTTGCTATTTTAGCTGATGTTGCATGAGGGTCTGAAACGGCTGTTCGCACTTTTATGGCAGTTTCTGGAATGGAAGGTAATGCTAACTTATCAGCTTGCATTTCCTGAGTAACTTCAAAATAAAGCTGGTTATAAAGTAGGGAATCTTCGTTTTCTTCAAGGATGCCAAGCTGACCATTGTCACCAAGGGAAACGCCATTCATTAAACTGTCTATGGTTGAGTGTTTAATGGATAGTATAGTTACTGGACTGATTGCAAGAGCCGTTGCTTGGTGTGGGGTGTTGTTATCAATAGGGAAGCGAGCCTCTATGTGCCCACCTTCTATAACCCGTTCCTTATTGTTGGGGAGAGTGAGTAGAACTTTACCTTCTAAAAGGTATACTTGGTGACCATTACTGCTGCCGGCAGAAAAGAGAACACTATTGGCATCGAAAGTTTCCGTTTGTGCCACTTTTAGCATTTGTTGTTTACTACTGTCAGAGAAGTTCCTAATAGGGAATAAAGAGTTAACTTCTTCGACTGTTAAATTTCTAATAGACATCTTTTAAAGTGTTTTATAAGTTCTTAATTGAGTTAAAATAATTAGGTAGTGAATTGCGTTAAATATAATCCTTTCTATGCCTCCATGACAATCAAATTACAAGAAATAAATACAATTAAGCAATTAATGAGTGAGGGTGAACATTTATTTGAGACGGCTGGACTGTATTTTGGCCATGGAACGGATAACGCTATAGATGAAGCGGCTTATATTGTTCTCAGTATGACGAATAATTTACCATTAACGGATGAGCGAGTGCTTGAGGAAATTGTTAACGCTGACGTTAAGGAAAAAATACTGGCTACATTTGAACGAAGGGTTAATGAAAAAACGCCGGCAGCTTATTTACTGGGTGAAGCGTGGTTTGCAGGGCTAGCCTTTTTTGTGAATGTGGATGTTTTGATCCCGCGTTCACCTTTTGCTGAACTCATCGATGAGGCGTTTACACCTTGGGTTGATATTGACAGAGTCGGCGATATTTTAGACTTATGTACTGGCAGTGGCTGCATTGGTATTGCTTGTGCTGTGTATTTTCCTAATATAACTGTTGATTTAGCCGATATTTCAAAACCTGCACTTAATGTCGCTAAAAAGAATATTCAACGACATGGGCTCGATAAAAGAGTTGATGCGATTGAATCAAATTTATTTGACGGCCTTGCGGGGAAGACATATGACTTAATCGTTAGTAACCCGCCTTATGTTGGGCATGACGAGCTATCGGCATTACCAGAGGAGTTTTATAAAGAACCGAGGCTTGGCTTAGATGGAGGTGTGTCGGGGCTCGACTTGGTACATAAAATTTTGGCCAATGCTCCAGAGCACTTAAATGATGGCGGTAATCTTTATGTAGAGGTTGGTAATACGGATGAGGCGCTTCAAGAGTGTTACCCGACAGTACCTTTTTTATGGCAAGAATTTGACCATGGAGGGCATGGGGTTTTCATGCTAACAAAAGAACAGTTATTGGAATATAGAAGCCAATTTCAAGCTAAACTAACGTAATTAATTAACGACAAGTAGACAGGATATGTCAGGAAATTCATTAGGAAAAATATTTACGGTGACCAGCTTTGGAGAAAGCCACGGCCCTGCTATCGGTTGTGTTGTAGACGGTTGCCCTCCTGGGTTAGAGCTTTGTGAAGCTGACTTGCAAGGCGACTTAGATTTAAGAAAACCAGGCACATCTAGACACACGACTCAACGAAAAGAAGCAGATGAAGTTAAAATTTTATCAGGTGTGTTTGAAGGTAAAACCACTGGCACATCCATTGGCCTGATAATAGAAAATACGGATCAACGCTCGAAGGATTATTCAAATATCAAAGATACTTTTCGACCTGGTCATGCAGACTATAGCTACCAACAAAAATATGGTCTTCGTGATTATCGCGGAGGCGGCCGTTCATCTGCACGTGAGACCGCCATGCGAGTAGCGGCTGGTGGTATTGCAAAAAAGTATTTAAAGGAAAAATTAGGGATAGAGATTAAAGGATATTTAGCTCAATTAGGGCCTATCAAAATTGATGTGGTTGATATGGCGCAAGTTTATGGGAATCCTTTCTTTAGCCCTGATCCCAATAAAATCAATGAGTTAGAGTTATACATGGATGCCTTGAGGAAATCGGGTGATTCAGTGGGGGCACGAGTTAATGTCCAAGCAACGGGAGTACCAGTAGGCTTAGGTGAACCCATTTTTGACCGCCTTGACGCAGAGTTGGCACATGCCTTAATGAGCATTAATGCAGTTAAAGGTGTGGAAATTGGTGGTGGCTTTGAGTGTGTTGAGGCATTAGGAACTGAATTTCGTGATGAAATGACACCGGATGGTTTTCTTAGTAATCATGCAGGTGGAATTCTTGGAGGGATCTCAACCGGGCAAACAATTTCAGCGAGTATTGCCTTAAAGCCTACCTCAAGTTTACGTCTCCCTGGCCGCTCGGTTGATAGCAAAGGCAATCCTATTGAAGTGGTGACAAAAGGGAGACACGACCCTTGTGTAGGTATAAGAGCAACGCCTATAGCAGAGGCGATGATGGCGATTACCTTGATGGACCATGTCATTAGACATAGAGGGCAAAATATTGATGTTAGATCAACGATGCCCCACATCCCATCTGGTGAGGAACCGTTATAAGCACTATTACGATGGCTCGACAGGTCTAAATTGCAAGTAGAACAAAAACTGCCATATTGGCGCTTGTCTGGGTTTTATTTTTTTTATTTTGCATCGCTGGGTGCATTTATGCCGTATTTGGGCCTTTACCTCACCTCTCTTGGCTATATGGCTGCGCAAGTTGGTTTGGTTTTTGCTGTGATACAGGGCACAAAGCTTATTTCTCCCAGCATTTTGGCCTGGCTGTCGGCGGGGTTTGGTGATCGAATGCGACTCGTTCAACTCGCGTCACTCATAGCAGCTATCGCGTACAGTTGTTTGTTATTCGAACAGAGCTTTACAGGTATCATGCTCGTGACTTTTGTGTACAGTTTCTTTTTGAATGCAATGCTGCCACAGTTTGAGTCCATTACTTTTACCAAACTTGGGCGAGATACAAACCTCTATAGTGCAATACGTTTATGGGGTTCGGTCGGGTTTGTTGTGACCGTTGCAGGAACAGGATATATTTTGAACTTGACCAGTTTAAGTGATTGGCCTCTATTGGTTGCTTTATGCCTAATAATGATCTTTCTATCCAGCTTACTGTTAAGCGAAAAAGGACGGCGAAAGCCTAAAAGGGCTGGCCCAGCGATTTATTCAATTTTGAAACAACGAAAAGTTACCGCCTTTTTTATGGTGGTCTTTTTAATACAAGCTTCGCATGGTGCTTACTACGCCTTCTTTTCAATATTATTAAGTAATCTGAACTATAGCGAAGGTGAGATAGGCCAATTGTGGTCTTTAGGTGTGATCGCTGAAATTGCCCTGTTTATTGTTATTAAAAAGCTGCTTCACCATGTTTCCTTAAGATGGGTGCTGCTAATGAGTATTTTTTTAACAGTTATTCGGTGGTTAATCATCGCGTGGCTTAGTGAAAGTATTAGCGCGTTGATATTCGCCCAATTGTTGCATGCTGCATCATTTGGTGCATTTCATGTCGTTTGCATCCAGTTAACGCACCATTACTTTAAAGGCGCGACTCAAGATAAGGGGCAAGCACTGTATAGCAGTGTCGGCTATGGTGCAGGCGGGATGTTTGGTGGCTTAATTGCGGGGTTTTTATGGGATGGGTTTGGCTCTGAGTGGGTGTTTACAATCGCCTCTTTGTTAAGTTTGCTAGCACTTTTTGTCGCCTGGAGATGGGTTGAGAAAAATAACCCAGAAGACTTGCAGGCAACGGGTGAGAGTGTCAGTTCTATTTGAAGCAGAAAATATTCCAATACAAAGGTTTTTTTAACTTAAGATAACTAAGTGAAATTTGAGGAGAGTAATTCATGCAAACGTTAGCCGCTAAAAAATTAACACTAGGTATATCCTCAATGGCCTTATTTGACCTTGTTGAGTCAAATAGGGTGTTTGAAACGGAAGGTAAAGAAGCATATTGCGCTTATCAAATCGCTAGAGAAGATGAACCTCTTAATCCGGGTGTTGCCTACCCATTGGTGAAGAAGCTTTTAGGATTAAATGAGCGATTACCTGAGTCGTTAGTAGAAGTGGTCTTGTTATCTAGAAATAGCGCTGACACGGGGTTGAGAGTATTTAATTCAATCAGTGAGCATGACTTAGATATTAAGCGAGCGGCGTTTACTAGCGGCGAAACGCCTTTCGGCTATATCTCTGCTTTTGAGGTGGATTTGTTCCTCTCAACAGCCCCTGAGGACGTACGTAAAGCCTTAGATGCGGGGCACGCTGCGGCGACAATTTTGTCAGGTAAAGGCAGTACAGCTGATAATGCTCAGTTACGAATTGCTTTTGATGGTGATGCGGTTATTTTTTCTGATGAGTCTGAGCGAATATTCAAGGAAAAAGGCTTAGATGCGTTTACAGCAAATGAACAATTCTCTGCGAAAGAACCGATGACAGGTGGGCCTTTTAAATCATTTCTTTCCGCGCTTCATAGCCTGCAAAGCCAATTTGCTGAAGAGGTCTCTCCAGTTCGAACAGCTTTAGTGACAGCTCGTTCGGCACCAGCACATGAGCGAGTTGTCCGTACACTTCGTTCTTGGGGCATTCGCATTGATGAAGCGCTATTCTTAGGTGGCTTGCCCAAAGGGGCATTTCTTAAATCCTTTGGGGCTGATATTTTCTTTGACGACCAAGCTGCACATTGCGAATCAGCTCAAGAGCATGTAGCTACAGGCCATGTGCCACATGGCATCGCCAATGAAAGTTAGTGGTTTAGGTCAAAATCAAAACGCATCGTATCGGATGGTTCTTGTAAGAAGTAGCCCTGAACAGCATCAATACCAATATTCCATAAAAGGGCAAGAGTATTTGCGTTTTCAACAGATTTAGCAATTGTTTTAACATCGTTTCTACGCGTTATTTCGATGATGTTTTTTATGATGTCTTGAGATTCTTTATTGTTGACTAAATTTTGGCTAAAAGTGCCGTCAATTTTTAAGTAATCAACGTGATAGTTCTTCAGTATTTTATCTGTGATTTGGCTAAAGCCAATTTGGTCAAAAGCAATTTGACAGTTAGTTTCCTTTTTAATCACGCTGGTGAATTTTTTTAAAATATTGGGCTCAGTTTTTACATTAGAAAAGTTAATTTGGAAGACCAATAAGCTTGAATCAATATTGTTGAGCCTAAGTTCACTCATTAGTGTTTCCACAAATGAATTATGGCGGTAAGTGGTACTAGATATGGAAATAAAAAATTTTCTTTTTAACCCTTGTTGTGAAGCACTTTTAATTTGTTGTATTGTGTTTTTAAGTACCCACTCGTCTAGTTGGCTAATATAGCCGGTTTTTTCAGCAGTAAGAATAAAGTGATCAGGGCCTATATGTGCTTTATTTTCATCGAGAATACGCAGGAGGACAGCATAGTTTTCTGTAGATTTTTGAGAAAGGTCGACAATAGGTTGGTACATAGGGTGAAGCCTATTTTGTTCTATAGAGTCCCTAATTAAACGCGCATTATTTTCCTCGTCAAAGAGGATGGTGAGTGGTGTTGTTACAGAGTCAAATACATGGATCTGATTACCACCTGCTGTACCGGCCTTGTCACAGGCTTTATCGGCTTGAGAAATCAGTTGATTGGATGCTGTCACTCGAGGGTCAATAAAGCTGACCCCAATACTCAGTGTTAGTTTAACGTACTGGCTATCGTCACCGAACAATGAGTTATTGACATCCGTTAATACTTGTTGGCAGTTTAATAAAAAGTCTGAGCGACTTAACTCGGAAGAAAATAAGGTAAATACAGCATCGCCATAACGAGCTAAAATATCACTATTAGCACACGATTGGTTGATGACATGACCGACTGAGCGAACAATGTCGTTAATATAATTAATACCATGCTGCTCTCGAATATTGCGGAAGTCATCAATAAGGATGAAGGCCAGTGAGCCATGTGGTTTTTCACTGTCTATTTCTTTATTGATATATTCGGTCGAGAACCGTTGATTGTATAAGCCGGTTTCATGATCAAAAGAACGTAAATCGGTAAACCCTTTTTCTACATTGCTCCAAGCATCGGGGTTATGGATTAAGATTTGAGTACAGAGTTTATCATCTATAAAACAATGTGTTTTATAGATCGTAGTGATGAATGAATCCCCGTCGCGGGTTTGAATGAGAACAGATAAGATGGTTTCATCCGGAAGGGACTCTAAGGACGTATTTAAGTTTTGTTTAGATAAGTTACCACGGGTGGGGCAAGAAGTTGGGCTGCTAAACTCTCGCACGGGTGAATGTATGATGTTCTCTTCGGCAGGGATATTAAAAATTCTTTTGTAGGCAGCGTTGCTTGACCAATATTGCCCTTCATGAATCAGTGCTACACCATCCTCAGTGTGTTTTAAAAAGGCATCAAATCGATAGGTTTCATTTTTAAATTGTGATCTAACCTGATGTAGTTGATATTCATTATGCTGGGACTTTATTTCACGCCCAATAGATTTTGCAAGTAGAAAACACGGCTTAAAGGAACGTATGTCAATGATATTGTCAGCATTGTAGCGATGACTGCCTTGGGTTTGTAATTCGTTATTAGGCACCAAAATTATTGGCAACGAAAAAAGGTTTTGTTGTACTGTTTCTAACAGTACTGTATTTTTAAGATCACTGGTATGAAGCTTTACAATGACTATGTTTATATCGGTAAGGCGTTCTTTGACTGAGTCTAAAAGGTCTATAGAGATTGGCGTTAAGGTCGCATCTATACGAGTGTCATTTAATGTAAGGTCTAAAGTCTCAATTTCTTCTGTCGAAAAATTAAGAGTGAGTACAGTGCGTTTAGTCATCCATCAGCCAAGTATTATGATACGACTACCTTAATCTACATTGGCTTCTTTTAAAACCGTGTAATGCGTAAAAACTTGATTTGTTTCGAGGGTTTTATCGATGAGATAAGTGCTTGTAGCACCCGTTTTTTTGAATATGATATCTGCATGCGCATTATCAATTAAAAATGGGCTGATAATGGCATCGGGTTGATTAACAGCTGGAATACCTTGGAGAAAAAGGACCGGTTTGGGCGGAGCCTCTTTATCATGGAACTTAATGTTGGCAATCTTGATACTAGGCGACATCATTTCTGCTCCTACAGAAATATCTTTCTCTGGCAATGTGTTGATGCGCCTGATAATAGCTAATTGAATGCTTTCATTTTTGGTTTGAATTCCAATGAGATCATTAGCTTTTAAAAGAGGTTGGTTATCAGCTGAAACTGTAAACATTAGTCCTTGTAGGCTCGCATCGTTTGTTTCAGCATCTATTGATTCACCTTTCTCCCCCGGTTTTATGGCGCTTTTTTTCGTCCAAATGCTATTGAAAGAAAGAGGCTTTTTAACAGATGCTTTGAGTGCCCTATTGGTGTCTATATCGCTCAACAGATATCTGCTTCTTTGAGGCTCGCCTATAGGGACTAAGTGTAAGCTCTCTAGGTTTTGACCAGGAAGGTTTCCTTTTTGCTTAAAGTAATGAGGGTTTTGCTTTATCAGTAGTGCTCTGATGATACTGTCAAACCCTGGATAGACGGTTACTTCTTCAGTTTGCTCGTGCCTCGTTTCTTTACGACTCAATATGCCGCGCCAGCTGGGTAATAATTGGTGAATAGTGCCTTTTGATAGAATGGGTTTTTTAGATGCTAAAGAAATAACACCCTGCCTTTCTGGTGCAATAACCTCACTACTTTGCATGAATTGAATGAGGTGTTCATTGTTTAAAAACCGGTATTGCTTGTCATCGGCTGGTAAGTCGGGGACAGGCGTTGCTGGTGACGATGATGATAAATCAACACAAAAAGTCGAAGCATCATCGTGAGTAGAGGTCATTAAAATATTATCAGATTGTAACGCTAGAATTTGATGAATAGTTTTTATATCGTTCTGTCTAAAGCGGTTTGAGGCAGCTAGATGGAAGTAATGAATTTCCTTAAATATATTTTCAATCGTGGTCGATTTACTTTCATCAATTGTAAGGTAGCTATGTTTTTGAATAGAAAGGCTTTCTGCAAATTCAAATAAAGCATTAGCTCTAGACCAAAAAATAAGGTCAGGTTGCATATAAATAAGCGATTGAAATAACTGAGTAATACCTAGTAACTCCATGGCGCGATGAAGAATAAGCTCTCTTTGTTGCTGAGGGACAATGCTTGACCGTTTGTTACCGCTAGATGTGCCCATAAAGCCCTTTGAGCAAGCGATATCAATATAAATTAAATGAAAGTTTGTTAAGACGTTGAGCGTTTGCTTAGCAGTATTAGATGTTTTTTTGCTTAAAGGAAGACTCGTTCTTTCTAATTCTTCCGAACAAGTTGAAAGTAGTTTTATGCTGTACGGCTTAATGGCCTCAGAGATTTTAAATTTATCTAATGGGTTGATGTCTATTGATAATAGTGCTTGTGAAGCGACGGACATCAAATCAGCTGTTAATGCAGTGTTTAAAATGGGTAAGGAATCAGCCCATTCTTGGCAAGCGCTTAAAGTGGGCTCGAAAGGTAAATCTACGTGGGATTTAATGAGAGTCGATTTAATTCTATCCCTGAACTGTTTGTGCGTATCCATGTTGTTCTCAAGTTAATGTTAATGGGCCACTTCTAATGTGAAATGACTTTCAAATTATGCGCCTTATTTGGATAAAAGTTAATACTTCTATAAGCGTTTAGCCATGATGGTTTTATGCTTTTTACCTGCCTCTTCTCTAACCAGTTTCGGTACGAGATAGCCGGGGAGCCTTTCTTGTATTTGTTGGTATATGTTATCGCTATGCGCTTGAGTGGAGTCAAAGTGCGTCGCTCCTGTTACTTTATCAAGTAAGTGTAAGTAATAAGGTATCGTAGAGCAATCGAATAAGCGGTGGCTCAATTTAACCAATGTATCTGCGTTATCATTGACGCCGCGTAACAACACCGTTTGATTTAATAGAATAACACCGATGGATTTTAGTGAGAGTAAGGCAGCAGAAACCTCATGATTCAGTTCATTTGGGTGATTGCTATGAATCACTATGATTACTTTTTTTGGCGTGGACGATAGGGTTTTTATTAACGCTTGTGTTATACGGCTGGGTAATACAATGGGTATGCGGGTGTGAATTCGAATACGCTCGACTTGCGGTTGCTTCACCAGTTGCTCGAGTAAATGCTGAAGTTTCGAGTCACTGAGGGTTAAAGGATCGCCACCACTAAGAATAACCTCAGTGACCTCAGTGTGGTTGGATAGGTATTGGCTGATGGAGTCGAGTTGTGAGCGATGCGCACTGTTGTCAGAGTAGGGGAACTCTCGACGAAAACAATAGCGGCAATGTATGGCGCAGGCGCCAGTGCTAATGATTAAAATACGTCCGTAGTACTTATGTATTAAGCCGGGTGAAATACTTGCTGATGAATCTCCAACGGGGTCGCTTAAGTAATTGGGATGGGCTGCTAATTCGTCAGGGTGTGGGAGCACTTGGCGAAGCAGCGGGTCATTCCAGTCTGATTTAACAATGCGTTCTGCGTAACTACGAGTGACGAGTAAAGGAAATTTTTTTGCTGCATTACTGTAGAGGCTCAAATCCTCAACGTTTAAGTTTAAAAAACTTAATAACTCATTAATGTTAGTAAAGGCGGATTTCAGTTCTTGTTGCCAATTGGGAATTAAAGAAGTTTTTTCAATGTTTGTCATGTTAGCCATTATAATAGTGATTAATTGAAGATTAACTATTAACGAGAATTTATATGGCAACGTATAGCACTAGCGAATTCAAAGGCGGTTTGAAAATCATGTTGGATGACGCCCCTTGTTCAATTATGGAAAATGAATTTGTAAGACCCGGTAAAGGCCCCGCGTTTAGTCGCGTTAAAATTCGTAACTTAAAAACAGGCCGAGTTATTGAGCGTACTTTTAAATCAGGTGAATCGGTTGAAGCAGCAGATGTTATGGAGACAGAAATGTCTTACTTATATAACGATGGTGACTTTTGGTATTTCATGGATGATGAAACCTATGAGCAAGTGTCAGGTGATGCGACTGCGGTTGGTGATGCGGCTAAGTGGATTAAAGATCAAGATAAATGCACGGTTACACTGTGGAATGGCGCACCTTTGTTGGTGACTGCACCTAACTTTGTGGAACTTGAGGTGACCGATACCGACCCGGGTTTAAAAGGCGATACCTCGGGTGGGGGTGGTAAACCGGCTACACTTGAAACTGGGGCGGTGGTACGTATTCCTTTATTTGTTCAAATTGGTGAAGTGATCAAAGTGGATACCCGTACCGGTGAGTACTCTGCACGAGTAAAAAATTAGTAGTTAATTGATAGACTCTAACAGTACACAATGGCCGCCGACTTGTTCGGCGGCTTTATTGCATCAACGGGCTGAGCTTTATCAGTCGATCAGGTCGTTTTTTATGCAAAAAAACGTACTAGAAGTTGATACGCCGGTGTTATCAGCAGCGGCTAGCTGTGACTTGAATTTAGACAGCTTCAGCACGGATTTAACTAAAACAAAGCAGTTGTATTTGCAAACTTCACCAGAGTTTGCGATGAAGCGGCTACTCGCATCAGGCTCAGGCTCAATATTCCAAATTGCAAAGTCCTTTCGCCAAGCAGAACAAGGGCGATTTCATAACCCTGAGTTTACGTTGTTAGAATGGTATCGGCTTGACTTTACCTTGGACGACTTGATTAACGAAATGATTGAGTTATTGATGCTTTGTTTTGGGCGAAATATTGGCTTTACAACGGTCACCTATCAGCAAATTTTTCAACAATTGACGGGTATGAACCCTCATCAGGTGACGTTAGGTGAATTAATGAGTTATGCGACCGAGCAAGGTAATCCTGAAGCCAGCGACATTTGCGGTAACCATTTAGCAAACGGTTTAGACTATGTGTTTAGCCAATATGTTCAGCCTAAGTTAAAAAAAGACATGGTGTATTTTGTAACCAATTACCCTGCCTGCATGGCGATGCTTGCAAAATTAGATAAAGGCACTCCAGTAACGGCACAACGTTTTGAGGTGTATTTTAATAATTTAGAGCTAGCAAATGGCTATGAGGAGCTAACGGATGCAGTTGAGCAAAAACAACGTTTTCAGCAGGAACTGTTAGAGCGCCGAGAAGCGGGTTTGGACGATGTGCCAATGGATAAGCATTTATTGGCTGCCTTATCTCATGGTTTGCCTGACTGCTCTGGTGTAGCAATGGGCTTAGACCGTTTATTGATGTTGATGACTGGCGCAACATCTATTGATGAGGTGCTAACGTTTCCTATCGATAGAGCTTAATTGATGATCATGCATACGCGATAAGCTAATCAGGGCTGCGATCGAGCCAACCAGCGCTAACAGCATATCCCAAATGTATCCTTGAGTGCCCAAAAAGGCATGTGCCCCTTCCCCAGAGACAAGTGCGACCCACCATTCAATCAATTCATAAAATGCACTAAAGCCTAAGCAGAAGCAGATAATGAAGAAATTCATCCAGCGCCTAGACTCAATAACAGCCTGACGAATGATGATTTCCCTTGCAATAATGGCCGGTACAAAGCCTTGGGCGAAGTGACCGAGTTTATCGTAGTTGTTTCTGCTAGAGCCCATTAGCTCTGCCAAGTCATTAAATAAAGGGACTTCGGCATAGGTGTAATGCCCGCCGACCATCAAAATAATTGAGTGAATTAGAATTAATAAATAACTAAGCGGGGTAAGAGGAAACGCCGGTCGTGTTAAAACCATCACGCACAGCGCAATAACAGCGGGTAATACTTCCAGAAACCAAGTGATATTATCTTTAGGGAACACTCCAGACCAGGCAAGCACACTAAAAAAAATAAGAAGCCAAAGGCAGCTTGCCAGAGTTCCGGTTTTCATTAACCTTTAGGTGTTAATGTTTCCGATTACTTGCCCATATTGAACGGCCTGACCAGCAGTTAATTCTTCGAGCCAAGCGACCTTGTCTTTACCATATAACAAGACAACGGTTGAGCCCATATTAAATCGAGCCATTTCATCATTCTTTTTATACGCTAAGCTATCGTCACTATAGTTCCAGCTCCGAATTTGATTGTGGCGTGGAGGCGTTACTTCGCCGTACCAAACCGTTTCGATGCTAGACACAAAGATTGCACCGACCATCACCATGGCCATCGGGCCGGCAGGCGTATCAAAGAAGGCGATAACACGTTCATTGCGAGCAAATAACTCATCAATGGCAGCTACCGTTGTGTGATTAACACTGAATAACTCACCAGGGACGTGCAGCATTTTTGTTAGTGTGCCGTCCACAGGAAAGTGGATGCGATGATAGTCTTTAGGTGATAAGTAAATGGTTGTAAATTGACCGCCTTCAAACTCATTTGCTAACTCATCATTACCCAATAAAGCAGATAAGTTAAATGATTTACCTTTTGCTTGGAACACTTCGCCTTTTTCTATGCTGCCAATTTGACTGATTTCACCATCCACTGGGCAGGAAATGGTTGTTGGCTCATGTTCTAGCGGTCTTGCGTCTTCTCGTAACTCACGAGTGAAAAATGCATTGAATGATTCGTAAGCTTCAGGGTTAGGCTCAGCCGCTTCAGACATGTCAACGCCAAACCGATTAATGATCACCTTGATAAACGGGTTTTTTACCCAAGGTGTTTTACAGCGGGCTAGCTTATGCATTAATGCAGAAAGGCCATGTTGCGGTAGGATGTATTGCAGAATAATAAAGAGTTTAGCGAGCATAATGAAAGCCTATTAGTTTAACTGAACGTTACTTTTTGAGCGGCAGGGAGTGCCACTCCCGTTTTTATATTTGCACCCATATCACTTAAAATAGATTCGAGTGAGGCTAGGCAAAAAATGATGTTACTGGCGTTTGCAGAGTGCCCCATTAGGCCAATACGCCACACCTTACCGACTAACGTACCAAGGCCCGCGCCAATTTCTAAATCGTACTCATGAAGTAAACGCTTACGAACAACGGCTTCGTCAATACCCGTGGGAATAATAACAGCGTTGAGCTGTGGTAAGCGGGAGCCTTCAGGTACGATAAAGCCGATACCCATCGCTTCTAACCCTGCTTTTAAGGCGCCATGTAGCTGTTGGTGTCGTGCCCACGCATTTTCTAAGCCTTCCTCTTTTAACATGAGTAATGATTCGTGAAGTGCATACAAGCTGTTAACTGGTGCGGTGTGATGATACGAGCGAGCACCATCGCTGCCCCAGTAGCCCATTACTAAGTTTAGATCTAAGAACCAGCTTTGTACTCGCTCTTTACGTTGTTTAATGCGCTCTTGCGCGCGCTCACTAAAACTTACAGGCGATAATCCCGGTACACAAGATAAGCACTTCTGTGTGCCCGAATAAATGGCGTCAATACCCCAATCATCAACGCGAAGTTCTGAACCTGCAAGCGAGGTTACGGCGTCAACAATGGATAAGCAGTCATATTGGTGCGCCAAGGCGCACAAGATTTTAGCATCGGAAAGAGCGCCGGTAGATGTTTCGGCGTGTACGAAGGCCAAAATACTGGCTTCTGGGTGTGCTTTTAGCGCATCTTCCACTTTTTGTGGGTCAACGGCTTGACCCCAGTCATCTTCAACCAAGATGGCCGTTGCGCCACAACGTTCAACGTTTTCTTTCATGCGTCCGCCGAACACACCGTTCTGACAAACAATAACCGTGTCGCCTGCTTCTAATAGATTAGCAAAGCAGGCTTCCATACCCGCAGAGCCGGGCGCAGAAACAGGCAAGGTGAGTTGGTTATCGGTTTGAAATGCATACTGAAGTAAGCTTTTTACTTCCTCCATCATGTGCCCAAAGCTTGGGTCTAGGTGACCAATGGTTGGCCGTGCCAAGGCAGATAGCACGCGAGGGTGTACATCAGATGGGCCGGGGCCCATCAATGTTCGAACAGGCGGGTTAAACGTCGTTAGTGGCATGTGTTTTACCCTTCAATTTTTTGGCCAGCCATAAACATCCACGTTTCAATAACTGTGTCTGGGTTTAGCGAAACGCTTTCAATACCTTCTTCCATTAACCATTTTGCTAGGTCAGGGTGATCAGAAGGGCCTTGACCGCAGATACCGATATATTTGTTTTGTTTACGGCACGCTTGAATAGCCATTGAGAGTAGCTTCCTGATAGCCGGGTCACGTTCATCGAAGAGGTTGGCAATCAAGGCTGAGTCTCGGTCTAGGCCAAGTGTAAGCTGTGTTAAATCGTTTGACCCAATAGAAAAACCGTCGAAGTACTCGAGGAATTCATCAGCCATAAGGGCGTTTGAAGGCAATTCACACATCATAATTAGTTTAAGGCCATTTTTACCGCTTTCGATGCCATTCTCTCTAAGTAACTCGGTTACTTGGCGTGCTTCATCAACGGTACGAACAAAGGGGATCATCACCCAGACGTTGGTTAAGCCCATTGAGTCACGGACAAACTTCAATGCCTCACATTCCATGTTAAAACATTCACGAAATGAGTCAGAAATATAACGTGAGGCACCTCTAAAGCCGAGCATTGGGTTTTCTTCTTCCGGCTCATAACGATCACCACCAATTAAATTGGCGTATTCATTTGATTTAAAGTCGGACATGCGAACGATAACTGATTTCGGTGAAAAAGCAGCTGCGATGGTTGATATGCCTTCTACCAAACGCTTTACGTAATAGTCTTTAGGGCTGTCGTAGCAAGAAATACGCTTATTGATGGTGTCCTTTAAGTTGCTAGGAAGTTGATCAAATTCTAACAGCGCTTTCGGGTGAATGCCGATCATCCGGTTGATGATAAATTCTAAACGTGCCAAGCCCACACCTTCATGCGGAAGTGCAGCAAAGTCGAAAGCGCGATCAGGGTTACCCACATTCATCATCACTTTAACGGGAATCTCTGGCATTGAGTCGAGGTTGATTTTATCAATTTGGAAATCGAGTAAACCTTTATAAATAAAACCGGTATCGCCTTCAGCACAAGAGACGGTGATGTCGGTATCTTGGCTGATATGGTCGGTAGCATCACCACAGCCAACGACTGCCGGTATGCCAAGTTCGCGAGCAATAATCGCTGCGTGACAAGTTCTACCACCACGGTTGGTAACAATCGCAGAGGCGCGTTTCATGATAGGCTCCCAATCAGGGTCCGTCATATCGGTGACTAAAACGTCGCCAGCTTGCACTTGGTCCATTTGTGAAATGCTTGAGATTACACGAGCTGGTCCAGAGCCAATTTTATGTCCAATACTGCGGCCTTCAACTAAAACAGTTGAGGTTTCGTTCAGTGTATAGCGCTCAATTTCTTTACCTGCACGGCTTTGAACCGTTTCTGGGCGTGCCTGAACAATGTAAAGTTGACCATCTAAGCCATCTTTAGCCCATTCGATATCCATGGGTCGTTGATAGTGTTTTTCAATGGTTATCGCGATGCTAGATAATTTTTCAACTTCTGCATCGGTGAGTGAGTAAACAACGCGTGTCGCAGGCTCGGTATCGATCACTTTAACTGGCTCTTTTGCACCGGTTTCATCGTTGTAAACCATTTTGATTAACTTGCTGCCCAGGTTGCGACGCAGAACAGCAGGGCGACCTGCTTCAAGCGTTGGTTTATGCACGTAAAACTCATCAGGGTTTACAGCACCTTGTACAACCATTTCACCTAAGCCGTAGCTTGAGGTAATGAAAACGGCGTCGCGGAAACCGGTTTCAGTGTCAAGCGTAAACATAACGCCAGATGAGCTGATATCGCTTCGAACCATGCGTTGAATGCCAGCAGAAAGGGCAACGCCACTGTGTTCGAAACCTTGGTGAACTCTGTAGGAGATAGCGCGGTCATTAAAAAGTGATGCAAATACTTCTTTAATGGCGTGCATGACGTTCTCAATACCATCCACATTAAGGAAGGTTTCTTGTTGACCGGCGAAAGAGGCGTCCGGTAAGTCTTCTGCGGTTGCAGAAGAACGAACGGCTACGGAAAACTCGCTGGTCGCATCGGCTTGCATTTTAGCGTAGGCTTTTTCAATAGCGCCTGATAGCTCAGCTTGGAAGGGGGTATCGATGACCCAGCTTCTAATTTCTTTACCTGCCGCCACCAGTGCATTGACGTCATCAACATCCAACGCTTCCAACTTGGCATTAATACGGTCATCAATTCCGCTTTGTGAAAGAAAGTCGCGAAACGCTTTTGCTGTTGTTGCAAAGCCACCGGGAACATCAACGCCAACAGACGCTAAGTTGCTGATCATTTCACCTAAAGAAGCATTTTTACCACCAACATGTTCCACATCATCCATGCCTGTTGAGTCGAGCCATACAATATATTCTTCCAACTTGCTACCCTCTGTTGTTGATACCTTGCTTCATGAGTATTCTTTCTTCATGATGAAGTTATCTTTAGTTTAAAATTTAATAATCAAGCATTTTAACAAAAAAACACACGCTATATTCAATGAAAAATAGAACAATCTTTTTTATATCAGATAGAACGGCGATTACCGCGGAAACATTGGGTAATAGTTTAATGACTCAATTTGCGGGAGTAGAACGTGATCGGCATGTTATCCCGTTCATTGATACTGAAGCACGCGCGCATGCGGTGAAGGAAAGAATTAATAATGCATATACCGTGAATGAAGGACGCCCGATTGTTTTTAGCACCTTTACCAATGATGACTTGCGAGAGATAGTGGCTGAAAGTGATTGTATTTTCTATGATTTATTTAATGATTATATTATGAGAATGGAAAATGATCTGCGCCAAGAATCATCACATGAAGTAGGTAAAAGCCATGGCTTAATCGATAAAAGTTCTTATGAGTCACGTATCCGCGCGGTGAATTATGCGCTGGTTAATGATGATGGTGCGCGTTTAGATCATTATCAACAGGCCGATGTTATTTTGGTGGGCGTGTCGCGGACAGGTAAGACGCCGACCTCACTTTATTTAGCACTTCAATATGGTATTTTTACCGCAAACTTCCCCATTACCGACAGTGATTTAGACAACTGCAGTCTTCCGCGTGCGATCAAGCCCTATAAAAAGAAACTATTTGGCTTAACTATTGGTGCCGAACAGCTCAGCCGGATACGTGAAGAGCGTCGGCCAGGTAGCCCTTATGCCTCTTTACGTACTTGCCAAAGGGAAGTGTCTCAAGTTGAGGAGTTATTTCAATTAGAGAATGTGCCATATTTGAATGTGACCTCTATTTCTATTGAGGAAATAGCGGCACAAATTCGACAAACACGCGAGCTGGATGCGAAACAATTTTAAAACCTATGTCGGCAAATTTATTGTTTGGCAAAGGCAACTATATTTTGGGTACAATTAATCATTGCGGGTGATGTTGATAGCTTCTATCATCCTCGCCTTTTAAACCGAAGCGTAGGTTAAATAGTCAATGAGTCAGCATGTTTTTCACCCAGGGCAACGTTGGGTTAGTCATTCAGAAACCGAGCTTGGGCTGGGTATGGTTGAATTTATTGAGGGTCGTCACGTTACCCTTTTATACCCGGCGGTGGAAGAAACTCGTGTTTATGCTCTAAATAATGCGCCGTTAAGCCGTGTGATTTATGCCGTGGGTGATACGGTTCATCCAATTGATGGTGCTGGGCTAACCGTTGAGCAAACTCAAGAACACAATAACTGCATGATTTACCTTTGTGTCGACCAGCAAGGTGAGCAAGTGGTGCTGCATGAAATGGATCTGAATAGCGTCGGAGCGTTTAGCAAGCCGCAAAGCCGTTTGTTTACTGGGCAGATAGATAAAAACAAGTTGTTTAATTTGCGAATTAAGACACTTGAATTTCAACGAAAACTCGACCAATTCACTGGCTTCGGCTTAGCCGGCCCTCGGGTGCAGTTATTGCCGCATCAATTTTATATTGCGAAAAAAGTCAGCGAGCGAAACGCAGCACGGGTTTTGCTAGCCGACGAAGTCGGTTTGGGTAAAACAATTGAGGCGGGCTTGATTTTGCATCAGCAATTATTAACCGGTTCGATTGAACGTGTGTTGATTGTTGTGCCTGATGCGCTGATTCATCAATGGTTGGTTGAATTGTTACGACGCTTCAATTTGTCATTTACCATTTTGGACCGTGATCGCTGCGAAGCGATAAGAGATGAGGGTGATATCAACCCGTTTGAAACAGCTCAATTGGTGCTGTGTCAGTTATCGTTCTTGTCTGAGCACGCTAATTACCATGCCTTGGCAGTAGCTGCAGACTGGGATTTGATGATAGTTGATGAGGCGCATCATTTATTCTGGAATGAAAATAACGTCAGTAATGAATATCGTTGCATTGAAACCTTGGCTAATAATATTCCTGGTTTGTTGTTACTAACCGCGACCCCTGAACAACTGGGTGTTACCAGTCATTTTGCACGTTTACGGCTCTTAGATCCGGATCGTTATTACGATTTAGCCGCTTTCCGAGAGGAGCAGGCAGGTTATAGGGATATCAATGACCTAATCAAGCGATTGATGGGTGCAACATCCATTGAAGACGAATTGATGGACGAAACGCTAAAAAATACCTTAGTAGAGTTATTGGGCGAAGAGGCCCTAGCCGCTGACACGGTATCAATACAATCAGTTATCGATGCCTTATTAGATCGGCATGGAACGGGTCGTGTTTTATTTAGAAATACGCGTGAAAACATAGATGCTTTTTCATCTAGGCAGTTATATTCCTATGAGCTACCCGCTTTATCAGTAGAGTCTGAGTTTGAGTTAGATGATGATCTGGCCATGATGAATACCTTGTTGCCGGAAATGCTGTTGGGAGAAGACTGGCTTGATGAGGACCCACGTGTGCAGTGGTTAATGGACTGGCTGGATGCGCACAAGCAGGAAAAAGTATTGTTGATTTGCGCGCAGCAAAGCACAGCCGAGGAGCTTAATGATTATTTAAAAATGCGGACTGTATTTGTATCGGCTGTTTTTCATGAGGGCATGAGCCTGATAGAAAGAGACCGAGCAGCGGCTTATTTTTCAGATGCTGAAGAGGGTGCGCAGATTCTAATTTGCTCTGAAATTGGTAGTGAAGGGCGTAATTTCCAGTTTGCACATCATTTGGTTTTATTTGATTTGCCACTTAACCCTGATTTATTAGAGCAGCGTATCGGGCGTCTAGATCGGATTGGCCAAACAGATACGGTGCATATCCATGTGCCATGTGTAAAAGGGTCCGGGCAGCAGCGTTTGATGCAGTGGTATGATCAAGGGCTACGTGCGTTTGATCGGGTGTGTTCTACAGGCCATCATGTGTATGCGGCGGTTAAAGCGGACCTTAAAGAAGCCCTATTGTGTGATGTCGATGATAATGAATTTAATGCGATTATTGAAAAAACAGCGCTTCTTATGCAACAAAGCATTGACGATATGCACGCTGGCCGGGATTTAATGCTTGAGCTAAACTCGTGTAGAAAAGATGAAGCGCAGGCGATAATTGATGAAATTAGCTTATCTTCAAGTCATCTAGAGTTGTCTCATTATATGGAAGAGGTGTTTGAAAACTTTGGTGTAGAGCAGCAATACCATAGCGAAGATAGTATTGTTATAAAACCGAGTGGTCATATGCAAAGTGATACTTTTCCTGGTTTAAATGAAGATGGCCTAACGGCTACCTTTAATCGTAAAATTGCGCTATCTCGTGAAGATTTTCAATTCTTAACATGGGAGCACCCCATGGTGACAGCGGCGATGGAACAAATTATCAACAGTGAGTTTGGTAATTCAACATTTTGTACGATGGCTCTGCCTCCTATTCCTGCCGGTACGGTTATTCTAGAGGCTATTTTCACAACACATTGTCCCGCACCAAAACGTTTACATTTGCACCGCTACCTACCTAAAACGATGAAGCGAATCGTGGTGGGCTCAAATGGTTTAGATATGACTGATATCTTAAAACCAGAACATATAGCTTCAAGAATAACGTTTGTTAAAAAACCCGTTGCGTTGAATATTATTGAGCATGGTCAAGAAACGATCAAAAAACTAATTGAGAAGGCTGAGCAGTTGGTTGTAAAACAGCAAGAGGAGTTGGTGGTACAGAGCATTGAGCATATGCAGGAGCAAGAGTCGGCAAATTTAGAGCGGCTCGTTGCATTAGCTAAGGTAAATGCAAGTATCCGTGATAATGAGTTGACTCAGCAAAAAGCTAAAATAAAGGATTTGACGACCTATATTGAAAGGGCCTCGTTTAAGTTAGATGCCATTAGGGTTATTTTGGTGACAGACGCATAACTTAAGAAGTAACGCCAAGGTAAGTGGAGTGAGCACGTAAACGGCTTTTAGGCTGACGCTAAAGTTGATATTGGAGCGTTAGAAGATCAGGTTTGTTTACATGATGCTAAAGAAATAGCATGGTGATTGCTAGAAGATCTACCTTAGCAGCATGGGAGCTAGATTGGCCTGATTCTGGACAAAATAATTATTAATCAGCGCTATTGAACCTTTCGGTGAATGACTCTGCTAACACCTTCAGTTAATGGAGAAGCTTATACAGTTTAACCTGTTGTTTAACAGCCGCTGTTAAGGGAATGGATAAAAGTGTCTCTCCGGTGATTGGTCTAACGGACTGAGTGATTGGAAAACTAGATAGCATCCTTTCTCAAAAACACCCATTCACTCTCAGTCGATTGTTCAGCAGAAAAAGCATAACCCGCGGTATCAAATTTCTTAATATCGCTGGGGCTTTCTAAGCGATTTTTAATAATATAAGCGCTCATCATGCCGCGTGCTTTTTTTGCGTAAAAGCTAATAATCTTATATTTGCCATTTTTCCAATCTTTAAAAACAGGTGTGATGACGGCGGCATTCAATTGCTTTGTTTTAACAGACTTAAAGTATTCATTTGAGGCAAGGTTAATCAATACGGGAGTTTTTTGCTCAGCTATTTCTTGATTGATTTTATCGGTAATTTTGTCCCCCCAAAATTCATATAAATTTTTGCCACGATTATTACTAAACTTGGTGCCCATTTCTAAGCGGTAAGCCTGCATCAAGTCTAGTGGTTTAAGTAAACCATACAAGCCCGAAAGAATGCGTAGGTGATCGTTAGCCCAGGTTAAATCTTCCTGTGAGAAAGAGGCAGCATTAATGCCTTCGTATACATCACCTTTAAATGCTAACAAGGCTTGTTTGCTATTATCAACGGTGAATGGGAGCTGCCAATCAATAAACCGATTGCTGTTGAGTACACCTAATTTGTCGCTAATACTCATTAAACTGGATACATCAGATGGCGAAAGGGTCTTAAGCTGATCGATCAACTCTACGGAGTCATCTAAAAATTCAGGCTGTGAATATATCGATGTAGTGGGCGGCGTGTCGAAATCTAATGTTTTTGCAGGAGAAATAACCAATAACATAGTCTTAACTCATTGAAGTGATATGTTTTTGTATTGTACGGTAATTGCTATAGATCAGTTAAGCGAAAAAAGTAACTTCAATCTAAAGGGTTTTAATCATCGAGTCATTATATTGACCACTGAAGTGATGCAAACTTGACCATATACGAAATTCTAACATTGTTTCAAATATTGACTTAAGTGGTTAATCTCATTATAGTGCACTGCAATAAACTAAGTTTATTCTTATAAATTAAATCATTGGAGTTCCAAGTATGAGCAAATCAGTAGCCTTAGTAACAGGCGGTATTGGCGGTATCGGTTCTGAAATTTCTAAAAAGCTATCACAAAGTGGTTATATTGTTGTTGCGACAACATTTAATAAAGAGATTGAAAAGGCTGACGAGTGGATCGCCAGCCAAAAGGAAGAAGGTTTTGATTTTTTAGTCGAAGAAGCTGATGTCACTAGTTTTGAAGCGTGTGGCAACATGATTAAGCACGTTGAAGAAACAGTTGGCCCGATTGAGGTATTAGTTAACTGTGCTGGTATTACTCGTGATGGCTTCTTGAAAAATATGGATGAGTCAAATTGGGATGCCGTGCTATCTACCAACTTAGATGGTGTTTTTAATATGACTAAAAACGTCTTAGACTTTATGTTGCAAAGGGGTAGTGGCCGTATTATTAATATTTCTTCAGTGAATGGACAACGCGGTCAATTTGGTCAAACCAATTATTCTGCTGCGAAAGCGGGCATGCATGGTTTTACAATGGCTTTGGCGCAAGAGGTTGCTCGCAAAGGTATTACCGTTAACTCTGTAAGCCCAGGCTATGTAGCGACAAGTATGGTAATGGCGATTGATGAAAGTATTCGTAACGAATTAATTTCTCAAATACCAATGCAACGTTTGGCGGAGCCGGTTGAAATTGCAAACACGGTTAAATTTTTAGCATCAAACGAAGCGAGCTATATAACAGGGGCAAATATTCCTGTTAATGGTGGTTTGTTTACTAGCTTCTAAGGAACCATGACAGTTTCTTAATTTAAAAAAGGCGACCATTTGGTTGCCTTTTTTATTGACAGGTCGTTTAGTAAACGATATTAGTGAACAATATTTATTATTTTTTAAATAACTTAAGGAGTGGTGAACATGCAAAATGATCTAATTCAACAATGGGCTCAATTAAGTAAAAAAGCCAATGAATCATTAAAGAAGATTAATACCTTAAACACCCAATCGATAAAGGAATTAACTAAATTACAAATGGAGTTGGTTTCAAGTTGTTTAGAGGGTGGTATTAAAAAAGCTAAAACGGTTAATAAAGCAACCTCAATGAGTGACTTGATGAATTTACAATCAAGTCTGTATAAAGAACTGTCAGAAAAAGTATTGGAAAATGCTCAGAACTCAGTCAAAGTTGCAATGGAAACTAAACAAGCAATGAGCGAGCTAATTCAAGAAGGTTTTGCAGAAGCGCCTTCAATGGTCGTAAAGCCTGTGGCTAAGAAAGCAGCTCCAAAGCCTGCGGCTAAGAAAGCAGCTCCAAAGCCAGCGGCTAAGAAGGCAGCACCTGC
The DNA here is from genome assembly GCA_913057515.1 of uncultured Cycloclasticus sp. Taxonomy (GTDB): domain Bacteria; phylum Pseudomonadota; class Gammaproteobacteria; order Methylococcales; family Cycloclasticaceae; genus Cycloclasticus. Next base: position 239 of record CAJXOJ010000005.1, on the reverse strand, counting down.
ACCTGCAGCTAAGAAAGCAGCACCAAAGTCGGCGGCAAAGAAGGCAGCGCCAACACCTGCAGCTAAGAAAGCAGCACCAAAGTCGGCGGCTAAGAAGGCAGCGCCAACACCTGCAGCTAAGAAAGCAGCGCCAAAGTCGGCGGCTAAGAAGGCAGCGCCAACACCTGCAGCTAAGAAAGCAGCGCCAAAGTCGGCGGCTAAGAAGGCAGCGCCAACACCTGCAGCTAAGAAAGCAGCGC
>CAJXOJ010000004.1 GCA_913057515.1 uncultured Cycloclasticus sp. | reverse complement strand
CCACATAAAAGCGCGAAGCTACCATCAGCGCCCAAAAAGCAGCCAAGCCAAACAGCACACCAAACTTGGTATTAATATTAATAGCGGGGGTTGTAGCATCGTTGTTACCAAAGCCTACATCAATTAAATCACGAAAAGCTAAGGGTACTAACAGTAAGGTGGCCGACGCCAAGCTTAATAACACAAAAGCAATGCTCACTTGTAAGCGATAGGGCCTTAAAAAAGGCCACAAATCTTTTAATGAAGTAACGTGTTTTGGTTTGACCTTGTCTTGCTGATCTGCTGAGTTTGCTTGTGCCATTGCCTTAAGTATGTAGAGGAATAGTTAGTAAAAAATAACCGCTGTAGCCCACACGATTGCATGGGTGGGCGTTAACCCGCCCTGCACTTTAGTCAACTCACTGCGGCCAGCTACCTTATTTCTTTTTAGCCCAAGAGTCTCGCAGCGTTACGATTCGGTTGAACACTAAATTGTCGGGCGTAGAATCAACACTATCTTGACAAAAATACCCTTGCCTCTCAAATTGGTATGCATCTGAACCTATATTCGCTAGAGATGCTTCTAATTGGCAGTTTTTTAGCACCTCAACTGAGTCTTGGTTAATAAAGTCTTTATAGTCTTGATCTTTTTCTGATGCCGGTGCAGCGATGTTGAAGAGGCGATCATACTGCCTAACTTCTGCACTAATGGAATGCTTGGCTGATACCCAATGAATCGTTCCTTTAACTTTTCGCCCATCTTCAGATTTGCCGCCACGGGTTGCTGGGTCGTACGTACAATGCACTTCCGTTACGTTCCCGTTTGAATCTTTAACCACATGCGTACATGTTACGTAGTAAGCAAAACGTAACCTCACCTCACGCCCTTCGCTTAAGCGGAAAAATTTCTTTGGCGCGTCTTCCATATAGTCGCTTCTTTCGATATACAGCTCTTTAAAAAAAGGAATATCTCGTGTGCCCTGCTCTTCCTTTTTCGGATGATTAACGCCCTTGAGCATTTCTTCTTGATCTTCTGGGTAATTATCAATAATTAGCTTAACCGGGTCTAAAACGGCTAACGCTCGATTTGCATGTGCATCTAAATCTTCGCGCAAGGAGTTTTCGAGCACGCTCATTTCAACAATATTATCTTTTTTGGTAATTCCGATGCGTGAACAAAAATCTCGTATGGCTGCTGCTGTATAACCGCGTCGGCGCATACCGCTGAGTGTTGGCAGTCTGGGGTCATCCCAACCGTTAACGTAACCACCCTCCACTAATTCATGCAGTTTACGTTTGCTCATTACCGTGTAATCAAGATTTAAGCGTGAGAACTCTATTTGCTGGGGATGCGCATCGGTTTTAAGCTCATCCAAAAACCAATCGTATAAAGGCCGGTGATCTTCAAACTCAAGCGTACAAAGCGAATGGGTAATGCCTTCGATGGCATCTGACACGCAATGAGCAAAATCATACATGGGGTAAATATGCCACTTATCTCCGGTCATCGGGTGCGACATGTTTTTAATACGGTAGATGGCTGGGTCACGCATATTGATATTTGCTGCAGCCATATCAATTTTAGCCCTTAATAGGTGCTCGCCTTCGGCAAACTCACCATTTTTCATGCGCTCTAGTAAATCAAGGCTTTCTTCAACTGAGCGGTTTCTGTACGGGCTTTCTTTACCCGGTTCAGTTAAGTTGCCTCGGTATAGCCTCATGTCTTCTGCCGATAAACTATCAACATAAGCTTTATCACTTTTTACCAGTTGTACTGCGTAAGCATACAGCTGATCGAAATAGTTCGAGGTGCAATGAAGGTTGTCGCCCCAATCAAAACCCAACCAGTGCACATCTTCCTTAATCGCATCGATATACTCTGATTTTTCTTTACCGGGGTTGGTATCGTCAAACCTTAGGTGACAAATAGCATCGGTATAGTCCTGGGAGATTCCAAAGTTAAGGCAAATTGATTTTGCATGGCCAATATGTAAATAGCCATTCGGTTCAGGCGGGAAACGCGTGATGACTTTCTTATGTTTACCTGATGCAATATCTGCATCAATAATAGTCCGTATAAAATTAGTCGGTGTTGACTCGGTACTCTTGTCATTCATCAGCTGAAAACCTTCACTCTAAATTAAGCGCTGAATTTTAAAGCATCTGCGCTTTGACGTCTTTAAAAAGTCTTCACTGTGTTGTATCGAGAACCAAGTCTTGCATGGTTTTATTTTTTAGCGCTTGTTCTATCGCCTCATCCATTTGATAGGCAATAGCTAACGTATTATTGGGTAAGGCGAGCATATTGGCCGATAAAAAGCGCTCCTCTTCAGCGATGCGCACTGCATTAATAACATCAAAAACCATCAATACATCAAGCGCTTTAGCGGGTAGATAGCCAACAGGGTTTTGGTTACTTTCAATCAACAACTGTTTAGCCATTAATTTCTTGAGTACGTACCGCACAACTGTCTGAGGAGCAGATACTTCTTCGGTCAACTCATGCAGTGAGGGCGGCTCATTACCTTGGTGATGGTTTCTAGCTATTATCTGCATCAGCAATAAAGCTAAACGCTCTTTTACTCGGTTACTAATTTCAAATCCTTCACGCCTCATTTTTAATGACGATGGGTTTTGAACATAAAAGGCAAGGTTTGAGCCAAATAATAAAATTAACCAGCTTATATACAGCCAAATTAATAACATAATAACAACCGCAAAGCTTGAATAAATAGCGGTGTATTTGGTTGAATTCACAACAAATGTTGCAAACAAAACACCCGATGTTTCCCATAAAAACCCAGCAACAACCGCCCCAACTAAGGCTGCTGCTAAGCGAACCCGCGTATTGGGTACAAACATATAGATAAAAGCAAACACCCCCATCACCATGACATAAGGAAGAACTTTGGTGGTCAATAAAATTAAACTACCAAAGGGCTCAATGGCGGCAAAATAAGTCACAATTGAAGAATTCATTACGGTTGCGGTCACACCAATGGCCGACACCATCATCACCGGTCCAATTAAGATAACACTGAGATAACTGCTAAAGCGCTCACCAATGCTTCGTGTTGATTCAACTTGCCAAATTATATTGAACGCACTTTCAATTTTTTGAACCAGAGATAACACGGTATAAATCAACAAACCTAAACCAACTGAACCCAATACCCCAACTTTTATGTTGTCGATAAAGCCAATAATATTTTCACCAATCTGTTGCCCTTGCTCGCCTAAAGGGAGTAGAAACTGGAATAAAAAGGGTTCAATCTCATTATGTGCACCCATTGCTTTTAAAACCGAAAAACTTAACGCCAGCAACGGCACGATAGACAATAGTGTTGTATACACAAGGCTCATCGCCCTTAAACTAAGCTGGCCATCCATTAAGTCTAAAATAGAGACATAGATAACACGCAGCACTTTTAGCAACTGCCGTTGAATGGATGACGACCCTACTTCATCCGGCCATAATAAAGCGTTGATTTTCGCCTCTATATCAAACTTAGTAAGCATCGCTTACCCCATTAATGATTTCAATCATTGACACTTTTTTCATTTAAATATCCTACAACTTTAGCTTTTTTTAAACAACATAGGTATCATTCACGCAAATTCACTTTTGACTGTAAGAATCCATGCCAGACCAAGACCCTATCATACTCAATAGAGACGTAAACGCCATTGTCATTCCTGCTGGCGTCAGTGTCAGACTTAAAAAAGATGATGAGGTGACCATCATGCAATCACTCGGCGGTTCTTTCACCGTATCGAGTAAAACAGGCATTATGGCCCGTATTTCAGCGATTGATGCTGATGCCTTGGGCAAAGAAGTTGAAGTGATTCACGCTTTTGAGACAGGGACAGACCCAGAATCCATTCGTGAAGCTTCTTGGGCTTTCATGAAAACCGTCTATGACCCTGAAATTCCAGTGAATGTTGTCGATTTAGGTCTCATCTATGATTGTACTGTCCGCGCGCTCACCGATGGCCTTAACCACGTACACGTTACCATGACGCTAACGGCACCCGGTTGCGGCATGGGGCCGGTTATTCAAAGTGACATTGAGTCAGGCATTAAGCGTATGGATGGCGTGGAAACCGTCGAAGTCGAAGTGGTGTTAGACCCACCTTGGAACCAAAACATGATGTCTGAAGGCGCGAAGCTTCAACTCGGGATGCTTTAAAGGCTAACCTTTGTTTTTAGTCCTTAACATTTAAGCGCCTAACCATGCTGATAGAAAGCACTTATTTTATTGCTTTTATCTTTGGGCTTTTAGGGTCAACACATTGCGTGCCCATGTGCGGAGGTATCGTTGGCATATTAAGCCAACAAACCAACGCTAGCCCTCAACAAGCTGTTACTAAAACACTGTCTTACAATGCCGGTCGCCTGCTCAGCTATAGTTTTATAGGGCTTTTGGCGGGTGGCTTTAGCCAAGCGGCGCTTTCTCCCCTAGACAGTAAAGCAATCATGCAGTTTTCGCATCTGTTAACGTCTGTTTTTATGCTGGCGTTTGGTTTTTACCTGCTCGGCTGGCTCAATTTTCTTAGCTATTTAGAACGCTTAGGCCAACGCCTTTGGAAACATATCTCGCCGCTAGGGCGTAAATTGTTACCTATTCAAAATAAGCGTAGCGCCTTTTTTCTGGGTATTATTTGGGGCTGGTTACCTTGTGGGCTGGTATACTCTGCACTGGCTTGGAGCCTTGCAAGCGCTGATCCATTCAATGGCGCTGCTATCATGCTTTGTTTTGGCTTAGGTACCTTACCAATGCTATTAGCCATGGGGATCGCTTCAGAAAAACTTATCCAATTTAGAAGCTCAACTTTTGTTCGCCATAGTGCCGGTTACCTCATTATTGCCTTTGCTATATTTAGCTTAGTCAAAAAATTTGGTGCTCATATGCATTAAGCCTACTGAGTTTTCGAATCATTATCTTTATCTTCTAGCTCTCTATCAGCCGCTTTATCCTCTTCTTCAAATAAAATACTGTGTGCAGGCCCTTCTAAATCGTCAAACTGCCCGCTTCTAACAGCCCATAAAAAAATAGCCACAATTAAACCTACTAAAACGACCGATACCGGTATTAAGAAATATAAGCTACCCAACACGTACTCCTACTATTTTTCGAGGTGATGCTTTAATGGCCTTGTAAAGCGTAACCTAAATGAATTTAAAACAACCACCAGTGAACTAACCGACATACCTAACGCTGCTTGCCATGGTTCTACATAACCTGCCATCGCTAAGGGTAATGCACCAATGTTATACACTAAAGCCCAGCCCATATTTTGTTTAATAATGGCGCTGACTTTGCTTGAAAGCCGAAAAACATATCGTAAACTTTGCATATCATTATTCATCAGCAATACGTCCGATGATGCTCGCGCCAAATGGCTAGCCCCAGAAACAGAAATAGACACATCTGCCTTCGCCAAAATAGGCGCATCATTTACACCATCACCGACCATCACGACACGTTCACCAGCAGACTGCAAACGATCTATTTCATTTAACTTATCACTAGGGGTGGCATTAAATGTGACATCTTCTATACCCACTTGTTTGGCCAACCATTTAACCGGCACACTTTTATCCCCACTTAATAAACTGACCTTTTTCCCTTGCTCTTTTAACCACGCGACGCTCAACTGCGCGCCCTTTCTTATGTCATCGTGTATTTCAAAAGAAGCCAACACCTGCTTTTCATTCGCCAAATATACTTGTGTCACATTAGCATCAACGCGATCAAGCGTTATTCCTAGTGCTTGATTAATAAAATCTTCAGAGCCTAAATAATAAACGCCCCCTTCCACCACACCTTGGAGACCCAGGCCGCTGGCCTGCTCTACATTCATCGCTTGATAATTAACCTTTGCCTTTTCGCGCTTAAATGCACGAGCAATCGGGTGGTCAGAAAAACTTTCTAAACTAATAGCAATATCCATTATATTTTGCCGTTCCTGCGACCCAAATAATGTGACATTAGATACCGTCATAGCTCCTTGAGTGAGCGTTCCTGTTTTATCAAAAATAACCCTATCCACTGTCGCTAATGTTTCCAGTGATGTGCCTTTTGTAATAATAATACCTTGCCCAAATAAAGCACTCATCGCTGCAGTATACGCAGTGGGCGTTGCTAAAGATAAGGCGCAGGGGCAGGTTACTACTAAGACAGACAACGCTGTTGAAAACCACTCCACGTCACCTTGCCAATAACCATATATAGCGGTACTGGCCGTGACCAAAATGACCATAGAAACAAACAAACTGGCAAAACGATCTGCTGCCTCGACCCACGCTGGTTTTTCTGCCTGAGCTTGATCAATCAAACGTGCAATGGTCGATAGCGTGCTGTGTTTACCCACACAGCTGACTGTCGCTGTTAACGTGTTACTCAGATTATGACTTCCCCCTAATAAACCATCTCCCGAGGTTTTATTAATCGGCTCATTTTCGCCCGTCAATATTGACTCATCAACCTCTGAGCGCCCTTTCAAAACAATCGCATCTGCCGGAATCACTTCACCAGGATTGATTTGCACTTCATCCCCTAGCTGTAGCGATTTTGCCGAAACCGTCTCCAAGCGACCGTCATCAGCAACACGTTTAGCAACCATCGGCACCGCTTGCATCATTCGCTCACTTGAACTGATCGCATACCAGCGAGTCAGAAATTCCACATAACGTGCCAGCATCAAAAATAAAACGAACATACAGACTGACTCGTAATAGGTGTCTCCGCGCCCAATATAGGTATTAATAAGGCTAGCTACAAAACCTAAGCCAATACCTAATGCAACAGGCACATCCATACCGGGCATTTTATTTTTAATATCTCGGTAAGCCGCTTGTAAAAAAGGCAAGCCTGAAAACAAAACCACCGGCAGCGTTAATAACGCACTCACCCATTTTAAAAACTGCAACAGCTCTGCTTCTACTTCATTTGGGCCGGCGATGTATAGGCCCAATGTAATCATCATTACTTGCATTCCACAAAACAAGGCCACCCCTATTCTGCTTAGAAAATCCTTACGCTCTTTTTGTAAATTTGAAAACTGCTTGCTGGTATCAAACGGCGTCGCATGATAGCCGACTGCTCTAATCGCTTCTAAGACATCAGCAACATGAATCGTCTGCTTAACCGTTTTGAGCCGAGCACGTCTGGTTGCATAGTTGACGCTAAAAGACACAACGCCATCTAACTGTTTCACTTGCCGTTCAAGCAACCAAATACAAGCAGAACAAGTAATGCCTTCAATAATGAGTGAGGTTTCTTGCAACTCGTCGTCTTCAAATGCCTCTTCTGATAGTTCTGTCACACAGGGCTCAAGTACCTCTTCAAGTGAATCTGCGGTTACCGAGTAAGCTGTTCGCTTTTGATAAAAGCTGGCCAAGCCACTATCTATAATAGCTTGAGCAACTGCCTCACACCCCGGGCAGCACATCGGCCTCCGATGCCCCTCAAAATCAATCCCCCAAGTCTCACTCTTTGGCACAGGCAGGCCACAGTGAAAACAGACCGTATCATTTTCTAATTTAATGCTAATTGTCATAAGCTAAAGAGTGGTTTTAACGTATAAATGAGTTAATATAAACCCACTTTAAGATTTGGTATATTAAACCGTATGAGCTCATTGGCTAAAAACTTATTTCGTGATCTCACCGTTTCATGTAGTGATTGTAGTTTAGGTGATCTATGTATTCCTCACGGCCTTGACCAACAAGACGTTGAGAGACTTGACAGTTCTGTCAGCCACATCAAACTGTTACACACTGGTGAAAGTCTTTACGATCAAGGCACTCCTTTCAAATCACTGTATGCGCTAAAGTCTGGTTCCGTCAAAATTATCTCGAAAAATAACGACGGTGAAGACGACATTATGGGTGTTTACCTGCCTGGAGAAATTATTGGTTTTGATGGCGTCGCCAGCGATAAATACCAATGTTCGATCCATGCACTAGAAACCAGTAATGTTTGCGAAATTGACCTCGACAGTTTACATAAAAATATACCTCATATTTTTAAGCAGTTATTAAAGCATGCGAGTAAATCCATAAACCAAAACAATAATACTAATGCTGTTAGCAAAGCTAGCGCTGAAAGACGCATCATTTCTTTATTGTTAGACTTATCAGATCGCTACCGCCTTCGAGGTTATTTCTATACCGAATTTAATCTTTTCTTATCTCGTAGTGAAATCGGCAGCCTGCTCAACTTATCACCGGAAACGGTCAGTAGAGGCATCCGCAAACTCGAACGCAATAAACTCATTAGCTTACAAAACAACCGCCGGATTAAAATCAACGATCTCGATGGCTTGAGAAACCTTATTACAGTTGCCTGATTAGCATATCTAAAAATAAAAGCTTAAGCAGCACCCCACTTAAGTACCTTAAAAATAGGTTTTTAAATGATTTATGTCATTTATAATAAATTTCACCTACAAGTGTTGCGTTACAGCACTTATAATTCAACCTTAAGATTTTAAATAACAGAGATTCTCGTATGAGTACAACTATTTACAACGATACTGTAGTTCGACAATTTTCCATAATGACCGTTGTCTGGGGGATTGTTGGCATGTTTGTGGGTGTTTTTATCGCCGCACAGCTAGTTTGGCCAGCATTAAATTTTGACTTACCTTGGTTAACATACAGCCGCCTTAGACCATTACATACTAATGCCGTTATTTTTGCATTTGGTGGCTCCGGCTTAATGGCCACCTCTTTGTACGTTGTACAAAGAACCTGCCAAGTACGATTATTTGGTAATGCTTTAGCCAGTTTTGTATTTTGGGGCTGGATGCTCATCATCGTATTAGCTGCAATCACTCTCCCCATGGGCTTCACTCAGAGCTCCGAATATGCCGAACTTATTTGGCCTATTGATGTGTTATTAGCTGTTGTTTGGGTCGCCTACGGGATTGTCTTCTTTGGCACTATTATGAAGCGTAAAACACCTCATATCTACGTTGCAAACTGGTTCTTTGGCGCCTTTATTATCACCGTGGCTATATTACATATCGTACGCTCATTGGCAATCCCGGTAAGCCTGACTGATTCATACCCTATTTACTCAGGTGCAACCGATGCGATGGTTCAATGGTGGTATGGGCATAATGCAGTTGGCTTTTTCTTAACTGCTGGCTTTTTAGGCATGATGTATTATTTCGTACCCAAGCAAGCTGAACGTCCTATCTATTCTTACCGTTTATCTATCGTGCACTTTTGGGCACTGATTTCCATTTACATGTGGGCTGGACCACACCATCTTCATTACACTGCTTTACCAGATTGGGTTCAGTCAGTAGGGACTGCCTTTTCCATCGTTTTATTAGCGCCATCATGGGGCGGCATGATCAATGGCATCATGACTCTATCCGGCGCATGGCAAAAACTTCGCCATGACCCTATTCTAAAATTCTTAATCGTTTCATTATCCTTTTACGGGATGTCTACTTTTGAAGGCCCAATGATGGCGATTAAATCTGTCAATGCCCTTTCGCATTATACAGAGTGGACCATCGGACACGTTCACTCTGGCGCCCTTGGCTGGGTAGCAATGATTACCATTGGCTCACTGTATTACTTAATTCCGAAGTTATTTGGCAAACAAGATATGTTTAGCATGAAGTTAGTTGAAACACACTTCTGGGTCGCCACAATCGGTATCGTTCTGTATGTAGCATCTATGTGGATTGCGGGCGTTATGCAAGGATTAATGTGGGGAGCCATTAATGATGATGGCACGCTAACTTATAGTTTTGTAGAAGCTTTATTACGTATGCGTCCCTTTTACCTCATTCGCTTCTTAGGTGGTGCAATGTTCTTAAGTGGCATGCTTATCATGGCCTACAATGTATACAAAACTATTAAGGGCTCCAAGGCTGCTAATATTCTTGTACCCCAACATGCTTAACTGGAGAAGATTAAAATGAGTCACGAAAAAGTTGAAACTAATATTGGGCTAATGATGATTTTAATCGTCCTTGTTATTTCAGTAGGCGGATTAATTGAAATTGTACCGCTGTTCTTTATGAAACAAACTACCGAGCCTGTCTCTGGATTAAAACCATATAACTCTTTACAGCTTGCTGGGCGAGACATTTATGTACGTGAAGGCTGCTATGGTTGCCATTCGCAAATGATTCGCCCATTCCGCGCTGAAACAGAGCGTTATGGTCATTACTCCTTAGCTGGAGAGTTCATTTATGATAGACCTTTCCAATGGGGTTCAAAAAGAACCGGTCCAGACTTACAACGTGTAGGCGGCCGTTATAGTGATGATTGGCACCGATTGCACCTAACAAATCCTCGATCGGTTGTTCCGGAATCTAATATGCCAGGGTACCCATGGCTTAATGAAGGCACATTAGACGGTGAACTAATTGCTAACAAAATGCGCGCTCTTCGCATTCTAAATACACCTTATACAGATGAAGAAATTGCCAGCGCGCCTGCATCAGTAGAAGGAAAAACAGAGATGGATGCTGTTATTGCCTATTTACAAGTACTAGGGACTTACGTCAGTACAAGGAGATAAAGTATGTTTGAAATGAATACACTGCGCTCTATTTTAACACTAGCGCTCTTTGTCCTTTTTATAGCCATTTGGGTTTGGGCTTGGAGCAAAGACCGCAAAAAAGAATTTAAAGACGCCGCCAACATACCTTTTGAAGGCGACGAGATAAGCGCAACATTACAAGAGGATAAGAAATGAGTGTTTTTTGGTCTACCGTTGTAACGATTGTCATCCTATTAAATATTATCGGTGGTTACCTACTCATTAGATGGGTAGCAAAACCTAATAAAGGTGAAGCTAAACAAGGTGAAGTAACGGGTCATGTTTGGGATGATGATCTAAGAGAACTTAACAACCCTATGCCTCGCTGGTGGCTGTACATGTTCTACATTGGTATTGTTTGGGGATTAATCTACTTACTCATGTACCCCGGTTTTGCAAACTACCCCGGATTATTAGGGTGGACATCTGAAAAAAAATATAACGACGAAGTGACTACGGCAAATGAAGTTTACGGGCCAGTTTTTAGCAAATACGCTGAAACACCGCTTATTGAGCTCAGTGAAAACAAGGAAGCAAACCTTGTCGGCCAGCGATTATTCGTTAACTATTGTGCACAATGCCATGGTTCAGATGCCGGTGGTTCTAGGGGCTATCCAAACCTAACAGATAACGACTGGATCTGGGGTGGCTCACCCGCTGATATCAAATACACCATCGCTAATGGTCGTAACGCTGCAATGGCTGCTTGGGGAACTATATTAGAGCCCACACAAATTGAATATCTTGCTGAGCATATAATGAGCCTAACCGGTAGAAAGCATAAAGCAACTGATGCCCAACGCGGTAAAGAGTTGTTTGCCAGTTATTGTGCAGTATGTCATCAAGCTGATGCGACCGGCAACCCTCTATTAGGCGCACCAAACCTTGCTGATAAAATCTGGCTATATGGCGCATCACGTAACAAAATAATTGAATCGATCACTCATGGCCGAAAAGGTCACATGCCGGCTCATCAAGAGTTTTTAGGAGAAGATAAGGTACATATCTTGGCGGCCTACGTATACAGCTTATCAAGCGATTAAAGCCATGAAGCTAAGTATAAAACAAATCATTATCGGCTCACTTTGGCCATCCTTTTGGATGGCCAGTGCCCTAAGTGGTATTGTTTTCAGCACCCTTGACCCATTAGTGATTGCATCGCAACTGGGTTTTAACAACATTTCGTATTTGGGTGCTTACTCCACTGGATTCTTTTTATTTTGGTTAGTATGTGCATGGAGCGGTTTTTTTTCCATCATATTTTCACGTGGTGCATCTAACAAAAAATGACTGTTAAAAAAAACGACTCGACAGAGTCATCTCTTTTTGAAAAGAGAAAAAAAATATACCCACGTGAAGTACATGGACTCTTCGCCAATCTTCGTATTCTTGGCGTCAGCGTGCTTCTTGGCATCTATTATTTAATACCATGGTTCAACCTAAATGATCGCCAAATGGTTCTTTTTGATTTACCTGAACGTAAATTTTACATTCTTGATTGGATCTTCTGGCCCCAAGACTTTATCTACCTTGCTCTACTCCTCATATGTGCCGCGTTTGCCTTATTCTTATTCACCGCACTAGCAGGCCGACTATGGTGTGGCTACGCCTGCCCTCAAACAGTATGGACTGAAGTATTTTTATGGATTGAGCGAAAAGTTGAGGGCTCGCACTCGCAACAGAAGAAGCTTGATAAACAGGATAATAGTTTCACTAAATTTCGTATAAAAGCTACAAAACATACTATTTGGATCTTATTCTCCCTTTATACAGGGTTTACTTTTGTCGGCTTTTTCACCCCTATTAGAGAGTTAGCTCAAAGTATTATGTCCTTTAGTTTAGGACCATGGGAAACCTTTTGGCTCATCTTTTACAGTCTAGCAACCTACGGCAATGCTGGTTGGTTAAGGGAGCAAGTCTGCATGTATATGTGCCCATATGCACGATTCCAAAGTGCCATGCTAGACAAAGACTCCCTTGTTATTTCATATGACGCCTTACGAGGTGAGCCAAGAGGTCGCAGAAAAAAAGGCGAGGACATTGAGGCAAAACAATTAGGCAGTTGTGTTGACTGCTCTCTATGTGTCCAAGTCTGCCCTACCGGCATTGATATTAGAAACGGCTTACAGTACGAATGCATTGGTTGCGCAGCATGTATTGACGTATGTGATGATGTGATGGATAAGATGAATTATCCACGTGGGCTTGTTAGATATACCACTGAGAACACAATGGAAGGGAAGAAAACTAGTATCTTACGTCCTAGAATTCTCATTTATACCATATTTCTGCTTAGTATTTTGTCTGGTGTTGTCTATTCTATTGAAACGCGTGATTCCATTGCTCTCAATATACTCAGAGACAGAAATGCCTTATACCGTGAAAACTTTGAAGGCACTATCAGTAATAGTTACACTATTAAAGTGCTAAACATGGATATCATTGAACACAACTACTTATTAAAAGCGACGGGGATTGATGGCCTACAGTCATCTATCAAAGAACCTATTAGCGTAAAAGCCGGCCAAGTATTGGAAATACCGTTATTATTGTCTGCTGAACCTGAGGCACTCCATCAAACCTCTATAAAAATTAACTTAACCTTGCAAGCGATAGATGACCCTACCATCACTACTGAGTCTGAAGGCCGCTTTATTGGCCCACTAGATCCATAAATATGAATAATAGCGCAAACGACACCCTGCCTTGGTACAAACAGTTTTGGCCTTGGTTTTTAATTCTTTTACCTTTATCGGTCGTTATTGCCGGTCTGGTAACATTTTATATTGCACAAAAAAGCCCTCCTTCATTAGTCTCTGGAAATTATTATAAAGAAGGTCTTGCTATTAATGCGAACATGCAACTTGAAGCCAATGCAAAAAAATTAGGGTTATCAGCAATCATCAGTACTAATAGAACGACGTTTAACCTGCAACTCATTGGCTTAGAAAAGCAGCCTAATAAGCTGCTTATTGACCTGAGGCACGCAACAATCAGTCCACACGATCAATCTTTCGCTGTCACTAGAATAGCAGAGGGGATATATCAATCCTCGTCTCTTATACCTCAACCAGGTAAATGGTATATATCCATACGCAACCCTGATAATACATGGGAAATCAAAAAAGTTTTAAAACTGGTCGGGCAATAAAGCCCTCCACTCTTACTATAAAGCTTTAAAAAGCCTTCTACTTCGCTTACCTGCCAACATCAAGTTGACGAACTCAATGCGTCAATTTACTGTCTAATTAATAAATACTTAAGAACATATAATCTAACTCATTGATTTAAATTATCTTTTAATAATTGGCATAAATATCGCTTTAAGATATTTAAACCAAAATTTACAGATGCAATATGACCATTTCAACTGAGCAAATTATTATGGAATTAAGAAAAAGTAAAAATACTATCGCGACTGAAGCTCAAGAATTAGGGTTGCTTAAACAAAATAGCAACCTAAATTCACTCATTAATGCACTTCAAACGACCATCAATTTAGATGAGTTACTGCCTATTTTTCACGTAGAACTATTAAAAATAGTCAGCCATAGCGGGGTTACTTATGAACACGATCAATTAAATATATCTACAAAATTTGGTCAACGAAGTAACCATAAGTGTGAGTATGATTTATCAATAGAAAATACTTATCTTGGGAAGCTTACGTTTATGCGCCGAGTACGCTTTAGCGAACCTGAGCTTGAGACTATCGAAAAATCTATAGGTGCTCTACTGTATCCTTTAAAAAATACTCTACTCTACTTTCAAGCTATCCAATCTGCACACACCGACCCACTCACTGGTGTGCTTAATCGCTCAACTTTGCAATCTGTCTTCCAAAAAGAAACCTCTTTATCGAAGCGTCATCATTCTGAGTTAACCTTAGTCACGCTTGATATTGACTTTTTTAAAGCCGTTAACGACACCTATGGTCATGCCGCTGGAGACTTAGCCTTACAAGAAGTAACGAAGTGTATCGAGCGTACTGCACGTGAAAGTGACCATATTTTCAGAATCGGTGGAGAAGAGTTTGCGGTATTGCTAAATGCTACTGACTTGAAAGGCGCGGAATTATTTGCTGAAAGGCTACGTCGTGCTGTGCAATCGGTCAGCATCCATTATGCTAACGCTGAATTTAATGTCACCGTCAGCATGGGCGTTACAAGCTACCGTGAGAACGAAGCCTTAGATACAATGATGGAGCGAGGTGATAAAGCGCTCTATGAGGCAAAACAAACCGGTCGTAATAAAGCTGTTAGTGCCTAATCAGTCATTAACGACTTTAGTGCTTGCACTTCTTTTTTATCAAGAAGCTGGTGTTGGCCGGCTGGTAAACCGGGTGGTAAAAAAACGGTTCCATAACGCACTCTAATCAAGCGACTTACTTTGCAGCCCTGAGATTCCCAAAGCCTTCTCACCACGCGATTACGTCCCTCGGCCACGACTACATGGAACCAACGGTTAACACCTTCACCGCCTGATTCTTGAACGTCTTCAAAACGTGCTTTACCATCTTCTAACTCAACACCATTCACAAGGCGGTCAAGCATTTCGTGGGTCACCGTTCCCATGACTCGAACTGCATACTCTCGATCAATTTGCTGTGAAGGATGCATCAATTTATTCGCTAACTCACCATCGTTGGTGAACATCAACAAGCCTTGGGTATTAAGATCTAGTCGGCCTACAGCAATCCAACGACCCATTTTTAAACGTGGTAATCGCTTAAAAACACTTGGACGACCCTCTGGGTCTCTTTTGCTGACAATTTCGCCAGTTGGTTTATGATAGATCAAGACTTGCGTATCAACCTCCAATTTACCCGCCAGCTTAACGGGTTTCCCTCTTAGCTTAACAATATCACGCGTAGTGATTTTATCACCCAGCTTGGCAACATCACCATTAACCTGAATAGCACCGTCTAAAATCCACTTTTCTACTTGTCGACGCGAACCAACGCCCGCCTGCGCGAGTAACTTTTGAATACGTTCCGGCTGCTGACTCTTTGTTTTATTGGAGGCAGTTGATGAATCACGTTGAGGAATATTTTTTTTCATTTTGAATAGTATCTTTCTTTGTTGGGGCATCATCACCCAGGTTAAGCTGTACATTGGTGCGTGGCTGTAAGTCTATATCTAGTAAGCTTGCCAGCGGTGGTAGCTCGGCCAGTGTTTGCAAATTGAAATAATCTAAAAACTCTTTAGTTGTTACATACAAGGCAGGCCTACCGGGTACTTCTTTATGCCCTATCACACGCACCCATTCTCTTTCTTGTAATGTACGAATAATGTTAGTGCTAACAGCAACACCCCTAATCTCCTCAACTTCGCCTCGAGTGGCAGGTTGCTGATAAGCGATAATTGCCAGTGTTTCAAGCAAGGCACGTCCGTATTTTACAGGTTTTTCTTCCCACAATCTTGCCACCCAAGGTGAATAAGTAGATTTAACCTGAAAGCGGTAACCACTCGCCACCTCAATCAGCTCTATACTTCTGAGCAAACATTCCTCTTGTAACTGTTTAATAGCATCATGTACAGCATGTTTATCAGGCCGGTCTTCGAGAAGGAATACGCCTTGTAGCTCCACGATAGATAAAGGTTCATTAGCTGCAAACAAGCTGGCTTCAATGATCTGTTTTAATTCCATAGTTAGTAAAATATATTAGTCGATGATGGGTTTAAGCCAAACATCTGACATTGGCTCGCCTTGAATAATGTCAATCAAACCCTCTTTGGATAACTCCAAAATAGCTAAAAAGGTTACAACGGCGCCACCTTTTCCTTCTTCAACTGTAAAAAAAGAATGAAAACCTAAAAATTCTTGCGCACTATCTCCTAGCACTAGCAAAATAGTCGACATCCTTTCTCTTACTGATAACGGTTCACGTTGAATCTGGTGGTGAGAAAACTTCTCAGCGCGCCTCAGAACATCTTGAAATGCTAATAATATGGCATTCAACTCAACATCTGGCACCGGCTTATTTATTTTACAAACAATCAAATCAGCGGTTGCTAAGTAATTATCTCGGTATAAACGAGGCATCGCATCAATATCATCGGCTGCTCGTTTAAAGCGTTCGTATTCTTGTAACCTTCTTATTAATTCTGCACGCGGATCCTCTTCATCATCCAGCTCATCCACCTTTTTAGGCAACAGCATTTTTGATTTTATCTCAGCCAGCATCGCGGCCATAACAAGATATTCAGCAGCCAATTCCATCCGTAAGTTTTGCATGAGCTCTATATATTCAATATATTGCTGGGTAATCTTTAAAACGGGTATATCAAGAATATCTAAGTTTTGATGCTTGATGAGATAAAGCAATAAATCTAAAGGGCCTTCAAACGTTTCTAAAAAAACCTCTAGGGCATCAGGGGGAATATACAAGTCATCAGGTAAATCCTTATATGGCTTACCTTCAACCAGCGCAAGAGATTGCTGAATAGGAAGAACATTGTCTATAGTATTGTCCATATCGCTAAAAACAAACGATCACTCTACGATAGCGAGAGTTATATTATTCGACCTGAAGTATCTTCATTGTATTTGTACCGCCCTGCTGTCCTGTCATCTCACCTATTGTAACAATCACTAAATCACCTTGATGAACTATCTCAAGTTGTTTCAGCTTGCTTATCGCCGCTTGATTAGCATCGATTGAACGACTTTCTGGTGCTTTTAATAACACGGGGGTAACACCACGATACATCGTTACTCGACGACAAATCTCACTATCTGGTGCCATTGCAAAAATAGGAATCCCAGAGCTGATTCTGGACATGCGCATGGGGGTACTACCCGATTCGGTAAATGCCGCTATCGCCTTTATATCAGTATGGTTTGCAACATACATCGCCGATAATGCAATCGCTTCATCAATTCTGCCAAACTCTTTACCCATACGGTGTCTAGATCGAATTGTATTAGGTTGGCGTTCAGTCTCTTCGCAAATCCGTCCCATTGCCTCAACGGTATGAACGGGGTATTTGCCAACCGATGTTTCAGCTGACAACATCACCGCATCAGTTCCATCCGACACGGCGTTAGCGACATCAAACACCTCTGCACGTGTTGGAATCGCATTTTCAATCATAGACTCCATCATCTGCGTAGCAGTAATAACCGCTGTATTTCTATCTCGCGCCATTCTGATGATGTTCTTTTGAACAGGTGGTAAATTGGCATCGCCGATTTCCACGCCTAGGTCCCCTCTAGCGACCATAACGACATCAGACGCATCAATCATCTCCTCAAGCACATCCAGCGCCTCAGCACGCTCTATCTTTGCCACTAAATGAGCCCTGCAGCCTGCCGCTTCAACTAACGCACGAGCTTGATGCATATCTTCTGCATTTCTTGGAAATGACACAGCAACAAAATCCACGCCTATCTCAGCTGCCGTTTTTATATCTAGTAGATCTTTGTCGGTCAGTGCTTTGGCCGATAAACCACCACCTTGAACGTTAATACCTTTATTGTTTGAAAGGATACCCGGTATAACGACGCTGCATTCAATTTTAGACCCTTTAACGTCATTCACATCTAACACAATACGGCCATCATCTAATAATAAGCGATCACCACTAGACACATCTTTCGCTAATTCTTTATATTCACAACCAACTTCAGTGGCGTTACCACTAGAAGCTTCTAACGCTACATCAATCGTAAACTTAGCATTCTCTTGCAGGGTTATTTTCCCTTCTGTAAACCGAGCAATACGAATTTTTGGCCCTTGTAAATCTGCAAGAATGCCGACATGACGACCCAACTTTGCTGACAGTTTTTTTACAGCTTCCGCGCGCTGCTTATGCTCATCCGCATGGCCATGTGAAAAGTTTAGGCGAACTACGTCAACACCTGCCTTAATTAACCCTTCTAAAATAGTTTCTTCATCAGTCGCAGGCCCTAACGTTGCAATAATTTTAGTGCGTCTTGGTTTCTTGTAATCAGCCATAATTTATTATCTCAAATCAACTTATCAGCAGGTTACAAGCTATCAGTGACCATTTGATGACATTGTTATTTATTACCCTTTTTACTCAATAAACGAACAGCAATAATCTGTTGCCTGATAGACCTTGAGTTGGAAATTTGAACTGGCAGGTACATCAAAAGATTCCCCAGCCTTAACCGCTAACCAATCACTTGAACCTGGTAACAACACGTCTAACTGACCATCCAATATTTCCATCACCTCTGCTGCTGCTGTATTGAAATCATACTCTCCAGGCATCATATAACCTAACGTTTTTACTGAGCCATCTTGTAAGGTCAGTGTTCGGCTTACCACCTTTCCATCGAAATACACATTCGCTTTCTTGACTATTGTTACATTGTTAAATTCTGACATTTTTTCCCTCAATACTCTTTTATTCGGCTTATAAATAACTCATACCCATTGCAGACTTCACCTCTTCTAACGTCTCTTTTGCAACATCTCTCGCCCTCTCCGTTCCCTCATTAATAATAGATCGTACGAGTTCAGGCTGCTCCGTGTATTCTTTCGCTCTATCTTGCATCGGCTTTAATTCACGCAAAACAGCATCAATCACCGGCTGCTTGCACTCCAAACACCCTATCCCTGCAGTTTTACACCCCTCCTCTACCCATTCACAAACGCCTTGTTCAGAGTACACCTCATGAAACTGCCAAACAGGGCACTTCGCAGGGTCACCCGGGTCTGTCCGTCGAACCCGTGCTGGGTCAGTCGGCATTGTTCGAAGTTTTTTCTCCACTTCCTCTGGCTCATCACGCAATGCAATCGTATTGTTATAGGATTTAGACATCTTTTGCCCGTCTAAACCGGGCATTTTGGAGGCTTTCGTCAATAACGCTTTAGGCTCTGGTAATATAACGCGACCACTGCCTTCTAGATAACCAAATAAACGCTCTTTATCACCTACGGTGATATTTTGTTGGGCTTCCAATAAAGCGCGCGCCACACCAAGAGCATCTTGATCACCATTTTCTTGATAAGAACTACGCAGTTTGTTGAACATTTTTGCATTTTTCTTACCCATCTTTTTAATGCCTGTTTCTGCTTTTTCCTCAAAATCTAAGCCACGGCCGTATAGGTAGTTAAAACGCCTAGCCACTTCTCGTGTTAATTCAACGTGAGACACTTGATCTGCTCCTACAGGAACTAAGCCTGCTTTATAGATAAGAATATCTGCACTTTGAAGCAAGGGATAACCTAAGAAACCATAGGTGGCCAAATCCATTTCTTTTAATTTTTCTTGCTGATCTTTATAACTAGGAACACGTTCCAACCAACCAATCGGCGTCATCATAGACAGCAATAAGTGTAATTCAGCATGCTCTGGAATACTCGATTGAATAAATAAGTCGGCCAGGCCATGATCGACCCCTGCCGCCAACCAATCTATGACCATATCCCACGTGCTATCAGCAATAATAGATGGGTCTTCATAGTGCGTCGTTAATGCGTGCCAATCAGCCACAAAAAAGTGACACTTATACTCTTGCTGCAATTCAACCCAATTCTTTAATACGCCGTGATAATGCCCTAAATGTAAGCGGCCTGTTGGCCTCATACCCGATAGAACACGACGATACTGCGTTGGAACTTCTGAATTCACTCTTCCTCCTAAATACCAAATATTTTAAAAATACCGGTTTGTAAAAAATAAACGGGTGGCCCTAAAATTGTAGATAACCAGCCGAATGCAATAATAGCGACTAGGATTGGAAATCCAAAACGCTCTAGTTTACTAAACTCATCACTTAATTTTTGCGGTAACAAGCCAGCCAAAATGCGCCCACCATCTAACGGCAAAATAGGCAATAAATTCAACATCATTAAGATGGCATTAATAAAAATACCCGCGTAGCCCATGTAAATTAGTGGGGTCGAAATAAACTCATTCGATGCGCCTATTATGAAACCTATTTTCATAATAGCACCCCATGCGAACGCCATCAGTAAGTTAGTTAACGGGCCGGCAATTGCCACATAAACCATATCTCGTTTAGGGTTCTTTAAATTATTCCAATTAACGGGCACCGGCTTTGCCCAACCAAACATAAACCCACCTAACAACAGCAAAGCCGCCGGTACAATAATCGTACCGAGCAAATCAATGTGACTGATAGGGTTTAATGTTAACCGGCCTAAGTCTCTTGCCGTATTATCGCCTAACTTGCTAGCCACCCAGCCATGCGCAACTTCGTGCACCGTAATCGCAAAAATAACCGGTAACGCCCAAACCGTAATCCGACCCAACAGGGTCAGTTCATCCATTGGCATCAACTGTCGCCCATTTGTGCAATAAAACTCGCCTCACCTTTACCTTGGCGAACAATCTCTGGAAAATCTTGATCCCATACCACCACCGTGGTTGGTTCATAAGGTATAACACCCGCATCAACAATTAGGTCTAATACATTCGCTAGACGCTCATCAATATCATACGGATCTGCTATTGCTTCTGATTCATTAGGCATAATCAACGTACTCGTTAACATAGGCTCCCCAAGCTCTTCTAGAATCTGTTTTGCTACTATATTATCTGGCACTCGAATTCCTACCGTTTTACGCTTTGGATGCTGAAGGCGGCGTGGCACCTCTTTAGTCGCTTTCAGCACAAAGGTAAACGGACCTGGCGTTAACGATTTTAATAATCGATAAGTATCATTATTAACCTGGGCATAGGTGGATATATCCGATAGATCACGGCAGACCAATGTAAAGTTGTGTTTATCATCAATTTGGCGAATTTGGCGAATGCGGTCAACCGCTTGCTTATCGCCTAGATGACAAGCCAATGCGTATGATGAGTCGGTAGGGTACGCTATAACACCACCTCGACGGACTTGGTCGGCTATTTGTTTAATAAGACGTTGTTGCGGGTTATCGGGGTGAATATAAAAATGTTGTGCCATAATGTTATTGCTGCGCCTTTTTCTTTGCCACATTATCGCGTAAATACACGGGGAATGCATGTTCAGCCTTTACTGTATCACCTGCCTCAACTATTTGTACGGCCAGTTGAGCCACTTCTTTGGCTCTGGGTAAGCTGTCGGCTTTAATTATTAGGCGGTCAGCTTGCACCACATCTTTCAATTCACTTTCATAGGTAGCCCAGCCATGGCCTATAGCCACCGCTTGTTTGCCTTGTTCAACACAAATACTAGTTGGTGCAATAACGATTTCATTAGAACTTGCGCGCAAAGCACCTTGTTCAACACGATACTCACACCAATACACTTCACCCATTCTCGCATCTAACGCGGCATAAATTGTCTGTGCTTCTAATGGGCTAACCGCTTGTTGTGCTAAGGCCGTTAAGGTCGATACAGCTGCTACGGGTAAATCTGCGCCAAACGCCAGCCCTTGCACAACACCGGTCGCCATTCTAACGCCGGTAAATGAGCCAGGGCCACGACCAAATGCCAACGCATCCAACTGTTGTAAGGTAATATTCGCTTCGGCTAATAAGTCATCAACCATCGACAGGATTAAATTGCCATGCTCACGAGGGGCAATTTGAAAGCGATCAATCACCTCATTATCAATAAGCAAAGCTGCTGAGCATGCTTCGGTCGCTGTTTCAATTGCTAAAATTTTCATGCTGTTTGTTTAACCTTTGTTCGCTGATGCTCAATACGCTGAAAAAACCTTTTCACGTCAGCTAACTCCTGAGTGATGGGCATCGCTGGCAGTGACTGAACAAAAACTTTGCCATAACCCTTACTCGACAATCGAGGATCACATAAAACCAGTACACCTTTATCTTCTATATCTCGTATCAAACGCCCTACACCCTGCTTTAACGTTAATGCTGCGGACGGTAATTGAAACTCAGAAAAAGGAGACTGACCATTAGCCGTCATATGTTCAAGTCGTGCTTTGGTTACTGGGTCGCCAGGTGATGCAAAAGGTAATTTATCAATAATCACACAAGATAACGCCTCACCACGCACATCAACACCCTCCCAAAAGCTAGCCGTACCGAGTAAAACCGCCCGTTCCGAGCGCCTAAAAGAGTCTAACATTTGTTGTTTTGGCAAATCACCTTGCACTAACAACTTAAAATCTGTTTCCGCTAAAAGTATATTCGAGGCCTCTTGTAAGGCCTTATGTGAGGTAAATAAAATAAACGCTCGACCTTTACTGGCTTCAAGCACCGGCTTTATCTTTTCGATCATCGTGGCGGTATAACTGTAATCTCTCGGTTCTGGCATACCCGTTGGAACATACATCAACGATTGATGCACAAAATCAAAAGGACTTTCCCACATACCCGTTTCTGCTTCTTGCAGGCCTAATCGTTTAGTAAAAAAATCAAATTTATTATTAACTGATAAGGTGGCTGAGGTAAAAACCCAACTCGCTTCACTGGCGAAAGCAAAGCTAGCAAATGCTTTTGAGATATCTAAAGGTGTTCTATTGAACGTAAAGGTTCGCTGATATGTTTCAAACCATTGAATCCAATCTTGGGGGTCTGAGTTTGAAAAAAGCTTCAATCTTAACAAAAGATCTTCACAACGTTTCCAGCACGCTTCTAAGCCTTTAGAACGAACAGCCACATCGGTTAGCACTTTAAATAATTGATTAACTCGATCAATTAAACAGTTGAGCGCATGCGTAAAATCTTTGAGCTCACCCAGTTCTACCCAAGACCCTTTCATAGACTGTTCAGGTAACAGCTTTCGCATTTCCCGAATATCTTCATTAATAACATGCGTTAAGTCATTCAGAGCTGGCATATCCGATGCCAACTTTAACTGCTCTGAGCTGACATCACTCAATAAAGTTAAAATCTGACGTGCACTGACTGAGATGCCTAAAAATCTTGATGCTGTATCAATTAACTGATGCGCCTCATCAATAATAATCAACTCAGCATCTGGCAATAATTGCCCAAAGCCATCATCTTTTAAAGACCAATCAGCACAAAGAAGGTGATGATTAACAATGAGCACATCTACTTCTTGCGCTTTTTTTCTAGCCAAAAGCGGGTGACATTCCGTAATCATCGGGCACTCTTGCCCTAAGCAATTATCGGCTGTTGAGGTGACTTGCTGCCATACGAAAGAATCCTCAGCAACTGATGTCACTTCAGCTATATCACCATCAATTGTTTGATTCGACCAACGCTCAATTTCTGCTAATTCAGCATCGGCCTCTGCATTAAAACCAGACGTTTGCATTTGCGCCTGATTAAGCCGGTATAGACATAAATAATTAGATCGCCCTTTTAGCACCGCGCCTTGGGTGGGCAGCTTTAAAACATCACGGATCAGCGGGAAATCTTTTTCAAAAATTTGGTCTTGGAGGTTACGTGTTCCCGTTGAGATAATGGTTTTCTTACCCGACAAAATAGCCGGTATTAAATACGCAAAGGTCTTTCCCGTGCCGGTACCTGCCTCGGCTACAAGGTGTGTTTGCTGCCCAATAGCACGCTCAATAGCATGCGCCATTGCCAATTGGCCTTCACGTGGCTGAAATCCATTAATGTGCTTAACTAGCTCACCATTTGAGCCAAATATACTGTCGAGGTCGTGCAAAAGAGTATCCGCGTTAAAATTTGTTATGTTATCTCATCAGACCAAGCTGATGCAGTCAAACCATCTTCTTTCGTCCATACTAATGTTGCAATATTGCGAAATTTAGCCACTGACATTGCGCCTCGTTTTAGCTGCTTCGGGTTCTCGTTGAGGTTAGTCATAATGTCATCTCGTGTCGCCTCAAATATATCAAATGGTTGATAATTTTCATCCATCAGCACTAACACCACTGAGTCCCAAGCTTTATCCAGTTTCAACTGCCCCAGCCGCTGGCCGCGATAATTATCGTTAAAAATAGAGCGGGCTTTAATTTGCACTTGCTTAGGTCCATTACGCGCTATTCGTTTCGCATCAAAGCCTTCTGATCTATCTTCATTTAACTCAAGACCAAGCAGCTTACAGGCATCATATTCAGCAATTTCATTACTCACACCCGGCAGTGATTTACCCGTTGTTTTTCTGAAGTCAGTCGCCAGCTGTCGAGCCTGCTCTATCAATTTATCGACAGAGTACGGGGTAGCCGATGCAGTCATTTTATTACAACCTACCAGCGGTATGACGAGCTTGCCGCGCAGCATCAGCTCTGCCTAAATGGTCGTAGCATGTAGCCATTAACAACCAGTTATCACGTTGTAATTTTTTATTATCATTAGATAATAAATTAGATTTTTCGGCTAAGCTAATCGCTAGTGCAAGCTTGTTTTGCTGAAAACGTATTTTTGCTAACGCATGCCAGATTTGCGGGTCTCGGGGTGCAATCCGAACGGCGCGCTCAAGCTTGGATGCTGCTATATCTAATTGACCTGACTCGCTTTGTTGATAGGCACTGTCTAATAACGCAACGACTGCTGGGTTCTGTGTTTGAGAAGCGATCTCACTAGGTTGCTGATAAGCTTGCCTAACATCGTCTTGAGTGGGTTGCTCATCAATAGGGTAGGTTTTAGCACCTTCCGGCAAAGGTTGCGATGGATATTCCCCTGTTCGGCCGATTGGAGCCGGTACTTGGTTGTACATCGACAAGTCTGCACAGGCGGTTAAAGTAAACAGCGTCACAACAAACGTTATTAATTTTATGATTTTAATCTCTGCCATTACCTAAGTTCTCAAACCAATTTCCTGCCCGCTCTAATGCCCTGCCTACTGCACCTACACAAGGCGAATATTCAACAGGAGCCGAACCTTTTATAAATGGGTATTGTACAGCATTTGTACAATATTCATTGGCACGGTAACCCAATGGATCAACCCAACTATAGACAACGTTTTCGGGCTGGGTTAGCCGCACACTTTCTTTGGAAATAGCGCTCATCACACTGGACCAAACTTGTAAGGCGCCAGTTGCCCCTGTTAATTTCGATGGATTATTATTATCAAGCCCCAACCAGACCACTGCTAAATAATCACCACTAAAGCCTGCAAACCAACTATCCCTTAATTCATCGGTTGTCCCGGTTTTACCCGCCAGTTTGTAGTTAGTTGACATATGTTGATAAGCAGAACGTCCCGTTCCTTCCTTCATCACTTCTTGTAGCGCTGTATTAACAAGATAAACAGCTGACGGGTTCGCGACCTGCCGCACACTTAACGGGTAGCGTTGTAGTGCAGAATTTTCACTGGAAGTCACCGATTGGATAGAGCGTAACTGTGTAAAAAAACCTTCTCCTGCTAAGGTCTGATACATTTGGGCCACTTCAATCGGTGATAATGATAACGCACCAAGCAATAGTGATGGGTAGGGCTTTATCGGCCGCCTAACACCCAACTCTTCAAGTGTACGCTTTACGTTAGCCACTTTAAGCTCCATACCCAAACGTACGGTCGCCAAATTATAGGAGTTCGACAAGGCTTCGTGCAAAGGAACCAGCCCATGTTCCGTTTTATCATAATTCTGCGGCATCCAAAGCTCGCCAGAGCGCTGTTTTAAGCTAATGGCAGAATCATCAATCATACTGGTTAGCGTATAGTTTGAGGGTTGCGATAATGCGGATAAGTACACGGCAGGCTTAACCAAGGAGCCAATCGGCCTAATGGCATCAAGTGCTCTATTAAAACCATTAAACACAGGGTTTCTATCACCGATAACAGCGACAATTTCCCCACCTTCACGACGTGTAATAACCATCGCTCCTTGCAATTTGTCTTTTTCAATACCATATTGCTGGTTAAGCGCTTCTAATTTTCGCTTAAATAAATTCTCAGCAGTTGTTTGAATCGTGTAATCAAGGGTTGAGAAAATATTTAAGCCTTCTGAGCGCAGATCTTCATCTTTATAATCGCGACTCAATTGACGTTTTACTAGGTCTAAAAAAGCAGGAAAGCGGGAACTTTTAATTTGTTTAAATGGCGAAATATCCGTGCCAAACCCCTGCGCAATTCGTCTTTGCTCCTCTGGCAGCACACCTAAACTCACCATCTCATCAAGCACTAAATCTCTACGCTTTAAGGCCCGCTCAGGGTGTCGTCTCGGGTCATAATAAGACGGCCCTTTTACCAAACCGACTAGTAATGCAGCTTGGTGTGGTTTCAACTCAATGAGTGGTTTATTAAAATAAAACACACTAGCCATGCCAAAGCCATTAATGGATCGCTCACCATCTTGCCCTAAAAACACTTCATTAAGATACCCCTCAAGGATCTCATCCTTATCGAAGCGTACCTCAATAATTAGCGCCATGATGGCTTCTTTTACTTTTCGCCATAGGCTTCTTTCTGACGTTAAATAAAAATTTTTAATCAACTGTTGCGTTAAGGTACTCCCGCCTTGAACAACCTCGCCCGCCATAAGGTTTACCCACATAGCACGCAAAATAGACTTAACCGACACTCCATAATGCTGGTAATAATCGCGGTCTTCGATCGCTAACAAACCATCAATTAATGTCTGTGGCACTTCATCAAGTTTGACCAAAATTCGATCTTCTTTATGACTAGGATAAAAGCTTCCCACCTGCACAGGGTCTAAACGAATAAGCGCCTCATTTTTACCGGTCTTAGCATCTTTTATGGCCGACACTTGTTGGTTTCTAAAGTAAACTTTTATTATTTTAGAAGCTTCCTTGCCATCAAAAAAGTCAAATGAGCGGGTTTTTACCGTGAAGACGGAGCCAGAGCGATAATATTTGCCACCCGAATTGAAGTCAGTGGTTCGTTGGTAACGTAGGTCTTTTAACAATCCCTCAAACTGTTTACTAGAAAGAGGCAAGCCTTGGTAAAGTTCAACAGGATTGGCAAAAACATGGGCCGGTAACTCCCAACGCTTTCCTTCAAATTGAGTTCGGACAATATTATCTAAATAGAAAGCATAAACCGTCATAACGACGATAAATAACAAACCTACTTTTAATATCAACCCTTTAAGAAAGCCTGATGATTGTTTTTTTTTCGGTCGTCTAGTTGTTTTTTTTTTACCAGGGGGGGCTTTTGTCTTGGTCTTAGCCATAGTTGATTTAGCAGATTAAAAAGGTTACACGGCTTGCATTGAATATATTTGCGCCATCATGCCAGAGACTCGTTCTTACTGGGTGATTAAGTTCTTAATATCTAACTCCTTATCCAGTAATTGATCTATTGAAATATGCTGATCCTCTAATAACTCTAACTCTGGCTTACCCAATAAGTATCCCTGGACATAATCAACCCCCATTTCCTTTAATACCCGCAAAATTTCGGCATTCGAGACATACTCAGCTATCGCTTTTTTACCTAGACTATGGGCCACCTCAACCATAGACCTGACGAGCACTTGGTCGGAGTGATCAACTGCTAAATTACTAATGAATTGACCGTCAATTTTTAAATAATCAACTGGAAAGTTTTTAATGTAGTTAAATGAACTAAAACCAGCACCAAAATCATCTAGTGCAAATCGGCACCCTAATGCACGAATTTTTGATACCATTTCTCGTGTTTTACTGAAATTGGATACCGCCGCTGTTTCAGTAATCTCAAACGTCAACCTTGATGGTGAAATCCATGTAGACTCAAGTTTTTTCTTAATAACAGGTAGCAAGTAATCACCTTGCAATGCATGACTAGATAAATTTACGGTAAAACAAATATTTTCTTGCGTTTTGGGTAACGCTGCTATGTAATCAATCGTGTGAGAGACAACCCACAGGTCAATATGGTGTATAAGCCCCATCCGTTCCGCTACAGGAATAAACTCAACGGGGCCTAAAAGCTCTCCAGTTTCATCGATCATTCGTAGCAGAGTTTCATAATGTGATACTCGACCGCTAGATAATTTTACTACCGGCTGGAAAACCAGTTTAAATAGATCTTCACTTAACGCATAGCGTATTTTAGGAACCCATTTAGCATCGTCTCTCAAGCTGACAAGTTCATCATTATCACTTTCAAACAAGCTGACTCTGTTTCGACCCAATGTTTTGGCAGAATAACAGGCGTGATTGGCTCGTGACATCAACTCACTGGGTCGCTTAATTCCTTCCAAAGGCTCTAGTATTGCGACACCAATACTGGCTGAAATATTATAAACATTTTCGCCAGATTTAAAGTCAAACTCATCAATTATTAGTCTTATTTTTTCAGCAATAAGTAGTGCTTTTGCTTTTAGAATTTTACTAATGAACACTTGAAATAAGTTTGAACCAACTCGCGCAATAAAGGCTTTATTATCAAGTGTAGTTCTGATCAATACTGCAATTTCGACCAATAAACGATCGCCTACTTCATGCCCTTCAACATCATTAACAACCTTAAACTGGTCCAAATCAATATCTAATAGAGCACCGTGCTGTTTAAAGTTATTACACCTCAATATTGCAAAGTCTAAAGCTTTTTCCAACCCACTCCTATTAGATAAGCCCGTCAATTCATCGTGTGCAACCAAATATTGTAAACGTGCCTCCATAATCCGGCGCTCAGATAGCTCTCGTACTAATTTTTCTTCATTTACAATTCGTTCATCACGTTCGCATTTAAGCGCAAAGGCTAACTCAACTAAAGGTAGAAAGTCATTTACTTGACTAGGGTATTTGACAATAGTTGCTGCGTTGGCTGCATGGCACTTAGCCATTAATGCCTCATCAATGATAGTTGCTGAGCTAGCAAGAAAGATCAATGGAATGGCGTCATGTCCATCTAAAGTGCTCAACATTTGGCTCAGTTTTAGAGTGTCGCTTTGAGGTAAGTCATAGGCTAAGAGAAACACACCTATTTCATCAATTCTCCCTTGAAAAGGACGAATAACTTCAAACACCCTCTCCTGGCTTGAAGCACAAATTAAATGCCTATAACCACTGGCAGACAAAATATTTTGCAAGCTCGACAGGCGACCTTCATCATGTTCAATAATGACGATATGCTGTTCTTTTTGTCTTGATGATTTCATCTCTGCTCTTTTGTCTTAATGGCTGCTGAGTAGTCACCTTAATTAATTAAGGTTATTAGTTAACCAGCTTGATTATAAATAAAGATTAATAAAATTATATTTTTTCTTTTCTATCAAGAACTTTACGCCCCTTCTTAATGAAGTGTCAAGATTAATTTCAGAGTACACTTATATTCCAAATAAAAAACCAAGAAATATGGAATTACTCATCAAATTATTAAATTTCTAATAAAAACCTTTAATGAACCCTAGCCCTAGGATTATTGTTTACTATAATCATTGCACTTAAAAAATTAATAGCGATAATTTTTATATGTCACGAACAGCAGCTAACATATGCACAATGAGCGATTTCTTAAGCGGTGAAATTGACTTATGCTCAGCACCTGAAGTTTTCATGCGTATTACCCAGACTCTTGATGACCCGATGAAAAACATTAAAGATACTGCTGCAATTATTGAACAGGACCCATCCTTAGCTGCTCGACTGTTAAAAATTGTTAACTCAGCCTTTTTTGGTTTTCCTGCAACCATTAAGACGGTTGATCACGCGATATCTATCTTAGGTGATAATGAAGTTCGCATGCTCGTTATGACCACCAGTGTGGTTGAAAAGTTTTCAAGCATGCCTAATTCTATTCTTGACATGCGAGAGTTTTGGGCACATAGCCTGAAAACTGCGTTATTTGCTAAGTTCCTAGCAGATAACCATCCAAAAAAGCGACAGCTTGCCTCTGCTTTTATCAGCGGGCTTCTTCATGATATTGGACGATTGATTTTATACACTAAAGCGCCCGACCTTTCTCGTGCTGCTGCCTTATTGGTTAAATCTAGCCAGACTAGTGAGCTTAATGCCGAAACGATAACATTTGGTTTTAATCACGCTCAACTGGGGGGGGCATTGCTAGAAATGTGGAAAATTCCCGACTCTATTCAAAATGCAACAACATTTCACCACCAGCCTGAGCTCGCCATTAGTGACAAAGATGAAGCTAGTATCATCTATCTTGCAAATAAATTAACTCATATCGACACGACATCAGAAGAAGCAATCGATACTAGCCGTTTATCCGACGATAAAATTTGGGATAGCATTGATATGCCATTTGGAATTGTCGCGCCTGTGTCTGACAAAGTTAATGAAGAGTTCAAGCAAACGTATGCTTTATTTTTTAGTTAACTAAAGCTTGTAAATTCTTTTGCACCCAAACGAAAGACACTAAACTCACCAACCCGCATTTTTGTCCATTGCTCATTAGATGTTAAGGGTTCTGTGGCTATTACCGTAACGACATCAGTATTCGTTGTTTCTTTTTTAAAATCAACACATAGGTCAGCATCCAATAACTGCGCCTCTACAAATGGTGCTTGTCTAGTTAACCAAGTTAATTTTGTACTGCAAAAAGTGTATAAGTGACCCACATTACTGATCAACACGTTAAATACCCCATGTTTGGCGACTTCTTTGCATAATCGCTCCATAGCATTTCTAATCGTTACATGACTTTTTGGTTTCATAGGAAACTCTTCACGAAGTTGGCTTAGTATCCAACAAAACGCATACTCACTATCCGTTGTACCAATTGGTTTATAACCCTTCAGAGCTTTTTTCTTAATACCTTTTAACTGTCCATTATGCGCAAAACACCATACATCTCCCCATAACTCACGTGAAAATGGGTGGGTATTCTCTAAACAGACTCGCCCTCTATTCGCCTTTCTAATATGACAAATAACTTGTGTGCTTTTAATAGAATAGTGTTGTATAAACTTGGCTACTTCAGAGTCTGCACTAGCAACAGGGTCATGAAAAGAACGATAACCCTTACCTTCGTAGAAAGCGATACCCCAGCCATCTTTATGTGACCCTGTTTTTCCGCCTCGTTTGATCAGTCCACTAAAGCTAAAGCAAATATCCGTGGGTACATTTGCACTCATCCCCAATAATTCACACATATTCAGCTCTTACAGCTCTTCAATCACTGTCCGCGCGATAGGCACTTGAACATATTTACTTTTACCATCCTTTCTAACCCAAAAATAGTAATAACCTTTTTGCGAATCCGACGTCACTTTACTATCCAAGACAGTCCATGACGTTTTATGCGCACCTTCATAAAAGGTCACCGTATAATCACCTTCCATCCAACTGACGCCTAAACGCGAAATTTTATTTTGCTGCTCTTCAGAACATCCGGTGCTCAGCAATACCACTGCTATCAATACTATATACTTCACGAATTCTCCAGCTTTCTTAGCACAAGAAACACCATTACAAAAGCTCCGCCAATTGCACACATCCATACATCGGAGCGTTGTAAACCCAATAGACTACCTATCCCTGCCCCTATAGCAGCCCCTAAGCCACTAAACGCCATACTTCG
The DNA here is from genome assembly GCA_913057515.1 of uncultured Cycloclasticus sp. Lineage (GTDB taxonomy): Bacteria > Pseudomonadota > Gammaproteobacteria > Methylococcales > Cycloclasticaceae > Cycloclasticus. Next base: position 74,232 of record CAJXOJ010000004.1, on the reverse strand, counting down.
CATCATCTTGCAAAAGCTACAATCCGAGCCATCTCCAAAAAACTTTGGCATTACGATACCTCCCACATTTATTGTAAATCAGTGTTTATATAATTTTCTTAGATATAGTGAACCGTAGAATGAATCACTATGCAACGTAAGCTTTCTGAGAACTATCGGAACCTCATTAAAACTCGAAAGCTGTCTTTTCATATTACAAGGCTCTACAAAGGCTCTATTTCCCCATTTTTAATAAACTTAAAAATTCTGCTCGTGTTTCAGAGTTTTTACGAAATTGGCCGAGCATACTTGATGTGGTCATTTGCGAGTTCTGCTTTTCAACCCCTCTCATCATCATACATAAGTGCTTTGCCTCAACAACAACAGCCACTCCTCTTGCACCAGTGACCTTAAGGATGGAGTCAGCAATTTGAGTAGTCAATTGTTCTTGAATTTGTAAGCGACGTGCGTACATATCAACTATTCGAGCTACTTTAGATAAACCTAGTACTTTGCCATTGGGTAAATACGCCACATGGCACTGCCCAATAAACGGTAATAAATGGTGTTCACACATCGAATACAGTTCTATATTTTTAACAATCACCATATCGTCTGCATCAGAGTCAAAAATAGCACCATTAACAATACTATCAAGGCTCGTTTGGTAGCCACTGGTTAAAAATGACATCGCTTTTGCCGCACGCTTTGGGGTGTCCACTAACCCTTGCCGCTCTACATCTTCACCGATATATGAAATGATTTGTTTATACAATTCTTCCATTTAACTACCTCATTGTCATAAAGCTTGAAAGTATACCGTTTTATTTCTAAATTTTAGTTAATTAATTGTCATGTAAGGCCGCATTGCTTCTAGTGCCTTCAAAAAGACTTCTGGCCCAGCATCTTTTGCCCTCGCATGTTCGCTTAAATAACGGCGCCAATGCTTTCCACCGGGTTGACCGGCAAAAAGCCCTAAGATATGCTTTGTCATGCTTTGCAAAGAAACACCCATTGCTAGTTGTTTTTCGATATAGGGAATAAAGTCAAATAACACCTTTTCCCTATCTAATAACGGCTGTGAAAATAATTGATGCTCAATATCAGCCAAAAGAAAAGGGTTATGATAAGCAGCCCGCCCAATCATGACACCATCTAGCTGCTCCCAATGCTGAGGAATTTCATTGACAGCTTGAATACCTCCATTTACAACAATAGATAAAGCAGGAAACATCTTTTTGACTTGATAGGCCCTCTGGTAGTTTAACGGTGGAATTGTTCTATTTTCCTTAGGTGACAGGCCACTCAAAATAGCTTTACGTGCATGTATGATGAATGTCTCACAACCTGCTTCAGCGATTATTCCAATAAAATTCATCAGAAACTCGGCTGAATCATGGTTATCAATACCAATTCGAGTCTTCACGGTAATTGGAATATCAACACGCTCTCGCATCTGAGTAACACATTGAGCCACCAGTTCAGGTTCAGACATTAAACAAGCACCTATACGCCCATTTTGCACACGATCACTTGGACACCCCACGTTGATATTGACTGCCTGATAGCCTGCTTGTTGGGCAAACAACGCGCAAGCTGCCATTTCTTCTGGATTACTACCACCCAGTTGTATAATTAACGGTTGCTCAGCATTATCAAAACCCAACAAACGATTTCGATCACCATGTAATAATGCACCTGTCGTTAACATTTCTGTATATAACAAAGAAGAAGGGGAAAGCAAGCGGTGGAAATAGCGACAATGTCTATCAGTCCAATCCATCATGGGCGCAACTGATAACGTACTTACAGGTTTTAGGTTTGCTTTACTGACTGTCACTTGATTTATTATCTCGTTGCATAAACATTTAACTATTTAAGTACATTAAAGCAGCCCTTTTATTATCACGCTACTTTTAACCAGCAAAGACAAAGTATTTATACTTGATATTGTAAAAACGCTAAGTATTGGGTTCTTTAATGACAAGGTTTGGACAAAGCAAACCTTATCTCAAACTGAACAAGTCGATTGAGCCTACATATCTCGGCTTTGATGAGATAAATACTCTAAGTGGGAGGGATTACTAATGCCTTCAAACATTGGGTATTTATATTGCCCGATACGGACATTTTTTAGATATACCTAAGCTAGTCGATAACAAAAATTTAAAAGATATTTTTAAGTTATAAATTAAGAGGTATCTAAATACTTTAGACACCTCTTAATATTAAAAACAAAAGACTACTACAACTTTAGCAGTTAAAGATAGCTGCCTTAATTAATAACCTAGGGTAACCAGCTATTAGCCTACAATGGCCAACAGCACACCAGCCGCAACGGCTGAGCCAATAACACCTGCTACATTAGGCCCCATCGCATGCATCAATAAGTAATTATGAGGGTTAGCTTCTTGCCCAACTTTATTAACAACACGAGCAGCCATAGGAACAGCTGACACGCCAGCAGCACCAATTAAGGGGTTAACTTTTCCGCCTGTCAGCTTATGCATTACTTTACCCATTAAAATACCCCCTGCTGTGCCAATTGAAAACGCTGCCATACCTAATACTAAGATACCTAGTGTCTCAGCCGTAAGGAATTTATCAGCAGATAACTTCGAGCCGACTGCCAGTCCTAAGAAAATGGTCACAATATTAATGAGCTCATTTTGTGCTGTTGAGCTTAAACGATCAACTACACCACTTTCACGCATTAAGTTACCAAAGGCAAGCATACCGACCAAGGGTGCTGATGCCGGTAAAAATAAAATAACGGCAGTCAATATAATTAACGGGAATATTATTTTTTCCTTTTTAGTGACATGCCTCAAATGCTTCATTTCCACTTGTCGCTCAGACTCCGACGTCAATGCACGCATGATCGGTGGTTGAATAAGCGGTACTAATGCCATATAAGAATAAGCAGCGACTGCTATTGCACCCAGTAAATCGGGTGCCAGCTTAGAGGCTAGAAAAATAGCGGTTGGACCGTCTGCACCACCAATAATAGCTATAGCTGAAGCATCCGCGATACTAAATTCCATACCTGGAATCATATTCATCGCCAACGCACCAAGAAGCGTTGCAAAGATACCAAACTGCGCCGCAGCGCCTAGTACTAACAGACTCGGCATCGCAATAAGTGCTCCAAAGTCCGTTAAAGCACCCACGCCCATAAAGATCAACAAGGGGAACAAACCTGTGTCAACACCCATATGATACAAAATACCTAACATGCCATCAGGCCCACTAATACCCGCAATAGGGATATTAGCTAAAATTCCACCGAAGCCAATCGGTAGTAATAATAATGGTTCAAAGTTTTTAGCAATCGCGAGGTATATCAGCAGCAAGCCGATACCTATCATTAATATATTGCTCCATTCGAAATTAGCAATGCCTGTTGACTGCCAAATATGTAATACGCCGCTATCCATTATTTAACCCTAACAAATTAGAACTAATGGTGCGCCAGCAGGAACCGACTCACCTTCTTTAACAAAAACATCCGAAATTTGGCCTTCGATATGGGCTTTTACTTCGGTTTCCATTTTCATCGCTTCTAAAATGATAACAACATCACCTTCATGCACATCATCACCTGCAGCCATCGCTATTCTAATAATATTACCGGCCATTGGAGATAATAAAGGCTCATTTTGACAAACGGCAGCTGATGGTTCAGCTTGTTTTGGAGCAACAGAGGCAACAGGGACGCTTGCTGAAGCGACCGGTACCAAGTTCTCAATCGAACCACTCGGGCCCACCTCAACCTGATAGGTTTTACCGTTTACAGCAACATCGTATGTTTCACTACCCTTAGCTTGCCCTGCATTTACCTCAACCACACCGGTTGGCACAGGTTCAAATGCATCTGGGTTATTTCTATTTTTAATAAAGTCTAAACCCACTTGCGGAAATAGTGCATACGTTAAGACATCATCAATTACTTGCTCGGCTAACTGTAAGTCGTCTTCTTTAGCTTTGCATTCTAACTCGGATGCTAACTTGTCAAACTCATCATCAATTAAGTCTGCTGGGCGACAAGTAATCGCTTTAGCACCTTCTAACACACGCGCTTGAAGCTCTTGATTCACCTCTGCAGGTGTTGCACCGTACTCACCCTTTAAAACGCCAGCTGTTTCTTTACTAATCGATTTGTAACGTTCACCCATCAACACATTCATGACCGCTTGAGTTCCAACAATTTGCGATGTGGGGGTCACTAATGGTAGGTATCCTAAATCTTTACGGACCAGAGGTATTTCTGCTAATACTTCGTCAATTTTATCACCTGCGTTTTGCACCTTAAGTTGGCTTTCAAGGTTAGTTAGCATTCCACCTGGAACTTGAGCGATTAAAATTCTTGAGTCTACACCTTTCAACGAACCTTCAAATTCTGCATATTTTGGTCTAACAGTCCTAAAGTATGCGGCCACTTCTTCCACCTTCTCTATATCCAAACCGGTCGCACGATCAGTACCTTCCAGCATAGCAATAAAGGTTTCAGTCGGCGAATGGCCATACGTCATACTCATTGAGGAGATCGCTGTATCAAGCATATCTAAACCTGCATCAACCGCTTTCAAGCATGTCGCCACACTCATTCCAGTTGTTGCATGGCTATGTAATGCGATAGGCACATCACATTCGGCTTTTAAACGTTTAACTAGTACTTCAGCGTCATACGGCTTAAGAAGACCGGCCATATCTTTGATGGCTATTGAATGACAGCCAGCGTCTTCTAGTCTCTTACCCATTTCAACCCAACTATCCAACGTATGCACAGGACTTTCTGTATATGAAATAGTACCTTGGGCATGTTTACCCACCTCAACAGTTGCCTTAATAGCCGTTTCTAAATTACGCACGTCGTTCATCGCATCAAAAATACGGAAAACATCCATACCATTGTGTGCTGCACGCTCGACAAATTTAAAAACAACGTCATCGGCATAATGACGATAACCCAATAGGTTTTGGCCACGTAGTAGCATTTGTTGTTGCGTATTAGGCATCGCCGCTTTTAACAAGCGTAAACGCTCCCAAGGATCTTCACCGAGATAACGAATGCAAGAGTCAAAGGTTGCACCGCCCCATGTCTCTAAAGACCAGTAACCTATCTGATCGAGCTTTTCAGCGATCGGTAGCATATCTTCAATTCGCAACCGGGTTGCAAAAAGAGATTGGTGAGCGTCGCGTAAAACGACATCAGTAATTTTTAATGGATTCATCATGGTCTTCAAGTTTATTTAGAGCGGAAACGTTGCACAGCAATGCTAATTGCCGCAACAATATCTTCATTAATACCTGCAGCAACAGGAGTTTTAGAGCTATTTTCAACAACGGGTTCAAACCGCAAGAGTAAAATAGACATCCCTTTAATAACAAAAACTAACAAGCCTAAAATAAAGAATACCATTCCCATTCCAAGCATCATTAGCTCGACACCTTGTTCTAATAAGTTTTCTACATTCATTTGCGTATTATAAGACACCAATCATATAAATATAAAATAAATATGCCTTCTAATCATTTATTAAGTTCAACTGACCCTGTTTTCAGTCTATTTGAGCACCTTTAAAAACTCGGTCATCGGCTTCATTTTGCTCTTGCCGACCCATATCAGCCTGCTCTTGCTGTTTAGTTCTTTTGATAAGTTTTTCGACTACTTTTTTTCTACTATTTGTTTTCTTGAACGCCTGTTGGTGCTCACCCACTTTAGCACGCACACCTTGAACCGCCTTGGTTTGCTCTTCTATAGCGCGATCCAGTTTTTGCACAAACGCTTGGTATTCAAGCAATCTAGATGCCGCCATGCCGTCCTTACCTTTAGATTTAAACTGGGCGACGTAATCATCGCGATAACCCTGCAATGTTTCCAATTGATTCAGTGATTCGCGCTGCTCTTGAAACGATTGATTCATTTTTACAGCCGCTGCTGCTTCTTTATTCTCGGCCATTTTCTTAACTGGTTCGAATCGTTTTGATTTTTTCAACTCAACTCCGCTTTATGATATTGCCGGCACAATACCCGACTGACCTTGTTGCTGCAATACACCCTGCAGTCCTTCGATACTTTCATCAAAACTAACCGCCTGAGTGATACCCTGTTGAAGAAATTCTAACATTGAATCGTGCATATTAACGGCCTGATCAACCGATGGGTTTGCACCCTTTTGATACGCACCGACGTTAATTAAATCGGCATTCTGCTGATAGGTTGAATTGATTTTTCTAAACTCACGCGCCATATTCTGATGCTCCTCAGGAACAACTTCGGTCATTAACCGACTCACAGAGGCCTCCAAATCAATCGCGGGAAAATGCCCTGTTTCAGCCAATGATCGAGACAAATGAATATGCCCGTCCAGGATCGCTCGACTGGCATCAGCAATAGGGTCATTACTATCGTCGCCTTCTGTCAGCACCGTATAGAAGGCCGTAATAGAGCCTTCTCCTTGATCTGAATTGCCTGCCCGCTCTACTAAACTCGGCAATTTACTAAAAACAGACGGTGGATAGCCTTTAGTTGCTGGAGGCTCATTAATGGCTAATGCTATCTCTCGTTGCGCCTGTGCATATCGGGTCAACGAATCCATCAGCAATAAAACATTCATCCCTTGATCACGAAAATATTCAGCAATACTGGTTGCTAACATTGCACCGTGCATCCGCATCAAAGGTGGGTCATCAGCAGGTGACGCCACAACCACTGCTTGCGACATCCCCTCTGGCCCCAACGTTTTTCTAACAAACTCATTCACTTCTCGGCCACGCTCGCCGATCAAACCGACTACAACCACATCCGCTTTGGTATATTTTGTCATCATCCCGAGCAAAACACTTTTTCCCACACCACTACCAGCAAACAGACCAATACGTTGACCTTGCGCAACCGTTAACAGTGAATTAATCGCGCCGATACCCACATCAAGCGGGTCAGTAATCGCTCTTCTGCCTAACGGGTTCATAGGTCGCCCATGCAAAGGCATGGTGTCGGTCGTGTGAACGGGACCTTTCCCATCCAATGGCTTGCCACCACCATCGATAACACGACCTAATAACGCGTGACCTACGTGAGCCATACTCGTCAAGCCCATTGGCAGCACTCGGCAATCCTGCTCAAGCCCTCTAATATCACCTGTCGGCATTAAATATAAACGTTCGTCTGAAAAACCCACAACCTCCGCTTCTATACGGTTACCATCAACCGCCTCAATGATACAGCGACCACCGATGGTCGACCGACAACCCACCGCTTCAAGCGTTAAACCTACCATTCTCGTCAACCGTCCCTCCACTAACATCGCCTGAGGCTCTTCAATCCGTTCTTTATATGTTTTTAAACGACTGATCCATCGATCAGCACGCTTATTTAAAATATTAGGGTCTCTCATGGAAGCGCTCTTTCGTCCCCAAAGGCTTGAGCAATAATAGCCAACAATCGATTTTCAATCGTCGCATCAATGGTCGACACGTCCGTCGCAACTCGACAACCACCTCGCGTTATAACCGGGTCTTCGACCAACTCCCAACGCGCACTTTCATCTAAAGACAGCGCAGACTTTACTAAATCGACATCATCAGGGTGCAAAAACAAACGAATATTTTGAGTGCTTGATGGTAAAGCAACGATTGCTTCTTTAACAACACCTACCACTTGACCAGAATCTACCTTAAGTTCACGACGAACCAGCTGTTTTGAAATTTGAATAGCCAATGAGGCAATTTCATTCTCGACTCGCTCATCAAACTCATCAAAGGGGCTGGCCAATGCTTGGATAATAGACTCTAGCGATTTAACTCGTTCTGCGATTTTCAGCTCTCCCGCTTTTAAGCCTTTCGCAAACCCTTCTTCATAACCTTGTTTAGCGCCCTCTTGAATAGCCTGCTGTTGGATTTCCTCAAGATCACTCGCCGTAGGGGCTTTTACGCGACTAACCTCAACATCAACCGCTGTTGCAACACCTAATGAAGGAAAACTCCATGAGGAAATATCATCTTTTTCAACCGGTGGTTTAGACAAATTCATCACCCCCGCCACCGCTACCACCTAATGAAATTTCACCCGAATCAGATAATCGTCTCGCAATAACCAAGACTTCTTTTTGCGCCGCCTCAACATCGCTCAGTTTAGCCGGTGGTGCAGCCTCCATATCGTCACGCAGCATTTCACTGGCCCGTTTAGACATATTGAGAAATACTTTTTCTTTTAACGCCTCTTCTGCTGCCCGTAACGCCAACGTCAACACATCGGTCGACACCTCTTTTAGTAGGCTTTGGATGCCTCTATCGTCAACATCAATGAGATTATCAAAAACAAACATTTTATCTTGAATTTGCTGACCAATAGCATCATCTGCTTCGACGACTGCATCAATCAACTCTGCACTGCTTGACCCTTCCATAAAATTCAAAATATTTGCGGCTGTTTGAATACCACCCATTTGTGCCGTTTGAGCGCCTGTATTTCCGGACAACTGCTTATCCATGATCGCATCTAACTCTTGAAGCGCATCCGGCTGAACCCCTTCCAACACAGCAATGCGCATTAATACATCTGGTCTTATTTTAGGCGCAAGGTACGTCAATGTTTCAGCTGCTTGATCACTGTCTAAATAAGATAAAACAATCGCAATAATTTGCGGGTGTTCTAAACGAACAAAATCGGCAATCGATCGCGGATCCATCCATTTAAGTTGCTCCAAGCCTTTAGAGTTTCTGCCCAACAAAATACGATCAATAACGCCTCCAGCTTTATCGCCTCCAAGCGCACTGGTCAGAACATTTTTAATATATTTATCAGAGTCTATACCTAAGGCCGTTTGCCCACCAATGGTGGTGATAAATTGACCAACAACAGAGTCCAGTGTTTCGGTTGTTACATTTTCTAGTGAAGCCATTGCAGTACCTACCTGCTGTACTTCCTTCGGCCCCATATGTTTCATCACACCTGCCGCGTGCTCTTCACCTAAAGATAATAAGAAAATAGCTGCTTTAGCCGTTCCCGTTAACTCTTCCCCTGATGTTTGTTTTTCAGCCATTTTAGTGTATCCATGTTTTCATAACTTGAGCCACTCGCTTTGGGTCTTCACCCGCGATCTTTTGCGCCATTTCTAGCCGCTGCTCATAACTTTTAGGTGCTTCCAATAACATCAACTCTTCATCTGACTCAAGCCCAAGGGCCGTTTCTGCACCAGACTGAGCGACGCCACCCTGAGACACCATGCCACCACCTGGAGTCATGACAGCAACTTGCGACCCATCGGGTAAACCTGTAACGGTTGGTTTTTCTAATAACTTTTGAATGGTTGGCTTTAACACAACAAAAACCAGTATTAACACAAAGATAGCCCCCACGGCTTGTTTCGCAACATCCAGCACCCAAGCTTGCTCCAGCAGTGGAATCTCAGGTAAGGCCCCAAGCGCTTCAGGTTGTTTAAACGCAAGGTTAGTCACCGTCACTCTATCACCTCGTAACTCATTAAAACCAACCGCTTCTTTCACAATGCTAGTGAATTTAGCCAATTCTTCTATTGTATACGGCTCGGATGCAGCTGCCGCTTCATCAGCCGTAACGAGCGCCTGTTTGTTATCTATCACCACCGCTACCGTAATACGTTTCAAACGGCCTGTAGAGAGCTTAGTATGACTGATTTTCTTATCTAATTCGTAATTCTTAATCGCTTTCCTATTCACATTCATTGCGCTACCAAGTGCTCCGTTTTCCGCGCCTTCGGCAGCCACTTCTGGTGCAACGCCTTGTGCCGGCGGCTGATTTGATAGTGCACCCGGAACACCTCCCGCACCTGCCAAACTGTTTTGCTCTTCGGTGATCTGCTCACTGCGTAGCGCAGGCAAATCAGGATTGTACTGTTCTTGAGTTTGCTCCGTTACCGTGAAGTCTACATCAGCAGACACTGATGCACGAATAGCGCCCGAACCCACGATTGGCAGTAAAATACTTTCAACACGCCCTATCAGATGCTCTTCCACACCTTGTTTAAACTCAAACTGATTGCTGGTCATCGACATCGTATCATTAGATGATTTAGAGCTTAACAGCGCACCTTTTTGATCAACAATAGTCACCTGCGTGGCATCTAACTGCGGAACCGCTGAGGACACCAGATGCAAGATAGCATCCACTTCTGGCTTTTTTAACTCACGCCCTTGGTACATATCTACTACCACTGATGCACTCGGTTTCTTACGGTGCCGTAGGAAAACTGATTGCTTAGGTATTGCTAATAGAACGCGAGCAGATCGCACGCTTTGAATGGTGGTAATAGAGCGTGCAATTTCGCCTTCTAACGCACGTTGAATACGCGCTTTTTCAATCGCCTGGCTACCCCCAAACCCAGTCTCTTTTTCCAATAACTCAAACCCTTGCCCACCACCACGAGGTAAGCCTAAGCCAGCTAGTTTCAACCTTAATTCATCTACTTTTGATGACGGCACTAAAACAGCACCTGATCCTGCCTCCAGTTTATAGTCAACACCCGATTGTTGAAGGCCAGATACCACAGCACTTAACTCTCTATCCCCTAAATTACTATATAACATACTGTAATTTGGTGATTGCGACCACAATACAACGGCCACACCCAGTGCAACACTGATCGCCAGTGCCACCATAACACCGAGCTGGCGTAGCATCATATTTCCTTGCGGTATTTGCATTGTTGCTTGCTCTGCAGGAGTTGCCATACTATTAAACCTATTTTTTATTTTATATTAAGTATTGTAAAACCAAGGCCTTACATGCTCATTCGCATGACTTCTTTGTAGGCATCTACTATTTTATTCCTCGTTTGCAGTACCGTTTGGAACGATAAGCTAGCTTTTTGCATAGACACCATCACTTCTGCCAAGCTTGCATCCGTTTCACCTTTCGTAAAAGCAGTAGATAAGGCAGACGCCTCTTTTTGTGACTTATTTACATCTTCAATAGATTGACTTAGCATCGCAGAAAAATCCGACGAGCCCGTAGGTTTAGTTTCCGTAACGGCGCTTGAAGCCTGCGCCGACATGGCTCGCATTTGGGCCAATACATTATTTATTTGCATATCACTCATACTATTATCCTCAACTTAACTTAACTTTATTTCAATTCGAACCAATTGATTTACGCTGGAATTTCAACGCCTGCATCACGCATCCGCGCAATCTTATAGCGTAATGTTCGGGCACTGATGCCCAAACGTTCTGCGGTATTTTTTCTACTGCCATTGGATTTAACCAGTGTGTCTATAATCAGCTTATCTTCCACCGCTCTAACACCGTCACTTAGGTCATTCTGCGTACTCGTACTGCTGATATTTGATACACTTTCTGAACTGGGTGAATCTGACTCAAAAATCAACTCTTGCTCGCCTATAATTGAGCTACTCGCCATAATCAACGCTCGTTGAATAACGTTTTCTAGCTCCCGAACATTACCTTTCCAACTATGCTTCTCGAGCATTTTAATCGCCGCTGCCGAAAGAGTTGGTGCTGATTGCCCCCCACAATAATGCCTTGCTATCATCGTTTTTGATAACGCCAACACATCAGATTTACGTTCTCTTAATGGCGGGATGTTAATAGGAAACACATTAATTCTGTACAATAAATCTTCTCTAAAGTGCCCCTCATTGACCAACTCTCTCAAGTTTTTATTTGTCGTGGCTAGCACTCGAACGTCTAACTTAATGGTCTTCTTTCCACCTAATCGTTCTACTTCTTTTTCTTGCAAAACACGTAATAATTTAGCTTGTAATAAAATATTCATTTCTGATATCTCATCAAGCAAAATCGTTCCACCCTGAGCCTGTTCAAATTTGCCAGGCGATGATTGATGAGCACCCGTAAACGCACCTTTCTCATACCCAAACAACATGGCTTCAAGCATGTTTTCTGGGATCGCCGCACAATTAATAGCAACGAATTCTTTCTTACTTCTATTCGAGTTTTTATGAATAAAGCGCGACAATACTTCTTTTCCTGTCCCACTTTCACCTTGTATCAATACCGTCGCTTCGCTTTTAGCCACTCTGCCAGCTAATGCCACAATGTCTTTCATACTGCTATCATTACTGGGTAACTCACCGAAAGTGATTGTTTCAGGGGCAATAGTCTGTTCAACATGTACGATTAACTCACTTAACTCAAACGGTTTCGTTAAATAATCAGACGCGCCCGTTTGTATCGCTTTAACCGCTTGTTCAACCGTCGCATATGCTGTCATCAGTAATACTGGCAAACTCGGGAAACGTGCTTTTAATGTCTCAAGCAGTTCCTGCCCACTCATCTTATCCATCTGTACATCGCTTATGACTAGACGTGCTTGATACGTCTCCAAGGCTTTTAATGCGTCTAAACCATTTGATGCACACTTTGTTTTATAACCATAAGTCGTTAACGCATCATTGATCGCTTCTTGTAATGGCTTATCATCTTCAACAATTAAGACATCTATTTGCTTCATCATGCTACAAACTCCTATTTGACTGTTTTTGTAAGGGCGATATCAAAACCGGTAAACGGATAACCATCACCGTTCCAACATCTAAATTTGATACGCAGTTGATCTCACCTGCATGGGCATTAACAACCTGTTGAACAACGGCTAACCCCAGCCCTGTTCCATTGCTTTTATTACTATAAAAAGGCTTAAATATTTTATGTTGCTGGCCTTCTGATAGACCAACACCCTGATCCTTAACGCTTATTCTTAATACCTTTTCCTCTGTGAGTTCTATTGAACACAACACATCCTGCGAATTATTGCTTGCATCCAAGGCATTATCGAGTAAGTTACCAACCGCCCCTATCAGCGCTTCTTGGTTAACGTTAATGGTTGCCGAATCATGAAACTCACTGACATGGAACGCAATACGTTTTTCATCATAAAAACGTTCTAAACGCTCAATAAATGACGACAAACCAATCGGCTGCTTAATAAGCTCTCCACAGTGCGAGTACCTCAACATATCGCTCACTTGTGAATCTAACACTCTGAGTCTATCTAGTAGTTTCACTGATAACTGTTGCTGAGCCTGCCCACTTAATGTATTGCTCGTTAGCTGAGACGCATATAACAAAGCGGATGCTAAGGGTGACCGTATTTGATGAGCTAAACTGGCTGAAAATGCGCCCATTTCAGATAATTTCGTTTTGTGCTCAGCGTGCTTATTGCCGTCTTGCTGTTCAGTCTTATCACTTAACAACACCAGTTGACCTGCTTGCACTCCAAGCGTGCTGGTTGACATGGCGACGACTCGTCCGCTCTTTAAGCTATATTGATCAGCTAACGTTTCATGACGTATCAAAAAATCAGCTTGAACAGCCTCCCAATTTAGCCCCAAAATATCATCATGCAACCACCATTTAGCAGAGTCATTCACTGCTATTACTTTATGTTGCGTATCCAAAACAATGGCGGCACTGGGAATAGCCTCTATCAAACTATCGAGCTGAGCGGATAAAGCTTCTTTTTCAAACAAGTACTGAGTTTTTTCTGTATCGAACTTAGCTAAAGCATCATTTAGAACACGTACCTGTTGCTCTAGGTACTGATATGAGTTACTTAGGTGCTGAGATACCTGGCTGAGTGCAGACAATGCATTGTTGGGAGACTCGGCCTGGTTAAGTACTTGTGATGTAGCTAATCTACTCATTATCTGTTATCTAAATTAAGATAAAAAAGACAATGCCAAAAACGTGCCAGTTTAATTTTTACTTAATAAACAGTAACTTATGATATTCAAAATAAATTACGTCAAATAACAGTCTCTTAATCGTTACGCTGCATATCATGTTTACGCATTTTTTCAACGAGGGTTGTTCGACGCATATTAAGTTTTTTAGCCGCATGGGCTACCACACCATCTGAATCATTTAAGGCCTGCTGAATTAATGATAATTCAAGCCCATTCAAATGTTCCTTAAGGTCCATTCCTTGTTCAGGCAAAATCCCGACCGCTACATGATTATTTTGTGTCATTGCAATCCCCTGAACTGAGGGATTCGGGTCTTCAAACATCGGTGGTTCAAGGGCAAACTCTTCCTGGGTAACCGTTGGCGTATGCTCATATTGCTGAAATTTATCGGGTAAATCCTTCACATCAACAACACCGTAAGCATGAATAATAGTGAGCCTTTCAACCATATTAGCTAACTCTCTTACATTACCCGGCCAGTCATGTTGGCATAGTGCCATTAATGCAGCGGATGTAAAGCGCACCGAACCTTTCTTATCATTTTCAATACGCTGCACTAACTCACTAACCAGCATTGGAATATCTTCCGCACGTTCCCTTAATGGGGCAATCGTAATAGGGAAAACATCTAAGCGATAGAATAAGTCTTCACGGAAGTTACCCTTCTCAATTTCATTTTTGAGATCTCTATGTGTCGCTGCTAACACCCGAACATTACATGGAATGGACTTATTACCACCTACTCGCTCAAATACTTTTTCCTGCAATACCCTTAACAACTTAACTTGCATTTGCATTGGCATATCACCAATTTCATCCAAAAATATGGTGCCGCCTTCTGCCAATTCGAAACGCCCTTGCCTTGCTGTTAAAGCCCCCGTAAAAGCACCTTTCTCATGGCCGAATAACTCGCTCTCAATCAATTCTGCCGGAATCGCACCGCAATTAATCGGCACAAATGCTTTTTGCCGGCGCGTCGAATGATAATGAACATTTCTTGCAATCACCTCTTTGCCTGTACCCGACTCACCTAAAATTAAAACGGTCGCATCCGACACACACACCTGCTGGATCAATTGCCTTACGCGTTTTACCTCTTGACTGTTGCCGACTAGGCTTCTAAATAACTCAGTAGCTCTCTGAGACACTTCCTTATTTAACGACTGCTCGGCTGACTGTAACTGGCGAATACAATTAATAAACTTCTGATAGCTTGTTGGCCATTCCAAAGGCACAAAATAGCTCGCTAATGTTTTACTGATTTTTGGCGCTTTGCCTTTGTTATAAATATAAAGAAAGGGTTGCTGGTTTTTAGTGCTAGCAAAAAAAGAGTGCACATCTTCCTCTTTGAACTCAACACCCTCAGCCAACACGACCAAGGCTGATTCAGCATCACTCATCGCATTTTTTAACTTATCTATCGCTATCGATTTAACCTTATAGTCTAAAAAGCTTAACACCGTTACTACTTCAGAACTACGCGCTTTATCATCATCTATTACAAACACTTTTTGTAAAGCCATAAACCCATCAACCCATTATTTTGAATGTGTAATTGTTTAGTATGTCAAAAAGTCGACACCACTTACAACTTATTATCCATTTACCTATCAATTAAAGCATCATCTTAGTTTTAGCTTGACAGCCAAACAAACAAGTCTTAGAAAGAACACTTATTAATTTGGACCACACATCGTGACAAACCTCTCACTGGGATTACTGTTTACAATTTTAGCCGCTCTTATTTTTCTATCCGCCTTTTTCTCAGGCTCCGAAACAGCCTTAATGCGTCTAAATAGGTATCGTCTATTACACCTTATAAAAACTGATCACCTTGGCGCAAAAATGGCGCATAAGTTACTTAAAAAACCTGATCGGTTAATCGGACTCATTCTCCTCGGCAACAATTTTATTAATATTTTTGCTTCATCGATCGCAACCATCATTGCATTACGTCTTTATGGGGAAGCAGGTATTGCAATCGCCGCAGGCTTATTAACATTTGTCATCCTTATTTTCTCTGAAGTAGCCCCTAAAACATGGGCTGCTAGCCACCCTGAACGACTCGCTTTTTTTGCCTCTATTATTTACACACCTTTGCTAAAAGTGCTTTACCCTCTTGTTTGGGTCATAAACAGCTTGGCAAACCTATTGTTAAGAGCTTTAAACATTCACGTTAGCCACGATAGTGAAGCCCCTATGCAACATGAAGAGTTGCGTACGGTTGTTACTGAAGCAGGTAACCTTATACCTGAAGAACACAAAGATATGCTACTCGGTATTCTAGACCTCCAGAAAGCAACTGTTGAAGAAATAATGATACCGATTAGTGAAATTCATGGGATTGATCTAGATGACGATATTGACGACATCAAAAAGCAATTATTGAACGCTTCTTATTCAAATTTGCCCGTGTTCTCAACCAATATAGATTCGACTCAAGGCTACTTGAGAACAAAAGATATCTTCAACCTAATACAAGACGATCACCTTGATCAGAAAAAAATACTCGACATTCAACGCCCCCCCTACTTTATTCCTAACAACACTAGCCTTTATCATCAACTTATTAACTTTCAACAAAACAAACAACGGTTTGCTTATGTTGTTAATGAATATGGCTCCATTCTTGGGCTCATTACACTACAAGATGTGTTAGAAGAGGTGATTGGTGAATTTACCACTGACCCCTCTGATAGCTCTCCAGATATTCAAAAAAAGGATGACGGCACTTTACTTATCAGCGGCAATATAACCATTAGGGAACTGAATCGCTCATTAAACTGGACTCTGCCAACAAAGGGACCCAAAACATTAAATGGGCTTATACTTGAATACCTCGAGTCAATTCCTGAGCAGGGCACGAGTTTAAAGATATATGGGCGTCCTATTGAAATAGTCTTAATGGAAGATAATGCGATAAAACTTGCTAAATTTAAACCTAACAGAGCTTCCTGAAAAAACACTGTTATACAGCAACTGAGATATACTTGAACAAATACAGAAACACAACTTACCGACTATGGCAAAACTAGCACTTTATTTCAACAATACACCGATTGATGTCTTTCATCTTGAGCAAGAGGTCTCTAGCATTGGTAGAGGGCCCTCTAATACGTTTGTTATCGACAGCCTCGCTATTGCCCCTGCTCACCTGAAAATAAGCCAGCTAAATGGAGAACATTTTATTGAAAGCTTATCCGAGCAGTTTTCAACTGTGGTGAATGATAAGAGAGTTCAAAACGCAACGCTTCATCAAGGCGACAAAATAATACTTGGAAAACATACTCTTTTCTATTCCCAGCCACCTAAGGTTTCCAGTAACTCTAACGCGGATACAGCTAAAAAGTCACTCAACGAGCTTGGCATGGGTAACTTACAAGCTATGAACGGAGCTGATATTGGATTAGTGGTTACTTTAAACAAAGCCGTTACTGAAATTAATATTGTTGATACCACTCCAGCTATAATTGCAAAAAGGCTCGACGGTTATTATTTATCGAGGTTAACTGACGATCTCGACATCAGCATCAATGACCAAGCTATATCCGACGAAACCAAATTAGATAATGAGGCAAGCATAAAGATTGGAAGTTCTAAGTACCTATTTTTTATAGAATAGACCGTAAACTTGAATAATCATGAAGAAAAAAGGCGTTTTGAGCGTATCTTTCATGATGCGACTGGACGTTTCCTGACCCCAAACGGCTTATCCGTTAACTTCAGCTTATTAGATATTTCCTTTAATGGCTGCCTCATTTTAAGCCATCAAAAAAATGATGAGGTTCAGATAAAAGACAAGCTCTCCATCAGCATATCGCTAGGAGAGGCATTCACTATTGAAGCCCTTGCCCACATCGTCTACTTTGGCAAAGAGCAGCAACTAGGCATGCAATTTGATGGACTAGATATCCATAGCGCCACCTTATTAAGGCGAATCGTAGAGCTAAACATAGGTGATACATCACTATTAGAAAGAAACTTACACTCCCTTAGCGTACTACAACCAAGCAAATCACCTTAGAAAAAGCTTAAGGCGTCTCGCAACACGCTAACCGGATGAATATCTAAACCTTTTACCCCATCTTTAGGAATATTGCCTTTCGGCGCTAGCGCAAACTTAAAACCATGTTTCGCCGCCTCTCTTAAACGCTCTTCTCCATTCGGCACGGGGCGCACTTCACCTGAGAGGCCTAATTCACCAAATACCACCCAATCTTTAGGAATATTTTTAGACTTAAAACTAGACAATAACGCAGCCACAACCGCTAAATCGCCCCCCGTTTCCATCACCCGTAAGCCCCCCACAATATTCACGAATACATCTTGATCGATTAACGAACACTGTCCATGTCTATTCAAAATAGCCAACAACATCGCTAAACGATTCTGATCCATTCCAACCGTGACGCGCTTAGGGTTTCCTTGCCGAGTATCATCAACCAACGCCTGCACTTCAACTAATAACGGTCTCGTCCCTTCTCGCGTCACCATCACAATACTACCTGGCACTTCATGCTCATGCCGCGAAAGAAAGATCGCAGATGGATTCGCTACCTCACGAAGCCCCTTCTCTGTCATCGCAAAAACACCCAGCTCATTCACCGCACCAAAACGGTTTTTTATAGCACGAATCACTCGAAAGCGACTGCCTGAATCGCCCTCAAAATATAGAACACAATCCACCATATGCTCTAAAACACGTGGCCCGGCAATGGCACCTTCTTTAGTCACATGGCCAACCAAAAAAATAGCTGTATTAGTACGTTTTGCAAAACGTACTAAACGTGCCGCGCACTCTCTTACTTGTCCAACCGAGCCGGGTGCAGACTGCAGTTCTTCGCTAAAAACAGTTTGAATTGAGTCGATGACCAATACATCTGAGGACATTTTCTCAGCCGTTGCTAAAATGGTTTCTAACGAGATTTCACATAAAATATTAACTTGGTCGACTGGTAGCTGAAGCCTGGTTGCCCGCATACTCACTTGTTGTGCAGATTCTTCGCCAGTAACATAAAGCGTTTTCGTACGTTGAGCCAAACTGGATAACGACTGCAATAATAAGGTCGACTTACCAATGCCTGGATCTCCACCGATCAAGATTGCCGAGCCCGGCACAACCCCGCCACCCAGTACACGATCTAACTCACCCATGCCTGTGTTAATTCGATCTAAGCATTGAGCTTCCACCTTCGATAAAACTTGTACTTCAGCAGAACTTGCTTGATCCGCATAACCACTATATCGATTGACTTTGGATGAACTCGACGTTGTCGATTCTTCAAGCGTATTCCAGCCTCCACAATCTTGACACTGCCCCGCCCATTTTGTTGCACCGGCACCACATTCACGACAGTGGTACGTTGTTTTTGGCTTAGCCGCCATCTTCAGCCCCTTTAATAACCCTTAACACACGTTCTGTGACACCACACATCAGTTCATAGGAAATTGTGCCACTTTTTTCAGCAAGCTCTTCTATTGGTAAGCCTTCACCCCACAAAACAACCTCATCACCTACCTGAACACTTTCGCATTGACTAACATCTATATTGATCGAGTCCATTGACACTCTTCCCACTAATGGTGCTTGCTGCCTGCCCAGCAACACAAACGTGCCTATTTCAGCATGCCGAGGATAACCATCGCCATACCCTATCCCAACAGTTGCTATTAAACTGGTTTTTTTAGCCTGCCACACCCCTCCATAGCCTACACACTCGCCCTTTTTTACCGTTTGAAGTGAAAGCACACTACTTTTTAATGTCATCACTGGAAGCAGTCCATCATCACTCGCTGCTGCGTTACAAAAAGGACTCCCTCCATACAACATAATCCCTGGACGAACCCAATGCCGTCGAGCCTGCTGCCAGCCAAGAAGACCGGCTGAATTGGCAATACTTTGCTCTCCTGCTAAACCTGAAGTACAGGCATCAAACAGCTCAATTTGCTGTGTCGTTGTCGGCCTACTCATATCATCTGCACATGCTAAATGCGTCATCAGCTTGATCGGTAAACGAACCTTTCCCGATAACTGTAAGCCATCATTTAAGCGAGTCACAGCCGAGCTATCAACACCTAAACGGTTCATCCCCGTATTTATCTTCAACCAAACTGACAACGGCTTAACAGCCGCGCTTGCATTAAGAAGCTCTAATTGATATTCACTATGAATTACCGCATCTAAATCATAGTGCGAAAATTGACGGACCTCATCAGCCGACAAAAACCCGGTGAAAACCATAATGGTTTGTGTCACACCAGCTTCCCTTAGTTTTATCGCCTCATCTATCCGCGCTACTGCAAAGCCCTCAACATCAGACAAGGCCTTGGCGATATCTAACATCCCATGTCCATAGGCATTCGCTTTGATGACTGCCATTAACTTTGAATAAGGCGCTGCTTTGCGGGCCATTGAAACATTATGCTTCAATGCCGCTAAGTCAATAATCACTTCAGTACGTTGGGGCACGGTTAAGCTGAAAGGTTGTTAATTTATTGAGAGAACAAAATTGAGTGAGTTAGTACTCATCATCAATATATCCATCGTTTAGGTAATTTTCGAACCGTGTATATTGACCTAAAAAGGTAAGTCGGCAGGTTCCAATTGGGCCATTACGCTGCTTACCAATAATAATTTCAGCAACCCCTTTTGCATCAGAATCCTCGTTATAAACCTCATCTCTATAAATAAAGATAATCACATCGGCATCCTGCTCGATACTGCCAGACTCCCTTAAATCTGACATAACGGGGCGTTTATTAGGTCGTTGTTCCAAATTACGGTTTAACTGCGATAACGCAATAACAGGAACATTTAACTCTTTCGCCAACGCTTTTAATGAGCGTGAAATATCTGAAATCTCCGCAACACGACTCTCACTTTTTGAGGGCGACTGCATCAACTGCAAATAATCCAATACAATCAAGCCTAATTGACCGTGCTCTTTCATTAAGCGCCGAGCACGAGCGCGAACTTCAATCGGGCTTAACGCAGCCGTGTCATCTATAAAGATTTTTGCTTCCGCCAACAAGTTAATGGACGATTGCATTCTCGGCCACTCATCATCATCAAGTTGCCCTGTTCTCACTTTATGTTGATCAATGCGGCCGAGCGAAGACATCATTCTCATTGCCAACGAATCACCCGGCATCTCCATACTAAATACAGCAATCGGTAAGCCGCTTAAAATACCGACGTTTTCTGCCAGGTTCATGGCAAAACTGGTCTTACCCATTGAGGGTCGACCCGCCACGATAATTAAATCTGCAGGCTGCAAACCTGAGGTCATTTCATCTAAGTCGGTAAAGCCTGTACTTGCCCCAGTAATAGCATTCTGGTTTTCGTGTAATTCAGTAATTTTATCAACCGCAACACCTAGCAATTCCTTAATTGACTCAAAGCCTTTTTGACCTTTTGCCCCTTGCTCAGCAATTTTAAAAACCTTGCTTTCGGCTTGATCCAAGAGCTCATTAATATCACGTCCTTCAGTATCAAAACCGGAGTCTGAGATTTCATTTCCAATATGAATTAATTGTCGCCGAACAGAACGTTGCCGAACAATAGCCGCATAACTAACAATATTTGCCGCACTCGGTGTGTCTTTTGCTAATGCACCCAAATAGGCCAACCCACCTACACTCTCCAATTCACCCGTTTGGCCCAATACTTCTGAAATAGTCACCACATCAAAGGGTTCATCTTTTTTTGCCAAATCAGCAATGGATTCAAAAATAAGACGGTGGTCTTTACGATAAAAATCTTCCGGTGAGACCTTATCAGCAACGGTATCCCAGCATTGGTTATCTAGCATCAAACCACCTAAAACTGACTGTTCGGCTTGTATTGAATGTGGAGGTACACGAAGAAATTCCGTTTCATCAGGAATTTCATAATCAAATAAAGGTTCTTCTGGCATGAGCGTGTTTAAATAAAAATGAACGGCAAAACGATTGTACAGGAAGGAGAATTATTCATCGCAAAAAAAAGCCGATGTCAAAAGACATCGGCTTTTTTAACAAATACAACGTCTTAATCTTCAGCAACAACCGCCAACTTAAGTGACGTAATAACATCGGTGTGCAAATGAATAGCAACTTCAAATTCACCTGTTTGTCTAATCGAGCCTTCTGATAATTTAATTTCTTGCTTCTCAACATCAACGCCTGCTTCTGAACATGCTTTGATAATATCTGGCAAACCAACAGAACCAAACAACTTGCCTTCTTCGCCCGCTTGGTGAGTAATTGTTAAACTGAGCTTTTCAATTGATTCAGCTCTTGCCTGTGCTTGATTTAAACGTTCAGCTTCAGCTTTTTCTAACTCAGCTCTACGTCCTTCAAACTCTTTAATTCTTTCCGCTGTTGCCAATACTGCCTTACCACCTGGAATTAAAAAATTGCGACCAAAACCTGGTTTAACTGATACTTTATCGCCCAAGTTACCTAAATTTGCTACTTTTTCAAGAAGAATAATGTTCATCTTTACTTAATCCTATATATTTAAAATTTAATTCAACGCTACGTTTTAACCAACCGATACCGCCAATCCATCCATACATCTGACAACCCAATTAACACTAAAGGTATTACCAAATGCGGTACAAAAAATACTGCAATGTAAAAAAAACCAAGCAAGTAGCGACTACCACCTCTGTTTTTTATCACCACATGAACAACCGATATACCAACTATAAAAAACAATAATAAAACTTGTATATCTAAGTTCCATACTAATTCTGCAAATGACCCGTCTAACAACACACCCAAAGCCATTAATACTACAAACACAATACCATCACGTGGTAACAAACGAAAATGGCTAAACTCTTCATTGAAACCACCTGCATTGTATAACAGGCCTTGCCACCACCTTCCTAACATTAAACTCATTAGCAAGCTAACCAATGTACCTGCGACCACAACCCCGGTTATATATTGCGACCAAAACACCAACCCGTCTTCCAGTTCAGCCTGAGTGATTGATAATTCTTGTTGCTCAGTTAAACTTTTTAATACTTCTTGAATACCTATTAGCCAAAACTGAGCAGGGATATCGAGTGTTAAATAAACACCCGCTACTGCAAGCATTCCCAATACAACTAAAAACTCTAGCGCTTTGTTTAACTGCCCCGTGTCACGAAGCACCATTGACACTAAAAATGCAGGTAACCACATAACAAATAAATAGGTGAAAGAAACTAACGATGTTCCCAACAACATAAAACTCATTAAAGCAGTAGCTACCGTTGAGCCTACCAGAACCTTTAAACCTTCAACCGCACCATTTCTAAGCGTCACTAAACATACAGCAGCAACACTTACTATCAATAAGGGTGGCATTAACAATGACAAAATAGCCATCGTTGCTACAACAATCGTAGCCTGCCGCCCACCTTGCATAATAAATGTTGCTATTGCTTTCATAACGCTGGGCTTAAAACGCGATAATTCGCGACAAAAAGTTTAACGTTCGTGTGCGTCGCAATATGGAATCAACGATAGAAAACGTGCTTTTTTAATAGCCGCTGTTAACTGACGTTGGTATTTTGCTTTAACACCTGTTACACGTGCAGGAATAATTTTTCCTGTTTCTGTCATATATTCTTTTAATGTATCTAAATCTTTATAATCGATTTCTTTTACGTTTTCCGCAGTAAAACGGCAATAACGTGGACGTCTAAAACCTTTATCAAATGCCATGTCTATTCCTTATATTTTTATTAAACCGTGTCTTATTCTTCTGTTGCTTTTTCAGCAGCAGGCTCAGACACTTCTGTTTTTTCAGCTGATGCCTCAGCGGTTTTTTCAACTGGCTTCACATAAGGCTTAGCAGCTTCTTTTTCATTAGATTTAGCAAGTGGTGTTGTACCTGTTGTTGCTTCATCACGACGTACGATCATATTTCTGATCACAGCATCGTTGAATTTAAATGATTTTTCTAACTCATCAAGGCTTTCTTGATCACATTCAATGTTCATTAATGTGTAATGAGCTTTGTGAATTTTGTTGATTGGGTAAGCAAGCTGTCTTCTACCCCAGTCTTCTACTCGATGGATATTGCCACCGCGCTCTGTAATTGATGCGCTGTAACGCTCAACCATTGCAGGTACTTGCGCACTTTGATCCGGGTGAACCAAAAATACAACTTCGTAATGTCTCATTTTATCTCCTTAAGGATGTATAGCCTCCCTGACACCAGGTGAAGCAAGGATCATAACCAGTTGATAACTGACTACAATTTTGAACGCGCGATTTTACAGGCAATACCAATGCAAATCAAGTTAATCCACCGACACTCAAGCCCTCACCTCGTTTAATGCTGACAATTAGTTAATAGCGATGCTTTAAACTTATTAAGATGTTTTCAATACGATGACCAACTTGAACCTTTCATACCACGTCAGCGACAGGGTGTTAAGCAATCAAGCAAAAACCATTCTAATTGCTTTTTTAAAGTGGTTCATAATGTGAAATTAGCATGAAATCTGCTAATTCGTTAAAGTCATTTATTTTGCCTAAAGACTTCATACAAAATAACCCCAGCAGCCACTGACACATTCAGGCTCTCCATTTTATCAGCCATTGGAATCTTTACTAATTGATCACATTGTTGTTGAGTTAATTGCCTTAAACCTTTACCTTCCGCACCCATCACAATAGCAACCGAACCGCTCAGTTCAGCATCAAAAACATCTAACGCAGCTTCACCCGCCGCACCACTAAGCCACACACCTTCTTTTTTTAGCCATTTCAAGGTTCTAACTAAGTTGGTAACACGGTAGACTGGGAGCACCTCTGCCGCCCCGCTGGCCACTTTACAAACTGTTGCATTTAATCGACAAGCGTTATCTTTCGGCACAATAACACCTTGTACACCAACGGCTAATGCCGTTCTTAAGCAAGCGCCCAAATTATGCGGGTCGGTGACCTGATCCAAGACTAAATAAAATGCATTCTCCGTTCGCTCTTTAACGACTTTTTTAAGCGCTTCTTCTGTCCTTTCTTGCGGCAGTTTAACAGTCAGCAAAATACCTTGATGATTGCCCATGCTTGATAGTTTATCGAGCGTTTTTCTTTCTGTATATTCAACACGGACGCCAATGTCATCTAGGTTTTTCTTTAGCTGCTGTAACTTTATATCTTTTCGCTGGCAATCCATCCACGCGCTAACGATTTGGTCAGGTCGAGATTCAACCAGTGCTTGCACAGCATGAATGCCATATATTTTCTGCATCTCAGCCATTAGCGTCTTTTCTTTTTACTGCGCTTGCCCAGTGCTTTTTTCTTACCAGCACCCACTAACGCCAAATCAATTTTCTTATCGTCCAAACTTACTTTAACCACCTTAACTTTCAAACTATCACCTAAGCGAAATGATTTATTTGTACGTTCTCCTAACAAACGATGCTTGCTCGCATCAAAATGATAGTAGTCATCGCCCAGTGCAGTCACATGAACCAAGCCATCAATAAACACCTTATCTAATTCTACAAACAAGCCAAATGACGTAACAGACGACACAACACCAGTAAATTCTTGACCAATTTTGTCCATCATAAATTCACACTTCAACCAACTCTCTACGTCACGCGTCGCTTCATCGGCACGCCGACTACATGATGAACAATGTTCCCCGAATAAGTCCATATCTGCATCTGAGTAATCAAAACTCGTTGGTTTTAACTTTTCAATAACGTGCTTAATCGCTCTATGTGTTAGCAAATCTGGGTAGCGCCGAATGGGCGATGTAAAGTGGGCATATAGCTCTAACGCTAAGCCAAAATGCCCTTCCTGCTTTGGGCTGTACATGGCTTGCGACATAGAGCGTAGCATAACGGTTTCAACCAAATGCGAGTCGGGCCTACTTTGTATGCTCGAAATAAGCTGCCGATAATGATGTGGTTTTGGCTCTTCACCGCCTTCTAAGGTCAAACCAAGCTCTGACAAGAACCCTCTGAGCTTTAATAATCGATCAATGCTTGGCCCTTCGTGTATCCGTAGCAAATTTGGCATTTTATGCTTTGCTAAAAAATGAGCGGTTGATGCATTTGCTGCAATCATAAACACTTCAATTAAGCGATGAGCGTCATGCCTAACAACCGGCTCGATTGCCTTAATTTTTCGGTTTTTATCAAAAACAAAACGTGTTTCAAAGGTATCAAATTCAAGCGCCCCACGCTCATCTGCAGCCACTTTCATCACTTCATACAAGCCTCTTAGCGTATTTAAATGTGGTAGCAACTTTTTGTGTTTCTGAAGCAATCCTGGCTCTGTCTCTTCAAATATCGACCCCACCTCATCATAGGTAAGCCGTGCGTGCGAATACATTACCGCTTGGTAAAAATTGGCGCTTGTCACTGTACCGAGCTCGTCCAAGCGCATCTCGCAAACCATACATAAGCGATCCACTTCAGGGTTAAGGCTGCATAAACCATTCGATAGCACTTCGGGTAACATGGGTATCACCTTTCCAGGAAAATACACTGATGTTCCACGCTCATAAGCTTCTATATCGATGGCGCTATTGGGCTTTACATAATGCGCTACATCCGCAATGGCAACGTAAAGCTTCCAGCCTTTGGCCATTTTCTTACAAAACACCGCATCGTCAAAATCTCGTGCATCAGCACCATCAATCGTCACAAACGGTAATTTACGAATATCTTTTCGGTCGGTTAAGTCTGCCTCTGTAACGGAGCCACCAAACCCTTGCGCTTCATCAAAAACCGCTTGCGACCAGGTACTAGGTAACTCATGAGAGCGAATGGCCATATCGATCTCCATTCCTGGTGCCATGTGGTCACCCATCACCTCTGTCACTTTAGCGATAGCTTGAGTCCGTGCCGAGGGGTAATGTGAAATCTGCACCATCACAATTTGGCCATCTTTTGCGCCCATGGTCGCATCAGCAGGAATTAAGATATGTTGAAAAATACGTTTATTTTCCGCTTCGACATGAAAAACACCCATCACATCAAAAAACCGCCCAACCACCGTTTTTACCTTTCGCTCTAACACTTCTACAACACGCGCTTCTAGCTTGCCTTGGCGGTTTAGTTTTCCACGGCTCGCGACCACTTTGTCGCCGTTCATCAGGGTACGCATTTCGTGCGGCGGTATAAACATATCATCACCACCTGCATCACGCTTTAAAAACCCAAAACCATCTGCATGGCCAATCACTGTCCCTGTTTCAAGGTCACTTTGCTGCACTAGGCAGTATTGCTCTTTTCGGTTAAATAACAGCTCACCGGATTTCAGCATCGCTGATAAATGACCCGATAACGATTTTTTTTCACGCTTTGTTTGAACGCCCAAACCACCAGCAATATCAATCCAAGCTTGTGGGCGCTTTTGGTTCGCCAAATACGTTATTAACTGAGTTTTGCTAACCAAAGCATTATCTAATGTTATCGTCTCTTTTTGAGGCTGCTTATTTGGGGGGCGTTTTTTCGACACAACTGGGGCTTCATAAGGTGAGATTGATAAGCCTAATACCCATAAGCTGAGTTTGCAACTGATTGTTAGCTATATACCTCAATCAGCTTAAATAGCCAAAACTTCCCAACACAAACTGCCTTCTCAACACACCCAAATCAACCTAAGCTATAACTTATACAAAACATTCATTCATACTAAAGACTGGGATTAACTGCTAGCATGACATATACATAATATTTAATTACAACCGCCCATCCGACTCACTGGTAGTTAGTAAATACTTAATATCATAAATCACATGATTTTCTTTACCTAACAGCCTGATTTCTTCAACTCTAAGTGCTTTAAACTGATCATGAGAGACAGCGATAATAATAGCATCATAACTACCTTCACTTGGCTTCTCTATTAAACGTAACACAGGCATATTTTGAAGCTCATCTTCCTTAACCCATGGGTCATAAACATCCACAACAGCATTGTATGATTCCAACTCATTAATCATGCCTATAACACGTGTATTTCTTAAGTCTGGGCAGTTTTCTTTAAACGACAGCCCCATCATTAAAACTCGCGCCCCAACGATACTTAAACCCTTACTAGCCATAAGCTTTACGACTTCACTTACAACAAAAGACCCCATCTTATCGTTAATCCGCCGACCAGCTGCGATAAGTTGAGGGTGGTACCCAAGTGTTTCTGCTTTATGCGCTAAATAGTAAGGATCGACACCTATACAGTGCCCGCCGACTAGGCCTGGTCTAAACGGTAGAAAGTTCCATTTTGTACCTGCTGCTTCCAACACTTCTTCCGTATCAATTCCAATACGGTTAAAAATAAGCGCAAACTCATTCATTAAAGCAATGTTGATATCGCGCTGCGTGTTTTCAATAACTTTTGATGCTTCCGCTACTTTGATGCTACTGACTTTATAAGTACCTGCCGAAATTATTGATTGGTATAACTCGTCAACTATTGTAGCTATTGCTGGAGTCGAACCCGATGTCACTTTAACAATAGAAGTCAACGAACGTTGCTTATCGCCAGGGTTTATACGCTCTGGGCTATAGCCACAAAAGAAGCCTTCGTTAAACGTCAACCCAGACACTATCTCCAGTAGTGGCACACAGACTTCTTCAGTGGCACCAGGGTAAACGGTAGATTCATAAATAACAATATCGCCCTCATTCAAACAAGCTCCGACCATTTTCGTCGCTTCTTTAATAGGTGTTAAATTGGGGTTATTTCCATTATCTATTGGCGTTGGCACCGTAACTATATAGACGTTAGCTGATGATATCCCAACAATATCTGTCGTAAATTTTAAGCATTGGGCTGAAGCAATATCAATACGAGACATTTCTAACGTCACATCGTCGCCTTTATTTAGCGCTAATACCCGCTTTTTACTAATATCAAAACCAACAGTTGGGTAATGCTTACCCAATTCAACCGCTAGAGGTAAGCCGACATACCCAAGGCCAATAACTGCTATATTAAAATCATTAAAACCCATTTAAACCTCTCGTTCTATCCATTATTTAAACTTTGCAGGCCGCCTCTCACAAAACGATGTCACACCTTCGGCAAAATCTGCTTTCAACATACTAGAATAAAAGTTATCGGCTTCTTCATCTAGTCGGCCCCTTAGACTGATATCATAAGTTTGGTTGAGTAACTGTTTTGTTCTCGCCAAAACATCTGCCGGCCCTTTACTTAATTGGCCAGCCAAATCAGCGGTTGCTGATTCTAATAACTCAGTTGCAACAACCTTATTAAGCATTCCCCACCGCTCAGCTTGCTCGGCTGTGAATCGTTGCCCTGTCAAAGCCAACTCCATCGCTCTTTTTTGACCAACTGCTCGTGGTAAAAAGTAACTCATACCACCATCAGGTGTTGTACCAATTTTGCAATAGGCAACCGAAAACACTGTATTTTCAGCAGCCACCACTAGGTCACACGCTAGCATTAAACTTAAGCCAAACCCAGCAACAGCACCTTTAACACTGGCAATCACCGGTTTTCGCATGGTCACAATATTAAGTATCGCTTGATGCAAATGATCAAACATCTCACTGGGTAAAGCCGACTCACCCTCTATTGCATAAGCATCAACAAGCGATTTGAAGTAATCGATATCGCCTCCGGCCATAAAGTGATCTCCTGCCCCTGTGATAACCACACACTTAATCTGATCATCACTCTTCAACTCCTCAGTACAGCGCATAAGATCCTTAGGCATTTCTTGACCCAATACATTAAGCTTTTCAGGTTGATTTAAAATAAGCCAAGCAATACTCCCCTTCTTTTCAACTAACACGGATGACATTCATTGATTCCCTTTCAATTTAGATAAAAACATAGTGTCTTTGATTTTATTCTTTTGCAACAAAAATTGACCTCTTTCAATAATTTAGATAAAACAGAGCAAGAGAAGCAAAAGTAAAATAAAAACAATACATTAACTGGAGAGCACAGCATGAAACACTCCCTATTTAAGGATCTCTCTTTATCGATTACCTTGATAACCCCTTTTATCTCACCTTTGGCTTATTCAGCTGCTTTTGGTATAGCCGAACAAAGCGCCCTTGGGATTGGTAATGCCTTTGCTGGTGGTGCTGCTTCTGCTGAAGATGCATCTACTATTTGGTTTAACCCAGCCGGCATGACTCGTATTAAGGGCAATCAATTGGTGCTTGGCACACATTTTATTGCCCCATCGTTTGATTTTAATGATGAAGGAAGCTCAACTGGACTAGGCACTCCTATCACTGCAGACACTTCAAATGATGGCGGGCGTTTCGCTATTGTTCCCAACTTTTATTATGTTCACAGCTTAAATAATGAGCTAAAAGTTGGTATTGGTATTAACTCACCTATGGGCATGGCTACAAAATACAATAATGATTGGTCTGGTAAATATCAGGCCATCGAGTCAGAGATTATTACAGTGAATGCAAACCCCTCCATTGCATGGAAAGCCACAACAAATCTTTCCTTAGGCCTTGGAGTTAGCATTCAATACATTGACGCAACATTAAACAATAAAATTGATTTTACCACTGTTTGTTATTCAACCAGCTATACCGCCTCAACTTGCGGCGGAGCACCGGGCTCAGCAACTAATGATGGCTTTGCTCAACTTGAAGGAGATGATATTTCATTTGGCTTTAATATGGGTGCTCTCTACCAACTCTCAGAACAAACTCGTGTTGGTTTAGCTTACCGCTCAGAAGTTCGGCATGAATTAGAAGGCGATGCGGATTTCACTATTCCATCCACTGTCACCAATGACATGACGGTTATACCTGCCGGCCCAGCAGCCGGTGCTCCTGTTGGCCCAGTATTAGCTGGGGTCTTTGCAGACACGAGCATAAACACCCAGCCAAACTTGCCTGCTAGCGCATCCTTAAGCATCCATCACCAATGGAACGATCGAGTAGCCCTCATGGCTGACGCTACATGGATTGGTTGGAGTTCTGTACCCGAGCTTGCTATTCATTATGACAACCCATCTAAAACCCCTTCCATTGAAGAGTTAAAATTAAAAGATAATATTCGTCTGTCGATTGGTGCCACCTATACTACAAATGGCCCGTGGACATACCGAACAGGCTTTGCATATGATGAGGGAGCCGCTACCGACCAGCACTCCCGTTCACCACGTTTTCCAGATAATGACCGTTATTGGCTAACAGTTGGTGCAAGCTATCAGCTTTCTGAAAGCCTCTCCATTGATGCTGGTTACGCGCACCTTTTTGTCCCCGACACTAAAATAGATCGCCTAGGTGCAACGGACGAAACACTCAACGGCAGCTACGAATCTGATGCCGATATATTAAGTGCACAACTACGCTGGGAGATGTAAATTATTACATGTTCCATTTAAAATACTCTCTATCGATAATTTTTATGCGCACTAACATCAAACAGAATAATAAAAACACCCTCTAACTTATCAGGAGAACATATGGAAAGGCCATGGTTAAAAAGCTATCCCGACGGTGTCCGTGCTGACCTTGATATTGAGATCGACCAGTACAGTTCAATCATTGATATATTTGGAAAAAGTGTACAAGAGTTTGCCAACCAACCAGCCTTCAGCAACTTCGGCACTACCCTGTCATATTCTCAGTTTGAACAAGCAACTGCCTGTGTAGCGTCTTATCTACAAAACACTCTAGGGCTTACAAAAGGCGATCGTATTGCGATTATGATGCCAAATCTGTTACAAAACCCCGTCTCAATATTTGGCGCTCTACGAGCTGGTTTAACCGTCGTTAATACTAACCCTCTTTATACTGCCCGCGAATTGCGTCATCAACTTAAAGACTCTGGTGCCAAAGCTATTATCGTTGTTGAAAACTTCGCTTGCACTGTTCAAGAGGTAGTTAATGACACGAATGTTGAGCACATTATCGTCACCAAAATGGGTGATATGCTTGATTTTCCTAAATCCCTGCTCATCAACTTAGTCGTTAAATACGTTAAGAAAATGGTGCCTCGTTTTTCTTTACCCAACGCCATTTCATTTAAAACCGTCTTATCTGAAGGCTCAAAACAAGATCTTACAACGATACCGTTAGCTCATGATGATATTGCCTTTTTGCAATACACCGGTGGTACAACGGGAGTTGCTAAAGGCGCCATGTTAACGCATAAAAACATGCTCGCTAATATGTTGCAGGCATCAGAGTGGATAAAAAATGAAGTGATACCAGGCAAAGAGACCATCATCACCGCCATACCGCTGTATCACATCTTCTCTTTAACTGCCAACTGTCTAGTTTTTATAAAGGCCGGAGCAGAAAATGTGTTGATTACTAACCCACGAGATTTCAAAGGGTTTATAAAAGAACTGAACAACACACCCTTTACTGCAATAACAGGCGTCAATACACTCTTTAATGCCCTAATTAATACTCCCGGTTTTCATGATATTAACTTTTCTCAACTTAAAATATCACTTGGTGGAGGCATGTCGGTACAACCTGCTGTTGCAGCCCAATGGAAACAAATTACCGGCTGTACGCTTGTTGAGGCATTTGGTCTAACTGAAACATCGCCAGCCGTATGCATTAACCCATTAAAACTTAACGCCTATAACGGCAGTATAGGGCTACCTATTTCTTCTACCTATTGCAAACTGATAGACACTGAAGGTAAAGAAATCACCTCCAATGAGGCTGGAGAGTTGTGCGTGAAAGGACCTCAAGTTATGCAGGGCTATTGGAACCTTCCTGAGGAAACTGCTAACGCTTTTACCAAAGATGGTTGGCTTAAAACTGGAGACATTGCGAAAATGGATGGCGCTGGCTACTTTTATATTGTCGACCGAATTAAAGATATGATTTTAGTCTCTGGCTTTAATGTGTATCCAAACGAAATTGAGAACGTTATTGTTGAGCATGAAGGCGTTTTAGAGTGTGGCGTTATTGGAGTAACCGATAAAAAACAAGGTGAAGCTGTAAAAGCCTTTGTTGTAAAAAAAGAAATGTCGCTGACTGAAGCTGAGTTACTCGAATACTGTAAAAAAAACCTAACCGCATACAAAGTACCCAACAAAATTGTTTTTATTCACGAGTTACCTAAAACAAATGTTGGGAAGGTTTTAAGGCGAGAGTTAAAGTCTTTATAACAAGAGGTTCACTTCATTTCTGCTTTGAGTTAACCTTAATGTAAAGCGAGCGCATATCACGTTATAAGGATTCATATGATCAGTGATACTTTCTCTACAGTAACTAAATTATAGAAATATCAACTTTGCTAGACACGCATCATTACCTAGCACCCTACTGATACTGTTACAAGCTTAAATGAAATGTCGCTTTAAATACATAAAAAAGCCCTGTCAAGCAGGGCTTTTTTAGATTAACTAATGTAACTAATTAGCGTCTAATTCTATATTCTCACGATTTTTATCGACGGTTGATGCTCCAATCCCTTTGACTTTAGTGAGCTCCTTTAAACTTTTAAAAGCACCGTGCTCTTGACGGTATAAAACGATAGCCTCCGCTTTTGCAGCACCTACACCTTTAAGCTCTTTAGCAATCTCTTTAGCCATAGCTGTATTAACGTTTACAGCAAAACTAACGATAGAAAAGCTGAAGCAAAGCACACCAACTAATAACATCATAGTATTTTTCATAAATGTCCCTATTTATAATTAATTAAAATTTAATTCTAAAGCAGGTTCACTCTGACAAAATTAAAGCTTTATGCCTATCAGCATTTGTTTAAATTATTATCAGAAAAAGCGTACGCAGAGTCTTACACGAGCACAGGCTCTATAACTCCCCATTGCTTACAACTGGGACAACACCAATTTAAATCCACAGAGCTAAAACCACATTGCTGACACTTAAAACTAGGCAATTCCTCATCAAGCTGATTTATAATTGTTCTCAAAAATGTAGCTTCATCATTAATTTGCCCATTATCAATCTGTGCATATAGTTTTAGGTAACTTTTAGTCGGGTACTTTACTAGCTTTTCACGCATAAATTCAGATGCTTCTGCTGCCCCTTTTTGCTTGAGCAATACCTCAAGAAAACGACTCATAACACCCGTAGATTCATTATACTTTTGAAGTTCAGCAAGGAACTCAAAAGTTTGTTTAGGTTTACCTAACTGCTCATAACAATTAATGATCAAATCAATGAAGACCGGTACGAACCTCACATCCTGATCCTTGATTTTTAGTAAGTATTTAATAGCTTGCTTAAACTCAGCGTTATCAATGGCAATCTCCGCACTAATAAGGTTTGCTCTTACACACTTAGGGTCAATTTTTAGTGCTTTTCTTAAATATTTTGTTGTACTCAATACTTCATTTTTTTCTTGATAAAGTAGTGCCGCCTCACAATGTAAATGAGACAACAAAATAGGCTGCTTCTGATTTAGCATTAACTCCAGCTTATTCAAATACTCTATCGCATTTAACCATTCTTTTTCCTGCTGAAAAATAGACAAAAGTTGCTGAAGAGCATGGACTTGGTGCAATGGTTCTTTTTCTAATTCAAGAAAAATACTTTCAGCACGGTCAAGCAGACCCGCTCGCATATAATCAAGACCTAGCTCATTTAAAAGGTTAGTTCTTATTTGATGACTGATTTGAGGCCGTGCAATGAGGTTTTGGTGTAAGCGTATAGCCTTTTCAACTTCACCACGCTGACGGAACAGCGTACCCAGCGCCAAATGAGTTTCTATTGTTTCATCATCAACCTCTAATAAGTTAATAAAAACATCGATCGCCTTGTCAGGCTGCTCATTTAGAAGGTAGTTTAAGCCTTTAAAGTAACCCTCATACTCATTTGAAGGCTTCTTAGTTTTAGATTTGTAATGTGTTGACGCAACGTACCATCCACTAGCTGCCGCTACAGGTAACAGCATGATTACAATTTCAAACATTTAGTTTAATTGTTTTGCAGGATACGTTCTTAAATTGCTAACTTCTTTTTTTGTCAATTCCGCCTGTTTTGATAACTTTACATAGCGTTGACGTAACACCCAATTACTCCAAACTTTAGACGCTAGACCCATTAGTGCACCAATAATAAACGAGCCCAGTAGTGCAAATGATAACGGTATTTCTATCCAGCCATAATAATAATTAATATTGATAGGTGCAGAATTTAAAATAGCAAGCACGAAACCTATCACTAAAATTAGTACGAAAAATATTAAATATAAAATTTTCATCACAATCCTTTGAACTTATCCTCATTATGTCAAAATAAATCGTTACTTGATTATAGCAAGCCCAAGTATTAATGAACTTTTTTCTTCATGTAATAAAAAAGCCCCTGTAAAGGGGCTTTTTTATTTAATTCGGTAATTTTCTTTTGCTTCATCAACCCTTGCTCTAAGCTCTTTACCAGGCTTAAAATGTGGCACATGTTTTCCCGAAAGAGCTACTGATTCACCATTTTTTGGGTTACGCCCAACTCTCGGTGGTCTGTAGTGTAATGAAAAACTACCAAACCCTCTAATTTCAATTCTTTCACCAGACGACAACGCACGGCTCATTCTTTCAAGGATACATTTAACCGCCAGTTCAACATCTTTATAGGGCAAATGGATCTGTTGATCTGCTAACTTTTCAATTAATTCTGACTTTGTCACATAACCACCTTAAATCGAAATTAAGCGGGGCATTAAACCCCGCTTAATTTCAAATCGTTTTACTTGTCATCCATTGAGTTTTTGAAGATATCACCCAGGGTTGGAGTGCTTGCATTCTGAGCGGAGTAATCACTCAATACTGCTTTTTCTTCATCATCATCTTTAGCTTTCACGGATAAATTAATCGTTTTGTTTTTACGATCAATTCCGATGAATTTAGCTTCAACCTCATCACCTTCCGTTAGAATGTTTCTTGCATCATCCACACGGTCGCGATTCAATTCAGACGCACGTAAGTAACCTTCAATTCCATCAGCTAGGGTAATAACAGCACCTTTAGCATCCACTTCCTTGACAGTACCTTTTACTAAGCTATTTTTTTCGTTAGACGCTAAGAACTCTTGGAATGGGTCTTGCTCTAATTGCTTGATGCCCAGTGAAATTCTTTCACGATCAGAGTCAATCGCTAGAATGACTGTTTCAATTTCCATGCCTTTCTTGTAATGCTGAAGGTCTTCTTCGGTTTTTTCATCCCAAGAAATATCAGACAAATGCACCAAACCATCAATATCACCATCCAAGCCAATAAATACGCCAAAGTCAGTAATTGATTTAATAAGGCCTTTAATCTTGTCGCCTTTCTTGTGAATAGCTGAGAAATCTTCCCATGGGTTGCCTTTACACTGTTTCATACCCAGTGAAATACGACGACGTGTATCGTCAATCTCAAGCACCATTACCTCGACTTCATCACCCAAAGAAACAATCTTAGCTGGGTTAACATTTTTATTAGTCCAATCCATTTCTGACACATGGACTAAACCTTCAATGCCGTCTTCAATCTCAATAAAGCAACCATAGTCAGTTAAGTTAGTAACTCTACCGCTTAACTTAGAGTTTACTGGGTAACGATCTAAGATATTTACCCAAGGATCTTCACCTAATTGCTTCATGCCTAATGAAACACGTTTTTTCTCTTCATCGTAACGTAATACCAATACTTCAATATCTTGGCCAATTTCAATAACTTCTGAAGGGTGCTTAACTCGCTTCCAAGCCATATCTGTAATGTGTAGCAAGCCATCAACGCCACCCAAATCAATAAATGCACCGTAATCGGTAAGGTTTTTAACCATCCCTTTAAGAATGGCACCTTCTTTAAGATTTTTCAGCAATTCTTCACGTTCTGCACTGTATTCAGTTTCTAGAACAGCACGACGAGAAACAACAACGTTATTACGTTTTTCATCTAATTTAATGACTTTGAACTCTAAGTCTTTGCCTTCTAAGAAAGTGGTGTCTCTTAAAGGACGAACATCAACAAGTGACCCTGGTAAGAAGCCACTTAAGCCACCTACTTCTACTGTGAAACCACCGCGTACTTTGCCAGTGATAACACCTGTAACTGTTTCTTTTTCTTCTGCTGCTTTCTCAAGGAATTTCCAAGCGGCTGCTTTCTTCGCTTTATCTCTTGATAATAGTGTTGAGCCGAGGCCATCTTCAACCATGTCCAACACAACTTCAACTTCATCGCCGATAGCAACTTCAAGTTCACCCTTTGCGTTAACAAACTGCCAGCGTGGAACATTGCCTTCAGATTTTAAGTTAGCGTTCACAATAACTGAGTCATTTGTAATGTCGACGACTAAGCCTGTTATCAGTGTGCCGGGGATCAGTTCAGCGGATTTAATACTTTCTTCAAATAGTTCTGCGAAATTTTCGCTCATGAGGTTCTCTTTATTAATTTCTAAAAATAAGGTCACTTTTAGAAAAGGTTAAGTTAAAAAAAGGCTTGAGCCATTAGCACAAACCACCTTTGTTTCTGTAACACGTTTTATCCCACAGGTGGGATACATCTCATTAAATGGAGTACCTTATCCACTTAAATCAATTCTTATTTGTTCTTCAGCAAATTTAGAACTTGCTGTACTACCTCATCAATCGCCTTATCTGATGAATCTATATAGACTGCATCATTCGGAACAACCAACGGAGACATCGCACGATTTTTATCACGCTCATCTCTTTGCTCTATGTCTTGAACAACATCGCGCAGATTAGCATTTATTCCTTTCTCAATCAACTGCTTATAGCGCCTTTTTCCTCGCTCATCAGCACTGG
The DNA here is from genome assembly GCA_913057515.1 of uncultured Cycloclasticus sp. GTDB lineage: Bacteria > Pseudomonadota > Gammaproteobacteria > Methylococcales > Cycloclasticaceae > Cycloclasticus. The sequence continues at coordinate 36,862 of CAJXOJ010000004.1, read as the reverse complement.
CTGTTAAATAGACTTTATAAGCAGCGTTTGGAAACACAACACTCCCCATATCACGACCATCGGCTACTAAGCCTGGCATAGCTTGATAGGCTTGCTGTTTAGCCAACAAGCCCTGTCTTACTTTTTCAAAGACTGCAATTTTTGAGGCCAGCTGTCCAACTTCTTCTGTCGCTAATTGACTTCGAACCTCCTCACCATTCAATAAGACACCCCAATGGCCCTTCTCTGTGCGCTTAAATTCTATGTTAACCCGACCAATCAACTCAACTAGCGCCGCTTCATTGTTGATATCAATATTATTTTTAATCGCCGCGATGCCTAGTGCTCGATACAAAGAGCCACTATCCAAATAATGCCAGCCCAGTTTTTCTGAAATACACTTTGAAATAGAGCCTTTTCCTGAGCCACTTGGACCATCAATGGTCAAAATAGGGATTAACTGAGTCATATAACCTCTATGTTAAAACCACATGTCGAGGCCAGTTCGACAAAATCAGGAAACGAGGTAGCAACATTTTCACAATTATTGATCTTAATTTCACCTTCACACTGCAAACCTGCAACAGCAAATGCCATCGCTATACGATGGTCGTCATAACTTTCAATCTCACCGCCATTCACCGCCCCCCCATTTATAATCATGCCGTCTGCTGTTGCCTGAGCATCCACACCCAGTGACAGCAGACCGTTCGCCATCGTTTCAATTCGGTCACTTTCCTTAACACGCAACTCTTCAGCACCTGTTACCACTGTTTGACCTTCAGCATATGCCGCTGCCACAAAAATCACTGGAAACTCATCTATCGCTAAAGCCACAAGGTTTTCAGGCACCTCTATACCTTTTAACTGTTGACTTCTGACTCTAATATCAGCGACTTTTTCACCACCGACTTCTCGCTCATTTAAGAGCTGAATATCGGCACCCATTTTTAACAAAATATCCAGTACACCGGTACGTGTTGCATTAATACCGATGTGCTCAAGTGTAATATCAGAGTTGGGTGTAATTGATGCGGCTACTAGAAAAAAAGCAGCCGATGAAATATCTGCCGGGACATCAATTGACATCGCACTCAATTTTCCACCGCCTTGAAGTGATACTGAATTTCCTTCAGTTTTAACCTCATAGCCAAACCCCTTTAACATTCGCTCTGTATGATCTCTTGTGACCGCTGGCTCAACCACTGTTGTCGTTCCGTTCGCATACAAACCTGCTAACAGCAAACAAGACTTAACTTGAGCACTCCCCATCGGCATCTCATAATGGATTCCCCTTAAAGGTACACCTGCTTGTATTCTTAACGGTGATGTGCCTTTATCTGTGCTTTCAACGGTAGCGCCCATCAATGCTAAGGGGTCCAACACTCGACGCATAGGGCGTTTTGTCAACGAAGCATCACCCACCAACACGCTATCAAATGTCTGACCCGCCAAAATACCGGATAACAAACGCATTGAGGTACCTGAATTACCTACATACAAATCATTCTTAGGCGCAACTAGTCCATGTAAACCGACACCATGTATGCGTAGCCGACCTTCACCCAGTCGCTCAATTTTAACGCCCATATCTTCAAACGCTTTTAAGGTAGCCAAGGCATCTTCTGCCTCTAAAAAACCACTTACCTCTGTTACGCCTTCAGCCAAACTACCAAGCATAACGGAACGATGAGAGATTGATTTATCACCAGGAACACGGAATTTGCCAGTTAACCCATTACTTGGGCCAGAGATCATTTTATTCATTTAATTTTACTTGTTTTGCAGGCTTAAAAAATACTCACGCGCGCCTTGCGCTGATTTAAATATTTCCAGCAACCCTTGTTTATCTTTCGTTGAAATTAACGAGGCTATTTTTTGGTTAAGTTGTTCAAGCTCCATCATCGTCTTCGTCAATTCAGGCCCGTTCGCCAAACAAATATCTGCCCACATTTCTGGGTCACTTGAGGCGATACGTGTAAAATCTTTAAAACCACCTGCGGCATATTCAAAAATTTCACGATCATCTTGTTTGTTTTTTAACACTTCTACCAATGAAAAAGCTAACACATGAGGCAGGTGACTCGTCGCTGCAAACACTTCATCATGATGTTGAGGTGTCATAGTAGAAACGATAGCCCCCAATGACTGCCACCATGCTGTTGATATTTCAACAAAACGCTGACTTGTTTGCTCAACCGGCGTCAAAATACTGCGCTTACCATCAAACAAACTGTCACTGGCTGCTTCCACGCCATTATTTTCAGAGCCTGCAATGGGGTGCGCAGGCACGTAATTAGCTGGCACTTCACCAAACACGTCTATTAAAGCACTTAACACACTGCCCTTGGTGCTGCCAACATCGGTATATAAACAATCCTTCGACCATGTACCTTTCAGCTCTTGAAAGATTGATTCAAAAGAACCTACTGGCGAACAAATAACCACAATATCGGCACCTTTTACCGCCTCAGCAATTGATAACTCATAACGATCAATAACGTTTAATTGAAGTGCCTTTTGTAACTTTTCCTCATGACGACCAACACCAACAATATCAGCACATAATTTATGTTTTTTTGAGGCTTTAGCTATTGAGCCACCTATTAACCCAACACCGATAATGCAGATTTTTTTAAACATCTTGCATGACTCTTTTAAGAGCACTCAAAAATACATCATTTTCGCTCTGCAAACCCACCGACACTCTTAAGTGCTGCGGCATTTTATATGCGGATATTGGCCGTACAATCACACCTTCATGTAGCAGTTTTGTATAAATATCGCCTGCTTTCTCTCCAACATTAACCGAGATAAAATTTCCAATAGAAGGAATATAGTTCAACCCTAGTTTTTTAAAGCCCACTGATAGTTGATCTAACCCTTGCTGATTAAGTTTGCGACTTTTATCAATATACGCCTCGTCATTCAAGGCAGCTTCAGCCGCTACTAAACCAAGTGAATTCACGTTAAAAGGATGTCTTACCCGATTAAGTAAATCAGCAATATCAGGGTGGCTAACTGCATACCCAATCCTTAAACCAGCCAAGCCATAAGCTTTTGAAAAGGTTCTTGTGATAATAAGGTTTGGGTATCTTGCCAACCATTTAGTCGTATCAACACAATTCTTTTGCTCAAGATATTCGCCATAAGCCTCATCCACCACCACGATAACGTGACTCGGTATCTTTTTTATAAATCCTTCAAGCTCATCGGGTTCAATCCATGTTCCTGTTGGGTTATTTGGATTAGCAATAAAAATAACCGACGTTTTTTCACCAACAAGCTGTTCCATAGCGGCTAAGTCATGCCCATATTCACCGGCTGAACCAACGGGAAAAGACTTCGCTACTTTAGCCGTAGCACCTACTGATTGTGTGGCAATCGCATATACAACAAATGAATATTCTGAATAAACACATTCACGCCCTGTTGTTAAAAATACTCGTGCAATAACATCGAGCACGTCATTCGAACCATTCCCTAAGGTGATCATACTGCTAGGAAGGCCCAACTTTTCAGACAGCGCTTTCTTCAAATAAAAGCCATTGCCATCTGGGTATAACGACATATCACCTAAGGCATCATGCACGGCTTTTTTAACCTTCTCACTAGGACCCAGAGGATTTTCATTTGACGCCAGTTTAATAATGTTTTTAAGACCTAATTCCCGCTGAAGTTCATCAATGGGCTTACCCGGCTGATACGGAAACAAGCCATTAATTGGCTCAAACGCTAAATCGCAAAAAAGATTCTCTTTAGACATATTCATCATAAATTAATTTAAGGAAAACTTAACCAAACACGCTCTAAATAACAGCTTTTGGATAAGATCCTAATACTTTTAATAGATTGACATTAGGCAATAGTTCTTGCATCACCGTGGCCACCTTTTCATCATCTTTATGACCGTCAATATCCACAAAAAAAACATAATCCCAAGCTGCCTGCCTGGATGGCCTTGACTCAATTTTATTTAAACTGATACCTGCATATGCAAATGGCGCCAGTACACCTTGCAATGCACCCGCTATATTCTTAGTAGAAATCATCATGCTAGTTTTATCGTCGCCACTGGGTGGGACTTCTTGCTCACCAATGACTAAGAATCGAGTGGTGTTATTCGACTCATCTTCGATATTACTGGCCAATCTATTTAATTGATAAATATCTGACGCAATTTCACCGGCAATAGCCGCTGCGCCCTCTTCTTCGTTAGCCAGCCGAGCCGCTTCAGCATTACTGCTAACGGCAACTGTTTCAACCCCTGATAGATGGCTCATCAACCATTGTCGGCACTGACCTAAAGACTGCTGGTGCGAATAAACCACCTTAATTTCATCCAGCTTATCAGTAGTGGATAAAAGATGATGGTGTATCCTTAGCGCAACCTCGCCACATATATGTAGTGAGGAATTCATGAACGTATCCAATGTATGACTAACAACACCTTCGGTTGAGTTTTCAACAGGAACGACACCATAATGCGCCTCACCATTTTCAACTTCATGAAAAATATCCGCGATAGTCGTCGCTTCAACTGCATGCACAGCATGTCCAAAATGTTTTAATGCCGCTTCTTGTGTAAACGTTCCTGATGGACCAAGAAACGCAACCGTTAACGGTTTTTCCAATGCCAAACATGAAGACATTAATTCACGATAAATACGCGCAACATGTTCATCTTTCAAAGGGCCGGGGTTGTGATCTTTAACACGCCTTAAAACAGACGCCTCTCGATCAGGCCGGTAGAAATCAACGGACTCTCCATCACGCAACTTAACTGTTGCTACCTCTTTTGCCAAATCAGCTCGCTGATTGAACAGTGTTAATAATTGACTATCCAGCTCATCGATAGCATCTCGTAACTCAGATAATGGATCATTAACACTCATAAAGGCTCCTTAGAGAGTTCTAACCGAAAGAACACCATCAATAGCTTTGATTTGATTAACAACCTCTTCGGTTATTTCCGTGTCAACATCCAGCAAGGTATAAGCCAAATCGTTTCTAGATTTATTTAATAAATCCAATATGTTATGGCCTGATTCTGCCAGAATACTAGAAATTTGACCGACCATGTTTGGTACATTTGAATTGGCAATCGCCATTCGGTAACCGCCTACTCTTGGCATTTTAACTGCTGGAAAATTTACTGAATTTTTGATATTTCCATTTTCCAAGAAGTCTTTCAACTGATCGGCAATCATAATTGCGCAATTTTCTTCTGCTTCGGCAGTAGAGGCACCTAGATGCGGCAAAGTAATAACGCGCGGGTGATCTTTTAATAAATTACTTGGGAAGTCGCAAATATAAGCATAAAGCTTACCGGCATCCAGCGCCGCAACAACATCTTCATCGTTAACGATCCCATTACGTGAGAAATTTAAAATAATAGCATTGTCATTCATCGTAGCAATACGACGCGCATTAATTAAATCTTTCGTGCCTTCATTAAAAGGTACGTGAATCGTTACAAAATCAGATTTTGCTAGTAACTCATCAACTGTATTAGCCGACTCTATTGATGATGATAGTTGCCACGCACGCTCAACTGTAATGGCAGGGTCAAAACCCACAACATTCATTCCTAAGTCTTGAGCGGTATTAGCTACTGATGTTCCGATTGCACCCAAACCAATCACACCTAAGGTGCGGCCTGGTAATTCGAAACCGACAAAATTCTTTTTAACTTGCTCTACTTCTTTACTGATTGACTCATCGTCACCTTCAAGGTTTTTAGCACATTCCCAAGCTTGGCAGATATTACGACAGCCTAATAACATGCCAGTTAGTACCAATTCTTTAACCGCATTTGCATTCGCACCAGGCGCATTAAAAACGGGTATACCAAGGGCGCTCATTTTTTCAATGGGGATATTGTTAACACCCGCTCCAGCACGGCCAACCGCCACTACACTGCTAGGAATATCCATATCATGTAGCTTTAAAGAACGAAGCATATAAGCGTCCGGATTTTTCATTTCTGAAGCTACTTCATAGGTGTCTCGTGGAAACTTCTCGAGACCTTTAACCGAAATATTATTCAATGTTTGTATTTTATACATGTTCGTTAACCTATCACTAATTAATTGTTTATCTACGCTTTAGTTCTTTCAAACTCTGCCATCATACTGATCAAGGCATCTACACCTTCTTCTGGCATCGCATTATAAATACTCGCTCTCATTCCGCCGACTGAACGGTGCCCTTTTAAGGTAACCAAACCAGCTGACTTTGCCTCACTTAAAAACAGCGCATCTAGTTCTGAGTTTGCCAAGGTAAATGGAATATTCATTCGAGAACGTGAAGCCAGCTCAACAGGGTTTGCATAAAAGTCTGACCCATCAATGGCGGCGTATAATTTTTCCGCCTTACGGATATTGCGCGCTTCAATTGCAGAGACACCACCATTTTCTTTAATCCACTCAAAAACCAAGCCCATCAAGTACCAGCTATAGGTTGCTGGCGTATTAAACATTGAGTCGGCATCTGCATGGTTTTTATAATCCATCATTGAAGGTGAGCCTGCTTGCGCATGACCAATCAAGTCTTCACGAACAATTGTTAGTGCAATACCTGATGGCCCCATATTTTTTTGGCCACCCGCATAAATTACACCATACTTACTAACATCAACTGCTCTGGATAAAATATTTGATGACATATCTGCCACTAAATCTATTCCACCCACTTCCGGCGTTGTCTGAAACTCAACCCCACCAATCGTTTCGTTGCTGGTGTAATGTAAATAAGCCGCATCTTGATCTATATTCCAACTTTCTACAGCAGGTATAGAGGTAAAATTATCATCTTCTGAGCTTGCTGATACTTGTACATGACAATGTATTTTGGCTTCTTTAATTGCTTTTTTAGCCCAAGCACCTGTATTGACGTAGCAGGCTTTATCATTACCACGCAATAAATTCATCGGCACCATTGAAAACTGTGTTGTTGCACCGCCTTGTAGAAAAAGCACTTTGTAATTAGCTGGTATATTCATCAGCTCCCTTACATCAGTTTCCGCTTTTTCTGCAATGGAAATAAACTCTTTACCTCGGTGACTCATTTCCATGACTGACATGCCTGAGCCATTCCAATCAAGCATTTCAGCTTGTGCTTTTTCTAATACTTCTAACGGCACAGCTGCTGGGCCGGCACTAAAATTATAAACGCGGGACATTTAAATCTCCTTAAAACAATTAATCTGTGATTTCTTCGGCTGGTGAAGCGTCTTCATCTTCACCTTCTTCATCTATATGCTCATCTTCTAAACGCGCTATACGATCTAAGCCAATAACTTTTTCATTCTTACCTGGTCGAATCACACGTACACCTTGTGTATTTCTACCCAAAATAGAAATTTCGTTGGTATGCGTTCTAACAAGCGTACCGCCATCGGTTATCAACATAAGCTCGTCAGTATCATCCACTAACACTGCGCCCACTAGCCCACCATTACGCTCGCTAGTTTGCATAGCAATAACGCCTTGACCACCGCGCTTATGAATCGGGTACTCTTCAATCTGTGTACGTTTACCATAGCCATTTTCAGTGAGTGTTAAAACGGTGCCTGGTTCTGAGATAATTAACGAGATGATTCGCTCTTCCTCTTTCAAGCGCATTCCACGTACACCCGTCGCTGTTCGACCCATCACCCTAACATCGGCTTCTTTAAAGCTTGCCACTTTGCCTGAGCTCGCAAACAGCATGACGTCCTTTTCACCATCGGTGACAGCCACACCCACAAGGGTATCATCATCACGCAAATCGATCGCTATTTTGCCGTTTGCTCGGGGTTTTTCAAACTCTTTGATCAGGGTCTTTTTCACGGTTCCCGACTCGGTCGCCATGAAGATAAACTCATCTTCATTAAACTCTCGAATAGGCAAAATGGCATTAATTCGCTCATCACTTTCCAACGGCAAGAGGTTGACGATAGGTTTACCCCTTGCCACTCTGCTCGCCACTGGTAAATTAAATACACGCAACCAATACACCTTACCTTTACTGGAGAAACACAAAACGGTGTCATGCGTGTTCGCAATAAACAACTTATCAATAAAGTCCTCGTTCTTGGTATTCGCCGCCGTCTTACCCTTTCCACCTCTACGCTGTGCTGTATAGGAGGTCAGCGGTTGTGATTTTACATAACCTTCATGCGATAAAGTGACTACCATATCTTCTTCGGTAATCAAATCTTCAGCGGTTAAATTCAAGAACCTGTCAACAATTTCCGTTCTACGGTCTTCTTGATACTCTTCAATCAGTTTTTTCAATTCATCACTGATAACAGACATCAAACGCACTCTATTCGCCAGAATATCAAGCAAATCATCGATTACGATTAGAAGATCTTTATACTCTTGTAGAATCTTATCTTGTTCAAGACCAGTCAAACGATGCAAACGCAGCTCTAAAATAGCTTGTGCCTGAGCAGGTGATAGATGATAAGAGCCATCCACCAAGCCATGCTGATGTTCTAACTTATCTGGACGAGAGCGACTCGAGTCGGCTTTAGATAATAATTCAGATACCAATCCCGGCTGCCATGATGCCGCTAGCAAACTGACTTTCGCTTCAGCAGGGGTCTTCGCTGCTTTTATCATCGCGATCATTTCATCAATATTCGACAAAGCAACTGCCAAACCTTCTAAAGTATGCGCACGTTCACGGGCTTTACGTAAATCGTAAATCGTTCTACGCACCACTACTTCTCTTCGGTGATCAATAAAAGCATTCAGTATTTGCTTAAGATTCAGGCACTTAGGTCGGCCATCAATTAAGGCCACCATATTGATACCAAAAACATTTTGTAGCTGCGTATGCTGGTACAAGTTATTAATAACGACTTCAGGCACTTCACCACGTTTCAGCTCAATCACCATGCGCATACCATCCTTATCAGACTCGTCACGTAGGCCGGAAATACCTTCTATTTTCCCATCTTTAACAAGGTGAGCAATTTTTTCCATCAAGCGCGCTTTATTCACTTGATACGGCAATTCAGTTACTACAATTGACAGCTTGCTATTTGAACTTTCCTCACCTTCTACGTGATACCTCGCACGCAAATAAATTTTACCTCGCCCGGTTTCATACGCCTCGCGTATACCGCTTGCTCCATTAATAATACCGGCTGTTGGAAAGTCAGGCCCAGGTATACACTCCATCAGTTGATCTATTGTCGCTTCTGGATTATCAATTAATAATAAACATGCCGATGTTACTTCAGCTAGGTTATGAGGGGGAATGTTCGTCGCCATGCCCACCGCGATACCTGATGAGCCATTCACCAATAATAAAGGCACACGCGCTGGCAGAACACTGGGCTCATACTCAGACTCATCATAGTTAGCAGTAAAGTCGACCGTTTCTTTATCTAGGTCCGCCAGCATTTCATGTGACAGCTTAGACATCCTGATTTCGGTATAACGCATCGCAGCGGCCGAATCACCATCCACCGAGCCAAAGTTACCTTGCCCGTCCACCAACATGTGGCGCATTGAAAAAGGTTGCGCCATACGAACGATGGTGTCATAAACAGCGGTATCACCATGCGGGTGATATTTACCAATCACATCACCAACAATACGTGCAGACTTTTTATAGGGCTTATTCCAGTCATTACCCAACACATTCATTGCAAATAATACTCTACGATGCACTGGCTTCAAGCCATCACGCACATCTGGCAAGGCTCGACCAACAATAACACTCATCGCGTAGTCTAAGTATGACTGACGCATTTCGTCTTCAATATTGACAGGGATGGTTTCTTTTACGAGCTTAGACATGTAGCGGTATCTCCTCAGACGCCAAATAATTCAATAAAAACATTAAGAAAACAATAAATACCCCGTCTTAACACGGTCTTTTTATTGCCAACAAATTTATGAAAAATAAAGCTGAAATTATACCCGAAAACCGGCTTGCTTGATAATTTTGTTTGGCCTTGAAAAACAATCTTGTTGAGCAATAGCCATTCTATTGAGCTTAAACAGAGACTAGATAAGGAAACCCTAAAAAAGACAATAATTGGTTGAACTGTATACGCTCTAAGATGACTGGCTTTTAGCGCCTGAAATAGCCACCAACTCACCGCCACTGACCACACAGTTTCTACCCGATTTCTTTGCTGCATACAGTGCTTTATCAGCCACTTCAATCAACACCGATCGGCCTAGGGCTTTTGATACGCCCGGTTCATTTACTACAAATGTTGAAACACCCATCGAAACCGTTAAATTTAACACCTCGCCACTGGTAAGGCTCAACGGTGTCTTTGCAATGGCTTCGCGCATCCTATCAGCCACTTCTATACCTTTTTTTTCAGATGCCGTGGGTAGCACAACAATAAATTCTTCCCCCCCGTATCGCGCTAAAATATCATTGCTTCTTAATTGGCTTCGCAATTGCTCTGCCACATGTCGCAACGCTATATCACCGACTTGGTGACCATAATTATCGTTAACCTTCTTAAAAAAATCGATATCAATAAACAAACAAGACAAACTGTCCCCCGTTCTCAGCGAACGCAAAATTTCTTCATCCATACGTTGTTCAAAAAACCGGCGGTTATTAACCCCTGTTAAGGTGTCAAATAAACTGTTTCGCCTCAGCTGCTCATAATTCAATGTGTTTTCCATACAAACACTGAGCACCTTACCCAAGCGATCCAAAAAGTAGGTTGCCATCTCCGCTTGAAAGCGATCGACCTCATCACTTCCAAACACCATGCAACCAAGGTAAACGCCACGCCTTAATAAGGGAATAATCGCGACTGTTTTAGGTCTACTGGTGTTATCAGGCCAAAATTCTTTTGGCAGCACCTTCTCGGCATCGCCCAACACAATACGTTGAGAGAGGCCCAACTTATCCTTAAACACAGCCGTCTGCGATAGCACAATGACGCTTTGATATTCATCAAACCTAAAGCCATCTTCGGTTAAAAACTGTTTGATTTCACTTTTCTCATCCGCCAACACCAACGACAAAGACTCAAGGTTAAACACCAGCTGAGCATCTGTATAAATATGCTCGACTAACTCCCTTAACGAGTTAAGAGATAATAAACGCATATCCAACTCTTGGAAGCGCTTAAACATCTCCTCATTTTTTTTGACACGCAAAATCATGCCATCCAGATGACTTTGCAGCATACAGACCTGCGTTTCTAAATCGTCGTTTATACTGATTGTAACGCTCCCTGTTGCTCGCCTATCAACTCAATAAAATCCTCTTCAGATAGAACCGTCACCCCTAATGACTCAGCTTTTTTTAACTTTGACCCAGCCTCTTCACCAGCAACAACATAATCAGTTTTTTTAGATACACTACCTGTCACCTTTGCACCTAGGGACTGCAAAGCCTCTTTAGCTTCAATACGCCCCATTACGGATAACGTTCCCGTCAACACAAACACCTTCCCAGCCAACGCTTGATCAGACTCGGAAACACAACTAACGTCGGGCCAATGCACCCCTAAATTCTGCAAAGACGACACCACTTCACGGTTATGCGCTAATTCAAAAAAGGAAACAACATGTTGTGCGACAATGGGCCCTACATCAGGCACTTTCTCTAGTGACTCAGTCGTCGCTTGCTGCAAAGCCTCTAATTGGCCAAAGTGGTTGGCCAAACTATTGGCTGTCACCTCACCCACTTCACGAATACCCAAGGCATATAAAAACTTTGCCAAGGTTGTTGTTTTGCTCTTTTCCAACGCCGCTATTAAATTACTCGCTGACTTTTCAGCCATTCGATCTAAAGCGCATAATTGCTGTTGTTTCAAGCCATATAGATCCGCTGGCGTTTTAACCAAACCTTCAGCCACTAATTGCTCGACAATTTTATCGCCCAAGCCATCTACATCCATCGCTTTACGAGAGGCAAAATGTTTTATCGATTCTTTAACCTGCGCTTGGCAAAACAAACCCGCTGGGCAACGCGCAACGGCTTCACCCTCTATGCGCTCAATAGCCGAGCCACAAACTGGACATTCTGTCGGCATATCAAATATCGGCGCATTGCTTTTTCTTTTCTCAAGCACTACTGACACTATTTCCGGAATAACATCCCCCGCTCGCCTAACAATAACGGTATCCCCCACACGCACGTCTTTTCGGCGCAATTCACCTTCATTATGCAGGGTCACATTCGTTACCGTTACGCCGCCTACAAAAACAGGTACTAACCGGGCTACTGGGGTAATAGCGCCGGTTCGACCCACTTGAACATCAATTCCCATCACCTCGGTCATTCTCTCCTGTGCCGGGAATTTACGTGCAATCGCCCAGCGAGGCGCTCTTGAAACAAAGCCAATCGACTGTTGTAACGCGAGGTCATTCACTTTATACACGACTCCATCAATTTCATAAGGCAGCATCGCTCGCTTTTCCGCCAACCGCTGATATGCCTGATGACACGCCTCTACACCCGTTGCAACTGATACTTGGTCACAAATAGGAATACCCCAACCAGCCAGCAACTCAAACAAATCGTGTTGTGTTTTAGGCATTTGAAACGCCTCTAGCACACCAATCCCATAGGCATAAAAAGCCAAGGGGCGCTTTGCGGTTACTTTGGAATCTAACTGCCTCAAACTGCCTGCTGCTGCATTTCTAGGGTTTGCAAATGGTTTTTCAGACAGGCGAACAGCATCACGGTTAAGCCTTTCAAAGCCAGACAAAGGCATAAACACTTCACCTCTCACCTCGATGGTTTTTGGCAGATTATCACCTTTTAACCTTAACGGTATGGCACTGATCGTTTTAACATTTTCAGTCACGTTTTCGCCTGTTTTGCCATCGCCTCTAGTTGCTGCACGCACGAAAATTCCATCGGTGTATAAAAGCGAAATAGCCAACCCATCAAGCTTTGGCTCTACGAGGTATTCAACTTTATTAGCTAGCGCTACTCTGTCTCGCACACGTTTATCAAAGGCTTCAAATTCGTCATCATCAAATGCATTATCTAACGACAGCATCGGCACGTCGTGCTGCACTTGCTGAAACGAATCAAGCGGTGCCGAACCCACTCGCTGAGTTGGCGAGTCTTCACTGATTAATGATGGGTTTTCAGCCTCCAGCGCCTGAAGCTCACGCATTAATGCGTCATAATCAGCATCAGGAATTTGTGGCGCATCGTATTGATAATAACTCTGGTTATGTCGGTTAATATCTTCACGTAATTGCTGAATACGCTTTTTCACATCATTGTCTCGCATCATCAGGGATTAATTGCCACCAATTGAGCCTGAATATGGGTAATCTTCTCGGGCATCAACTCATTCATCTCGCCGTCGACCAGTCTCGCATCAAGACGCTGGCTTAATTGACGCGCCACTTCTAGCATATCTTCAAACGCTTCTTCTGGATTAACTGCGTCATTTGCCTGAAAAAATAACACAATCCCTGTTGACTCAAAATCTGCCATACTGCCAACAGGAAAAGTTCCCGGCTCTAATATATTTGCCACATGAAACTGCTGAATCTCAGCATCATCTTGCCGTTCATAACGATGAAAAATACCCATATCGCCAAACTCTAAATTGACCTGAGCAAATGCATCCAGCAACGTTGCACCTAAAAAAGCACTACCCTCTCTCGACAAGACGGCTAGCTGAATCACAGGAGATTGAACAGCCACAGGAATATCCTCTTGCACTTCCTCAGGCATAGAATTCTCGGTACTCAACACCTCCGGCTCATCCAGCTCGACAGGGTTTTCTACTGAGTTAACTACTTCCTGACTCTCAAACACTGCTGAAAAAGTGGGCTCACCACTCATCACAGGTTCTACTCGTTCATCATGATTAGGCACGTTAAACTCTTCTGCCTCATTCGCTTTTTTCTTTTGCAGTACATCATAGAAATATATACCCGCCAGTATGACAACACCAACTAACAGCAATATTAACCTTAACGAGTTCTCTTCCATTTCCTATCCTTAAAATAATGTTAGCTACGTTTAACTGGCCGCCATTTTAGCGGCTTCTTCTAAATCCACAGTGACTAATCTTGAAACACCTGGCTCTTTCATCGTAACGCCTGCCAGTTGATTAGCCATTTCCATGGTCGTTTTATTATGGGTAATCAAAATCATCTGAACATTATCCGACATCTCTTTTACCAAATCACTAAAACGCTCAACATTTGCTTCATCTAACGGTGCATCCACTTCATCTAGCATACAAAAAGGCGATGGGTTTAAATCAAAAATTGAGAAAACCAGCGCAACGGCTGTTAATGCCTTTTCACCACCCGATAACAAATGAATTGAACTGTTACGCTTACCTGGCGGCCTCGCCATTACGGTAACACCAGTTTCCAGTAAATCTTCACCTGTTTGCTGCAAATAGGCGTGCCCACCACCAAATAACTTAGGAAACCGTTGTTCAAAACCCGCATTTACTTTATCAAAGGTCTGCTTAAATAGCGCTCTGCTTTCTTTATCAATTTTATCAATGGCAGACTCTAATATTCTTAACGAGTCGGTTAAATCGAGTTGTTGCTTATCTAGGTACTGCTTTCTTTCTGATTGCGCCTCATACTCTTCTATCGCGGTGAGGTTAATCAAACCCAGTTTGTTTATTTTCTCAGCCAATACCAGCACATTATTTTGCCATTCTGGCTCGTTTGCATTTTCCGACATATTGCCTAAAGTGTCCGGCAACTCAATATCAGACTCTTGCAGTTGCTCCACCAACGTCTGTTTACGCACCAATACCTCTTGATGATTCACCTTGGCAGCAGACGCATTTTCTCTAGCCTGCTGCACTTTCTGTTCAGCATCATGCCGGGCTGTTTCCAATTGCCTAATCCGCTGATCGATTGACTCAGTAGATGAGCGCATGCTGACCAGCCGATCTTCAATAGCCACGCGCTTTTTTAACAAACCTTCCAACGCTAACCTCTGCCCATCTAACGGCTCATTACTCATAGTTAGTTGCGTTTTCAAATCAACCACTTTATCAGTCGCCTGCGCCATGCGTTCTTTAACCGTTTGTAATTTTTGGTTAATCAGCGCTTGGGATGAACGTAAAGATTCTATTTTTAACACCAAACGATGCGTCAACTCACGGCAGCGCTGAAGCTCTCGTCTAGCCCCATCAAGTGTTGATTGTGTTGTCGTGCGCTCTTCTTGCAACTGATTTCTCTGCAATTCTATTTGCGCAGCCTGCTCAGTGGCTCGCTCAAGCGCTTGCTTGCTGTTTAGCAAACTCTGTTCATCTTCATGTTTGTTCTGCGTTATTTGTTCAGCATCGGCGGCCACTTGTTGTAAGCGTTGCTGCGCTGACTCAAGCGCTGACTTTTTATCATTAATTTGCATCGCTAGCTTCGACACCTGTTGAACCGCGTTAGTTTCCTGTTGACGCAAGTTACGACCGACATTTTCCAGCTCAGCCAGTTCAGCACGCGAATTCACTAATGCCGCCTCTTTTTGTGTAATTTTTTCTGACAGCTTTTGCAATCGTTTAGTAAGAGATTTTTTTTCTTTCTCAAGCACCAAGGCGCTGTTTTCGTTCTCTTTATCTACAAAACTAACGCTATCGGTCGTTAACCAAACCCCTTCTTTGGTCATCACAGACTCATAAGGCTCAAGTGATCTTAACAATATTTTTGCTTGATCAATCGTTTCAGCAAAGTGGATGTTTTCAAGCAATACCATTGGCGCTAACTCAGAGCTAATTAAACTGGCTAGCGATGTTTTTTTAACGGCTTTTTTTGGCGCTTCTGCAATGTTAAACAATGTTAACTCACCCACAGGAGGTTTTAGGTTGACCGTTAACACTGCATCCATATCGCTAACGCAAACAGCCTGCAACCTTTTACCCAAGGCCGTTTCTATGGCTTTTTCCCAACCCGCAAGCACATCGATTTTCTCAATTAACTTAGGCGCTTTTTCCAATCCCCTATCAGCTAACCATCGGTCAATAGATTGTTGGGAGTCGCTTAAATTAGATTGCTGCAATACCATAATAGATTCTAGCCGGCCCGCGACGCGCGAGGAGTCTTCTCGCAACTCAGCTAAAGCATCACTTTCATCATTCATTAAGGTTCGTAGAGCGGATGTATTGTGCTGATTTTCTTGCAACAATGTTTGCTCTTTTAAATATTTTGTATTCAAGGAATCGTGCTGCTCCTGCAAGCCAGTTAAATCACCGTCCTCTAGTACTTTTTGCAGTTTATTTTGCTCGCTTTGTGTTGCCGTAAGACGTTGCGCTGATTGCATCAGTTGTCGATCTAATTGAGCTATTTTTGTTTTTTCAACATCTATCTTTCTTTTCGGCTCAGCCACTTGATCGGTAAACTCATCCCAAGCCTTCTGCCAATCGCTCATCGCTTGCTCATGGCCAACTAATGATTCAGCTATTGTTTCCTCATGCTGCTTTGCCTCTAGCAGCGCACTCTCAGTCGCCTGAATCTGCTTATTGGTTTCCGCTATTTCCCCTTCACTGTCGGCCAGTTCTTGTTGCGACTGCTCAAGCTGCGTATTAAAGCGCGCCAAATCATCTTGTTGCTGTTGTTTTAAACCTTGCTGGTGTTGTATGGCTTGCTCTAGCTTGGCGATATCCGACCCAATGGCATAAAATTCTGCTTGTACCGCCGCTAAATTTTCACGTTGAACATTATGCTGCTCACGCTGCGTCTCTATATTTTTTTCAAGCTCTCGTTGAGCAGCCAATGTTGCTTCTACTTTCGTTTCTAGTTGCGTGATGATTTGTTGCTGATGCTCATCGTGCTCATGCAAGCCCTGCCAGCGCAACGCCAATAACTCCACCTTAAGTTGACGCTCTTCTGATTTCAGTTCTTTATATCTTCTTGCGGTACTCGCTTGACGCTTTAGGTGACGACATTGCTTATCAATTTCTTCACATAAATCAGCAATACGCTCTAAGTTTTCTCGCGTACGTCGCATTCGGTTTTCCGTATCGCGGCGACGTTCTTTATATTTCGATATACCGGCCGCTTCTTCAAGAAACACTCGAAGCTCATCTGGCTTAGCCTCCACTAAACGAGAAATCGTTCCTTGCTCAATAATGGCATAACTGCGCGGCCCAAGCCCAGTCCCTAGGAATAAGTCGGTAATGTCTTTACGACGACAACGCGAACCGTTTAAAAAATAAACTGATTGACCTTCTCGGTTCACTTGTCGTTTCAATGAAATTTGGCGATAGCTTGCAAACTCGCCAGTAATGGTTGCATCGCTATTATCAAAAATAAGCTCAACAAATGCCTGCCCGACTGGTTTACGCGTTATAGAACCATTAAAAATAACATCTGCCATTTGGTCTCCGCGCAAATGCTTGGCTGAGCTTTCACCCAATACCCACCTGACGGCATCAATAACATTCGATTTACCACAACCATTTGGCCCAACAATACCGACTAAATCACTTGAAAAAGGAATCGTCGTTGGGTCAACAAATGATTTAAAACCGGATAGTTTTATTTTTTCCAAACGCATCGGCTAACGATACAGGATTGTGCTTTTTTCACAAAGAATACTGGCTAATTTATCCGTTAAAAAGCGTCTTTAACCCCGTTCTTTTTATATTCATTGTAAAATGATTTTTTTAAGACAACATCGACGATATTTTAATGAGCACACAACCCAACACTGACTTAGAAACATTCCCTAACCCAAACACTGACCGTGACTACACCATTCGTATCGATACGCCGGAGTTCACATGCTTATGCCCAAAAACAGGGCAGCCTGATTTTGCGACACTTACTCTTGAATATGTACCGAATGAAAGCTGTATCGAACTTAAATCATTCAAGCTTTATGTTTGGTCTTATCGAGATAAAGGTGCGTTCCATGAAGCCGTCACCAACTCAATATTGGCCGACTTAGTAGCCGCTTGCGAGCCACGCTTTATGCGCCTATCGGCTGAATTTAATGTTCGAGGCGGTGTTTATACAACCGTTGTTGCTGAACATAAAGCGGATAACTGGCAACCGAGCACTCCTGTTCAGCTACCTTAAAACTCAAGCACCTGCCTTCAAATAACGTTCAATTCATTCAGTTTCAATTCATCGCTAAGTCTTATCCTTTAACTGCACATTAACAGAACTGCTATTGCAGTTAAGGATAAGATGATGAAAACACTAAACGCATTCTCAATATTTATTTTTTGTTCTTTGCTAATTATTAGCACCGCCTCTTTAGCGGACAGAAGACACTCTGATCATTCAAATAATACTAAGCATTACAGTGGTTTTTCACGCCAGCAAGACAATAAACACGATCGGCACCAACAAAATTGGCACGCGAAAAAGCACTTGAATAAACAGCATTACAAGCAGCAACAGTATGATCGCTATCGCCACCGTTATTCAAGCAACAACTACCACCCCAAACACTACGGCCATAATAAATACCAGCAAAAATATTATAACTATACTAACTACCGGGCTAGGCATTCGAACGATTACTACAGAGCTCAGCGACTTAACAATACACTAAACCGCCTTAATTATTACAACCCTGGGCTCAACCTATATTTAAGGTTTTAATATTGTTCCTCCCTGGTGAGATTCTATTCTCACATACTCAAAGGCGGCCACTTGGGCCGCCTTCTTTTTTTCACTTAATCGGCGCTAACAGCCCTATAAGTTATAGCAAAGATTGCAATAGTTTATTCAAGCGCTGAACAAATGTTGCAGGGTCTTCTAACTGCCCACCTTCACTTAATAACGCTTGCTCAAATAATAGGTTTGAAAGGTCAGCAAACCGCTCATCATCGGTTTCTTCTTTTAAACGTTGAATAAGTGCATGGTCGGCATTGATTTCAAAGGTCGGCAAACTAGCTGGCATATCTTGCCCTGCCGCTTTCATAATACGCTCCATATGCGCGCCCATTTCATGCTCATCTGCTACTAAACAGGCAGGGGAATCGGTTAATCGTGAACTCACCCGCACATCTTTAACTTTTCCATCTAAGGTCGTCTTAATTTGTTCTAAAATGCTGTTTAATGCTTCATCATCCTTTTTATCGTCAGTTGTCTCATCAGTCGCATCGTCTTTATTAACCTCGCCCAAATCAAGATCGCCTTTGGCCACAGACTGTAAGGTTTTACCATCAAATTCAGGCATATGTTGCACTAACCATTCATCAACATGGTCGGTTAATAACAACACTTCAATACCTTTCTTTTTAAAGACTTCAAGGTGCGGGCTATTTTTAACTGTCGCGTATGCACTACCGGTTAGGTAATAAATTTTACTTTGCCCTTCTTGCATATTTTCAATATAAGAAGGCAAGGTTAGCGTTTGCTTACCATCTGTTTTTGTTGATGCAAAACGCAACAATTTAGCAATTTGATCTTTGTTTTTTGTATCTTCGATTGGACCTTCTTTTAGCACTGAACCAAACTCAGCCCAGAATATGTCAAATTTTTCAGGGTGTTTTTTTGATAAGCCTTCAATCAACGACAAGACCTTTTTAACCGCCCCTGCTTTCAACAAATCAATCTGCTTACTTTGCTGTAATAATTCACGTGATACGTTCAAAGGCAAACTATCGGAATCAATAATTCCTTTTACGAAACGTAAGTAACGCGGCATTAATTCGCCACCTTCCATAATAAAGGTTCGCTTAACGTACAGTTTAACGCCACTGGTCGCTTCTCTATCCCACATATCAAACGGTGCCTTAGACGGCACGTAGAGTAATAATGTGTATTCGTTGGTCCCTTCCACTTTACTATGCGTATAAGCCAAGGGGTCTTGGTAATCATGCAGCGTTTGCTTATAGAATTCGTGGTAATCCTCTTCTTTTAACTCACTCTTGGCCTTTGTCCACAATGCTGTTGCGCTATTAACGGTAATATCATCGGGTTCATCTTCTTTTTCTTCATCCTTACTCTCATTTTTCATCACAATAGGAATATCTAGATGCTCAGAAAACTTATGAACAATTGATTGCAAACGGTAGCTTTCTAAAAACTCGTCTTCACCTTCTTTTAGGTGCAAAATTACATCCGTACCACGCGCTTCTTTTTCAGTTGTTTCAATGGTGTATTCACCTTCACCTGAAGACTCCCACTTAACACCGGTGGCTTTATCCTCGCCTGCTTTTCGTGTTATCACGGTAACTTTATCAGCAACGATAAAACCTGAGTAAAAGCCGACACCAAATTGACCAATCATCTGACTATCTTTACTTTCATCACCGGTTAACGATTCAAAAAACTTTTTAGTCCCCGAATGAGCAATCGTACCGATATTTTTCTTAACCTCATCCACCGTCATACCAATGCCGTTATCAGAAATCGTCAACGTACGCGCTTCTTTATCAACCGCTAAACGAACTTTCAGTTCGCCATCAGCTTCATACAAGCTTTCATCTGACAGTGCTGCAAAACGTAACTTATCCGCCGCGTCAGATGCATTTGAAACTAGCTCGCGTAAAAAAATCTCTTTATTGCTATAAAGCGAATGAATCACCAAGTCTAAAACTTGTTTAGTTTCTGCCTCAAAGCCTAGTGTTTGCTTCTCATTCTTTTCTATTGTTTCAGTCATTAAAATTACCTTTTATCCATCAAGTTTATCTACAAAATCTTATATGGGGCCTTGTGAAATATTTTCAAGCCTTGGAATCATGCCAATAAAAATATTACATCCGCAAAACCCGGCTTTCTTCACGAGCACTTTTAAAATGATTGCTTGTTTAGGTTAAAAAACTGAGGTACAACATTACGCTTAATACAAAATAACTATAAAAATATTATGATCAGCTACCTTGTTACTATTCTCTTAACTTTACTGATGTTTGGCATGGGTCTTGGGCTTACTATCCAAGATTTTAGCCGAGTATTTACGATTCCAAAGGCCGCATTAGCCGGTTTAGTGGGCCAATTAATCATGTTGCCGCTACTTGGCTTTCTGCTTTGTTATGTGTTGAACTTAAGTGGTGCAATAGCCATTGGCATTATGCTATTAACGCTCTGCCCTGGTGGCGTATTGTCTAATATGTTTACCCTTATTGCGCGTGGGGACCTCGCTTTATCAGTCACCATGACCAGTATTTCAAGCTTGATCACCGTCTTTACGCTACCGGTTGTTCTTAATCTGAGTATGATCTACTTCAATGATGAAACTATTCATCTCAGCTTACCTTTCCTTAAAACGGCTAGCCAAATCATGCTAATCACTGTTATTCCGGTGAGTCTTGGCATGTTAGTTTTACAGTATGCACCCCGTTTTGCAGCCGCCTCTAAGCAATGGGTCCGAAGAGGCTGCAGTGTTTTCTTACCCTTCCTCATTATGGGTATTTTCATGCAAAATGGCGGCACTTGGTTTCAACACTTCGTGCAGGTCGGCTTATTAACGGTTTGCTTGAATCTCCTCTCAATTTCATTAGGATACTTCATCGCTAAGCTCTCAAAGCTTGAAAAACGCCAAACAAGAACCTTATCCATTGAAGTTGGCGCACAAAATGCGATGCTCGGTGTCACCATTGCAATCAGTCCTTTTTTACTCAATAACACCGATGTTGCCATGGTGCCATCCATCTATGGGGTAACCATGGTAGCCATTTTATGGCTCTATGCCTTAACCATGAACCAATTCGACCGCCTTCAAAAAGCGAGTTAACTGGGCCTTTCATGCTAGCTAGCTTTGCACCACTAATTGTGCATCTTTTCGTATGAAAAAGAGCTTAAACCGGAGCCTATGTAACAACTGACTTAGCTAGTGGCTTTACACATAGCAATAGTAGCTATTAACGAAGCAAATTCATTAATGGCAGTAGTGGCCGAAGAATAACAGGCGCTAAACAAATATATTCGGCTTTTCAGCTCATTGTTTTGCGGTTTAAAGTCAATTAAGACTCGGTAGGCGCTATATTTGGTAAGTGTTAAGATTGTTAACATTAAGCTGAATGGTGGAGAGAGAGGGATTCGAACCCTCGGTACCTTGCGGTACACACGCTTTCCAAGCGTGCTCATTCGGCCACTCTGACATCTCTCCAAGATCAATCTACAAAACGCGGGTAGCCTGCGTTTTTGGGCGGTAAATTATATCAGTTAATTCAGCCCGTTGATTTATTTATTACAACTGTGATTCCAATTCATCCCAACGCTGGTACTTGGCTTGTAACTGCTCATCTATAGATGACAGTTCATTCATTTTGGTTTTTATTTCTTCTCGATCTGCTGTATGAAACTCTGCTGTACTGGTTAATGCTTGCAGGCTTGCTAGTGCCGTTTCAAGCTCTTCAATTTGCTTGGGTAGCTCATCCAGTTCTTTTTGAATTTTAAAGCTTAACTTTGGTTTTTTATTACTCTTAGCTGGCTGCTTGCTTTCGCTAATGACTTTTTCAGCTGGCTCTACTGAACTACTGTCTTTAATAATTTTCGCCCAGTTAGGTAATTCCCCAACATAGTCGGTAATAATGCCATCACCTTCAAAAAACCAAAAGTTAGTCACCACATTTTCTAAAAACTTACGATCATGACTCACCAGTAATAATGTTCCATCGTAGTCAACCAAAAGCTCTTCCAGAAGTTCTAGTGTTTCAACATCAAGGTCGTTAGTTGGCTCATCCATCACAATAAAATTCGCTGGTTGGCTAAATAGCTTTGCCAATAAAATTCTATTGCGCTCCCCACCTGATAAGACTTTTGCAGGTGATCTTGCTCTTTCTGGGGCAAATAAGAAATCACCTAGATAACTAATAATATGTCTATCACGCCCATTAATGGTGATACTTTCACGACCATCTGATACCAGATCAATCACTGTTTTTTCTAAGTCTAATATATCTCGGTGCTGATCAAAGTACGCGACTTTTAATTTCGTTCCATGTTTAACCTGGCCTGAGTCTAATTCAATTTCCTGCAACAAAGCTTTAATTAATGTGCTTTTGCCAATACCGTTTGGCCCCACTAGGCCGATTCGGTCACCACGCATTAGCCGGCAAGAAAAGTTATCGACCATTTTCCGCCCATCGTAAGCAACTGAGATATCTGTCGCCTCTATAACTAACTTGCCTGACTTCTCGCCTGTTTCTACCTCAAGCTTTGCCGGCCCGGCTAAGTTCCTACGATCAGCTCGTTCCCTGCGTAGTTGTTTTAAGGCGCGAACTCGGCCTTCATTTCGAGTTCTTCTGGCCTTAATACCTTGCCTAATCCAAACCTCTTCACGTGCTAATTTTTTATCAAACTCTGCATTTGTTTTTGCCTCTGCTTCCAGCGCAGCTGCTTTTCGTTCAAGGTATTGCTCATAACTACACGACCAGCTGGTTAATTGGCCACGGTCTATTTCTATAATCCGCTTGGCTATGTTTTGTAGGAAAACACGGTCATGGGTAATACAAACAACTGCGCCACGAAATGTAGCCAGTTGTTTTTCCAGCCAAACAATGGTCTCCATATCGAGGTGATTGGTCGGCTCATCCAGCAATAGCACATCGGGTTCAACCACTAAGGCACGCGCCAACCCTACTCGGCGCTTCCAGCCGCCGGACATTTCATCTATTTTTTTCTCCGCTGGTAAATTTAAACGGCTTAATACCGAGTCTACACGTTGCTGTAACGACCAACCATCTAGCGCTTCAAACTGGTGTTGTATGCGACCTAAGGCCTCTAAATCCACCTCTGGGTCTAGCAACATATCATGATAGCGGGCAATTAAATGGCCCACCTCGCCCAAACTGTCCGCAACGGCTTCATAAACAGTTGCCGCATCGGGTAGTTTAGGAGATTGTTCAAGTGTGGCGACAACCACACCAGCTTGACGCCATACTTGACCAGAATCAGCGAGCACCTCACCGGCTAACACTTTTAGTAAGGTCGATTTACCCTCGCCATTACGGCCAATTAAGCCCACCCGTTCTTGCTCGTCTATTTGTAGGCTTGCTTTATCTAACACCGGCTTTAAACCGAACGCGACACTCACATTTTCAAACTTAAGTAATGGCATATTTATACGTCTTGCAGAAACTTTCTTAGTAAATTAAAGGCCAGCGCCGATGCGACTGTTTGTTGCCGTACTGCTCTACCCCACACCTCTTTGCTGTTGGAGATTGAGCGTTGATTGTCAGCCACTGCGGTATAAACAGCGACCGTAGTATCGTTAATTTTTTTATGCATTTGCACAAGGCTTAAGCTGGCTTTGTGTCGGCTATGGTTTTTTTCCGCCACCGCCTCCACCAGTGTTTCACTGATCTCTTCCTGTTCAGCGTCAAAATCTATTGTTAAAGCGGATACCTGTGGGTAAACCAACGATTGAAGCAACCAATCTGCCTGACACTGACGAGCAATATCGCCTTGAGATATCGTTTCAATCAGGCTTAAGGTTTGGTGCTTTTCGCTCATCAATTGAGCCACGCAATCGGGTAGATTACTCACTGACTGATCTAGGCCATCTACAGCAAAAACACTTCCACGTAACGCGCTATTAACCTCATCGAGGTAGGGCCGAATGTTTTCTTCGCTATAGTGCTTAGGAAACAGTAGCTTCAACTCATTTTCTGGCATCCCCGCCCTAAAGCTCACGCGTATATCATCGGCAATGCTTAAGTCATTCACTGCTTGTTGAATATCTGACTCACCCATTCCCATGCTTCTAAAGGTAATTAACCGTGGCGCCTCCACTGCAAACTCGCGCTGTAAGTCATCCAGCAAAAAGCTATCTATCATCTGCTTCATTTCATAGGGCACACCCGGCATAAAATAAAAACGGCAAGTACGCCCTAGTGATGTAAAGCCGGGGGCAGTTCCCCAGCGATTATCAATACGCGTTGAATTTTTCGGCAACATCGCTTGCTTAGCATTAACATCCGCCATTGGGACATTTAGCGTGGCAAAAAACTCACGTATCATTTCTAATGCCTCCGCGTCTAACTCAAGCTCCAAATCAAACGCTTTAGCAAAGGCTTCTGTTGTTAAATCATCTTGTGTGGGGCCTAAACCACCTGTGCATAAACAAAGGTCAGCCATGGCATCGATTTCTTTAAGTACCTGCACCAATTCTGCCAAATCATCAGCCACGGTAATATGTCTGATAACATCAAAACCCAGAGTACGGCACTGGTCAGCTAAAAAAGCGGCATTGGTATCCACCAATGCCCCGGTAATCACTTCATCACCCTGTGAAAAGATGACGACTTTAGGCGCCTCTACTCTATCCATCAAATTGAATCCTATAACTAGTGAACTTGCGTATATTTAATACTCCTGTATCAAATATCAGATACTGCCCTTTTATACCCATCAGCACACCTTCAATTTCAGGTGTCTTATCAAAATTAAAGGAACTTACTTTCGTTGGGTACTCAAGAACTGGATAGTGAATGTCTACTGGTTCAACATCCTTAATAAACGTTATATCGCCGTCTTTATTAGCTGCTTGTATCGCGCTTAATTCACTTTGCGCTGCTTCAATGAGCCGATCTCTTTCCTCAAGCAAGTCTTTTGACTCAGCAAGACCTTTTAGCATTTTTCGCCAATCTGTTTTATCCGACACATGTTTTTTCATGGCCATTTCAACTTGACCTGATTGCAAGCGCGTTTTGACTTTAAAGATAGGTAATGCTTGCGTTGCACCTTGATCTATCCAACGGGTAGGTATTTGTGTGTGGCGCGTGATACCCACTTTTAGGCCAGACGAATTAGCCAAGTAAACAAAATGGTCTTGAAAGCAAAACCCTTCACCCCAGCTCGGTTCTCGGCACGTACCTAAATGATAGTGGCACGTTTCAGGTTTCATAATGCATAAATCGCATTGCGCTAATTTAGTCATGCAGGGGTAGCAAAAACCCTGGCTATAACTTTTCTTGGTTTTCTTTCCACAGTGCAAGCAGTTGATTTCACCTTGATAGGTTAACTTAATGGTTTTTCCCAAGTAGGGGTTTAACTGAATCAACTCATCACCAATGGGTAATGCATACTCAACAGGCTCTGATAGCTTGCTGAGCATTTTCTTTATATGGCCTTCAATCATGCTTTATATCCTAATTCAATGAAGCTCAACCCTATACTAAAGAGTTTCAGAGCAACTTTTTCTGGTGTCTACCTATCGATTATGACGATAGGAAATCGAACGTTTTATCTAAGTAATTTGCGTAATCGGTAAAACCGTGATCACCGCCCTCAATCACTACTTGCCGACTGCCTTGGTAATAATCCACGCCTTTTTGAAAGTCTAAAACCTCATCCCCTGTTTGCGTTAACAAAAGAAAGTTTTCAGCATGGGTCAGTGTCGGCACGTGCAGCTTTTCCAGTTCGCTCAAATGCTCTTCAGTAAAGTCAAAAACCTCACCGGTGTGATAGTTTTCATTCTTACCTAACACATGCCGTAGTAGCACCTGAGCATCTACTGCTGGATTAATTAGTACTGCTTTTTTATTATACTTCTCACTCAAATAAGTGGCATAAAAACCACCCAATGAACTACCAACCAGCCCCCATGGAGTGTCGCCTAAGCTCGCGATATGCGACTCAATGATTGACATTGCTTGAACAGGAGAAGGCGGTAAATCGCAAAGGAACACAGAGTCCTCATCAAGTTGCTCAATATAGTTTTTAACTAACTGCGCTTTAAATGAAGCCACCGAACTACAAAAGCCATGTAAGTAAATAATATGCACGAATCACTCGCTAATAAAAACAATCCGTTAGGATAACCGACCCGTTGCAGGCCCGCCATCATTAACGATCAGTTAGTTATATTAATGGTTACTTTCAGTTTCTTTAGATACCTCACCATACTCTTCAATAAACGCGTCTTCAGGTAATGGTTTGTTAATCAAATAACCTTGAATCAGGTCACACTTATGTTCAGCTAAGAAGTCGTACTGTTCCTGCGACTCAACACCCTCCGCAACCACTTTCATACCTAAATTATGCGCGAGAACAATCATACCATCTACAACAGCCATATCTGCTTTATTCGCAGGTATTTCTTTTATGAATTCCATATCTAATTTCAAGGTATTTGCCGGTAATTGTTTTATATAACTAAACGACGAATAGCCTGTGCCAAAATCATCTATAGAAATACTCACACCCATTTCTTTAATTTCATTCAATTTCCCTAACATGGCATCAACATTCTCTAACACCATCGTTTCGGTAACTTCTAGCTCCAAATACTTCGGCTCTAACTCATACTTACTCAAACAAGTATTTACCAAGGTCACAAAGTTTTCTTCCGCCATTTGCACCGCCGATACGTTAACCGCTACCGTGCCATAGTAAGCACTCTCAGTTTGCCATTTTTTAGCGGTAGCACAGGCTGTATCCAACACCCATAGGCCAATTTCTTTGATCAAGCCCATCTCCTCAGCAACCGGTATAAACTCAGCTGGTGACACCATACCTCTTAAATGATGCTCCCAACGAACCAAAGCTTCTGAACCAACAACAAGACCCGTTAACGTGTCTTGTTTAGGCTGGTAGTACAACGATAACTCATTATCTGCCAACACTTTTCTTAGCTCAGCTTCTATACGCAGTCTCTGTTCTAATACGTCACTCATGTCTTGCGTATAAGTTCGGTAGGTATTTCTACCAGCTGCCTTCGCTGTATACATGGCGGTATCTGCATTTTTCAACAAGGCATCTTTTGACAAGCCATCATTAGGATACATGGCAATACCAATACTCACACCAGCAAACACTTCATTTCCAGCTAAGTTAAAAGGCTCCTCTAATACAGCTAGCATTGATTTAGCCACCTGGTCTGGTGTTAGTTCACCCTTCACATCGCTCAATACAACAACAAACTCATCACCACCAATTCGCGCCAACATATCGCCTGATCGAATACAATTCTTTAAACGTCCAGATAATGCTTTAAGAAGAATATCACCCGCTCCATGCCCCATGCTATCGTTTATATCTTTAAAACGGTCAAGGTCGATAAAAAAGATAGCGACCTGTGTTTCTGTTCTTTGCGCGTGTTCAAGTTCTTGCTGGAACTGTTCAACAAAGGCCGCTCGATTGGGCAACCCTGTTAGCGCATCTTTATACGCTAATTTATGTACATGTTGATCAGCAGATTGTTTAGCTAACAACCGCTTTACTCGCTGCCTTAGAACCGATAAATTGATGGGTT
The DNA here is from genome assembly GCA_913057515.1 of uncultured Cycloclasticus sp. Taxonomy (GTDB): domain Bacteria; phylum Pseudomonadota; class Gammaproteobacteria; order Methylococcales; family Cycloclasticaceae; genus Cycloclasticus. Next base: position 8,809 of record CAJXOJ010000004.1, on the reverse strand, counting down.
TAGGAACAAAATCAGCGGCACCACTTTCAAATGCTAAATCTACAGATTTTTCACTTTCTAAAGCCGTTGTAATCAGTACCGGAACATTTGCACCACCGGGTAAAGCCTTAATCTCCCTACATGCCTCAAAGCCGTCTTTAATAGGCATCATCGCATCCATAATAACCACGTTAGGTCTTAGTATCTGAAACAATCTAACCGCATCTCGACCATTTGCCCCTAACTCCACTTGATAGCCTTCTCGCTCTAGCACACTCGCAACAGTCATTCGTGTACTTTGGTCATCATCAACAATTAAAACAACTTCCTTCGTTCGTTTTGTTTGCCCCCTTGATGATATTTGCAACGTGGCTAGCCTGCTATTTAATGTTGCTTCAACTAGCGAGAACTCATGCTCTAAACGGTCAACCAGTAATGCAATAGTATGCGCATCAGGCACTTTTTGAGACCAAATATTTTCTATATCCAAACAAATAGATACGAGACCTTCCGCACCCAAATTACGAGAGCTTCCTTTAATTTTATGTGCTAGATCTAGGCATTTAGTCGTATCACCGGCTTCCATCGCAGCAGTTAAGGTCACGATATAAATCGGGCAGTCTAATAAATAAGACTGTACAATTTGTTGAACCCCACTCCCTGTGTTAATAACTAGTTCTTTAAAAACCGAATCACTAATCACTGAGCCATCAGAAACTTCCAGCTCAATATCAGAGAAATGCTCATCATTTAAAGGGTAGCCAAGCTCTTTTTCAAGTTTCGCCAGCAAATCCGGCAATTGAAATGGCTTTAATAAATAACCACTCATGCCACTATTAATACATTGCTCAAGCTGATCTTCCTTATCTTGTGCTGTTAACGCGATAATGATGGGTTGTTTAATGCCCGCACCTAATAAACGAATGGCTTGAGTGGCTTCATAACCATCCATAACGGGCATATTACAATCCATCAAAACAAGGTCATACGTTTTTTCTTTACAGGCTATCAAAGCCTTTTCACCATTATTAGCAACATCGGACCCGATACCCAGTTCTTTAAGCATTGCCGTTGCTACCAGTAAGTTGGTTGCATTATCATCAACAACAAGCACCCTCAAACTTTGCAGCATCTCGTGAGGTTTAACCTTTTTCTCAAGATGTTCTTCGTCACGACCTTTGCCTTCAGAAAATATATCGACTAATGTCATTCTCAACTTTGCATAACGCATAGGGCGATCTATTGAGCCTGAAAAAAGTTCACCCGAATCACCAATAGAGCTTACCCTGCTCCCAAATCTCACCATTGGAATGAGTTTTGTATCGGCAAACACCTCATTCTTTTTAAAACTCGCAAGGAAAGCACTCATATCACCTGAGCTGTAATCCACATTGAATAAACAGACATCTGGAAGTCCTCTAGAGTCTCTCTCAAGGTTTAGGTTTAGCACGGCTTCATCTAAGCTATCAACCACTTCACATTCCACTCCCCAAGACCCCAATATACCTTGGAGGTATTTTTTTGTTGAATCAAACGACTCAACCAGCAAAACTCTTTTACCTGCTAACAACTCGACTTCTTCGGCCTGCTCTTCAAGAGTTATCTCATGAGCTTGCATTGGAAGTAGCACTTTAAAACACGAGCCTTTATCCACCTCACTCGTCACAGCAACAGAACCACCCATCAATTCTGTCAATTGGTTAACAATCGTCAATCCTAACCCTGTTCCCCCATATTCATTTGAATTTTCTGCACTCACTTGACCAAACGGCCTGAATATATCGGTCAATGAACCCTCAGGGATACCTATACCCGTATCTGTAACCGCAATCTCAATCATTGCTCGACCCTTGGACTTAGACACAACGCTCATGGCGAGCGTAATATGCCCCATCGTTGTGAACTTAACGGCATTGCTTAATAAATTACCGATAACTTGTCGGATTCTAGTGGCATCAGCACGAATAAATAATGCAGAGTCTATTGGTAGATCTAAGCAAAGCTCTAGATCTTTCGCTTGAATTTTCTCTGCATATAACAGGGCTATTTGTTCCAGTAATAATCTCAGATCAAGGTCTTTTAGCTCTAGTTCAAAATGACCTGATTCCATTTTACTAAAATCCAACACGTCGTTAATCATCTGAAGTAAAGATTCACCCGACTTACTCGCCACCTCTAGATATTCATGTTGGTGTTCTGGCAAACCCATTTCTTTTAATAGATTAACCATCCCCAAAATCCCATTAAGGGGCGTCCTAATCTCATGACTAACATTCGCTGCAAAGTCAGATTTAATCTTAGCAATTTGAACAGCTTGGTCTCTCGATGACTCAAGCTCACTACTTCTTTTTTCAATCACCTCCATCATCTGATTGAATGATTCAGACATTTGGCTGAATTCAGCAGACGCGTCATAATCAGCTCTAAGCTCTGTTTCCCCTGAAGCTGCTTGAATCATAATAGACGAGAAGGCTTCTAACAGCCTAGTTAACCGCCTAGCTAGTAAACTGGTTAGGAGCGACAAAAAGAACGCGATAGTAATAATAATACCTATATTAGTAAAGAACATTGACGCTATAGAGGTTATAGCGGATGGACGATCGAATATAACCATCAAGTAATGTCTAGTATCCCCACCACTTTTGTTTATTTGAACGGTAAAATAAAATGCATGTTCAGTTTCTCGCTCAAGATTAACCCCTCGTCGACTATCATCTTGCCACCCACTAATTGACTCATAATCACTGTCTTTTTTTAACGAAAATTGCTCCTGAAATTCCTCATCAAACAAAATAATTTTTTGCAGGCTTTGAAATTCTTTAAACGATTTGAATGTGCGACTCAATAGTTCATCAATACTTCCTGAAAAAGGAATAAGCACTTGATTTGCTAATGCTGATGTAAGCGCTTCACTTTGGCTAATATATGCGGCACGCTCTTTTTCATATGCAACATAAGAGATTAAGCCCGACGAGACAACCGACAAACATATCGCACCCAACAAAAGGGCTCTATTTAGTTGCTGGCTAAATTTTTTTACATTCATAAGTCGTTAACGAATAGCTATCAAAGTCCATTTACTCCATGCTTGGCGCGCGGCCATACTATTTCAACTCATACACATATAATTTATATCATAGTTGAAAAGCTCAATATTAGTTTTAATACCAAACAACTAAAATTTCCGTCGGCAAGCACTTTGTACATCGTTATAATACCTTTCATTAATTCATTATGGAGTGACACATCATGTCATGGCTTTCAAACAAACCCATTCCCGTTAGCGAACGACTTATTGTTGCCTTAGATGTGCCTGACATCCCAAGCGCTAAGGCCTTAGTGAGCCTACTCGGTGATAGTGTTGTATTCTACAAAATAGGGCTTGAGCTATTTATGTCTGGCAATTATTTTGACTTGATTGATTGGCTCAACGAGCAAAACAAACGCATTTTCGTCGACCTCAAGTTTTTTGATGTACCCGCAACCGTTGGCCGTGCAGTTAAACAACTTAGTGATAAAAAGGTCGATTTTGTCACTATCCATGGCAACAATGCCATTATGCAAGCTGCCGCTGATCAGAAAGGCAGCCTAAAAGTTCTCGCGGTCACAGTGTTAACCAGCTTAGATCGTGGTGATTTAGATGACCTAGGATTTAAGTGTGATATTGAAGAACTGGTCACCTCACGTGCGAAACGGGCCATTGAACTCGGCTGTGATGGTGTTATTTCTTCTGGGCTAGAAGCACCTGGGCTACGAGAATCGTTAGGCAAGAATTTCTTGGTTGTATCACCCGGTATTCGCCCTGTTGATAATCGTCCTGAAGATGATCAAAAGCGTGTTGTCAGTGTTGAGCAAGCATTTCACAACGGAGCAGACCATATTGTGGTGGGCCGGCCTATTCGTGATGCAGAGGACCCTCGACAGGCTGCATTGGATATCCAAGATAACATTCGCGCTATTTTTAGCGATTAACAACTCAATAAAAGGAGACCATAATGGTTGAAAATATTAAGAGTTTTACCCAACCCATTTCAAAACTTGTTGAATTAAATACTCAACATTTTGATACGCTTATGCAAGCCCAAAAAAAAGCGGCCGAAGATTACCGTGCTCTGGTTCAGCAACGCATACAAAGCGCATCAGACATTAAAGACCCCGTCGCTTTAGCAAGTTTCGTCACCGACCAAATGGCCTTAGCTCAAAGTAACTATGAAAAAATGGTAGGTAATAGCCGTACAATGTTTGAAGCCATGACAGGCTATAACGCTGAAGTGATTCAGCTATTCCAAGAAAGCACCGCTCAGCTTAAAGAGGAAATAAAAAAAGAAACAAGCCTTAAAACTAAAAAATAATAAAACACATGAGCTCTTCCCAATAAAACATATTGGATGGCAACACAACGTAATGTTGCGCTGCAATATTAAATGTTTTATACTCTGTTTAACTTAAATAAACCTTAACGGAGAGATATCATGAACGACTTTAATGCTTTTTTAGCACCGATTACTAAATTAATTGAATTAAACAAAACTCAATTTGAAAAAATGGCAGCCGCTCAGCAAGAAGCGGCTAAAAATTACGCCGAACTTACTGAGGCACGCATCAAAGCTGCTGTTAACATAAAAGATGCTGAAGCACTTAATGCTTTTGCTAAAGAACAAGTTGAGCTAGCACAGTCTGGCCTTGAGAAAGTTGTTGCTGATAGCAAAGCTTTATTTGAAGATACAAAAGCTTATAACGAGCAAGTTTTAAACATCGTTAAAGAAAGCACGAGTGCATTAACACCTAAAAAATAAGCACTTTAGAGATAAGTCAAAAAGCCGTGGCCAGATGATCACGGCTTTTTTATGCTCGAAGCTTTATTTAAAATAGAAACTGCTCCTTATAAAAGTTAAACTAGTGATCTTAACGAATCTTACTCATTCGTCACTAAACAACTCAACTAATAAGGAGATTGCAAATGGCTTTAATTTCTCTACGCCAACTACTTGACCACGCTGCTGAAAATAACTACGGCGTCCCTGCTTTTAATGCTAATAATATGGAACAAGTTCATGCTGTGATGCAAGCGGCTGATGTAACCAATAGCCCCGTTATTATTCAAGGCTCTGCTGGCGCTAGAAAATATGCAGGCTCTTCATTTTTAAAACATTTAATTCTTGCTGCCGTTGAACAATACCCACATATCCCCGTTGTTTTTCACCAAGATCACGGTACAAGCCCAGCTATTTGCCAACGCTCTATTCAACTTGGCTTCACATCGGTGATGATGGATGGCTCATTAGAAGCCGATGGTAAAACGCCTAGCAGCTACCAGTATAATGTGGACGTCACTAAAAAGACCGTTGAGATGTCACATGCTTGCGGCGTGTCAGTAGAAGGTGAGCTTGGCTGTTTGGGTTCATTAGAAACAGGTGAAGCAGGCGAGGAAGATGGCGTTGGCGCAGCTGGCGTACTAACCCACGAACAAATGCTCACAGATCCTGAAGAAGCAGCTGATTTCGTTAAACAAACCGGTGTTGACGCACTGGCTATTGCTATTGGAACCAGTCATGGTGCCTACAAATTCACCAAGCCCCCTACTGGCGACACATTAGCGATCCAACGCATCAAAGATATTCATGCACGACTACCTAATACCCACCTTGTTATGCACGGCTCTTCATCAGTGCCTCAAGATTGGCTAAAAATTGTTAATGATTTCGGCGGTGACTTAGGCCAAACGTATGGCGTACCAGTTGAAGAAATTCAACAGGGCATCAAATACGGTGTACGCAAGGTCAATATAGATACCGACTTACGCCTAGCCAGTACTGGCTCTATCCGTCAACATTTAACAGAAAATCCTAAAAACTTTGACCCTAGAAAGTTTTTAGCGGTATCAACTGAAGCTATGCAAGGCATTTGTGAGGCTCGTATGAATGCTTTTGGAACATCTGGACAGGCTAGTCAAATCAAACCAATTGATCTTGAAGCGATGGTTCTTCGTTACGAATCTGGGGAGCTGAACCCAGTCATTAAGTAAGCACACGCCTACTGACACATCAGTCATCTAGTTGCAAAGCGACAAAAAATTGTCAATGTGCCAGGTTATTACCTGGCACTGCTTTGCCCTCTGATGACATCAAGCATTCTGGTTGTTTTATACCGCTCTCACTCTATTCGCCATCAAACAGTGACCTTCAAACTGTAAACTTAAATTTTCCACCTACAAATGTAGTCATTAATTAGCTTTTACTGAAAACTCAACTAATCTATAGATCATGTCTAAAGCATTACTCATCAAGTTTTCTTTTTTTATTTCACTGTATTTTTTATCTAGCTGCTTTCAGCAATCATCCTCATTAGAGTCCGTTATTGATCGTGGTGAACTGGTCGTTTTAACAAGGGTAGACCCAACGACCTATATGCTTAATAAGTCAGGCCCTTATGGGTTTGAATACGAACTAGCCTCTTTGTTTGCCGACAGCCTTGGTGTCAACATCCGTTTTACCTTTGCAGAAAATTTTCAACAGTTATTACAATTAACCACTAAGCAAGAAGCTGATTTTGTAGCCGCTGGGTTAAGCGTCACCCCTGGACGGAAAAATCAACTACATTTTACGCCGCCATATTATGAAGTCACACAACAAGTTATTTACCATAATCGAATACGCCGGCCAAAATCAATTTCTCAACTGACCAGCCCTTTCTTCGAGGTATTGGCCGGTTCTAGCCATGCTGAAAACCTTCGAAAAGTTAGCACCTCCCATCCAAAACTCTCTTGGCATGAAGTCAGTGACAGCACTGTTCTAGAGTTAGTCTCCATGGTTAATAATCATTTACTTGATTACACCATTGTAGATTCAAATCAATTTCAACTAATTCACAGCCAGTACCCCAATCTAAATATTGCATTTGATATATCCAAACCTGAAAAAATCGCTTGGGCCTTCCCCTTAAGTCAAGACCACAGCTTATACAATGAAGCCGTTAGATTCCTTGCTGAAATAAAGTCCAATGGCGTACTCAAGCAACTTCAAGATAAACACTTCGGTTACTCCAAACAGTTGAACTACGTTGGAATTTGTACATTCAGGCAACACGCAAAAAGTAGGCTACCAAAGTTGAAAGGGGTTTTTCAGCGTGCTGCTGATAAATACAAGCTTGATTGGAAGTTACTTGCTGCAGTCGCATATCAAGAGTCTCATTGGAATGAACATGCCATCTCCCCCACCGGCGTGCGTGGCATTATGATGCTAACAAAAGCAACCGCTAAACAGATGAACGTCACTGACCGCTTGGATCCTGAGCAAAGCATTAAAGGCGGTGCTCGCTATTTATCAACACGAATTAAAAAAATACCAAAACGCATTACTGAGCCAGATAAAACTTGGATGGCCCTCGCCTCCTACAATATTGGTTTCGGCCATTTGGAAGATGCACGCATTTTGACTCAACAAGAGGGTAAAGACCCTGACAAATGGGTTGACGTAAAACAACACCTACCACTTCTTGCAGAAAAGGAATGGTATAAAAAAACAAAGCATGGTTACGCACGTGGTAAAGAACCTGTTACCTATGTTGAAAATGTTAGACTCTATTACAACATGTTAAATCAACTTGAATCTAATCGTATAAAAGGTAAACAAAACCTACCTAGTAGCTACCCCGCTTTAAATAAAAATTTACCGGCTTTATAAGGCTCGCTTCATCCAGTCGATACAGTAGTTGAACACCTCCTGTTTTTCTGGTTCGTGATGTAATTCATGGTAAAAGCCTTGCCATATTTTTAATGTACATTTCGGGCCAGCACGCTTGGCAAATAATGCGCTCGCCTGATGACTGGTTAACCCATCAGCATCGCCGTGCATCACCAAAAGAGGGAAATTGACTAACGATGCCTCTTCTAATAAACGCTGCCCCTCGTTTAACATCTGAGTACCGAGTTTGGCTGAAATTTTACCGTGCATTAAAGTGTCTGTCATACGGCTTTCTAACAGTACCTTATCTCTAGTTAAAACTCGTGGATCTATTGCACTAGATAGTGACAAGGTTGGCCAAAATGATTGTACCAAACGACCCAACATCAACTTCCATTTAGGCGGTTCAAACGTCGGCTTAAATAAGGGTGAACTTAAAATGACACCTTTAAACTGACCGGGGTGTGACAAGGCATATTTGATCGTTAAAGTGCCACCCAAACTATGCCCATAAATAAAGTGAGGCTTCCCTATATCAATACCGGATGCTTTATACAAAAACCGATCAATATCTCGTATTATTTGCTGAAAATCATCACTATGACCACGTTGACCACCAGACTTCCCATGTCCGCGTAAATCAAACGAAACAACCTCAATACCACAAGATGTATAGTATTCAACCATGTCTTGGTAGCGACCACTATGCTCGCCTAAACCATGTATTAAACAAACCACCATCACCGGCTCATCATCAGGCTGCCACCTAACGGCATGCATAGGCATTCCATCACTAGCAAGCCATCTTGTTTCACTGTATTTTGCCATTATTTTCCTTGCGCTATGATCAACACAATTGCAATAACCTAGTAAGTCACCCTGATTAAGCTGATAACCGCCTTAAAGTATCCTATAGCCCTTTCATTTACGCCTTTTTTTAAAAAAAGCGGTTAATAACTCAGAACACTCCTTCGCCAGCACGCCCCCTGTCCACTCAACATGATGGTTTGCATAAGTAGCTTTAGTGAGTGATAGCGCACTACAAACAGCGCCCCTTTTTTCATCCAACGCACCAAACACAATGCGTTTAATACGCGCATGTTGAATAGCCCCCAAACACATCACGCAAGGTTCAAGAGTGACAAAAA
>CAJXOJ010000003.1 GCA_913057515.1 uncultured Cycloclasticus sp. | reverse complement strand
TCAAGAGTAACGAGCTTCCTTTCGTGATCCGATTCCACAATTATTCACCTAACGCTTCGCTAAGTTGCACTTTGGCCGTAATGGAGTTTTGGGGTAAAGTGCCGAAGGCACCCCAAAACGGAAAGCAGGCCAAAGTGTCAACTTTAGCGTATTGTTAGGCCAGACTTTCCCGTACATGAAAAACATTTCCTTCTGGGTCATGCCCGTTACAAACAATAAAACCAGGCCCTTGCCACTGTTCAAAATCAATGCCACCGCCTAATTCCTGTGCCACCGACCTTGCTACCGCGATGCTGGAAACCGTAAAGAAGAATTTCAATGCTGAATCACGAGTTTTTGGCGGTGTATCAATGGTTATATTCAATGACCTATTTTCCGGGATGCGATGAATAACAAACTGAATATCTGGTGATTGAAGGACTGTTACGTCATCGGAGTCATGGAGCCGAGACATCCCAAAAATCATCTCATAGAAACTAGAGAGGCGCTTTTTATCTTTGACATATATAGAAAGACCAGCTCTTGCGGGACCAGACATAATTTCTCCTATTTACGATGTATTTAAGGGCCTAACGCCGCCATAAACGGCGTGAGCTTGCGAGCGTCCGGCGACCGAAGGGAGCGTATTTAATGGCTTTGTTAGATGCCACCTGCCTAGTGCTGCACTGCATCGAGTTCTTCTCTAGCTGCTTTAGCAAGTAACCCTCGATCAACACCTAAAACTTTAAATGCTCTTGGAATTACACCATGTTCTATAGAGGCTGCCACGATTATTATATGTGCTCCGAGTAAAGGACGCTCTTTATCTTTTTTCTTCAAAGCGTAAAGAGATTTCATTAAATTTTGTCCTGACGGCTGTGAATCATGAACAACTTTATCGGACTTTATAGGCTCTGGGGTAATTTCAATAGCTTCTTGAGCAATACTGACAGAACTTAAAGCCTCATCATATTGTACTTTAATCGCTTCTTGGAATTTCGCTGAATCAACCCCAAACTTTTCAAATGCACGCCTAGCCGTGCCGTCCTCCAGGTTAAGAGCAGAAAGCACAAAATGTTCGGCTCCTGGCTTTTCTTCACCCGCAATATTGGCCTGCTCATCTGCTCCTGGTATTAATTTTCCGATAGTTTTCATATCACGAAAACGAAGTAAGATACGTTTAAACATTATTTTTCCCTAGTTTGACTCTCGCATTTTTGATATGTGCTGCATGACGTTTATGAGCGGCTTGTTTTGAAACGCCTAGCGCTTCTGCTACATCAGACCAGCTCCATCCCTGCTCTATAGCTTCCTTCACAGCTTTACGCTCCAGTTGATCAGCAGCACGACGCATCGCTACTACAGCAGCAAGTACCTTTTCAGGTGTTTTCGAAGACGGTAATGATTTAATATCTGACATGCGTCAACTATAGTTGACAGAAAGACTATCGTCAACCTAAATTGACAACGATCCATGAAAGACAAGAGTGATAATGATGGGCATCTAACGCCCGAGCTCACAGGAGAGCGACCGAAGGGAGCGAATCCTGTGGAGCTGATTGTTAGCCATTTTTAATCTCAATATTCAACACGAGCCTCTTCAAGCCTTTGGAAGGAACGATGATTTTCACGCAACACATCATTTGCTAGTTGTTCTAGTTCAGCTGTTAACTGATTGAGGCCTGCTAGTGTCGCATGCCCTTCAGTAAAAACCTTTCTGTGCTCATCAGGAACATCAATTGATTCACGCAGGAATTTATTCGATTGAAGTTCGTGGCAATAATCTAAACAAGAACCCAAAAGTAATAGTTCGCTGCCCCTGGGATGGCTTAGTTTTTCCTCTGATATATTGAAGGCAATCGACACAATGTCATAACTTGATAAATCAATATTTTCGGTATCATATTTTAATGACTTCATAAGCCTACATGCTTTGCGCAGCCCACCATTAGTTTTGTTATCTTTGTGTTCTATCCATGCATTGTGAAGAAATGGAGTATTAGCCAACCTGCAAGGAACTGACTTGTCGAGTATTTTAACTCCACGATATATATCATTATTGGTCTCAACGTATTTATTCGTGTTGTACCAGTTAGACGGCACAACATCTACTTTTCTTGTTAATGAGCCACCCTCAATTGAAATAGACTTACTTCCATTTTTATCAATAGTTGCTTGTGGAAATGCTAATTCGAGGGAATATTCCGATTCTTTCCTCAGATCTAATAAGTCTTGTAAAGGATCACCTTTATATGGAGATACTGGTTCTTGAGGCTTCTCTAGCGAAAAAAACTTATCAATTAAAACTAATAGATCAATATCACTCTTTGCTTTTATATGAGTGTCATTAGTTACAGAGCCTTGATATTTATATTCACACTTTTCTGTAAGTCTATTTTCTAATTGATTACGGATACGCTCTCCTTGGGCATACGTATTCTTCGTGTACTCTGGGTCAATTGGCTGCATTGCCCCTATGACATACTTAACAGAATCAGATTGGGAAATATTGCGATATGTTTCATTTAAAAGTTTGGCTTCTACAATGTCTACATCTAGTCTGCGTTGATTAAGCCTATCTAATCGAGGCATTACTGTTTCTCCTTATTAAGTTCCATAGTCCCTACCGTAGTGCGGTGTCTGTCTGTGTAATATGAACCTGATGCTGATGAAGTATCTTCAGCAAATAGCAACTCACTAGAGCCAGAGTGATTCTTTAAATCAAGCTCGTCTGCATTAGGTTTATTATTGTATTGATACAGTAATCTATATCCAATACCATCTTCATGATAAATGCTTGCTGATATGCTTTTTGACTCAGATTGCGACGTTTTTGAATGAATTAATATTTTTGACCACGATTGAGATATAGATATCGTTGACACCCAGTCGTAATTAGCAGGCTCTCCATTTTTTAATATTGTATGGCCTTTACACTCCCAAGTTCCATTTAGATCAGGAACCAAAAGAACCTTTCTAAGCCAGTTTATCTTCCACAAATATTTATTAAATAGAAAATATAAACCTGCAAATATTCCAAACACAGGTACAGCAACAACTGGAGCAGAACTCCAGCCAGCATTAACTTCTAAATAGGCGACAATAATATCAGCTACATCTTGTAATAGCGGAGCTGTAGTAATTGCAATAAGAGCAAGAATAAAAAGAACTTTCTCTTTCGGATGTTTATCTATTGAATAATCATGCATTGATAGTTCCTTTATTGGCTAACAGTGTTAATAAGCGGAACTCATTATCCACGTATTAGTTGTATATAGATGGATAGGTTTTCCATGTATTTTCATATTAAATAGCAAACATGGAATATTAAAGCGATGATAAGCCTCTATGTAAATCGGCCGTTATATCGTCAACATTTTCCAAACCGACCCCTAAGCGTACTAGGGAATCGGTAATGCCTGCTTTGTTTCGTTCCTCTTCGCTTAGTCGCCCATGCGTAGTGGTTGATGGGTGGGTAATCATGCTTTTAACATCGCCTAAGTTAGCGGTGATGGAAATCATTTGTGTGGCATCGATGACTTTCCAAGCGTTTTCTTTACCACCTTTTACTTCAAAGCTGACGATGCCGCCAAAACCTGTCTGTTGTTGTTTGGCAAGTTCGTGCTGGGGATGGTTGGCTAGCCCTGTGTAATATACTTTTTGTACATTGGCTTGTTGTTCTAACCATTGCGCAACAATCAGCGCATTGGCGCAATGTTTTTCCATCCGCAGTGATAAGGTTTCTAAGCCTTTATGAAACACCCATGCATTGAATGGACTCATGGTGTGGCCTGCGGTGCGTAAGATGGGGTATATTTTTTCTTCTATGAGTGCGTTATTGCCAACAACTGCCCCGCCAACACAACGGCCTTGGCCATCTATATATTTAGTGGCTGAATGAACAACCAAATCGGCACCTAAGCTGAGTGGTTTTTGTAAGGCGGGTGTGCAATAGACATTATCCACCACTACTAGGGCATCGTTTGCGTGAGCTAATTTGGCCAATTTTTTTATATCAGCCACGTTACCCAATGGGTTAGAGGGTGTTTCTAAAAAAAATAACCTTGTATTGGCTTTAGTGGCTGCCGCCCATGCGTTAATATCGTCTAGGTCAACAAAGGTGGTTTCTACAGCAAATTTTTGCATGATGTTTTTGAACATCAACGCGGTATTACCAAACACACTGCGCGAACAAACCACATGATCACCCGCATTTAAAAGGCCTAGGCAAACTACATTAATAGCAGCCATACCAGATGAAGTAGCCATGGCCCGCTCGGCACCTTCCATTATGGCTAGGCGTTGTTCAAATGCCCTAACGGTTGGGTTGGTAAAACGTGAATAAATATTACCCTCGGACTTGCCTGAGAAACGCTCGAAGGCCTCTTGAGCACTTTCAAACACATAGCTTGAGGTTGGAAAAATTGCATCGCTATGCTCATTTTCTGGCGTTCTATGTTGGCCAGCTCTTATACCTTGCGTTTCTATGGAGTAATGTTGCCAATCGTTATCTGACATTTGCGAGCCTTTTAAAGTTAATGAGCATTATGTAATTCAATGACGGTTGGGTCTAAATCATTCATGCTTTTTTGATCATCTGAGCGGTTTAAGCCCTGCTCTTTAAGGTATTCATCACTCACTGTGCCGGTGACATATTTTTGATTAAAACAAGCAGCATCAAAGTCAACAATGTCTGGATTGCGCTTTCTAACCGATTCGAAAAGATCGTCAAGTTCTTGGTAAATTAACCAATCTGCACCTATCGCTTGCTCTACTTCTTCGGTGGTTCTGTCATGGGCTACTAACTCATCTACCGCTGGCATATCAATACCGTATACATTGGGGTAACGTACTGCCGGTGCGGCGGAGGCAAAATAAACATTTTTTGCACCAGCTTCCCTTGCCAGTTTAATAATTTGGCCAGATGTTGTGCCCCGAACGATAGAGTCGTCCACCAAAAGAACATTTTTGTCTTTAAACTCTAGGTCAATAGCATTAAGTTTACGTCTGACTGAGTTTTTACGTTCTTGCTGACCAGGCATAATAAAGGTTCTGCCAATATAGCGGTTTTTAATAAACCCTTCTCTAAATTTCACATCGAGCATATTCGCTAGTTGTAAGGCAGATGTTCTACTGGTATCAGGTATAGGTATCACCACATCAATATCGTGATCGGGTCTAATTCGCATAATTTTTTCAGCTAATTTTTCACCCATTCGTAAGCGTGATTTATACACTGAGACGTTATCTAAGATCGAATCGGGACGCGCTAAGTAGACATATTCAAATATACACGGGGTTAAACGATGGTTTTCGGCGCACTGTTTGGTATGTATAACCCCACCTTTTTTGATAAAGATGGCTTCGCCAGGAGTAATATCGCGAATTAATTTAAAGTCTAAGGTGTCTAACGCAACGGATTCGGAAGCGATCATATAATCACTGCCCTGATCTGTTTCACGTACGCCAAAACAAATAGGTCGAATTCCGTTCGGGTCGCGAAAGCCAACAACGCCAAAACCAGTAATCATTGCAACAACGGCATAAGCACCTTCACAACGCTTATGCACCGCTTCTACGGCTTTAAAAACGTCTTTTTCATTAAGCTTTAATTTACCTAATGCTTGCAACTCATGGGCAAAAACATTCAAAAGAATTTCAGAATCTGAATTCGTATTGATATGACGCTGATCTTCAATAAACAGCTGTCTTTTTAGTTCAGCTGCATTGGTTAAATTGCCGTTATGCGCCAAGGTAATACCAAAGGGTGAATTCACATAAAAAGGCTGTGCTTCGGCTGAGCTTGAACACCCTGCTGTCGGATAACGTACATGGGCTATCCCCATATTCCCCTTTAGCTCTAGCATGTGGCTGGTTCTAAAAACATCGCGTACTAGGCCGTTAGCTTTTCGAAGATGCAGCTGACTACCTTGACACGTGACAATACCAGCGGCATCTTGGCCACGGTGTTGCAACACGGTTAATGCTTCGTACAATTCTTGATTAACATTCTGATGGGCAACAATACCCGCAATTCCACACATATTTAATTCTGCCTTTTTATAAACCTAATATGAAAAATACCCACTAACGTCTTCGGGTATTTGCTCTCGTAACCAAATAGAAAATTCTTGGAAGGGACCAATCAATGTTGATTCAACCCACCATGGATCTTGTGGTAAGGGCGTTAAACCGGCTAATAAAATTAGTACGGCAATCACCACCATTCCACGCGCAATACCAAACAAAAAACCGGCAAACCTATCGGTACCTGTTAAGCCCGTTTTATCCACAATTTGACTGATCAAATAGGACAACATTGAACCTAATATTAACGTTAGTAACAGTAAGATAATAAATGCCGCAGCGATTCTTACTGAGGGTACGTCTATGAAGTCTACAAGGTAGCTTGAAAACGGCTGACAAAACCTAATACCAACACCGATTGAAATAACCCAAGTACCCAGCGAAAAAGCTTCTTTAATTAAGCCTCGGAATAAACCAATGAGTGCAGAAACAAAAATAACGCCGATAATGACATAATCAACCCAAATAAAAGTATTTAAAACGTTAGTAGACACGGTTCAACCCTATGGGTATTGCACAACAATAGTATTAGGAAGACTCTGCTCTTTTTGAAGCCGGCTGTTTATAGCCTCGGCTTTTTCTTTACTTAGTTCTGGGCCAACTCTCACACGAAAAATATTACCCTTTTTAGAAGACGACTCTTCAACAAACGCAGTAAACCCCGCTGCTTTTAGTTTACTGGCTAAGGCATTGGCATTTTTTGAATCAGAAAAACTACCTACCTGAACAACCCAGGCAGAAAGTCCTTCTACTGTTTTTACCTTAGGCGGTTTAGGAATACTTGGTTTTGATACCTTGGCAATTTTAATACCGGACTCTTTAGAGATTGAAACCGTTGCTAAGCTGTCTTCTTTTTGTTCTGGCAAGGTTAAAATATTAGCGTCTTGCGCTGGCTCTTTTGGCGCCTCTGGAATATCGATGGTAATGATATCTGTATTGCTTGGCTTTTGCCCGATCAGCATCGGTAGAAAAATAACAACCAGTGAAATAAGAATGATGGCGCCAATTAAACGTTGTTTTAAAGGTTGTTCCATAAGAATTAACAGACTGTTATTGAGGAATATTTGAGCGCATTATAACGCTTCTAAACAAGCTTCTACCACATAAAAAGAGCCGAAACATATAACTAAATCATTGCTGTTAATCGTGCGCTTTACTTCCTGCAAAGCCAACTGAATTGAATCATGTTTTAAGCATTGTTGTGAGCACTCAACCGTTAAGTATCGGTGTAAATCCAATACCGGCAAAGATCGCGCTGACTCCAGTGGCGCAATATGCCATTGATCTATAAGACCAATAAACGGTTTAACCACCTCGTCTAGTTGCTTGTCGGCAAGAATTGAAAAAACAGCATGCACTTGCCCATTAACTTGTTTAGTTTTAATAAATTGCGCCAGCACGTTGGCAGATTCGGCATTGTGGGCTACATCTAAAAAAATATCGGGTGTTGATCTAATTTTTTGCAAGCGGCCCAATAACGACGCCTGCTGAAGGCCAAGCTCTATACTGCTTCTGTTAACCGGCACTTCTGTTTGAATATTTGCTAACAAACTAACAACTGCACTGGCATTTTGTATTTGGTGATCACCCTGTAAAGCCGGTAATGGATAATAGCCGGCCAGTGAATGCTTGGCTAATAAGCACCAGCGATTATGTTCAACCTGAACGTTAAAGTCTTTTGCTGCTAGGGTTAGCTGTGTGCCTAGTTTTTTTGCATACTCAAGCAAACTAGAAGGAACCGTTGCATCACCACAAACAGCCATTTGATTAGCCCGCAACACACCGGCTTTTTCTAACGCAATTTGACTACGATCATCGCCTAACCAATCAATATGATCAACAGAAATACTGGTAATTAGCGCCGCATCTGCATCGACTATATTAACGGCATCTAAACGCCCGCCTAAACCCACTTCAAGAATTTGGATAGCTACTTTTTGGTCTTCAAAAATATCTAGCGCAGCCAGTGTACCAAACTCAAAATAGCTTAAGCTGGTGGCTTGCCTTGCTGCGTCTATTTTAGCAAAAGAGCGCGTGAGTAAGGCATCCGCTACGGGCTTCCCATTAATTCTAATGCGTTCATTATAGCGTTTTAAATGCGGTGTACTGTAAACACCGACTTGATACCCTGCTGCAATAAAAATTGCTTCCAGCATGGCAACGCTAGAGCCTTTTCCATTCGTGCCAGCCACGGTAATGGTATAGGCAGAATGAGACGATGGCAGGCTTAATGTTTTATAAACACTGGCAACCCGCGTTAATCCAAGATCAATTTCTTTAACATGGCATTGCTCCTGCCATGTTAGCCAATCATCTAGTAAAGATGTCTCCGACAGCCCTGACACCACTCCAGTGCTTATGGCTGCTCTTCAGTATCGTCTGATACTAATTCAGCAACGGGTATCTCTACACTTTCTAGTACATGATGGCCTGCATGTAATAAAGAAAGGATTTCGGTGATCGTTTTACGCAATTCTCTACGGTCAACAATCATGTCTATTGCGCCGTGTTCTAGCAAAAACTCACTACGCTGAAATCCTTCGGGTAACTTTTCGCTCACTGTTTGCTCTATCACCCGCTGACCAGCAAAACCAACCAAGGCATTAGGCTCTGCAATGTGCACATCACCAAGCATCGCTAAACTGGCTGATACGCCGCCCATGGTAGGGTCTGTTAGCACGGAGATAAAGGGGATTTTTTTATCCGCTAATTGTGCCAATGCCGCGCTTGTTTTTGCCATTTGAAATAGTGAAAACAAAGACTCTTGCATCCGCGCACCTCCACTGGCAGAAAAACAGACCAATGGAATATTTGATTCTATTGATTGGTTAACCGCACGCACAAATCGCTCACCAACAACCGAACCCATAGAGCCGCCCATAAATGAGAAATCAAACGCAGCGGCCACAAGTTCCATTTCAAGCACCTTGCCTTTCATAACAATCAACGCGTCGGTTTCGCCGGTGGCTTTAACAGCAGAAGCATGACGATCTTTATATTTTTTACTGTCTTTAAATTTAAGCGGGTCTAATGATCTAACTTCTTGACCAATTTCTTCTCTACCGGCCTCATCTAAAAATGAATCTAACCGAGCTCGCCCACTTAAGCGCTCGTGATGGTCACACTTAGGGCACACATATAAATTGCTTTCTAAATCTGTTTTATAAAGAACGCTTTGGCAATTATTACATTTACACCATAAACCTTCTGGAACAGAGCCTTTTTTCTTGCCACTGAGTTGTATGCCAGACGGTATTAATTTTTCAAACCAGCTCATAAATCACCTAAATTTTATTATTGTGTGACAGCATCCATCGCTGTTCGCATTTCACTTAACAAACTAGAAATCCCTTGTTGCCCTTGAGTTTGATTGTCTAAGTGATCTGTAATGCAGTTTATCAGGGCACTGCCCACAACCACTGCATCGCCTATTTTAGCAATATTCGCAGCAATGTCGGCATTTTTAACGCCAAAACCAATCGCGATCGGTAAAGAGGTATGCTGCTTAATTTCTTTTATTTTTGTTTCAATCTCACCTAACTCTAGGTTCCCTGCCCCTGTGACACCTTTTAGCGACACGTAGTAGATATAACCTTTCGCTACAGCAGACACCTTTTTAATACGGTTTTCATGACTGGTTGGAGATAATAAGAAAATTGGTGCTAAACCGTGCTGATCATATGCGGCTATTAAATCGGCACTTTCTTCAGGCGGTATATCAACGGTTAACACACCATCAACGCCTGCTTCCGCGGCGGCGCTGGCAAACGTTTCATAACCCATAAATTCAATAGGGTTTAAATAGCCCATTAAAATAACAGGCGTGGTTTGATCGGTTTCCCTAAATGCGCGAACAATTTCTATGACGCCTCGCAAGGACATTCTGTTTGCTAATGCTCGTTCACTGGCGCGTTGAATAACAGGACCATCCGCCATCGGGTCTGAAAAAGGTACTCCAAGCTCTATGATGCTGGCACCTGCCTTCACCATTTCATGCATGCAATTAAGGGTAAAATCTGCGCTGGGGTCTCCCGCTGTAATAAACGGAACCAAGGCTTTTTGTTTTGAATCTTTTAATGCTTTAAAGCACTGATCTAAACGACTCATAGCTCAATTCCCTCTAGTTCTGCAATGGTAAAAATGTCTTTATCGCCTCGGCCTGATAGGCACACCAAAATGGTTTGATCTTTACTCATTGTTTTCGCTAACTTTATTGCATAAGCCACGGCATGACTGGACTCTAAGGCCGGAATAATGCCTTCTACTCGGGTTAATTGATGGAAGGCGGCGAGTGCTTCATCGTCTTTAATACTCACATATTCAGCACGGCCAATATCCTTCAACCACGCATGCTCGGGGCCAACACCGGGGTAATCGAGCCCAGCAGAAATGGAATGTGTTTCTATAATTTCGCCATTTTCATCGGCCATTAAATAGGTTCTATTTCCATGTAAAACCCCTGGTTTACCGGCATTTAAAGGAGCCGAATGTTGCCCTGTTTCCACCCCTAAACCAGCAGCTTCTACACCATAAATGGACACTGATTCGTCTTCAATAAAGGGGTGAAAAAGCCCTATTGCATTAGAACCACCACCAACACAGGCCACTAAAGCGTCAGGCAAGTGCCCTGTTTTAGCCATCATCTGTTCACGAGACTCACGCCCAATAATGGTTTGAAAATCCCTTACCATTGCCGGATACGGATGAGGACCTGCGACGGTACCAATAATATAATAGGTATTATCTATATTCGTTACCCAATCTCTAAGTGCTTCGTTTAGCGCATCCTTCAGTGTTTGCGAGCCAGAGGTAACCGCAACAACTTTAGCGCCTAACAACTTCATACGGTAGACGTTTGGCGATTGGCGCTGTATATCTTCTGCGCCCATATAAATAACACATTCAAGTCCAAGCCTTGCTGCAACAGTTGCCGTTGCTACCCCGTGTTGGCCTGCTCCCGTTTCTGCAATAATTCGGGTTTTACCCATACGCTTGGCGAGTAACGCTTGGCCAATCGTATTATTTATTTTATGCGCACCAGTGTGGTTTAAATCTTCTCGTTTAAGGTAGATTTGAGCGCCGCCCGTTTCTTTAGTTAAACGTTCGGCGTAATAAATAGGTGATGGGCGACCTACATAATCATGTAGATCAGCATCTAATTCGGCAAGAAAATCGGGATCGCGGATAAATTTTGCGTACGCCTTATTCAGCTCATCAATCGACTCCATTAAGGTTTCACCAACAAACAGGCCACCATATGGGCCAAAATGACCACGTTCATCGGGTAAATTATAATCTGTCACTACCGCTTGTTTTTTATTGTCACTCGTTGGCACGTTTTACCTCATGCATAAATTGTTTTATTAATAGGTGATCTTTCACACCTTTGCTTTTTTCTACACCGCTACTCACATCAACTGCGTACACATCGGTATTTTGAACCGCTTCATACACGTTTTGGGTATTCAGGCCACCGGCCAAGATAATGGGCAAGTTACTTTGTTTGGGTAGCAAATCCCAGTCAAACGTTTGCCCGGTACCGCCATATTGCGTGCTATCAAACGCATCGAGCAATAACCCAGATGCTGAATGGTAGGTATTCGTAATATCACCTAACTGGGTTGTCTCACGCATTCTAATCGCTTTTAAATAAGGCTTGTTAAAAGATGAGCAGAATGCCTCATCTTCATCACCATGAAACTGCAAAAAATCAAGCGAAAGCACTTTTAAAGCCTCAGAAACATATTCATAATCAGCATTAACAAAAAGCCCTACTTTGCTGATAAATGGAGGTATTTTATTAATAATCTTATGCGCAGTATTTATATTTATAAAGCGCGGGCTTTTATTGTAAAAAACAAAACCTAAGGCATCAGCGCCATAATCAATAGCCGCTAAAGCATCGTCCAGTTGAGTAATTCCACAAATTTTTACACGTGTTCTTAAAGGCATGTCTGTTTACTGACTAAGTTTTTTTCTATTGCATCACTAAATGGCATAAAGGCGTCCAAGTTATTTAGCCCGTATTCTTTGGGGTAGTACACCCCTTTAAAATACAAGCCATTCGGTAGCGCCGTAGCACCTGCTTGTTTACGGTCTTTTGCTTGCAAAACCTGTTGAGCAAATTCCGGAGGTTTTTCACCGGTTCCAATGGGTAACAAGGTACCCACAATATTACGCACCATATGATGCAAAAAGGCGTTTGCGATAATATCGATGATGATTTTATCATCGATACGTTTAATAACAATCGAATGCATCTGTTTTACTGGAGAGTTCGCTTGGCAACCTTGTGCTCTATATGAGGTAAAGTCATGAACGCCTAATAAGTAGTTCGCCCCTTGCTGCATAAATTTCTCATCTAATGGATTGAAAATCGTGGTGACATGATGCCGCCTTAAGGCCGATTTTACCCAACGGTTTAAAATTTCGTAACGGTAATAACGTGCTGCAGCAGAAAAACGCGCATGAAAATTTTCAGGTACCTCTTTAATCCAAATAATTCGAATATCACTGGGTAAGTTAGCATTTGTGCCAAACACCCATTGATGCATTTCTCTGTGTTTATTAGTTTCAAAGTGAACCACTTGCTCAAAAGCATGTACGCCAGCATCTGTTCGCCCAGCACAGACAACCGAAACGGGGCCAGAAGCCAGCAAAGACAACGCTGTTTCTACTTTTTCTTGAACGGTTTCTTGGGTATTTTTTTGTCGCTGCCAACCATGATATCGAGTCCCATCATATTCAACCCCTAACGCTAGCTTCATAACGGTATATTAGTTAACAAAGGCGAGCATTACGCATCAGTGCTTTCATGTCACGCACAGCTACTTCTAAACCGGTCATCACCGCGCGGGCAATAATGGCATGGCCAATATTCAATTCGACTATTTGTGGGATTTTAGCAATTGCCTCCACATTATGATAATGCAAACCATGCCCTGCATTCACTTGCAGCCCTAGGCTATCAGCATACCTAGCAGCACTCACAATTCTGTTGTACTCACTGTCTTGCTCAGACTCGTTTTTTGCATCAGCATAACAACCTGTATGTAACTCAAGCATGGTGGCTCCAGCTTCTTTTACCGCATCAATTTGTTCTTTATCGGGGTCAATGAAAGGCGACACTAATACCCCCGCAGATGATAAAGATGAGCAAGCCTGTTGTAATCGCTCGAAGTTGCCAGAGACATCCAAACCACCCTCTGTTGTTAACTCTTCCCTCTTCTCTGGCACTAAACAACAGGCGTGTGGTTTTACTTGGCAGGCAATATCAATCATTTCACTGGTAACGGCCAGTTCAAGGTTAAGTCGCGTATGAATGTTTGATGCAATAGCAGTGACATCGTGATCTTTAATATGTCGCCTATCTTCACGTAAATGAATAGTAATACCATCAGCACCTGCTCGTTCGGCTATAAAAGCAGCATCTAACGGAGAGGGGTACTCGGTACCACGCGCGTTTCTTAACGTGGCTACATGGTCAATATTAACGCCCAGTAAAATAGAATGTTTGTTCATAATAAGAAGGTTAAAAAATTAAATAAATAGATCACGACTTTTTAGCATTTTACCATCCAACTGATGATCAATTAACCTTCTCATCAATCGCTTTGCTTGTTTAAGTTCAGTTTTATCGCTTAACACATTATTATTGAGGTTAATCAAGGTGCTACCTAAAACCGCATCGGGGTGATGATTAGATTCGAGCCTTGGCCCTTGTCCTGGCTCATAAAGGTAAGATTGATCAGCGTTAATGGGTCGATTTTTTTCAATATCCACATCGAGTACTAACCCGTAACCTATTTGTTCAAACAGGATTTTTTCAAACTGCCTAAGATGCGCTTCTATAGAGGAACTGGATGATAGTTTAATAATAGTGTCTTCAAATGCTTCAAATAAAACAGGGTGAGGATCATGTTTATGCAGGAAGTTTAATACTAATTCATTAACATAAAACCCACAGTACAAAGAGGCCCCTTGTAATTGCTTTATATTTACACTTTCATCAACACTGGTTAAGGTTTTAAGGTCATTTTTCCCAACCCATGACAAAGACAATAAGCGGAAAGCTTGTAGTAATGACCCATGTTTTGAATTTTTAGCTTTTGAGCCCCTCGATAAAATTGAAACAATGCCCTCATGTTTAGTAAAAACTTGATGGATTAGGCTGGTTTCTTTAAAGGCTTGGCTTTTTAGGATAAAGCCGAGTTGCTGTTCAACTCGACTCATTTAATATATTTTTTATGCGCAATCTCATCAAAACAACCGCGAGCTATTCAATCCCACGATAGCCTAAACTAATTAATTCACGCTCATTGTCAGACCAATTCTTTTTAACTTTAACCCAAAGGTTTAGATACACCTTTGTTTCAAGCATTTTCTCTATATCCAATCGTGCTTGAGTGCCAATCTCTTTTAGCCCAACTCCTTTATCGCCAATCACTATATTCTTCTGCCCTTCCCTTTCTACCCAAATAACGGCATAAATTCGCGTGATTTTTTCTTCTACTTTGTATTGATCGATACTAATACTTAACGAATGGGGTATCTCTTGACCTAAACGGCGTATTAATTTTTCGCGAATAATTTCTGTGGCCATAAATCGTTCAGAACTATCAGTGACCTGATCTTCTGGAAACATAAGATCACCCTCGGGTAAAAGCTTTAGCAATAATGTTTCAAATTCGCCAAGTTGCTTTCCCGTAAGCGCAGAAATAGGAATGATAGACTTAAAATCGTGTTCAAGACTGATCTTTTGTATAAATGGTAGCAGCGCTTCTTTATCGCTAATTTTATCAATTTTATTGATCGCTAAAACAACCGGCGCACCTTCGTTTTGTAGCTTTTCAAGAATCGAGATATCAATATCATCCCATTGCATATCATCTTTAACCCAAACAATAACATCTACGCCCATTAGGCTGGTATCCGCGGTTTTATTCAGGTATTTATTCAGCGCTTTTTTACCGCCTAGATGCATACCCGGCGTATCCACATAAACGACCTGTGAGTCATCGGTCGTTTTGATACCTAAGATTCTATGTCGTGTTGTTTGTGGACGCCTTGAGGTAATGCTTATTTTTTGACCCAATAAGTTATTTAAAAGTGTTGATTTTCCAGCGTTTGGGGCACCTATTAAAGCCACAAAACCACTTTTGAATGTTTTATCAGTCATTAAAGTAAACTCTCTAAGATTTTTGATGCAGCTTTTTGTTCAGCTTTTTTACGTGAACTGGCCGTTGCGTGAACAGCTTCGCTGAGGCCAGCAACCTCACACTCAACTTTAAACTGCTGGTTATGATCAAGACCGGTGGTGGAAACAACCGTGTACGTCGGCACCGCAACACCGCGTGACTGCAAATACTCTTGTAATTGTGTTTTTGGGTCTTTTGTCGCCGTATCTAGTGTTAATAATTCAAGCTGATCCTTAAGTACCATAAGCACCCATGAGCTTGCATCGTCTAAACCTTTGTCTAAATATATAGCTCCAATAATCGCTTCTACAGCATCTGACAGAATTGATGCACGGTGCTTGCCGCCGCTTTTCATTTCGCCTTGACCAAGCACCAGATCGTCACTTAATTTAAGTTTTTTAGCAATCGCTGCTAATGAATCTCTATTGACCAAGTGCGCTCTTAACCGACTCATTACGCCTTCATCTACCGCTGGAAACCGCTTGTAAATCTCGTCGGCAACAACAAAACCCAAGATAGAATCACCTAAAAACTCTAAACGCTCGTTGTTATTTTTGCCAATACTCCGATGTGTTAATGCCTGTTCAAGTAAAGCAAGGTCTTCAAATGTGGCACTTATTTTCTTTTGTAGCCTGCTAGCATCAAAGCTCAATATCTATTCCTATGTTTATTTAAAGAGGTACGTCAAACTGATCACTAAAGGAGAGAATAATATCAACATTGCCGAAATAGTCTTTACGTACTTCGTACTCTACTTTCATTGTGATTTCACCCGTAGAGCGACTAATTTTGGCATCTTTAGCGTTGATACTAGTGACCTGATTAACATCTAATTTTTTTCTAAGTAAACCCCTAATTTCCGACACAGACATATTTTTTATGCCAGGGTCATTCTCGAGGGTTTCCAGCGCCGTTTTAACCGCGAAATGCTCCATATATACGGGAAAAACTTTTAGTACACTCAATGTAATAATACCAATGATCCCTAAGACTAAAAGTAACCCTATAAAGGTTAACCCTTGCTGTTTTGATGACGTCATAACCTATTCCCCTTTTATAATTAATTAAATTATTAATGTATTGTAGAGCCGAGCCTTTTCCAATCAACACCGCTATTACTGGAATCCCAGTTCATCCAAATCATAAATGCCTTCCCCACTATGTTCTCTTCTGGGACAGTTCCCCAATAACGGCTATCGTTACTATTATCACGGTTGTCACCCATCATAAAGTAATGTCCTTCGGGAACAACGATCTCGCCTTCAATAGATGGCCGCTCACTCATAATCAATATATCATGCACTTGATCTGGCAATAGCTCGCGTTGCAGTAATGAGTTTGTCATCTTATCACCTTGTCCTACTCCATCATATAGACCCAATGGCTCCTGTGATATTTGTTGGCCATTAATATAAACATGCTTATCAAAATAACCCACTGTATCGCCCGGTAAAGCAATAACTCGTTTAATGTAGTCTAATGAAGGGTCTTTTGGATAACGAAACACCATAATATCACCTCGTTCAGGCTTCCCAACATCAATAACTTTCGTATTGGTAACCGGTAATCGCACACCATAGGAGAACTTATTCACCAAGATGAAATCACCAATTAACAGCGTTGGCATCATAGAACTTGAGGGTATTCTGAATGGCTCAAAAATGAATGACCGTAAAACCAACACCAAAAACAACACCGGGAAAAAAGACTTTGAATACTCAACTAAAACAGGTTCTTTACGATTACCCAAATTCTTTTTTGAACGCTGCAACAGCCAATAAACCGCAGATATTATTCCTGTTATAAAGGTCGCAAGAGTAAGTACGGCAGAAAAATCAAAATGCATTAGTCACTCCCTAGTTTTAAAACAGCTAAGAAAGCATCTTGAGGAATTTCGACATTACCTACTTGTTTCATACGTTTTTTACCGGCTTTTTGTTTTTCTAATAATTTACGTTTACGTGAAATATCGCCACCATAACATTTTGCGGTCACATTCTTCCTAAGCGCTTTAACAGAGGAGCGTGCAATAATTTTGGCACCAATCGCTGCTTGTATAGCAATTTCAAACATTTGACGTGGGATGAGTTCTTTCATCTTATCGACCAGCTCTCTCCCCCTATTTTGGCTAATTCCTTGATGAACAATCAGTGACAAGGCATCCACCCTATCCCCGTTAATAAGGATATCTAATTTAACTAATGGCTCTGCTTGGAAGCGTTTAAATTCATATTCAAACGAGGCATAACCTCGGCTAACCGACTTTAAACGATCGAAGAAATCTAACACGACTTCACTCATTGGCATTTCATAACTTAATGATACTTGCTTGCCCATATACTGCATTTTGGTTTGCACGCCACGCTTATCAATACATAAAGTGATAACACTGCCTAAGTATTCCTGCGGAACAAGAATGTGCGCTTCGATAATAGGCTCACGGATTTCATTAACGGTTGAAATATCGGGTAATTTTGCTGGGTTATCCACTTCAAGAATCTCACCATTATGCAATAAGACTTGGTAAACAACGGTCGGCGCTGTAGTGATCAAGTCTAGATCGTATTCACGCTCGAGTCGTTCTTGAATGATTTCCATATGCAACATGCCAAGGAAACCACAGCGAAAACCAAAACCTAGCGCATCGGATGTTTCCGGTTCATAATTTAATGAGGCATCATTTAGTTTTAATTTATTCAGTGCTTCGCGAAGGTTTTCATAATCATTCGAACTGGATGGAAACAAACCTGCAAAAACACGTGCTTGAACTTTTTTGAAGCCCGGTAATGAGGTTTCTGATGGGTTACTTGCGAATGTTATGGTATCGCCAACTGGTGCGCCATAAATATCTTTAATACCCGCCACCATAAAGCCAACATCACCCGGATATAGTGCATCAAGCACTTCTCTTTTAGGTGTAAAAACGCCAACTTGATCGACCAAATGTATATCGTTTGATGACATCATTTTGATCTTTTGTTTCTTTTTGATAACCCCATTAACAACACGAATTAAGGACACCACACCCAAGTAGTTATCAAACCAAGAATCAACAATCAATGCTTGTAACGGTGCATCTGGATCGCCTTTTGGCGCGGGGACATGTTTAACTATTTGCTCTAATACACGCTCAACACCTAGCCCTGTTTTAGCACTAATTTGTGGCGCATCTATTGCCTCAATACCAATGATTTCTTCAACCTCTTCAGCAACCCTTTCTGGCTCAGCTGAGGGTAAATCAATTTTATTTAATATCGGTAATACTTCTAGGCCCAATTCAATAGCGGTATAGCAATTAGCAACACTCTGCGCCTCTACCCCTTGGGCAGCATCAACGACCAGCAACGCACCCTCACACGCCGCTAAAGAGCGCGACACTTCGTAAGAAAAGTCCACATGACCGGGCGTATCAATAAAGTTAAGCTTATAAGTTTGACCATCGTCCGCTTTGTAATGCAGCGTAACGCTTTGCGCTTTAATGGTAATGCCTCGTTCTCGCTCGATATCCATCGAGTCAAGCACTTGCTCCTCCATTTCACGTTCAGTTAATCCACCACACAGGTAAATTAAGCGATCGGCTAGGGTAGATTTCCCATGATCAATATGGGCGATAATAGAAAAATTTCTAGTTAAACTGATGTCAGGCACACTTTTTCTCGTCAATCTTGGTCGAAGACCGTGAATTTGTTAACCGCATTAGAAAGCAATCCAATTAACTTAGCTAAAACGCCGCAAATGCGGCGTTTTGTATTATTGCTGACATTGTACCTATTATTTTTTCAAAGCGAGGAAAATTGGGTTGCCTTGTCGATTAATTAGCACAGAAATAAACTTCCCATCACCCATTTTTTTGGCTAATTTCTTGAGATGCTCAATATTTTTAACATTTTCCCCATCCATTTGCATAATCACATCACCTGGACGAATACCTGCTTTTGAGGCTACTCCGTTAGCAACAGACTCAACAATCACACCATGTTTTGGTATTTTTAATTCATCGCGCTGCTCTTTAGTTAAGTTTTTAACAGACATCCCCAGCATCATATTAGCTTTTGAAGCTTTCTCTTTCTTTGCAGGGCTTAATGTATCTCCTGGGAGTTTTTCTAAGGTAACCGTTAAGGTTTTAGCTTTTTTGTTACGAATAACCTTAACTTGTGCCTTCTTAGAAATATTTGCTGAACCGACAATGGGCGGCAATGCAGACGAACGACTGATGTTTTCACCATTAAACGCCACAATCACATCGCCTACTTGAATGCCGGCTTTTTCTGCTGGGCTATCTGGGATAACCTGGGCAACCAATGCGCCTTGCGGTTTATCCATGTCAAAGGACTCGGCTAGTTCACGCGTAACATCTTGGATGCGCACACCTAACCAGCCTCGTACAACATGACCGGAATCTTTCAATTGATGGCTAACATTCAAGGCGACATCTATCGGTATTGCAAAAGATAAACCCATAAAGCCACCTGAACGACTATAAATTTGTGAGTTGATACCGACAACTTCGCCATCTAGATTAAATAAAGGCCCACCTGAGTTGCCTGGGTTAATTGCTACATCTGTTTGAATGAAAGGGACGTAGTTTTCCTTTGGTAGACTGCGACCTTTCGCACTCACAATACCCGCGGTAACAGAACTGTCAAAACCAAAGGGCGAACCAATTGCAAACACCCATTCACCAACTTTTAGGGATTTAGATGAACCAAATTTCACCACTGGAAGGTTATCCGCTTCCACCTTCAACAACGCCACATCTGTGCGCTCATCACTACCAATTAACTCGGCTTTTAACTCTCTTCGATCTTGTAGGCGAACAAAAATTTCATCTGCATTTTTTATAACATGATGATTGGTTAATAAAAAACCATCATCTGAAATGATAAAACCTGACCCTAGCGAACGAGTCTCTTGCTGTCTTGGCATTTGCCCTTGGCGTCCAAAAAAGTGCTTTAGTAAATCACCATAGGGTTGGTTGTCTGGAAACTCAAAACCTTCTGGTAGTACGCTCTGTTGCTGATTTTTTTGAGTGGTACTGATATTAACGACTGCACGACTGTTTTTTTCAACTAACTCAGTGAAGTCGGGCAAGTTACTTGCCTGAACTTGGCTAAAGGTAAAAAACAATAATAGCGAAGTAATAATATATCGACGAAAGCTCATATACATAACAGGGTCCTTATTAAAACGGTTTAAAAAAAAATGGGGGTTGTTAAAGTTTTTTCAAGATAACCGGGTTGATTGTTTGTGGTTTCAAATAGTGTTGAATGAGGTATTTAATCAAATAATAGCAAGCAGCAAACCCAGCAATAGCCAGAAAAATAGTGAATAGTTCCCCCTCTAATTCGAGCTGTGGGCCTAGGTATTGCCCTAATAGAGCAAATAGAAACAGTGCACATAAGGGAGCAAAGTAGATCAACGCTGTTAGCCCAATAAAAATACTCTCTCCAATACCTATCAATACGTGATCGCCTTTTTCAAGCGGTATTTCCGAATACATTTTTAATTCAATCTCTTTAGCACCAAAAAATTTTGATAATATCGAGGTTGAACATGAAGCCGCCTCATTACATTGATGGCAACTCGAACTTTGAGTCGTTAACACACTCACCCAGTGTTGCTGAACCGATTTTACGATAGCTTGCTCTTCAATCATCTCTGCTCTCAAACATTATGATAAACCTACTGCTTTATACCTTGCCTTCTGCATCCATTCTTTAACACTAAAATCTTTTACATTCGTTCTGGTTTATATGCAGCGAAGGATTTCTAACAACGGCTCTTATATAGCCCAAACTTTGTGCTAATAACCTTGGGGGGAATTCGCTGTATTAGCTTTTTATCCACGTAATATTTAATGCGAAATTACCGCTCAAAAGTAGCTAATCGAGCGGGTGGTCTACGAATAGTCTCAACTAGCTCTTCATCTAAAGGCTCTTCACTCACAAATACTTCAATCGGCTCTTTCTGAATAGCCACGGTAAGCCCAGCATTAGTTGGCTCAGTTGAAAACACATTAATATCTGCAATAACGATCGTAAAAATAGCGACAGAGGCTGCTAAAGCTACCCCTATATATCCCTTATTAAAAGGCTTCTTTGACGCCGGCTCAAAAATGGTCGGTTCATCAAGCAATGCCGTTTGAACATTGAGTAAAAAAGACTCTTTTTGAACACTAGCATTGTTGCTTAGAGCTTCTCGAATAAGCGCATAGCGATCAAACTGATGAGCCAATACCTCATCACGCTCAATACATTCTAATAAGACTTCTGTTTCGGATGTATCTAACTCACTATCCAATAGCGATGAGATTTGTTCTTTATAAATATCGTTCATCCCTGTTCCTATATCTTATTGAATTTAATCCAGTAATGGTTTTAGAATTTTATCTACCGCTTCACGTGCTCTGAAGATACGTGAGCGTACAGTACCTACTGGGCAATTCATTTTATTCGCAATCTCTTCGTAACTCATGCCATCTAGTTCTCTGTATCTAATTGCACTTTTCAATTCGTCAGGTAAGTGTTCAATCGCCTGTTGAATCGTTTCTCTAATTTCTTCACTTAACAACAAATGCTCAGGTGTATCACCCTCTTTAAGCTTGAATGCATCCTCAAAATTCTCTGCATCATTAACATCCACTTCATAATTAGATGATCGTCGTGCCTTGGAAACAAGGTAGTTCTTAGCCGTATTAACAGCTATCCGATAAATCCATGTATAAAAAGCACTTTCACCTCTAAAGTTAGGTAACGCTTTATAGGTTTTAATAAATACCTCTTGAGCAACATCTTGCACTTCACTTGCATCACGTACATATCTAGCAACCAATTGAGTAACTCGCTGCTGATATTTAATGACTATTTTATCAAACGCTTTTTTATCACCCTTTTTAACCTGCGCTATTAATAGCTGGTCATCCTGATCAGACATGCACGCTCCTGATGGCCCGATCTAATAACGCTAACACCTGCCTTAAAGACAATGAGATCAACGAGTAGTTCAATTGTTGAAAAGAAAAAATCAATTTTTTAACAAATCCGTGTAAAGTAACAAAGTTTTTCTATTATGGCCTTTTAGAGCTAGTCTAATCAAATTTATTAATATGTCAGATAACACGTTCTCATATGACGTCATTATAATTGGTAGTGGTGCTGCAGGACTTGGGCTAGCGCTCTCGCTACCGAGTCATATTCAAATTGCAATCCTTTCGAAATTAAACATGTCCGAAGGCAGCACCTATTATGCTCAGGGTGGCATCTCTGCTGTTTTAGATGATGCTGATTCACTTGAGTCACATAAGATTGATACCATTAAAGCAGGCGCCGGCTTATGCCATGACGACATTGTCGACTTAGTTGTTTCTAACGGTAAAGCAAGCATTGACTGGTTGATGGCTAATAATGTGGAGTTTTCTACTCGAAAAAACGTGCGCTCTGATAACGAACTTCACTTAACAAAAGAAGGTGGGCATTCCTATCGGCGGGTTGTACATGCAAATGATTCAACAGGTAAAGCCGTGCAAGTGGCACTCAATGAGCAAGTCCTTAATCGCGATAATATCAAGATTTTTGAACACCATAACGTAATTGACTTAGTGACCCGTAAGGATGAAAAAACGGGTAAAAAAAGAGTCACCGGCTGTTATGTTTTAGATACCAAAAAAGATGCTGTCTTTAGTATGAAAAGCCCTTGTGTGACACTGGCTACAGGTGGTGCCAGTAAGGTGTATCTATACACTAGCAATCCTGATGTTTCCACCGGTGATGGCATTGCAATGGCCTGGCGTGCTGGCTGCCGCGTAGCCAATATGGAATTTATGCAATTCCACCCAACCTGTTTATTTCACCCCGAAGCGAAGTCTTTCTTGATCAGCGAAGCGGTCCGTGGAGAAGGTGGTTTATTGTTACTCCCTGATGGGACGCGCTTTATGCCTAACTTCGATAAACGCGCAGAACTAGCGCCACGTGACATTGTGGCCCGGGCAATCGACCATGAAATGAAACGTTTAGGCATCCCTTCTGTTTTTTTAGATATTAGCCACCGTACAGCAAAATTTACAAAATCGCATTTTCCAATGCTATATAAAAGGTGCCTCGATTTTGGTTTTGATATGACCAAGGAGCCTCTACCTGTGGTTCCTGCTGCTCACTATACCTGTGGTGGCGTTATAACCGACCGTAATGGCCTAACTGATATAAACGGCCTATATGCCATTGGAGAAACTGCCTTTACTGGCCTGCACGGCGCTAACAGAATGGCCAGCAACTCAATTCTTGAGTGTTTAGTTTTTGCAAAACAAGCCAGTATTGATATTACTCAATACTTAAAAACTGCCAAACCGCCTTCTCAGATAAGAGCCTGGGATAACTCAAAAGTCATCAACTCCGATGAAGCTATTGTGGTCTCGCATAACTGGGCTGAATTGCGACAGTTTATGTGGGATTATGTCGGCATCGTTCGCACGACAAAACGATTACAACGAGCTAAACACCGGATAACCCTGTTAAAACAGGAAATTGATGACTATTACATGAATTTCCACGTAACGAGTGATTTCCTAGAGCTCAGAAATTTGGTGACAACTGCTGAGTTGATTATAGATAGCGCCCTACTTCGTAAAGAAAGCAGAGGCTTACACTACACGCTTGATTTCCCGAACCTGGATGACAAACACTTTAAAAAAGATACCGTGCTAGACCCTAGCCGCTAGAAGCTGTTTCCTATACACCTTTAAAGCAACTCGTAAGTGTCTTTTTTCCTCGGTCGTCATAGAGTCATTTGCCAATATTACTGCGATACTTTCTGATGTCGATTGGAAATTAAGAAAATAAAGTGGACCGAGAATGACACTACTTTCTATTAAGCGATAGCTATCAGCAGAACCATCATTTTTAAACAGTGTCCAACAAGCGTCCGCTTTACAGTGCAGTTTCAACACCTGTCGGTAATTTAATACCCCCGAATAATGCGTATAAAAAAACATAGCAACGGTACTAAGGCTAAGTACAATTTGATGAACTAGGCTTAGGTTATTAACCCAGCACGCTATTAACACTAAAAGGAAAGATGCATTAATAATCACATTAAGCGTTGTTGATGGGCTTAAGGTGATTTCAAACGCTGGTATGGATTTTTTCAACGATATTCGCTACCTCTGGATCAGCAGGCGTGATGTTATAGAGCATAAACCCAAGAATATCAGGGTCCTCTATATCCAGTAGCTTATTAAATGCTTCTTTTTCTGTTTCTGGCAAATCATCATAAGATAATTCAACAAAACGAGTAAATAAAACATCAAGCTCTTTGACGCCACGTCGGCAACGCCAAAGAAGCTTTGATTTTTCAGACATTAAGCAATCTTGCGTTCAACTAACAGTTTTTTAATTTCAGCAATGGCTTTTGCAGGGTTCAAGCCTTTCGGGCAAGTTTCCGTGCAGTTCATGATGGTATGGCAACGGTATAATTTAAACGGATCTTCTAATTCGTCTAAACGCTCACCAGCATTTTCATCACGTGAATCGGCTAACCAACGATAGGCTTGCAATAAAATTGCTGGACCTAAATAACGATCACCATTCCACCAGTAACTTGGGCAAGATGTTGAACAACAAGCACATAAAATACATTCATATAAACCGTCTAGCTGAGCACGGTCTTCTTTTGATTGAAGGCGCTCTTTATCTGGTGGCGGTGGTGTTGTTGACTGAATCCAAGGTTTAATAGAAGCGTATTGAGCATAAAAGTGCGTCAAATCAGGCACAATATCTTTTACAACAGGCATATGCGGCAATGGGTAAATCTTAATAGGACCATCAATGTCGCTCATGTCTTTGGTACACGCTAAAGTGTTTTTACCATTAATATTCATTGAACACGAACCACAGATGCCTTCTCTACATGAACGACGGAAGGTTAATGTGGAGTCTACTTCATCCTTAATTTTAAGGATTGCATCAAGTACCATCGGGCCACAGGTATCTAAATCAAGGTTATAAGTATCAATGCGTGGGTTTTCACCACTGTCTGGATCCCAGCGATAAACTTCAACCACTTGAATATTTGTTGCACCGGCGGGTGCAGGATAGGTTTTACCCTTTTGAACAACAGAGTTTTTTGGAAGTGTAAATTCAGCCATTTATATATCCTCTTTAAGCCTAGTAGACGCGTTTTTTAGGCGGAACAACATCAACATCATCTGACAATGTATACATATGAACAGGTCGATATTTAATGTCGACTTTATTTTTATCATCAAACCACATAATAGAATGTTTATGCCAGTTCTCGTCATCACGATCAGGGAAGTCCTCACGTGCATGACCGCCACGGCTTTCTTCTCTATTTAAAGCACCTTCAATCGTTACTGCCGCTTGTGCCAATAAATTATCAAGTTCCAGTGTTTCCACTAAATCAGTATTCCAGATAAGTGAACGATCAGATACTGAGACGTCTTTAAATGATTCTTGAACTTCTTTTAGTTTATCAACACCTTCTTGCATCGACTCGCCTGTTCTAAACACAGCAGCGTGCTTTTGCATGGTTTTTTGCATATCCAAACGAACTTCAGATGTTTTCTTTGAACCATTAGCGTTTCTAAATTTGTCTAAACGCGCTATTGCTTGCTCACATGCTTTCTCACCTAGGTCAGGATGGTCTGTGCCCGGCTGAACGACTTCTGCTGCTCTGATTGCTGCTGAGCGACCAAACACCACTAAGTCTAACAATGAGTTTGAGCCCAATCTGTTAGCGCCATGTACGGAAACGCAAGCCGCTTCACCAATCGCCATCAACCCTTCCACAACCTTATCAGGGTTATCTCCATCCAAGGTCACCACTTCACCTTTATAGTTAGTTGGAATACCACCCATATTGTAATGAACTGTCGGTAATACAGGGATAGGCTCTTTGCTTACATCAACGCCTGCAAATATTTTTGCACTTTCAGCGATACCGGGTAGGCGCTCTTCAATTACTTCAGGGCCTAGGTGCTCTAAGTGAAGGTTGATATGATCTCCTTCTGGACCAACACCTCTACCTTCGTTAATTTCAATCGTCATCGAGCGACTCACAACATCACGTGATGCTAAATCTTTAGCATTTGGTGCATAACGCTCCATAAAACGCTCGCCTTTAGAGTTGGTCAAGTAGCCACCTTCACCGCGTACGCCTTCGGTAATTAAACAACCTGAGCCATAAATGCCAGTCGGGTGGAATTGAACAAACTCCATATCTTGTAAAGGCAAGCCAGCACGTAGCGCCATTGCATTACCATCGCCTGTACAGGTATGTGCAGAAGTACAAGAGAAAAATGAGCGGCCATAGCCACCAGTTGCCATTACCGCCATATGTGAGCGGAACAAATGAAGTGTTCCATCATCCATTTTAAGCGCTAATACACCACGGCATACCCCGTCGTCATCCATAATTAAGTCAAGCGCAAAGTACTCAATAAAGAACTCAGCATCATGCTTAAGTGACTGTTGATAAAGCGTATGAAGAATCGCGTGCCCCGTTCTATCAGCAGCAGCACAAGTACGTTGCGCTGTACCCTCACCATAGTTAGTGGTCATGCCACCGAAGGGACGCTGATAAATTTTACCTTCTTCGGTACGAGAAAATGGCACACCGTAATGTTCTAGTTCAACAATCGCTGGAATCGCCTCACGACACATGTATTCAATAGCATCTTGATCGCCTAGCCAGTCAGACCCTTTGACCGTGTCATACATATGCCAGCGCCAATCATCTTTACCCATATTGCCCAATGCCGCACTAATACCACCTTGAGCTGCAACAGTGTGACTACGTGTTGGAAATACTTTAGTAATACATGCTGTCTTTAGGCCTTTTTGAGCCATACCAAATGTTGCACGTAAACCAGCACCACCGGCACCAACGACAACAACGTCGTACTTATGTTCGGTTATTTTATAATCTTCGATATTCATACAGCTCTAGCCTCCAACGGCAATACGTACCACCGCAATAATACTTGCAGCAGCCAATAAAAATAATAATAAATTGGTAGCCATAATCGCAAAAATTCGCATGGCTTTGCCACCAATATAATCTTCGTATATAACTTGCATACCCAAAGCCGCATGATAAAACGCAGCAACAATTAAACTAACAATTAATGCAGCAGACCAGGGTGAGCCAATACATTCAATAACTGTGTTGTAATCAGACATACTTAGCACAGCCACTTTAAATGCAAACCACACTGTTAATGGTATAAGCGCAATAGCAGTGACTCGCTGAGCCCACCAGTGATGTACGCCTTCCTTTGCTGATCCAAGGCCTTTAGCCTGGCCAAGTGGTGATCTTAAACTCATGTTATGCTCCCGCGCCGAAGAAAAATGCAACAATCCAAACTAACAGTGTTAGAAAAACTGAAACCCCTAAAACGATATAAGATGTTTTTTCAACTGCCTCTTTTTCAAAACAATAGCCCGCATCCCAAACCAAGTGTCTAATACCGTTTGATAAGTGAAAAAACAAAGCAAACGTCCAACCGAGTAAAATCAATCGTCCTATAAAACTACCCATGAATTGTTGAGCTGAGTTGAACGACTCCTCGCCACCGGCCAATGCTAATAACCACCAAACTAAGGCAATAGTTCCAATCGTTAAGAACCCTCCAGTACCCCGATGAACAACTGAGAGTAATGCAGATAGGGGTAACCTATAAACATCTAGGTGTGGTGATAGTGGTCTGTTGTTGCTACTCATATATAACCTCTTAGTGAGAAATGCTATTTAAAATTAAATTAAAAATCGATGCATCGGCCATTTTTTTCCCAATCACCATAACGAGTTGGTTCGGGCCCAGGTCGTCCATTAATTTCCTTGCTTAGCTCGGGTTTGGTGTTGCTCGTGGTTTCTTTAGCTTCATCTTTAGATACCTTAGAAACACTTACTTGATTTGTGACTTCTTTTTTCATCAAAATTCAACCCAATTAGAAGCCGATTAGATTAAAACATCAGTCATTTATATTCAAGGTTATACTGATGTTTTTTGTGCCGCAACATTAATTATTTAGCGATACAATATAACTCTTCATACTAAAATTTACTTGAAATAATATGAGCTCTATTACTGCATATAACCTGCAAAACACAAAAAGCATCATCTCTTTCGCGGGTATTGATGCTGCAAGCTTCTTGCAAGGACAAACGACCTGTGACGTCTTAAGTTTAGACGAAACAAACAGCGTTTTTGGTGCCTTATGTAATCCAAAAGGTCGCGTTATTAGCCTCTTCCACCTTGTAAAATGTAATGACATTTTTTATATGCTCCTGCCATCTGAGCTATGCGAAAACATCATTAAACGACTAAAAATGTTTGTATTTCGCTCAAAGGTCAACATTGATGATGTTAGTAATCAATTTAGTATTCTTGGCGTCAATGAAGCCTTAACAGAGCAACTAGCTAAACCTTTTGCTTATATTCGATATACAGAAAATGACGATTTAGCATTATTACTTATCCAAAACAACAGCATTAAAGAGTTAAGCTCCTGTTTTACAATCAACAGTAATAATAACGATTGGGAAAACTTGCTAATATCAGCCTGTATTCCTGAAATAACGCTTGAAACCAGTGAACAATTTATCCCACAAATGCTAAATCTTGATGCATTAAAAGGCATTAGTTTTCAAAAAGGTTGCTATACCGGGCAAGAAGTGGTTGCCCGTATGCATTATAAGGGCAGTGTTAAGCGTCGATTAACCAGTTACCAATCGGCATCGCCCTTCGATACCGGAGAGCAACTATTTATCGATGATGATGCGAACAGCATCGGGACTATTTTAAATTCTATCCCTGTCGATAAGGAAACCTATGCAGGGCTTGCTGTACTGAAAGTATCATTCAGTCATGATCAAGAGATAATACTTAAAAAGAACATTGCAATAACCATACGGCACCCAACATATAAACTAAATTAAATACTGACCCATTTGTTATGTGGAAGTATCCTCAATCAACAAACTAGGCACAGACATAAAGCTGAGGGTCTGTCGTTATTTTAAAAGTAGTTCTACATATATTTAAGTTTTGGCAGTCAAAATCTGGAACAAAATATGCGTTATAAATTAGCTTATAAATACACTATAAATATATGATTTAAATTGATTTATATAGAAAATAACCACGCATAATGTGGGCAATAAACTAAGTGGTGAGTTTTAACTTTTTACTAAAGGTCAATACTGGAATATTATCTGAGGCTCCCTGCTTTCTTTAGAAAAAAGAACGACTTTAGTTATAAATACTTAAGCATTTATAATGCATAAGAAAATCAAACTGATTAAGTAATCAAGATTGATAAACGCAGATAAGATCCAATGAAAACTCGTGATCAATAATAGCTGTTGTAGAACCCTTTAATAGAGCCATATCAACACCAACCTTAACTACGGCTGCTCTACGAGTTTAAAGTTTGAGGTAAGAAACCTTAAGCTCCTTCTTTATCTTATTATTTTTTTAGCTAAAATTTTTACAATTACAGCCATTATTAAAAATGGCTATTCACTAGGTACTTAAACATATGTTGAACCTCTGAAGCAATTCAACTTGGATAGTACTAGCGTTACACCCAGCCAGTTTTAATACATTAACCTAGTAGAAAGTCTTAGTTTTCTGGTTTCATATGAGGAAATAATATTACGTCTCGAATAGAGGCAGAGTCTGTTAAAAACATTACTAAGCGATCAATTCCAATTCCTTCACCAGCGGTAGGAGGCATTCCAATTTCAAGTGCTCTTATATAATCAGCATCGTAATGCATTGCCTCATCATCGCCCGCCTCTTTATCTTCGACTTGTTGTTTAAAGCGTTCTGCCTGATCTTCAGAATCATTAAGCTCAGAAAAGCCATTGGCCACTTCTCGGCCACCAACAAAAAATTCAAAGCGATCTGTTACAAAAGGATTATCGTCATTTTTACGAGCTAATGGCGACACTTCAGTTGGGTAAGCTGTAATAAACGTAGGCTCATGTAATTTATCTTCAACCGTTTTTTCAAATATCTCAATTTGAATTTTACCTAAGCCATAGCTGTCTTCTACAGGGATTTTTAAGCGCTCGGTAATTTTTAGCGCAGCCTCTTTAGTTGCTAAATCTTCCTCTGTTATATCAGCGTTGTAATGCAGAATTGACTCAATTACCGTCATCCGTCTAAAGGGCTTACCGAGATCATAATCTTCTCCTTGGTAATGCACCACATGGCTGCCAAGCACCTCAGATGCTAACTTTCGTAACATATCCTCGGTTAAATTCATCACATCGTTGTAATCAGCATACGCTTGGTAAAATTCAAGCATGGTAAATTCTGGGTTATGCCGTGTTGAAAGCCCCTCGTTTCTAAAGCTGCGGTTTATTTCAAATACTCGCTCAAAACCACCAACGATTAAACGCTTTAAATATAACTCTGGCGCAATACGTAAAAACAACTCCATATCTAATGCATTGTGGTGAGTAGCGAATGGTTTAGCTGTTGCCCCACCAGGAATGACGTGCATCATCGGTGTTTCAACCTCCATATAGTCATTATCTATAAGGTATTGACGGATAAAACCAACCACTTTACTGCGAACTTTAAAGACATGGCGAGATTGCTCGTTCATAATCAAATCAACATAGCGCTGACGATAACGTTGCTCTTGGTCGGTTAAGCCATGAAATTTTTCCGGTAGAGGCTGCAACGATTTTGTGAGTAACCGAATAGCTGAAACGCGCACAGATAACTCATCTGTTTTGGTTTTAAATAAAACACCTTCAACGGCGATAATATCGCCAATATCCCAGCCTT
This sequence comes from uncultured Cycloclasticus sp., assembly GCA_913057515.1. Classification (GTDB taxonomy): domain Bacteria; phylum Pseudomonadota; class Gammaproteobacteria; order Methylococcales; family Cycloclasticaceae; genus Cycloclasticus. Next base: position 80,003 of record CAJXOJ010000003.1, on the reverse strand, counting down.
TAAATGTTTGGTAATGCCCTTCTGGCAACGTATCTCGTTGAACGAAAAGCTGCATACGGCCTGTCATATCTTGAACATGGGCAAAACTGGCTTTGCCCATCACTCGTTTTGCCATTAAACGCCCAGCTAATGAAACGCTAATCACTTTTTCTTCTAATGTTTCTTTATCAAATTGATTATATTCGGCAAGCAAATTTTCTGCATAATGCTCACGTTTAAAATCATTAGGATAGGCATTTCCTAATTTTTTAATATCAGCTAATTTTTCACGGCGCACAGCAATTAATTTGTTCTCATCTTGCACTGGCTTATTGTTCTTTTGATCACTCATTACTTAAATTCCACTTTTTAAACTAGCTTCTATAAATTGGTCTAATGCTCCATCAAGCACTGCCTGTGTATTACCGGTTTCAACACCGGTACGCAAATCTTTAATTCGGGACTGGTCCAACACATACGACCGTATTTGACTTCCCCAGCCAATATCTGATTTACTCTCTTCTTGGGTTTGTTGATCGGCCATTTTTTTCTGCATTTCAAGTTCATACAGTTTGGCCTTTAACTGCTTCATGGCCGTTGCTTTATTCTTATGTTGAGAACGATCATTTTGACATTGCACAACAGTATTGGTTGGCTCATGAGTAATGCGCACGGCTGACTCGGTTTTATTCACGTGTTGACCACCTGCACCACTGGCTCGATAGACATCAATCCTTAAATCTGCTGGATTAATATCAATTTCTATATCGTCATCAATTTCTGGTGAAACAAACACAGCTGCAAATGATGTATGTCGACGACTACCCGAGTCAAAAGGGGATTTTCTAACCAAACGGTGTACGCCAATTTCTGTTCTTAACCAGCCATAGACATAATCACCCTGAATAGAAATCGTCGCACTTTTAATGCCGGCTACGTCACCTGCGGAAACTTCTATGAGCTCTGTTTTGAAATGATGCTGCTCGGCCCAACGAAGGTACATACGCAATATCATTTCTGCCCAATCCTGCGCTTCTGTACCACCGGAGCCCGCTTGTATATCTAAAAAAGCACTATTAGCATCCATATCACCAGAAAACATACGTTGAAACTCAAGCGTTGATACTTTTTTTTCGTACGACTCTAAGTCAGATTGAATTATTCCAACCGAATCATCATCATCCTCTTCAACTGCCATTTCTAACAGGTCAGTTGCATCATCTAAGCCTGACGATAACTCACAAATGGTGTTTACAACGAGTTCTAACTGCCCTCTCTCTTTGCCTAAGCTTTGCGCATGGATAGGATCATTCCAAGCTTTAGGGTCTTCAAGCTCTCTTAAAACTTCAGTTAAACGTTCTTGCTTTGTTTCAAAGTCAAAGATACCCCCTAAGAGAAAGCGTACGCTCTTTAAGGTCTGCAATTTTATTGGTAATGGGGTTTAGCTCACGCATGTAAATAAAAACTGGGTTTATTCGGTAGTCACTGGCTCTTCAGAACCTTGTAACAAGGCATCGAGTGTATGCCATGGTAGAGTTGCACATTTAACACGTGCTGGGTATTCGCAAACGCCTGCTAACACCGCTAATTTACCTAACTCATCCATTTCTACATGTTCACCCGTTGCCATTTTATGAAATAGGCTAAACAAGTGTTGCGCTTCATCTTCGGTGAGGCCTTTTACAATATCAGTCATTAATGAAGCAGAGGCTGTTGAAATAGCACAACCTTGCCCTTGAAAACTGGCATCACTAATTTTACCGTCCAAAAACTTGATAAATAGCGTTAGACGATCACCACATAAGGGGTTAAAACCGTCTATTTGACGATCCGCATCGTCCATCGCACGGAAATTCCTAGGATTTCTATTGTGATCAAAAATTACTTCTTGATATAGGTCTCTTAAATCATCTAACATTAGCCAAACATCTCGATTAGGTTTTCAATTCCAGCCATTAAAGCATCAACTTCTTGATGCGTATTATACATGGCAAAAGAGGCTCTAGCAGTGGCTGGTACTCCAAAAAAATCCATTACTGGCATAGCACAGTGATGTCCGGCACGTACTGCAATACCTTGATGATCCATCATTGTTCCAATATCGTGAGGGTGAATCCCCTCTAGTACAAATGATAAAATGGCCCCTTTATTTTTTGCCGTTCCAATCACCCTCAGTTTGTTAATTCGCTTAGCTTGCTCAGTTGCATAGCTAAGTAGGCTATCTTCATGGGCAGCAATCGCATCTATTCCAATATTGTTTACATAATCAATAGCCGCACCCAAACCAATCGTGCCGGCAATATTCGGTGTACCCGCTTCAAACTTATAGGGTACTTTATTGTAAACTGTTTTATCAAATGTGACGGCACTAATCATATCGCCTCCCCCTTGATAGGGCGCCATTTGCTCTAATTGTTCCATTTTCCCGTATAACGCACCGATGCCTGTTGGAGCGTATAATTTATGCCCTGAAAACACATAAAACTCGCAATCAAGCGCTTGAACATCAACTGAGATATGCGGAATAGCTTGTGCGCCATCTACAAGAACGGGAACATTATGCTGATGGAGCAATTCAATCATTTGCTTGATTGGATTAATGGTACCCAGCGCGTTTGACATGTGGGAAATAGCTGCAAACTTAGTGTTTTTACTAATGAGTTTTTCAAACTCTTCAAGTATTAATTCACCCTGTTCGTTTATCGGAGCAACTTTTAATTCAGCCCCCGTTTTTTCACATAACATCTGCCAAGGCACTATATTGGAGTGATGCTCCATAGCTGTAATAAGTACTTCATCACCAGCTGATAGTTTTTCAGTAAAAGCATTCGCAACTAAATTGATCGCTTCAGTTGCCCCACGTGCAAAAACAATTTCTTTTTCCGAGCTAGCATTTAAAAACTGCTGCACTGTTTTACGCGCATTTTCGTAAGATAAAGTTGCCCGTTCACTAAGCGTGTGTACACCACGGTGAATATTAGCATTATCATTCTGATAATATTCAACAAGGCTATCAATAACCGCTGTCGGTTTTTGGCTTGTTGCCGCATTATCAAGATAAACCAATTGCTTACCATGAACCTGCTGATCTAATACTGGAAAGTCTTGACGAATTCGTTCTACGTCATAGCCTACTACCTTCTCTACTTTTTGATTCATAGCCACTCTTTTTTCATACCCGCTTGTGGAAAACGTTTAAGTAATTCTTCTAATACCGCCATTCGCAATGGCTCGAAGTCGATACGCTCAATCATCTCATTAGCAAATGCAAAGGTCAGCATGTTCTTAGCTGTTTGTTTGTCAGCACCCCTTGAGCGCAGATAGAAAATAGCCGTCTCGTCGAGTTGACCAACCGTTACACCATGCGCGCATTTAACATCATCAGCATAAATTTCAAGTTGTGGCTTAGCATCTACTTCTGCACGATCAGATAACAATAAGTTACGGTTATTCATTTTAGCATCAGTCTTCTGCGCATCTTGGGCAACGACTATTCTGCCCTGAAATACACCACGAGAATTATCACCCAATACACCTTTATAAAACTCATTACTAACCGCGTGAGGCTGAGCATGATTAAGGCGCGTATGGTTATCCATATGTTGCTTATCTTGACCAACATACAGGCCGTTTAAAGTACAATCTGACGCTTCACCAAGTGTTCCATGTATTTCGCAGCGAGATAAATTCGCGCCAAATGTATAGTTACTTTGATTAAAAATAGCATTATTTTCTAGCCGAGAATATACGCCTCCAATATGGTAAGCCTTAAGCGATTCAGCCTGTAGACGGTTATGAGATAAATTTGCATTTGGCTCCACAACCACTTCAGTAATCACATTAGTGTGATGACACGATTCTTCTACTGAATGGAAGGTTTCAATAATACTGGCTTTAGATGATGCTTTTGCAAGCACCAAGTTTCGACTATTAGTTAACTTAAGTGCCGCTTCTTTTGATGAGATAAAGGCTAATTGAATAGGTTTATCAAGCACTGTATTTTCTTCGATTGAAATAACAGCGCCGTCTGTAAATAAGGCCGTATTAAAATTAATAAACCCAAGAGCAGGTGTTTCTACTGTTGAGTCTAATAAAGATTTGACCAACGATTCATGTTCCGACAAACCCTCACTTAACGCCGAGACAGTAACACCGGCTGATAGCCCGTCCATTGAAGAGAACTCCGCTTGGTAAAAACCATCGACAAAAACTAAGTGATAGCAGCCTTCTAATAAAACTGCCTTCACAAAAGCTGCGTCAAGCTTGCCAGGCTTTTCAGCGACGGCAAACTGCTTTTTCTCAATCGGCGAGATATTAGTATAACGCCACTCTTCTTCACGTAACGTTGGAAAACCAGTTACAGAAAATGCTTCTATGGCTTTCTTTCGTAAGCTGTTCAACCAGCTAACATCTTGGCCCACTAAGTTATTTTCATGCGCCGACAATAAGCTCGTGTAATGCGTATTAGGTAAATGCGTAACAGACATGTTTAACTCGCTATTTTTTCATCAACCCAAGCATAACCCTTCTCTTCTAACTCAAGGGCTAATTCGGGACCACCCGATTTGACAACCTTACCGTGCGCCAACACGTGAACATAATCCGGTTTAATGTAATCTAACAGGCGTTGATAATGAGTTACTAATACAAAAGAACGCTTAGGGTCACGCAAGCGATTAACCCCTTTTGCTACAATTTGAAGTGCATCAATATCAAGACCAGAGTCGGTTTCATCAAGTAAGCATAACGTCGGCTCCAGTACAGACATTTGTAAAATTTCATTTCGTTTTTTCTCGCCGCCAGAGAAACCCTCGTTGACTGCGCGATAAAGAAATTTTTCATCCATATCTAAGTCTTTCATCTTATTTTTTACCATGGATATAAAATCCATTGCATCCAGTTCATCTAAACCCTGAAATTTACGAATACCATTTAGCGCGGCTTTAAGAAAATAGATATTGCTCACACCTGGGACTTCAACTGGATATTGAAACGCAAGAAAAACACCAGCCCACGCACGTTCTTCGACACTCATTTCAAACAAATCTTTACCGTTAAATAACACACGCCCTTCGGTGATATCGTAACCTTCCCTACCAGAAAGAACATATGACAAGGTACTTTTACCAGAGCCATTAGGCCCCATAATCGCATGCACTTCACCTGCACCGATTTCTAAATTAATACCTTTAAGAATTTCTTTCCCTTCAACACTTACGTGTAAATTTTCAACCTTTAACATGTCTTTGATCCTTAACTTTTTATTTTTTAACCAACACTGCCTTCAAGACTAATGCCTAGTAGCGCCTGCGCTTCCACTGCAAACTCCATCGGTAATTCTTTAAACACTTCTTTACAAAACCCATTCACAATCATGGATACAGCATCTTCTGCAGAAATACCGCGCTGCATACAGTAAAACAATTGGTCTTCGCTGATTTTTGAGGTAGACGCTTCGTGTTCAATCGTTGCACTGGGGTGTTTTGTTTCTATATATGGAAAGGTATGAGCCCCACATTGGTCACCCATCAGCAAGGAATCACATTGCGTGTAATTTCGCGCATTTTCCGCATTACGACCTACTTTAACAAGGCCACGGTATGTGTTTTGCCCATGTCCTGCAGAGATCCCTTTTGAGATGATGGTGCTACTGGTATTTTTTCCAATGTGCATCATCTTTGTGCCAGTATCGGCTTGTTGATAATTATTGGTTAGAGCGACTGAATAAAACTCACCAATAGAATTATCTCCCTTCAAGACAACACTTGGGTATTTCCAAGTGATGGCTGAGCCTGTTTCTACCTGCGTCCAAGATACTTTGGCATTTTCTTCGCGACATTCTGCACGTTTTGTAACAAAATTATAAATACCACCTAGGCCATTTTCATCACCAGGATACCAATTCTGCACCGTTGAATACTTGATTTCCGCATCCTTTAAGATCACCAACTCAACCACTGCCGCATGTAATTGATTTTCATCGCGCATTGGTGCCGTACAACCTTCTAGATAACTAACGTGACTGCCTTCATCGGCAACAATTAATGTCCGCTCAAACTGCCCGGTGTTAGCCGCATTAATTCTAAAATACGTAGACAGCTCCATAGGGCAGCGAACACCTTTAGGGATATATACAAAGGAACCATCACTAAACACTGCTGCATTCAATGCCGCATAAAAGTTATCAAACTGGGAAACGACCGTGCCTAAGTATTGCTTGATCAGCTCCGGGTGCTCCTTAACTGCCTCCGAAAAAGAGCAGAATATTACGCCTGCTTCAGCCAATTTATCCTTGAACGTGGTTGCAACCGACACACTATCAAACACCGCATCGACAGCCACGCCCGCAAGGCGCATTTGCTCTTCTAGAGGAATACCTAGTTTGTTGTAGGTACTGATTAGCTCAGGATCGACTTCATCTAAACTCTTTGGCCCATCGTCCATACTTTTAGGAGCTGAATAATAGCTAATGTCCTGAAAATCTATTTTAGGAAATTCAACAAATGACCATTCAGGATGCTCCATTGTTAGCCAATGCCGGTAAGCTTCCAACCGCCATTCGAGCAAAAACTCAGGTTCTTCTTTTTTCGCTGATAAAGCGCGAATAACATCTTCATTCAAGCCGGGCGGAAATGATTCTGACTCAATATCGGTCACAAAGCCATCCTTGTATTCTTGGCCAATCATATCCTTTAAATTTTCATTAGATGCTGACATCTAGTTCTCCACTTTTAAATCACTTGTTTTGACTATCTCTGGCACACTAAAGCTGACTGCTTGCCGCCTAACAGGGGCAATCATATCGGCCAAACTAACCGCTTCTATTGCCGTATAAACAGCTCGGTTAATTAAATGCCAGTTACCTTTAATTTCACACGATGATTCCTGTTCACATAAGCCTGAAACCGTACTGCATTCGGTCATACTAATGGGCCCTTCTATCGCCGTGATTATTTCTGCAACATTAGTTTCACTTGGTTTTTTAGCCAGAGCATAACCACCTTTCGAACCACGATGAGAGACTAACACATTCTTTTTTGTTAACAATTTAAGAATCTTACTCACTGTAGGTAACGCAACACCTGTTGCATTTGTTAAATCGGAAGCAGTATGAAGCGCAGCCGGATGATGGGCAATGTGCGTTAAAATGACACTCGCATAATCTGTTAATTTACTGACTCTAAGCATAGTAACCTCGTATATAGGACTATTTTAGTACTATATAGTTCCACTGTACATATCTATTTAAGTTACAACTGAATTTAACGAGTAATAAAACGCAGTATAAGTAACATCGTTAGACTAAGCGGTTTAGCCAAAGCATAAATACTTAAACACTGAGTTATTTTAAACCTCCAAAGCCTATGTAGATCTACTTACTTAAGAAAGCTCATGGTTTTATTCTTTTAGCGCTAACTTAATTTTCAGGACGTTACCTGCAAATTCAATGACGTCACCTGAAACAATTTTTTTCCGCTTCCTAGTTTCCACCTCACCATTTAGCAGCACCAAACCTTGGCTAATAACTAACTTAGCCTCACCTCCACTAGGAACAAGGCTCTCAAACTTTAAAATTTTATATAGCTCTACAGGTTCTTTTGGAATTTTAACGTCAATCATGCTTATACTTACTCCTTATGGGCAGAATGTTTTTGCTTTTTCATCAGCTAGATCATAATACTGATACAAGCAGATCATTGCAGATTCATTTGATACGTCAACATTCATACTCTGAAATCAATCGTGCACCTACTTGGCTACTATTTCCTGAATATTGATTAAAATCCTCTCACTATTATCGATCCAAAGCCCATCAATTTTGGGACTATACACCGACAGTAAACCTTACTGTTGAAATACTGTAAAAGGGTTCTGCATAAGTTACCTAGTATTAACGGCTCTGACTTAGGCTCCGCAAATAATTTACGACCAAGAGTTTTCTGCGCTGATTTAAATAACATTTTCCACACGTCAACACACATTGAGTATCGAGGTTAAGGCCACTGCTTGCTAAAGTCGCGCCTTTCGGCGCTTACCTCTTTTACCGTCACTACTAGGTTCCTAGAGACTTATGCTATTGGGTATTTTTAAACAGGAAAGCATTAATGAGCTTCCTCAATGTTTTTCACCATTAGCTGCACACTTGAGCGTCCCATATATGTATTGACATCTAATTGATACACTACGCTGACTTGACTCAAGCCGATAATGCTATCGGGATTCTCTACGTTGAAATAGATGGCATCTATTTTTCTATTATAGGTCAGCGTTTCTAACTCTAATTTAACGTGTTTTTGCGCTAAAATACGTGCATTTTTCACCTTAAAGCGACCAACAAAAACTGGCTCAGGGAAGTTTTGCCCCCAAGGACCTGCTTGTCGTAGTGTTTCAGCCAATGTTATATTTATCTCTTGATCAGGTATCTCCCCATCAACTAACAAGATATTGTCAGGCACTTGGTTATTCAGGCGTTTTTTCACCGCTTGGTTAAATGCCTCAATGAATGTTTCTAAGTTTTTTTCAGCAATACTCATACCCGCTGCCATAGCGTGGCCGCCAAATTTTTTTAACAACTGGGGGTGCAAACTGGCAACATCATCCAATGTATCCCTTATGTGCAGACCCGGAATTGAACGTGCCGAGCCCTTTACATCGCCGTTATCTGCCGTAGCAAAAGCAATCACAGGCCTATTCAGCTTCTCTTTGATTCGCGATGCTAATATGCCGATAACACCTTGATGCCAATGCTTATCGAACAAACAAACACCCCACTGCTGATGTTGATTTTCGCTTGGTTTAAACGACGCTAAAATATTGTATGCATCTTGCTTCATATCCTCTTCTATTGAGCGACGTTCCACATTCAGCATATCCAATTGCTCAGCTATAGCTAGCGCTTCTTGAGCATTATCAGTCAGTAAGCACTGAATACCGAGCGACATATCATCTAAGCGGCCTGCTGCATTTAAACGTGGGCCAACAGCAAACCCTAGGTCACTCGATACAACCCGTTCTGGTTCTCTTTTAGCGATAGTCAGCAACGCAGTGATACCTGGCACACATTTTTTTGATTGGATCCGAAGCAGACCCTGATGAACCAGCTTACGGTTAATTTCATCCATCGGTACAACATCTGCTACCGTTCCAAGTGCCACTATATCAAGCAGGCTGGCAAGATTAGGTATAGGTAAACCCTTAAACGCACCTTCCTCCTTAAGTGATGCTCGCAAGGCTAATAGCACATAAAATATCACCCCGACACCAGCCAGCGATTTACTTGGAAATTCGTCACCCAGTAATTGCGGGTTAACGATAGCATCAGCGTTTGGTAATTGCGCTGGCGGCAAGTGATGATCGGTCACCACCACTTTACAGCCTTTTTCAATAGCGTAAGCAACCCCATCAACACTGGAAATACCATTATCAACGGTGATAATGAGCTCCGGCTTTGACTGCAAGGCAACCTCTACAATTTCGGGCGTTAAGCCATAGCCAAATTTAAAACGGTCCGGCACCACAAAGTCTATATCACGTGCACCCAACATGCGTAGACCGCGAATAGCTACCGCACATGAGGTAGCACCATCGGCGTCAAAATCGGCAACGATCAATATCTTCTTACCTAATTGAATCGCCTCTTTAATCAGTACTACTGCTTGATCGATACCCGTTAAAGAGCAATAGTCTGGCAAATTCTTTAGCGTGCGATCAAGCTGGCTGGTTTGAGTAACACCCCTATTTAAATAAACTTGACGTAAGACGGGGTGAATATCTAGCAGAGCACTAGCATCATGAGCAACAGCTTCACGATGCTTGATATTGATCGATGAACCAGCTGGTTCGATAGCACTCACCCTGACTGCTTATAATTTATCTAATATAGCTGCCTTAACGGCATCTAATGATGCATCAATTGCCTGTGGATTAACCGCACATTGAGCAATAGCCGTATCTGGATCTTTAAGTCCGTGCCCTGTCAATGTGCAAACAATCGTACTCCCTTCAGGAATTTTGCCATTTTTTATATCTCGAATAGCACCACCAACAGAGGCCGCCGAAGCAGGCTCACAGAAGATACCTTCTTTTTCTGTCAATAATTTTTGCGTGGCTAAAATTTCCTCATCGCTGAGCAAATCAAACCATCCGCCAGATTCTTTTTGTGCTGCCCAAGCTTGCTTCCAAGATTGCGGACGACCTATACGAATCGCTGTTGCAACAGTCTCAGGATCATCAATCATTTCACCCTTTAAGAAAGGCGCTGCACCTGCCGCTTGATAACCGACCATGACTGGCCGTTTATCAGCCGTAAACACTGATCTGTCAAATTGACAGTCGCCATCACAGAATGCGCAAGAATCGGTTACGTGTTCACCTGCTGGCTGTGCCATTTCACTATAGCCAATCCAATGAGCAGTAATATTGCCTGCGTTACCAACTGGCAAACAATGGTAATCAGGCGCTTTGCCAAGCGCCTCAACAATTTCATAAGATGCTGTTTTTTGTCCTTGCAAACGATAAGGATTAATTGAATTCACAATGGTAACGGGTGCATGTTCTGCCACTTCTTTAACCAGCTGCATACCATGATCAAAATTACCCTTTATTTGAATAATTTCAGCGCCATGTATCATCGCTTGTGCTAGCTTGCCAAGTGCAATCTTTCCCTCAGGTATTAACACAAAAGCTTTAATACCGGCACGTGCTGCATAGGCAGCGGCAGATGCGGATGTATTGCCAGTCGACGCACAAATAATAGCCTTACTGCCCTCTTCCACCGCTTTGGTTACTGCCATTGTCATACCGCGATCTTTAAACGAGCCGGTAGGATTCAAGCCTTCATATTTGACATAAATATCAACATTCTTACCTATTAACGTAGGAATATTTTGCAACTGGATGAGCGGCGTATTGCCTTCACCTAAACTAATTAAACGTGTGCTATCAGATACGGGCAATACTGATTTAAATTTGTCGATAAGGCCAATATAACGATTTCCTGTAGGCATAGTTATTCCTATTGTAATGATTCAACACGGATTCGTACCGCGGGTTGATTAATTGAATCGAGTGATTCAATTTGTTGTAAGGCTGTAATTAATGATTTTTCTAACACGCTATCGGTCAGCAAAATCACTTGAGCATTTGCACCGTGCTGTTCAGGCTCTTTTTGTAGAACAGCTTCAATACTGATTCCATTATCAGCAAGAATTTTTGTCATAGCGGCCATAACACCTGGTTTATCTTCCACTGATAAACGTAAATAATACGCCGATGTTATCTCCTCTATAGGAAGAATTGGAAGTTCATTTAATTGATCACTTGAAAAACCTAATGCTGGAACAGCATGATCTGAAGGAGCACCTAATTGGCGACAGATATCAACAATATCAGCAATTACTGCCGACGCGGTTGCCTCTGCACCTGCTCCTGGCCCGTAATACAAAGTTGTTCCAACCGCATTGCCTTTAACCACAACCGCATTCATTACACCATCAACATTGGCAATCAGTCTTTTTTCTGGAATAAGTGTCGGGTGTACGCGCATTTCAACGCCATTTCCAGCTTTTTTTGCAACACCAAGGTGCTTGATACGATACCCAAGCTCCTCGGCGTAAGTAACATCAAGCGGTGTCACTTTAGAGATACCTTCAGTATAAACTCGCTCAAAATTAAGCGGCATACCAAATGCCAAGGAAGCAAGAATGCACAGCTTATGCGCTGCATCGATGCCTTCTACATCATATTCAGGGTCGGCTTCTGCATAACCTAGTTCTTGCGCTTGTGCTAACACATCGTCAAAAGCACTCCCTTTATCGCGCATTTCAGTCAGAATAAAGTTGCCGGTACCGTTAATGATCCCTGCCAACCACTCAATACTGTTCGCGCTAAGCCCTTCTCGCATTGCTTTAACAATTGGAATACCACCGGCAATAGCAGCCTCATACGCTAAGGTGACATTATTCTTAACAGCCTCAGCGAACAGCTCATTACCATGATTTGCAATTAATGCCTTATTTGCTGTGACAACATGCTTGCCGTTAGCAAGCGCTTGCAGAATAAGGGATTTAGCCGGCTCTTCACCGCCCATCAATTCAACAACTATTTGAATATCCGGATCGTTGACCACCTCTTGTGAATTAGTTGTAAGCTGTATCGTATCTGTATCGCAAATGCGCGTACGAGTGATATCTCGGGCACTTGCTGACGATACGATAATTTGGCAATTGCTTCGACGTGAAATATCTTCAGCGTTTTTGGCTAAAACATTAACAGTGCCACCACCTACTGTTCCTAGACCTAATAAACCAATCTTTACAACTTTCAACAGATTCCCCTTCGTTCAATTTGAGGGCAAGATTATACAGGAATTCCCCGCTGCCGAATAAGCAGTTATATCAGATTATCATTTCTGAACATTTGCTTAATACCACGCACCGCTTGGCGGGTACGGTGTGTATTTTCAATCAAACCAAAACGCACATATTCATCACCAAAGTCACCAAAACCGATACCAGGAGATACCGCTACTTTAGCCTCTTTTAATAATTTTTTAGAGAATTCTAATGAACCCATCTGACGATATTGCTCTGGAATTTTCGCCCACACAAACATCGTTGCTTTTGGTTTTTCCACATACCAACCGACTGCATTCAAGCCGTCACATAGAACATCTCGTCTTTCTTTGTACAGGGCTCGAATATCATCAACACAGTCTTGCGGGCCTTCTAAAGCGGCAATAGCCGCCACTTGAATGGGGGTAAACATACCGTAATCTAAATACGATTTTATACGCGCCAGAGCACCAACTAATTCTTTATTACCGCACATAAAACCAACCCGCCAGCCTGGCATATTATAGGTCTTCGATAAGGAATAAAATTCTACCGCAATATCTTTTGCGCCCGGCACTTCAAGAATAGACGGCGCCTTATAGCCATCAAAGACTATTTCTGCATAGGCATTATCGTGAACAACCCAAATATCATGCTCTTTAGCCATTTTTACAACTTTTTCAAAAAACTCTAAATCAACACACTGTGTTGTTGGGTTTCCAGGAAAGTTGAGCACCAGCATTTTTGGTTTGGGGTATGACGTTTTTATCGCTTTTTCCAGTTCATGGAAAAAATCCACTTCAGGGCTAATAGGCACATGGCGTATATCAGCACCTGCGATAACAAACCCATAGGGATGAATTGGATAAGCTGGATTAGGTACCAGCACGGCATCACCGGGTCCAAGTGTCGCTAAAGCCAAATGCGCTAAGCCTTCTTTTGAACCAATCGTAACGATCGCTTCCGTATCAAAGTCTAGGTCTACATCATATTTTGTTTTATACCAACCACAAATAGCTTTGCGCAGCCTAGGGATACCACGTGAGACTGAATAACGATGCGTATCGCCGCGTTGCGCAGCCTCTGTCATCTTGTCGACAATATGCTGCGGGGTTGGCTGATCTGGATTACCCATACCAAAATCAATAACATCTTCGCCTGCAGCACGCGCTTGAGCCTTCAGATCATTAACGATGTTAAAGACATAAGGAGGCAGGCGTTTTATTCTGGCAAAATCATGCATGGTATTTTAAAGGTCATTATGTGAGTACAGATTTGAGCGCGATACAGTACTCACCTGAATTTTAACTGTCAACATTAATATAACTATATAAGGCCTATTAACAGCCTAATGATTAGTGCAATAAAACAGAGGCAGACATACCCTCATTTTCAAGAATAGAACGCAATGATTTAAGTGCTGACATCTGAATTTGCCTAACACGCTCACGTGTAACGCCCATTTCTTTTGCAACCTGCTCTAGTGTGGAGGCATGATAACCTCGTACACCGAAACGACGTGAAATAACTTCTCTCTGCTTATCACCCAATAACTCAAGCCATTCAACTAAATTTTCGCGAACTTCTTCTGATTGCAGGATATCCGTTGGCTCTTTAGCATCCTGATCAACCACTGTATCTAATACTTGCTGATCCGAGTCTTTAGACACAGCAACATCCAATGATGAGGTATTCTCTGCATGCATACGAAACATTTTCTCAACCACTTCTACAGGTTGGCCAGTTTCTGCGGCAACATCTTCAGCACTGGCTTCACGATCTAGTTGCTGGCTTAGCTCTCTTGCCTTTTTGAGATAAATATTCATCTCTTTGATGATATGGATCGGCAAACGAATAGTCCGTGTTTGGTTCATGATGGCTCTTTCAATGGTTTGCCTAATCCACCACGTTGCGTAGGTTGAAAAACGGAAGCCTTTTTCTGGGTCAAACTTTTCAACTGCGCGAATCAGACCTAGATTTCCTTCTTCAATCAGATCAAGCATAGGAAGGCCTCTATTCATATAGCGTCTAGAAATTTTAACTACAAGGCGTAAATTACTCTCAATCATGCGCTGTCTTGCAGGTTGATCCCCTTTTTGCACGAGCCTACCCAGGTCAATCTCTTCCTGTGCCGTTAACAAGGTAGAGCTACTTAACTCATTTAGATATAATTGAGTAGAGTCACCACCAATAGGTGTGCGCTTTTCTCTATCTCGCTGACTGCTACCAGAACTCAATTTATTATCCCTAGACTTTGTTTTAATATTTCCTTGCATTTTATTCCCCCAATTTAGGCAAGTACTTGGTCACAGAAACGGGTTTACCATGCCGCCTCATTTCGAAGAAAAGAACACTGCGTTTTTTATTATCTATGCCCATTTCAGCTATCGCTTGCCCTTTTTTCACAAAAAAACCTTCCTTCACCAATAAACGCTTATTGTACCCATAGGCTGTTAAGTACTCATCATTATGCATAACAATCAGTAAATTACCGTAACCCTTCAAACCATTTCCAGCATAAACAACTTTTCCGCTTTCACTGCTTCTAACAAGTTCTTTAGAGTGCCCATATAACACAACACCTGATTTCACACGTTCTTTTTCAAGCTTCTGGACCCTTATCGGCCATTGCCACTTAAACTTTAACCTTTTTTGATAATTATTTGAAGTATTCTTTGTTATCTTTTGTTTTATAAGTACTTTATTTTTTGTAGCTAAGCTCTTTTTTTTCTTTTTAATGGTTGATTTTGTTGCAACTAATGCTAATTTCTGCCCTTTATAGATGGTATAAGGCGAAGAAATATTATTCCATTTAGCGAGTGATTTATAATCTTTCCCATTCTGCCACGCGATTGAATACAAGGTATCACCTGTCTGGACAATATGAGCTGTCGGTGAAACTGTCTTTGATGGAGCATGCTGACTATAAACAGGTGCGTATATATTCGAACTAGAACATGAAGCTAGAAAAACAACCAACAATAAAACTGATATCGCTGTATAAATATTCCTCATAAGCCTCTAGTTAAAGCCTTTAATAAAACTGATAAAATAACAATCCTACAACAATGATAAAGCTAGTTACCCAACCAATCATTTCCACATAGTCATTTAATTTATGGCGTAAGGTATCACCGCCAAGAGACACCAAAAAAGCCACTAAAAAAAAACGCGCCCCCCGCCCAATGATAGATGCAAATAAAAACGGGACAAACAGCATACTCAACATACCAGCAGCGATGGTAAAAAGTTTATAAGGAATAGGTGAAAAACCTGCTATTAAAATTGCCCAAAAACCCCATTCGGCAAACCAACCCATAACGTGCTCAAGCTTTTCTGTATAGTTAAGCGTCGCGATTAAAGGTTCAATTAACTCAAAAGAAAACATCCCAATTAAGTAACCGAACACACCACCAACTACCGAACCAACCGTTGTTAACAATGCGAAGTAGAAGCTTTTTTTAGGTTTCGCCAAACACATAGGTGCTAGCATCACATCCGGTGGTATCGGAAAAAAAGAAGACTCAGCAAAGCTTAGTGCGAACAGATATTTATTGGCCTTAGGGTGGACTGACCAAAATAACACTCGGTTATACAAACGTTTAAACAACTCGATCTCCTACGCACGGCCTTTAAGAAATGGGACAAAGCTAACCGGTTCAATAGTTTCAACTTCATAAGCCGATTCTGTCCGAGTCACCCGCTGTAAAACTTGTTGACCCTCCTCACCAATAGGAATAACCAACTTAGCACCAATCGTTAATTGTTCTAATAATTTCACAGGGATTTCAGCAGGTGCTGCAGCAGCTAAAATGCCTTGATAAGGGCCACAGGCCTTCCAGCCCCAACCTCCATCCGAATGTTTAAAGCTTATATTTCTAAAGCCAACATCTGTTAACACATTTTTGGCTTGCTCTTGCAGAGGCCTAATTCGCTCAACTGAAAACACCCTTGGAATTAAGCTTGCTAAAATGGACGACTGATAACCAGAGCCTGTCCCCACTTCCAAAACATTTTCAGGAAGGCCATCTTCAATCAATAGCTCTGTCATCCGTGCCACCATATAAGGTTGCGAAATAGTTTGTCCATGCCCAATCGGTAATGAAGTGTTTTCATAGGCACGGCTTGATAAAGCCTCAGCCATAAACAAATGACGCGGCACTTTCCTCATCACAGCCAGAACACGTTCATCTTTAATACCTAATTCTTGCAACTGAAGGATAAGTCGGTCACGTGTTCGTTGAGAGGTCATGCCAATTCCTAACATGTCTTTCATAATTCAATACTCTCTAGCCAATCGCCCAAGTGTTCTAAACGTTGATAATTTGTTAAATCAATTTTAAGTGGCGTAATCGACACATAGCCATGCTCAACTGCATAAAAGTCTGTTCCTTCACCCGCATCCTGTTGAGCACCCGGCGGCCCGACCCAATATATTTTCTTATTTCTTGGGTCTCGCTCTTCAATCACTGGTTCGGAACGATGCCGCTGCCCTAACCTTGTTGCCTTAAGTCCTTTGATTTTTTCTATCGGCAAATCAGGCACATTAACATTTAATATCGTGTCAGCTGGGAGCGACTTAGCTTTTAATGTTTTCAGTAATTGAACGGCAATACATGCAGCTGTTTCAAAATATTGGGGTTGGCTAGCATTGATAGAAATGGCTATAGAGGGCAAACCTAAAAAACGGCCTTCTGTTGCAGCCGCGACCGTGCCCGAATAAAGCACATCATCCCCCATATTCTCACCATTATTAATACCAGAAAAAACAATACTCGGATCCTCTTCCAACAAGCCCGTTATCGCTAAATGCACACAATCTGTTGGCGTACCGTCAACGCTGAAAAAACCATTCTGCATCTTTTTCACCCTAAGCGGCATATCCAATGTTAACGAGTTACTAGCAGCGCTTCTATTTCGATCGGGCGCCACCACAGTGACACGGGCAACCTCCGACAGCTTCTGTGCCAACATTGATAACCCTGGTGCAAGGTATCCATCGTCATTACTTAGTAAAATATGCATTAAAATTATCTAGATAGGGCTGTTAGGATGATTAAAAGACTTAAGTTTTGTTAAACTCTTATTATGCCTGAAGATAAAAACAAAGACCTCAGTTCAGATGAAGATTATCTATTATTTAGAGAGTCCATGCGTGATGTAAAAACACTCGTAAAGAACGAACGGTATATTTTTGCAGAAAAACCCAAACCAAAGCCCGTTAAAAAGAACCTTGTTATTGAAACAAGCCCAACCGATCTATTCACTCAAGAAACTAATACCATTGAAAGCAATGAGGTTCTTTTCTTTACCCGTAATGGAGTCCAACACAAAACCCTTAAGCAGTTAAAGCGCGGCAACCTTATTATTGATGAGAAAATAGATTTACACGGCTTAACGCAACAGGAAGCATATCAGCTACTGCTTGAGTTTCTTGTAGAACAAACAAGCCAATGCCATCGTTGTATTTTAATCGTGCACGGAAAGGGCATTGGCTCACTCAATAATAGGCCCGTGCTAAAAAACTTAGTCTACAACTTACTTAAGAATGAACCGTCTGTTCTTGCTTTTTCATCCGCGCAGCCAAGAGATGGCGGAACGGGTGCCGTCTATGTTTTACTAAAAAGCATATAGGTACAATAAAAGCACGCCCAAACCCAATCGATAAATAACAAATGGCAGCATTCCCACTTTATCAAGTATTTTCAGAAATAGCGAAATACAGGCAAATGCACTAATAGCGGATATAACGACCCCAGCCATAATGGCAAACCAATCAATTTCAATAGGGCTACCCATCAACTCTACTGACTTTAACGCACCCGCTAGAAATATTAATGGAATGGATAATAGAAAAGAGAACCTAGCAGCGGCTTCTCGAGTTAAGCCTAAAAACAGTCCTGCAGTCATCGTTATGCCCGAACGTGAGGTGCCGGGAATAAGTGCTAACACTTGATATAATCCAACAATAACTGCAGTTTTAATCGTTATTTCGTGCTCATTTTTAATTCGTTTCCCTATGACATCTGAATACCACAATAGCAAACCAAAAAAAATCGTTGCCAATGCGATAATCAATGGAGATCTTAAGTAATGTTCTATTAAATCGCCTGCTAACAAGCCGACAAGACCCACCGGGATGGTACCGATTATTATCATCCACGCTAAGCGAGAGTCTTGGCTATGCTCTTGTTTTGCAACTGAAGCAACCCAGCCCGCTATCAATTGCTTTATATCTTTCCGAAAATAGCTCATAACAGCCACCAGCGTACCCACATGCACGGCAACATCAAAAGCGAGCCCTTGATCCTGCCATCCTAATAAAAGCGGCAATAAAATTAAGTGCGCAGAACTTGATATAGGTAAAAACTCTGTTAAGCCTTGCAATAAACCTAAGCCCAAAATTTGCTGAAAATCCATTAATTCACCCTATATAACGCCATCTGTTGTATTAATTAACTCACGTATAATTGCCGTCGCGTAACTTCCCGAGCCTAAGCTAAAAGACACTTGCAACTTATCATCAGCCAACAAGTTAACTTTCAGCTCCTGAGGCACGACTCTTAAGGAACGGCGAGCTGCCTCCATATTTGCTTTTTTTAGGCCTTCATAAAAAACATTATTTTCAATTCGAATACTATTTTCTAGCTCGCTAGCCTGGCCCGACGTTGCATCATTATGTGTACCGAACAAGGGCCCTGTTGGGTGGATGTCGTGCTGCACCAGACGTTCAGTTATTTCTGAACTGATTATCTCTTCACTAAAATATTGGCGTGTACCAGCAAGATTAAATGCATCCCCGTCTAATGCCTTATCCCAATTCTGATCACTCACGCGCTGAGCTAATACTTGATTGAACAGAAAGGAGCGAGCTGACGATAAAAGCAAGCTTTTCATTTTTTTATTTTTTATCGATTCACCTTTTAAAAACAAAGTATGCACACGCTCTAAGTTTTGGCATAAATAACCAAAACGTTGCTGCATAAAATAATTTGGCACCCCAAACTTTTTAATACAATCAACACGTTTATATAACAACTCTTTATCAACATTAAGCTGTGATACAACAATATCAAAGGTATTAAATTTGATAGCGCCTCTTTTAAGTTTTTTTAAATGACGGGTTACTTGTTCAACCTTAATCGAGTCATTTTCTATCTGCTGCCAATCGGGGCCTTCTTTTCCTGGCAACTGCACACTGAACCATTGCTTTGTTAGCCCATGTCTATCTTTCATACCCGCATAGGAAACTGAACGCCTTGGTAGGCCCGCGTGCTGAGCTAATATTTTAACGATGTCATCGGTATTTAAACCAATTTTCTGAATGAATAAGAAAATATGCTCACCAGCACCAGAAGGTTCAAACGATAATTGCTCTGTTACTTGAAAGTATTCAGGCTTTTCTTTAAGCACACCAAGGCCAACTGCGCCTCCATGAGCATAAGGTAAATCTGAAACATGTGTCGTAAAGCTCATCTTACTTAGCTGGCAGGCACTAATAACACAACAGCATGGGTTTCTATCCCTTCTTGTCGTCCGGCAAAACCCATTCCTTCAGTTGTGGTTGCCTTAACATTAATTTGAGATGAATCTGCTTGTAGATCAGCTGCAATGCACGAGACCATAGCCTTTAGATAAGAAGCTAACTTCGGTGCTTGCGCAATAATCGTTAGGTCAACATTAGCTATTTTTAAATTCGCTTTTTGCACAAGCACAAACACATCGCGTAATAAAATACGGCTATCAATATTTTCATACTGAGCACTCGTATCAGGAAAGTGCTGACCAATATCACCTTGAGCTATTGCGCCTAACAATGCATCACATAATGCATGCAGAGCGACATCGCCATCTGAGTGCGCCAACAAACCAGACTCATAAGGAATATCAACACCTGCTATGACAAGCTGTTTCCCCTCAACGAATCGATGAGCATCATAACCGTGACCTATACGCATACTTCTTTTTCCTGCTGTTCCCTATAAAATCGAGCTAAATTTAAATCCGAAGGAGAGGTGATCTTTATATTATCGGGATGACCTTCAATAAGCTGAACTGGCTGTTTCAACATCTCTATTGCACTGGCTTCATCTGTGACGGTAGAGGCCCTATCTCTTGCTAATAACAAGGCAGCCTCTAAGGCTTCTAGTTTAAATAGTTGTGGTGTTAAGGCACGCCAGACAGATGAACGATCTAATGTCTCAACCGTTAAATGATCCTTAACTTTTTTAATCGTATCATGGATTGGAGCAGCCAAAATTCCACCGATTTGCTGCTTTAAAACAGCCTGTATTAGGGCAGAAATATCGCTGCGTCTAACACATGGTCGTGCGGCATCATGCACTAAAACCCAATCATTTGAGCTGGCTCGATGTTTGATTAAGCGTATACCATTTAATACCGAATCTGCACGTTCTTCGCCACCATCAGCAACCGTTATTCGCTCATCAGTTGCATATACACTCTGCTGCCACAAATCATCATTCGCTTGAATACAGACAACAATCTCGCTTAACTCATCACATGATAGTAATCGTGCTAACGTCGCATCAAGAATAGTACTTGCGTTCAGTTTCAAATATTGCTTTGGAATAGCCGCTTGCATTCTAGAGCCGATGCCAGCTGCCGGCACAATACACCAAATTTTTTCAACCTTACCGTGCATGTTTTGGCTCGATATACTGAAAGAACGTTTCATCCCGACCGACAAAACCTAGCTCGCTACGCGCCTTGTTTTCAATAACGTCCAACCCGCCTTTTAAGTTATTGACTTCCGCCTGTAATGCTTTATTACGTTGCGTAAGTGTATTATTTTGTTCTTTTAGATTGCTTATACGCTGCTCTAATACCCATGAAGCTTGAACTCTTCCTTCAGCTACCCACAGTTTAAACTGTAGATAGCCGAAAAGAATAACAAGAATGGCAAGCAGAACCTTCAAGCTAAGCTAGGTATTTAAATGCCTTTTTACCCGCGTAAACTGCATTCGCGCCCAGATCTTCTTCAATACGTAATAAACGATTATATTTTGCTACACGATCAGAGCGACAAAGCGAGCCCGTTTTAATTTGGCCTGAACAAGTCGCCACAGCAAGGTCAGCAATCGTAGTATCTTCAGTTTCACCAGAACGATGCGAAACAACAGATGTGTAGCCTGACGCATGCGCCATTTTTATCGCCGCTAATGTTTCTGTTAAAGTACCAATTTGGTTAACTTTAATGAGTATTGAATTGGCAATATTCTTATCGATACCTTGCTTGAATATTTCTGGGTTTGTAACAAATAAATCATCACCAACCAACTGAACTTTATGACCTAATTTTTCGGTCATATAACCCCAACCACTCCAATCATTTTCATCCAAACCATCCTCTATAGAGATAATAGGGTATTGATCTACCCAGTCTGCTAAAAAGTCTGTCATCTGATGCGAGTCAAAACGCTTGTTTTCAGAGGCTAAAAAATACTCGCCATTCTCACAAAACTCAGAACTTGCAACATCTAAACCCAGTGCTATATCTTCACCAGCTTTTAGACCCACCTGCTCAATGGCTTGTAAAATAACCTCAATGGCTTCTACGTTCGATGATAAATCAGGTGCAAAACCACCTTCATCTCCAACTGATGTACTCAAGCCCTTTGCTAATAACACCGACTTCAAGGCATGAAATACCTCTGTACCATAACGCAACGCTTCGCTGAAATTAGGCGCACCTACAGGAAGAATCATAAATTCTTGTAAATCCACACTATTATCTGCGTGCGAACCACCATTAATAATATTCATCATGGGTACTGGCAAAATAAAATCTGTATCGCCCAGGTAGCGGTACAGTGGTATGCTGCCTTCATTGGCAGCCGCGTGTGCCACAGCTAGTGATATACCTAGGGTAGCATTAGCACCTAATCGAGCTTTATTATGCGTCCCATCAAGCTCAATCATTGTCTTATCGATAAGCTGCTGGTCACTCGCATCCAAGCCTAGTAAGGCATCTTTTAATTCGCCATTAACATGGCCAACCGCTTTTAAAACACCTTTGCCACCGTAACGGCTTTTATCACCGTCACGCAATTCAATGGCTTCACGCTCACCCGTAGACGCACCAGATGGAACCATTGCGCTGCCAATAACACCCGATGCCAAAGTAACATCTGCCTGGAGTGTAGGGTTACCTCGTGAATCAAGAATTTCACGTGCTTTTATATCAACTATCTTTGCCATAACTTCCTCAGAAAAATCTCTTATTTTAAAATTCGTTTTCAATAAACCCTGCTTGTTTCACAGCATCGTCTATCGTTTTCATAATACCAAGTAGTGCCTTCATCTTAGCCAGTGGCACTGAATTTGGCCCATCACTTAATGCATTTTCAGGCTCAGGATGTGTCTCCATGAACACACCGGAAACACCCGCAGCCATTGCTGCCCGTGCCAGTGTAGGTACAAATTCACGTTGACCACCAGAAGAGCTCCCCTGTCCACCAGGCAATTGCACCGAATGGGTTGCATCAAAAACAACAGGCGCATTTGTTTCACGCATTACCGCCAATGAACGCATATCCGATACTAAATTATTGTAACCAAATGAAGCACCTCTTTCACATACCATGATGTTCTGGTTACCTGTAGAGCGGGCTTTATCAACAACGTGCTTCATATCCCAAGGTGCTAAAAACTGCCCCTTTTTAATGTTCACTGGTAAACCTGTTTCAGCAACACGGGTGATGTAGTTCGTTTGCCGACACAAAAATGCGGGGGTTTGTAACACATCAACTACCGAGGCTACCTCATCCATTGGGGTATCTTCATGTACATCTGTTAGTACCGGCACACCAAGCTGGCTTTTTACTAATTGCAGCACACGCAAACCTTCTTCAATACCAGGGCCTCTAAAGCCATCAATAGAAGACCTATTCGCCTTATCGAAAGATGATTTATAGATAAACGGAATACCTAAGTCGTCCGCTATCTCTTTTAACGTACCCGCTGTATCAAGCGTCATCTGCTCACTCTCTACAACACAAGTACCCGCTATTAAAAAGAAAGGTTGATCAATGCCTATATCAAATCCACAAAGTTTCATCTTTATTCTGCCTTTTTGATATCGTCTGAGTATTCAATAGCAGCTGAAATAAAACCACTAAATAAAGGGTGACCCGTTCTTGGTTTTGACGTGAACTCCGGATGAAACTGACACGCTAAAAACCATCTGTGTTCTGGTATTTCTACAATTTCAACCAAGCGACCATCCATTGATTTACCAGAAATTTTCAAGCCTTCAGCCTCGAACTGTTCTAAAAACGTATTATTGAACTCAAAGCGGTGTCGATGGCGCTCGGTAATTACATCCTTACCATAAACCTGATGTGCTAACGAACCGGGGACCAACTGACATTTTTGACTACCTAACCGCATCGTGCCACCCAAATCAGAGGTTTCATCTCGTTTTTCAATTTCCCCCGTTTCACTTAACCACTCAGTGATCAGACCAATAACAGGGTAAGGCGAATCAGGCATAAACTCGGTACTATTTGCGCCTTCAAGACCAATTTTATTTCGTGCGTACTCAATGACCGCAGACTGCATTCCCAAGCAAATACCTAAGTAAGGCACATTATTTTCGCGGGCATAACGAATCGTCGCAACTTTGCCGTCAACCCCTCTTTCTCCAAAACCACCAGGAACAAGAATAGCATCAACGTCACTTAGCGCAGCAGTACCATTTTTCTCAATCTCTTCAGAATCCACCTTTACAATTTCAACCAGCGTTTTAGTCTGAATGCCTGCGTGAATCAACGACTCTGTTAATGATTTATAGGCATCTGCATGGTCGATATACTTACCAACCAGGGCTACCTTTACTGACTCGGTCGGTTCAAATAGCCCATCGACTACATTCTGCCAGTCTGATAGATCTGCTGGAACGGTATCCAAATGTAATTTTTTAGCGACGATTTGATCTAAGCCTTGATCATGCAGCATCATTGGGATTCGATAAATACTATCTGCATCTAACGCAGTAATAACCGCTTTCTCATCAACATTGGTAAACAGCGCGATTTTTTTGCGTTCTGACAAGGGAATCGGACGCTCAGATCGACAAATCAACACATCCGGCTGAATACCAATCGTCCGTAGCTCTTTTACCGAGTGCTGTGTTGGTTTTGTTTTTATTTCTTTTGCCGATGCGATATAAGGAACCAATGTTAGATGCATAAATAAGCAACGATCATCACCTAACTCCACTCGCATTTGACGAATCGCCTCCAAAAAAGGCAATGATTCGATATCACCTACCGTACCGCCAATTTCTATTAGGGCAACATCAACACCTTCAGCACTTTGAATAATATTTC
Source organism: uncultured Cycloclasticus sp. (assembly GCA_913057515.1). GTDB lineage: Bacteria > Pseudomonadota > Gammaproteobacteria > Methylococcales > Cycloclasticaceae > Cycloclasticus. The sequence goes on along the minus strand of CAJXOJ010000003.1, from coordinate 55,339 downwards.
TTTTTATCTCATCAGTAATATGAGGAATAACTTGAACTGTTCCACCTAAGTAGTCGCCACGTCTCTCTTTTTTGATAACTGACTCATAGATTTGGCCGGTCGTAAAATTGTTCGCCTTAGACATGATGCTATTAGTAAAGCGTTCGTAATGACCCAAATCCAAGTCCGTCTCGGCACCGTCATCGGTCACATACACTTCACCATGCTGGAAAGGGCTCATTGTGCCAGGATCAACGTTGATATACGGATCCAGCTTAGTCATCGTAATGCTTAAACCACGAGCTTCAAGAATTGTTGCCAGTGAAGAGGCGCAAATTCCTTTCCCTAATGAAGACACCACACCACCGGTTATAAAAATAAACTTAGCCATACAAACCTATGAAGTCAAAAATAAAAGATACTCATTATACGCGAATAGACTAATAAGAAAGCATCCAGCCAATATATTTAAGTAAAACTTGAGCTTATTTAATTCGTAACTCTGGGTGGGCCCAGTTTATCTGATAAGACGCTTCATTCTGATCAGCTAGAAATGCTTCGGCTACCCAAAGGTCTGCTACAGCGACCAACTCATCACCTATGTAAATTAACGGCAACAAATTCCTCACCCATGGAAGCAGCCGTTCCTCATTGAGTAGCTTTTTTAATTGCTTATGACCAGATCGCCCCGCTAATTTAATTCGCTCTCCGCCTTGCCTCGTTCTAACGGTAACAGCGGATGAATCCCATAAATCACGCTTAACCCCCCTCCCCAACCCCTCTTTTATACTGAGGTTACCAAGAGAATCAGGCAAAACAAGCTTGTTACCTTGCCACTGAACCGATTGAAGCTGATTTTTTTCATGGCGTGGTATATAAAATAATGCACCATCAAACAACCTAACCTCGTGCTCAGCCCAACCTACAAGAGGTAATTTATCTGCCTGAACCGTTAACATTTTTAAGATTTGCTCTAGAATTTTTTCTGACGGCGATCGAACACCTTGAGCTTTAAGCCACTGGCGTATAACTAGCCGTTGAATCTCAGGCTTCTGAGTTAATACTAATCCTATATCTAATTCATCCTTATCCATCGTCAATAATATGGATGATGCAATATCAACTAGAATTGACCCTGCCTCTGCACAATGGGAGGCAGAGCGCGCAGTTGTTTTAGAGAAAGCAGGCCATCTGCTTTGCAGCAAAGGAATCACCTGTTGACGTAGAAAATTCCTATCGTATGCTTCGTTTAAGTTACTTGAGTCTTCAACCCACTGCAGCTGTTCTTTTTTTGCATAAGCTAGAAGCTGTTGTTTACTGAACTTTAACAATGGCCTTAGGATTAAACCTAAACCAAATGCGTTTATTGTGGGCATGCTGGCTAAACCATCAACACCAGCCCCGCGTAACAACTGCAGCATAAACGTTTCAGCTTGATCATCTTGATGTTGCGCAGTTAGTAAGACACTGGATTCATCAATATAATCTGAGAGTGCTACATACCTTGCTCGCCGCGCGGCTTGCTCTGGGCCTTCACCCTGATCATTTTGTGCGTTTACTTTTTGGGAAATAAAGGGAATGGCCAGTGCTGATGCCATTTGTTGACAATGTATTGACCAACGAGAAGAGTCATCATGTAAACCATGATCAATATAAACTGCCAAAAAAGAAATTGGCTTTAGCTTTTCTTGAAGTTGCGAACAGCTATGAAGCAGCACATGTGAGTCAACTCCGCCACTATAAGCAATAACAACCTTTTTAATACCTGTAACCGAAAGGATATATTGCTCAACGCAGTTAACAAGATCATCCAATGTGATACCTTATTTAAAAACAACGATTAAAACTTAAGGCGAAGTGAAATTTAAGCCTCTGTAAATTCCCCATAACTCATTAGACGCTGGTAACGCTCTGACACAAGTTCATCTATTGGTTTACTACAAAGCTCAGTGACTTCCTTAAGCAACACTTCTTTAATATTGCGCTTCATCGTCTCTAAGTCTCTATGGGCTCCACCAAGAGGTTCTTCTATAACACCATCGATCAAACCATTAGCTAGTAACTTAGAAGATGTGATTGCCATTGCCTCAGCAGCTTGAGAAGCTTTATCAGCACTTTTCCATAAAATAGATGCACACCCTTCAGGTGAGATTACCGAATAGGTACTGTATTCCAGTAAATACAGTTTATCACACACGCCTAATGCTAAGGCACCGCCAGAGCCACCCTCTCCTATCACAATACTGATAACGGGGGTTTTTAGTGTAGACATTTCAAACAGGTTTCTAGCAATCGCTTCGCTTTGCCCACGCTCTTCAGCACCAACGCCTGGATAAGCACCTGGTGTATCAATAAAGGTAATGATCGGCAAATTAAAACGTTCAGCCATATGCATCAAACGAAGTGCTTTTCTATAGCCTTCAGGTCGTGGCATACCAAAGTTACGCTTGAGCTTTTCAGTGGTATCACGCCCTTTTTGGTGCCCAATAACCATCACAGGCAAGCCATCTAGCCTAGCCATTCCACCAACAATCGCCGCATCGTCAGCGTAATGTCTATCACCGTGTAGTTCTATAAAACCATCAACAACCCCATCAATATAATCCAGCGTATACGGCCTTTTCGGGTGGCGTGATAATTTTGAAATTTGCCAGTCGCTTAATTTCGCAAACGTTGATTCAGTCAGAGAGAGGCTTTTTTCTTGCAGCCTATCAATCTCTTTTTTAATATCAATTTCATTATCGCTACCCACTCGGCGCAACTCTTCGAGCTTTGCTTCAAGGTCAACAATCGGTTGTTCAAAATCTAAATAATCTAAGTTCATAAGTACATTTTATCGTGAGTTAGCTAAATCAGCCAGCGGTATTCAATATCGAGTGAAGTTTTGCTGTTCTGGCAAAACGTTTTTCAAGCCTTCCAGAAGCTCATCTTTTGGAGAAACGCGCCATTCATCTGATAAATTTAATGCTGAGGAGGCCCCCCTCAGTGTTAACTTTATTTTTACTGGGCATTCCCCACCTCGGTAATCACTAAGTAGTTTGTGCAACTGACTTATTTTATTTTCTTGTGTTAGCGTTGAACTGTCTAATTCTATCACCAAGTCTTTTAAAAACCGTTCACGTGCCTGCTCGATGCTCATTACCGACTCAACACTGATTCTATTTTGCCCGGCAAAGTCATCAAAAGAAATGGAACCTTCAATTACTACAATGTGATCCGTCAATATCGCTTCACTATATTGCTCAAAAACCTCACTATAGGCAACGGCTTCCATCCTAGCACTCCCATCATCTATAATAATGGTCGCTATTTTAGAGCCACTTTTAGTTGGCCGTGTCCTTACATCAAGTATTAAACCCGCTACCGTTACTGGTTTGCCTTTAGCTCTCCTATACTGACTACCACCCGGTGTACTCAGCTCCATATCGTGCAATACCGATAACTTACCAGAAACAACTTTCATCATCTCCTCTCTAACTGAATCAAATGGATGCCCGGTTAAGTACAACCCCAGTATTGATTTTTCCTGTTTTAAGCGCTCATGTTCTGTCCACTGATCAATGACTACCGTGTCAGATTGATGACTGGTTTCCTGCATGCTTAAGCCAAACAGATCATTCTGACCAACAGCCGCACTTTTGCCATGCTGCTCTGCGACTTGTAGCACATTTGTTAATTCGTGCATCAGCTTGGCTCGGTTATCATCAAAACAATCAACAGCTCCTGAACGGATCAACGCTTCTTGCACACGGCGATTTGCTTTTCTTAAATCGATGCGCCTAGCCAGGTCCTCATGGCTTAAATAGTCTCCATCACTTTTTCTTTGTTGAATAATAGATTCAATAGCAGCCTCACCAACCCCTTTAATAGCGCCTAAACCATAAATAATGTGACCCTCATCATTCGTGGTAAAACGATACTCAGAGCTATTAACATCAGGTGGAAGAATGTCTAAGCCCATATCGCGACACTCATCTATAAATAGCACGACCTTATCGGTATTATCCATATCTGATGACAACACAGCCGCCATAAATTCAGACGGGTAATGGGCTTTTAACCAGGCCGTTTGATATGCAATTAAGGCGTATGCAGCTGAATGAGATTTATTGAAGCCATAGCCAGCAAACTTTTCCATTAAATCGAAAATATACGTTGCCACGCTTTCCTCAACGTTATTAGCAACCGCTCCGGTAGTAAACATTTCACGTTGCTTAGCCATTTCTTCAGGCTTTTTCTTACCCATCGCCCGACGTAATAAATCCGCTGTTCCAAGGCTATAGCCAGCAAGATCCTGAGCAATTTGCATCACCTGTTCTTGATATAAAATAACACCATTAGTTGGCTCTAAAATGGGTATTAAAGTTGGGTGCGGGTATTCAGCTTTTTTTCGACCATGTTTTACATTGATGTAATCATCGACCATTCCAGACTGTAATGGGCCGGGTCTAAACAGCGCCACCAAGGCAATAATATCTTCAAATGAGTCTGGTCGTAGGCGACGAATAAGGTCTTTCATACCTCTCGATTCGAGTTGAAAAACTGCCGTTGTGGCATAATTCTTCAGCAATTCATAGGTTAGTTCATCATCACGAGGAAGCAGGTCAATATTAACAGGCTCTTCACCCTTTGCTAATTTTCGTTGATTGATGTTTTGCAAGGCCCAATCAATGATGGTAAGCGTCCTTAAGCCTAAAAAGTCAAACTTAACGAGTCCAACCGCTTCAATATCATCTTTATCAAACTGGGTCACCAAATTGGCGCCACCTTCTTCACAATATAACGGAGAAAAATCCGTTAACTTGCTAGGCGATATCACCACACCACCGGCGTGTTTACCCGCATTTCTTGCAATGCCTTCCAGCATAAGAGCTAAATCAATTAACTCACGAACTTCATCCTCATCTTGGTAAGCACTCAACAGGTCAGGACTCTCATCAAGCGCCTTCGTTAGTGTCATTCCAATTTCAAAAGGAATGGCTTTCGCTAAGCGATCAACAAAACCATAAGGGTGGCCTAATACCCGCCCAACATCACGTATAACAGCTTTCGCCGCCATACTTCCATAAGTAATGATTTGTGATACCTTATCTCGGCCGTATTTTTCGCCAACATAGTCAATCACACGATCTCGTCCGTCCATACAGAAATCGACATCAAAGTCAGGCATGGAGACTCGTTCTGGATTTAGGAAACGTTCAAATAAAAGGTCAAACTCTAAGGGGTCTAAATCAGTAATCCTTAATGCATAAGCGATAATAGAACCGGCACCAGAACCACGCCCAGGGCCAACTGGCACTTTATTATCTTTTGCCCATTGAATAAAGTCTGCAACAATTAAGAAGTAACCAGGAAAGCCCATTTGGCAAATCACATCAAGTTCACGCTTTAAGCGCGCTTGATACTCTGCTCTTTTATTATTATCGAATGTAATTCGATGCGATGTTTCGGCAATTCTTTTATCTAGGCCTTTTTGAGATAAATCAGCAAAATATTCATCAATGGTCATCCCCTCAGGAACCGGAAAATTAGGTAGAAAGTTTTCACCTAGGCTTAATTCAACATTACAACGTTTAGCAATTTCTACTGTATTTTCAATCGCTTCAGGTAAGTCAGAAAAAAGCTCAAGCATTTCATCTTGAGTTTTTAGGTACTGCTGCTCAGTGTGAACTTTGACACGCCTTGAATCGGAGAGCACACGCCCTTGGTTAATACACACACGCGCTTCATGGGCATCAAACTCCTCTTGATTTAAGAAACAAGGGTTATTAGTGGCCACTATAGGTGCTTGGTGACGTGTTGCTAATGCTAATAACTGGTTATTTAAAGCGTCCTCACCTTCACGCCCTACACGTTGTAGCTCGATGTAAAAACGGTCACTAAATACTTGCATCCATGAAGTCGCTAGTTGATCTGCAATGTCTAGATCATTAGATTCAAGTGAGGTAAAAAAAACACCGTCTAAGCCACCCGATAAGACGATTAAACCTTCGTTATTATCAAATATTTTTTGGCTTGTTAAATAAGGTACGCCCTTATCCTGGCCGTTCAAATATGCCTCTGAAATCAACTCACATAAGGCTAAATAACCCCGCTTATTTTGCACCAACAAGGTGACGGTGTACGGCTTTTTTTGGCTAACAGAATCTCTAATTTGAACATCTGCACCGATAATAGGTTTAACACCTGAACTAATAGCAGCTCGGTAGAATTTGACGGCTGCAAATAAATTAGATTGATCGGTTACGGCAATAGCCGGCATTCCCAGTTCTGCCGCTCTTTTCACCAAAGGCTTTACACGAATAATGCCATCTACGAGCGAGTATTCCGTATGGGTACGTAAGTGAATAAATTTAACTAGATCACTCATGTTGACAACTGCCTCACTGGGGAAAATGATTGGCGGTAAATAGGCGTTACACCAAGTACTGCTAGTCTTTTTTTATGATCAGGCGTTGGATAGCCTGAATGTTTAGCTAAATCATAACCTGGGTATAAAACATCAAGAACAGCCATTTGTTCATCACGGTACACTTTCGCAATAATAGAGGCTGCAGAAATTTCAGCTATTATATTATCGCCTCCTTTAATGCACTCACCAGGGATTGCAATATCTGGGTAATACGTGCCATCTACCTGCGCGAAATCAGCTTTAACCGTCAATCCATCAAATGCGCGCTTCATCGCTAACAAACTCGCTTGTAAAATATTGACTTCATCTATTTCTAACACATCAGCACGACCAATTGACCAATCTATAGCGCGTTCAAAAATCCTGGCTGACAGTTCTACTCGCTTCTTTTTACTAAGCTTTTTAGAGTCCATCAAGCCATCGACCGGTTGTTCTTTATCTAAAATGACAGCCGCTGCAACAACAGGCCCAGCAATACAGCCTCTACCCACCTCATCAAAACCAACAACGACACGTGTCAAGACGAAAGTTCTCCATTAATAACCTGTGAGACAATATTGGCAGCCTGAGCATCAGCATCACATGTTAATGCTGTCGTCATTTTATCAAATTCATTAACCATGCTCTGTGCGATATCTTTATCGTAATAAATTCTCAGTAATTCTTCTGATAAGGCCTCCGCTGTAAAATCTTTATCGAGAATTTCTTTCACGACTTCTTTTCCGGCAATTAAATTTGGCATCGACACATACGGGGCTTTCAATAACTTAAATGTTTTAAAAACCCACGTTGTTAAGGCGGATAATTTGTAAGCCACCACCATGGGTTTTTTAAATAGCATCACTTCAAGCGTGGCGGTTCCAGATGCAACTAATACAAGATTTGACGCTGCAATCATCGAGCTTGTCGCCATAACAACTATTTCCAGATCAAGCTCAATACCTGATTTTTTATATATATCAGCAAATAGTTTTGCCGTTGTCTGATCTGCCATCGGTACCAATATTTTCAAGCCGACAATGTTCTGTGAACATATTTTTGCAGACTCTAAAAAAGTCTGGCTATGCCTTTCAAGCTCGCCTATTCGGCTACCCGGCATTATTGTTAGCACTGCTTGCTCGCTATCTAGGTCTAAAGTGTTTCTAGCAGATAACGTTTCCAGGTGGTTTTTATACTTATCGGCTAATGGATGGCCTATGAAGTAGGCAGGAACAGGCGTTTTTTCAAAGTACTTTTCTTCAAATGGAAAAATGCATAATAATGCGTTCAGCGAACCAATTAGTTTCTTAATTCTTTTAGGTCGCCACGCCCAAACCGTTGGGCTAACGTAATGTACCGTTTTAATACCTTGCTTAAACAAATCGCGTTCAAGCTTTAAATTAAAGTCTGGCGCATCAATCCCGATAAACACATCCGGCTTTTGACTCAAAATGCGTTGTTTCAAATTTTTTCTTATGCTCAATAGTTTTGGCAAATGTTTTATAACTTCAAATAAACCAAAAACAGATAACACAGACATCGGATAAAAGGAGTTAAAACCTTCGCCCAACATTCGAGGGCCACCAATACCAGAAAATTCAGCATTTGGATAAGATATTTTTAAGTGTTTAATAAGCCCAGCACCCAGAATATCACCCGAATGTTCCCCAGCGACTAACATTATTTTTAATGGATTATTTATCACACAAGTCATCATCTAAGAGAACGAAATTATTTAGTACACAAGGCATTATAAAAAATGAATACAATAGTATTCCACCGCACAGCAAACGTGGTAAAAAGAATACTCTGTCTGTTTAACGTAAAATACTACGGTTTGATTTTTCTAAGAAACTTACTAAAACCTTCAATTCTGGTTGTTCTTTAGCCAATTCAGCCAGTTTAATAGAAGCTTCAGAAAGCTTCATTCCTGATTTATAAAGCACCTTATAAGCACGCTTGATGTGCAAAATAGTTTCTGCTGAAAAACCACGTCTATCCAAACCAACTGTATTGATGCCATGAGGCTTAGTCGGTCGACCTCCTACCATGACAAATGGAGGGACATCTTTAGTAATCGCACTACCCATCGCTGCAAAACAGTGCTCACCTAGGTGACAAAATTGGTGAACAATCGAGAACCCACCAAGAATCACGTTATTGCCTATATGAACATGCCCGCCTAAAGAGGCGGCATTTGCAAGAATGACATCATCTGCAATAACACAATCATGGGCTACATGCGTGTAAGCCATTAATAAATTATTACTACCAATAATAGTAATATTATTATCTTCGCTGGTCCCTCTATGTATTGTGGTGAATTCACGTATTTCGTTGTTATCACCGATTTCTAAAAAGGATTTTTCACCCGCGTATTTCTTATCTTGTGGGTCCTCACCAATTGAAGAGAATTGATATATTCGATTATTTTTACCAATTTTTGTTGTGCCGTTAATCGTCACATGAGGGCCGATGATAGTGCCCGAGCCAATAGAAACGTTTGCTCCAATAACTGTATATGGACCAATTTCTACATTTTCATCAATGTTTGATGTTGGGTCAATAATTACGGTTGGATGAATCATTTAGTAGAAGCCTTAGATGCACACATAATATCAGCAGAAACAGCTAACTCCCCATCAACTGTGGCCGTCGCTGAAAACGACCAAATATTTCGTCTATCTTTTTTATAAACAGCCTCAATCATTAATTGGTCTCCAGGTACAACGGATCGTTTAAAACGCGCATTATCAACACCAACAAGGTAATACTCTCCAAAATCCTCACCACGGTCAGTTAATGTTTTCATAGACAATAGGCCTGTAGCTTGCGCAAGGGATTCAAGAATAAGAACGCCAGGCAGAATCGGATTATGCGGAAAATGACCTGTAAATTGGGGCTCGTTGTAGGTGACATTCTTTACCGCTAGCAACCTTTTCCCAGTTTCATACTCAACTACTTTATCAATCATCAAAAAAGGATAACGGTGAGGTAAAAACTCCATTACTTTCCTTACATCATCAACCGACATTAATCTTCCTTTTGTGATTTTAATAATAGATTGAGTTTTTTTGTCAATTTATCAAGTTGTTTAAAACGTACAGCATTCTTAAGCCATTCAGCATTTTTCTGAAAAGGCGTTCCAGAAGAATAGGCGCCAGGCTCTTTAATAGAATGGGTCACCATTGTCATACCCGTCACATGTACACCATCTGCGATCTCAATATGGCCTACTAAGCCAACACCACCAGCTAACGTACAATATCGTCCTACTTTAGTACTGCCCGCAATACCTGTACAGGCAGCAATAGCAGTATGATCACCTATTTCAACGTTATGTGCTATTTGAACTTGATTATCGATTTTAACTCCATTGCCAATAACAGTATTGTCTAACGCGCCACGATCAATCGTTGTGTTTGAGCCAATTTCAACATCATTACCAAGAACCACATGACCCAGTTGGGGGATTTTACACCAACCTTTCTGATCACCAATAGGCGCATACCCAAAACCATCACTACCAATAACGCTACTGGGGTGAATGATGACATTATCACCCACCACTGTACCTTCACATAAGGTAACGCTAGCGATTAATTTAAGGTTATGACCAATAACAACATTATCAGCAATGACACAGGCTGGACCAATCTCACATCCCGCTCCAATGGTCACATTCTCTCCAATGACGACGTTGGGAGCGATTGCACAATCGTCAGCAATCGTTGAACCCATTCCTATTACAACTGATGAATGAATACTTCCTTTAGCTGTAGCGGATTTATGCAGAATACTCGCTGCTTTGGCATATGCCAAATATGGGTTTTCAACAACAAGAGCATTACCACTGAAATGCTCTAGGTAGTTCTTAGATAAAATAACTACACCAGCTTTTGTACAACTTAAGTCAGCGCAGTATTTTTTGTTGTATATAAATGAAAGTTGATGGGGTTTAGCTGATTCTAGTGTTGCACAACTATTCACCTCATGACTTAGATCACCCTTAACATCAGCATCAATAGCTATAGCCAACTCTTTTAAAGATACCATCAAATGTCAGCGCTTCTATTAACTTTATTTTATTGAAGATAGGCGGCTTTGCACCTTAGCAGTAATATCCACAGCTTCACTAGCAAACACAACACCGTCATGAAGCACTAAATCATATTTTTCAGCCTCTGACAGACCCTTGATCGCTTCAAAGACCATTTTCTGTAACTTAGCTAACTCTTCGTTACGTCTTAAATTAAAGTCTTCTCTAAATTCTTCTTGGTCACGATTTAGAGCACGCTTCTTTTCCAACACATCACGTTGTAAGCGACGAGCTTCAGGCTCACTCATTAACTTTGCATCTCGAGCCAACTTTTCATCTAACTTTTTAATTTCTTTTTGGCTTGCCAATAAGCGTTTGTTTCTTGGAGAAAATTCTTTTTCAAGGGCCACTTTTGCCTTTTCAGCCTGTGGCGCTTTTTCTAAAATTCTAGCCACATTAACGAAACCTACTTTAATTTCTGCTGCTTGAGCAGTACCCACGAACGCGACTGTTAAAATGCTAGCGATTAGAACCTTATTAAAAATTTTCAAAGTTTTCTCCTGATATTTACGTTTTATAATCGTTAAGGTTTAAGTTTGTATCATTAAATTTTAAATTCCAGAGCCAAAGGCAAATTGGAAAGTTTGAACCTCATCATCTTCATCATCATTAAGAGGCGCAGCCAAACTAATCGATAGCGCGCCGAATGGAGACAACCATTTTGCTGACACACCTAACGAGTACCTCAGCTCACCAAGATCAATTTCATCATCATACACATTACCCGCATCCACAAAGGTACTTAATCTTACTGTCTTGCTCTCTGGCATGAAAGGAACAGGGAATATGAATTCGGCATTACCAACTAATTTAACACTACCACCAATGGGGTCATCAAATACATCTTTTGGGCCTAATGTATTATCGTTAAAACCACGAACTGAACCTTTCCCACCCGCATAGTAGTTTTCAAAGAAAGGTAATGATTCGGCATCACCATACGAATCACCATAGCCAAAATCACCATTCAAATATAACGTCGTATTGCTAGTTATAGGGAAATAGTGTTTCTGGTTATACGATAATTTGTAAAACTCAAGGTCTGAACCTGGGACAGTAATAATACCTGATAACCGTTTAGACCCACCCCGTGTTGCGAAAACAGCTCGGTTTCTAGTATCTGTACCCCAGACAGCCGATGCTTTTAGGTTCGTATACGAATTACCATTCTCATTAATAAATTTATTTATTTCGCCAAAGTACAAATTGTCGTCTAATTCTATTTCAGTGAACTCTAGATCCAAACCTAAGCCAATTTTATCACTTTCATTTAAGGGTAACCCAAAGTTAACCCCCATATTAAATGATTCAGTTGAATAGTTTGATGTATTAGCTTCATCATAATCGGTAGTTCTATAACTAATATTATAACCACGGCTAATCCCATCAATGGTGTAGTAAGGATTAGTGTAACCTAGACTATATACAGTATTAACTGAACTATTATTGAAGCTAGCGCTCATGCGTTTACCAGTCCCAAGAAAATTGTTTTGGCTAATACTGGCGTTTAATACAAGCCCTTGCGATTGAGAAAATCCTGCTCCAGCCAATATATTACCGGATGATTTTTCTTTAACCGTATACTTTATATCCACTTGATCACTGGTGCCAGAAACAGGTAATGTCTCCACATTAACCTCATCGAAGTGCCCTAAACGAGATAGACGGCCCTTTGAATGATCAACAGCGTTCGTTGAAATAGTGGCCCCTTCCATTTGCCTAACTTCTCTTCTTAACACTTCATCACGAGTCTTAGTATTGCCTTCCATAATGACACGTCTTACATAAACACGTTTTCCAGGGTCAACAAAAAAGGTGACCTTAACAGTTGATGACTCATCATCAATTTCAGGAATCATATTAACATTAGCCAAAGAATACCCTGCATGCCCTAACACAGTTGTAATGTATTCAGATGTTTGTGTTGCTTTTTTTCTGGAAAACACGTCACTGGGCTGAACAATAACATACGGGATCAAAACCTCTGGACTAACAATTAACTCACCAGCTAGCTTAACTTCGCTGATAGTATGGACCTTACCTTCGTTAATATTAATGGTAATAAAAATGCCGTTTTTATCAGGGCTAATTGAAACCTGCGTGGATTCAACTTTAAAATTTATATAACCACGATCTTGATAAAACGAGTTAACACGCTCAAGGTCAGCCGATAGTTTTTGCTTAGAATATTGGTCGCTATTAGTATAAAAACTAATCAAGGTTGGCCCTGTTAACTCAAATTCTTTAAGGATTTTTTCATCCGAAAATGATTTATTGCCAACAATGTTGATTTTTTTAATGCTAGACGCAGCCCCTTCAATAACACTGATAAGTACTGCAACTCGATTGCGCTCAAGTGTGGTTACTTTACTCGTTACTTCTGCTGAGTATTTACCATTATTATAATACTGCTGTAACAACTCATTCTTAACTTTATCGAGCACTAAAGGGTTAAAAACTCGGCCCACTTCCATTCCAACATCACTGAACGCCTCTAATAACTTTTCAGTCTCAATATCATCGTTACCTTCTAATTCGATACTGGTAATAGCAGGTCGTTCTTGAACATTAATAACTATCGTTTCGTCGCTTAGCTCAACATTGACATCACTGAAAAACCCCATTTGAAAGAGTTGCCGAATAATGTTGCCTGACTGGTCATCTTGGTATGTGTCACCGACCTTAACTGACATTGCATTAAATACCGCACCTGCTGTAATTCTCTGCAAACCATTTACCCGAATATCTTTAATAACAAATGGCTCGACAGCCAAGGCAACACCAGACCCTATAAGAGTAAATATTAAGGCCAAGCTAGCGAGTAATGTTTTAAATGTTTTTATCACAGTGAGTTTTATTTATGTTCTATTTAGGTGCATTCAGTCAGTATAGATAAAACAGCCAACTGACTCAATACGTATTTTTACTTAGCCAAGTATTCTTCCAATATCAATAAAAACGGCTAAGGCCATCATACAAAGCAAGACAAACATGCCAACACGCATACAGGCGTTTTGAGTTGCATCAGACACCGGCTTTCCTTGAATCGCTTCGATCAAATAGAAAAACAAATGCCCACCGTCTAACATAGGAATAGGTAGTAAGTTCATAACGCCTAAACTGACACTGACAAAGGCTAAAAATTTAAGAAAAGGTATTAGACCTATCGTCGCAGTTTGCCCTGCATACTGGGCTAGACTAATTGGGCCACTTAAGTTTTGCACAGATGCTTCACCTAAGAGCATTCTGCCAATCAGTTTTACCGTTAGGACTGAGTAACTAATTGTTTGAGTAGCTGCTTCTGATATTGCAGAGAAGCCTGAAAGTGTATAAGTTGCATAGTGCGATGTTGATGTTGCTTTATCAACCAAGGGTGAAACCCCAATTCGCCCAATAGCGATTTCGTTCTCTATAATTTCCTTCGGTATTATCGTCAAATCTAACGCGCCACCTTCTCTCAACACTAAAAGCGGCACCCTTACATTTGGATTTGAACGAATTATCTCAACCCAATGATGCCAACTTTTAACCGTTTTTTCGTTAGCAGATAAAATTAAATCCCCAGCTTCTAATCCTGCTAAATCTCCCGACTCACCTTTAATGACCTCGCCAACTCGTGGCTCCAAAGTAGGCATTAGCGGTTTGATTCCAATTTGGTTAACAATATCGTTGGGTTCAGGTAAGTTTTCAGCATCGAATGCTAGCTGTACAACATCAAGTCCACCGCCTGATTTTTCGACCGTCAACTCAACAACACCTGTGTCCAGCATTTCACTAGCCATCAGGCCGACAGCAACTCTCCAAATGGCCACTGGACGATCATTAATCGATACAATCTCATCACCAATTTCCAGGCCGGAATGAATAGCAATACCCTTTTTATCCAGCTCACCAACAATCGGTTTTAAACCATCTTCACCAATCGTTAAAATGGCCCAAAAGGCAAAAAAAGCAAATACAAAATTAAACACTGGGCCCGCTAAGACAATAAGAAACTTACTAAAAAGAGGTTGGTTATTAAATGCTTGAGCTTTTTCAGCCTCTTCAACCGGCCCTTCGTTCTCATCCAACATCTTTACATATCCACCCAAAGGGATGCCTGCTACTACATACTCTGTTGGATCATTAGCCCTTCTGAATTTAAGTAACGGCTTACCAAAGCCAACAGAAAACCTCAGAACCTTCACTCCACATTGCCTTGCCACCCAGAAGTGACCGAATTCATGAACTGTCACAAGAATCCCTAACACCAAAAGAAATGAAGCAATCGAAATAATAATGCTCACTACACTCTCTCCAAATAACGTTGCGCGAGAACTCTAGTTTCCGTATCTGCATGCAATACGGTATCGATTGAATCAGCAGCCATTATTGCTGAACTATTCACCACTTTTTCTATCAACGTGGGTATCTCCGTAAAGCCTAACTTTTTCGATAAAAATGCATCAACAGCCACTTCATTTGCTGCATTTAATATTGCTGGGGCAGTACCTCGATTCTCTAACGCCTCGTAGGCAAGCCTTAAACACGGAAATTTTTCAAATGATGCTGCTTCAAATGTTAATTGGTTATTAACAATCAAATCTAGCGGGGATACCCCACTGCTGTGTCTTTTAGGCCATGCTAACGCATGAGCGATGGGTGTTTTCATATCAGGGTTTCCAAGTTGAGCTAACACCGAGCCATCAATATAATCAACCATTGAATGAATAATGCTTTGAGGATGCACTAGAACATCGATCAAGTTCGCCGACACATTGAACAAATAACTGGCCTCAATAACCTCTAAGCCTTTATTCATCATAGTTGCTGAATCAACAGAAATTTTACGACCCATTGACCAATTTGGGTGCGCACAAGCCTGCTCAACGCTCACATTTTGAAGTTCAGCCAAACTCATATTTAAAAAAGGCCCGCCCGAGGCTGTTAATACCAACCTCCTAATACCTTCTGCACTCTGCCCAGATATATAATTATCTGGCATACATTGAAATAAGGCATTATGTTCACTATCTACTGGTAATAATATGGCGCCATTTTCTTTTACCGCTGTCATCAATAAATCACCAGAAATGACCAGTGATTCTTTATTCGCTAACAGTAACTTTTTACCAGACTGAGCCGCCGCTAAGGTTGGTAATAAACCGGCTGCACCTACGATAGCAGCAACAACTATACTAACCTCTGGTAATTGAGCCACAAGCTCTAAAGCACCAAGATCAGACAATACTATCGTTTCTGATGCATCTGAGTGCTCAATTTTCTTTCTAAATTTTTCTGCTAGAGTTTGATCAGAAAGAACAGCATAAGTGGGCTTAAACTCTACACACTGGTCAAATAGACGCTCTAAATTTCTATTAGCCGTTAAAGCAACAACCGTGTAATCATTTTTATTAAGCCTGATTACATCCAGCGTACTAACACCAATGGACCCCGTAGAGCCGAGCACACAAACACCATTCATGACAATATCTTAGTCAATAAGGCACAGGCAACAAACGTAGGAGCAGCTGCTATCAGGCTATCTATTCTATCTAAAACACCCCCATGACCTGGCAAAATAGAGCCGCTATCTTTAACCTGCGCACGTCGTTTCATCAAGCTTTCAAACAAATCTCCATAGACCGATATAAAAGCAACGAAAACAGATATAAATAGAAAAATCAGCGTGTTTTCAATATTCAAGTAATCAGCAGCAAAAAATGCAAAAACAAAACAAGCCAATAAGCCACCAATAACACCCTCAATTGTTTTCCCAGGACTAATAACAGGAGACAATTTATATTTCCCTATTGCCCTACCAACAAAATAGGCCCCACTATCAGCAAGCCAAATTAGTAGTAATAAATACATCAACAACTCAGGTCCTTGATGAAAATTAATTCTGAGCATATACAGGGATAAAAATGTTAGACCTAGCACAACCAAACCTAACAAAACCATTAAACACTGTTTCAGCTTGAGCAACAGCAACAACTTAGGTTTTGTAATAATAAGAATCACCACCAATAACCAAAAAATGATACCGGCACTGATGATTACTGATTCTATTTGCCCATTAACTAAAGATAATAAATAAGCACAAGCAACTGTGATGATCGCTAGAATATTTTTACGAAACGCACTTTGTACACCACTTAAAGCAGCCCACTCATACCCAGCTGTTAAAACAATAACGGCCAACACAACTGTGTAAACAAGATCAGAAGAAAACAATACAACCCAAACAACAAGCGGTATAAGGACGACAGCCGTCAGTAATCGTTGAGCAAGGCTACTCATTAATTATGTACTTTCATTAATTTGCTCACTCGTTTTTCCAAACCTACGTTGACGAGAAGAATAATGCTTGATAGCTAAATCAAGCTCCTCCTTATTAAAATCTGGCCACAGAGTCGTGGTGAAATAAAGCTCACTATAAGCTATTTGCCAAAGTAGGAAATTACTAATTCTTTGCTCTCCACCTGTTCGAATAAATAAGTCAGGATCTGGCATCCCCGCAGTCGACAAAAAGTCACTGATCTTTAAGTCTGTTAAGGCAAGCTTTTCAGCAGATGCATACTCTATCATTCGCAAACTTGCTTGTTCGATATCCCACTGACCACCATAGTTAGCCGCTATCACTAATAGCAAGCCTGAATTATCAGCAGTCAGCTCTTCAACATCTTTAATTTTTTTTTGCAATGTAAGCGAAAACTTAGAGGTATCACCAATAATTTTAAGGCGAATATTATTCTTATCCAGACGTTTAGCTTGGCGTTTAAGCGTCAGCATAAACAAATCCATCAGTATCTTTACTTCTGTAGCAGGACGACCCCAGTTTTCGCTACTAAAAGCAAAAACCGTTAGTACCTCTACATGATATGACGCACAGACTTCAATCGTGCTTCTTAAGGCATCTACACCTGCTTTATGACCAGCCGTTCGGGGTTTATTTTGCTGAGTTGCCCAACGTCCATTACCGTCCATGATAATGGCAATATGTTTGGGCATAGCATTTTGTTCCAGGCTGTTTAAGTTATCGTACAAAAGAATTCCATTTATTCCTGATTATAAAAACCGAATAACTTAAGCACCTAGGCATAGATTAATCATTCAGAATCTGAATTATCAGATAACTTATCACATAGACATTAAGTCAACTTCTTTTACTTCAAGATGCTGGTCAACTTCTTTAACATGCTGATCAGTAACTTTTTGAATTTTTTCTTCGCCTGCACGAAGTTCATCTTCTGTGATCATCTTCTCTTTCAGCGCCTCTTTAAATTCTGAATTAGCATCACGGCGAATATTTCTAATGGCAATTTTCGCATTTTCCGCTTCACCACGAACTACCTTTACAAGGTCACGACGTCTTTCTTCAGTTAAAGGAGGCATTGGAACACGAATAACATTCCCTGCTGTTACCGGATTAAGACCCAAGTCTGACTTCATGATGGCTTTTTCGACCGTTGCAATCAAGCCAGCTTCCCACGGCATAATAGATAGTGTTCTAGCATCTTCAATATTAACCGTTGCAACCTGGTTTAACGGCGTATCAACATCATAGTAAGAAACAACAATCTGCTCTAACAAACTAGGATGCGCTCGACCGGTGCGGATTTTGGCCAACGCTTTTTGAAAGGCTTCGACCGATTTACCCATTCTTACAAGTGAATCTTTAACAATATCTTCTATCATAATTTTCTCAACAGTTACTCAACTAATGTACCAACATTTTCACCATACACTAGGCGTTTTACAGCCCCTTTGTCAAAGATGTTAACTACCCTTAACGGCAAGTTATGATCTCTGCATAGCACTAGCGCTGTAGCATCCATAACATTTAAACGTTTATCAATTGCGTCATCAAAACTAATCAAAGGATAAAACTCAGCATCTGGGTTTTTAACTGGGTCATCGGAATAGATACCATCCACTTTTGTTGCTTTGATAAGCACATCCGCCTCAATCTCAATACCCCTCAAACTCGCCGCTGAATCAGTCGTAAAAAACGGATTACCAGTACCCGCAGCAAAAATGACAACACGGCCTTTTTCAAAATGCCTAATCGCTCTGCGTCGCTTAAAGCTTTCACACACCTGATTTATTTCTAGCGCCGACATCACACGCACCGGTTGACCTAATGACTCTAGCGAGTCTTGCATCGCTAGAGCATTAATAACAGTCGCCAACATACCCATATGATCACTGGTAGCACGATTTAATACATCTGAGGCTGCTTCAGAGCCCCTTAAAATATTGCCGCCACCAATAACGAGCCCTACTTCAACACCTGCATCGCATAATTCTTTAACTTCCTCAGCAAGCCGTAAAACAGTATTACCATCAATACCAGCAGCAGAGTCGCCCATCAAGGCTTCTCCGCTGAGTTTCAGTAAGATCCGTTTATATACCAAATCGCCCATCAATTAATCGCCTCGTACTTGAGCCATTACTTCTGCAGCAAAATCCTCTTCTTTTTTCTCAATGCCTTCGCCTACTTCAAAACGAACAAATGAGAGTACTTTAGCATTATTTGATTTTAATAACTGCTCGATGGTTACATCACCATCTTTAACAAAAGGCTGACCTAACAGAGTCACTTCTTTTAAATATTTTTTAATTTTGCCAACAATCATTTTCTCAACAATTTCCGCTGGTTTACCACTTTCAGCCGCTTGACCTTTGAATATCTCTTTCTCTTTTTCAATACGTTCTGCAGGAACTTCAGCCTCAGAAACGCATAAAGGGTTAGTTGCAGCGATATGCATAGCAATATCTTTAGCCAACTCAACAGAACCACCTTCAAGTTCAACTAAAACACCAATGCGAATACCGTGTAAATAAGAAGCAACAACAGCACTATCAGTTTTGATTGTTTTAAAACGTCTAACATTTATGTTTTCGCCTACTTTAGCAATAAGGGCACGTCTTTTTTCATCAATTGTTATTGACTCGCCTTCAACAGTCGCTGAATTTAATGCATCCACATCGGCTACATCGTTATTAACAACTGTATTCGCAACAGCTGTTGCGAAATCAATAAAATCGTCACCTTTAGAAACGAAATCGGTTTCGCTGTTGATCTCAACAATCGTTGTGGCTGAACCATCACCTGATACCGCTACTTTCAAAATACCTTCAGCAGCGACACGACCTGCTTTTTTATCCGCTTTAGCCATCCCTGATTTACGCATATTTTCGATAGCAACTTCTAAATCACCACCTGTTTCTACCAATGCTTTTTTGCACTCCATCATGCCAGAACCCGTTCTTTCACGTAATTCTTTAACCATTGCAGCTGTTACACTCATTTTATAAACCTCAATATTTTCATTAATCATAAAAACGCCCCCAATTAGGAGGCGTTCATTGTCTTCTTAAAGGTTAGCGATTAACCTTCTTTTGTTGACTCTTCTTTTGCAGCTTGCTTAGGTGCTGCTTTTTTTACAGCTGCTTTTTTGGAAACCGCTTTACCGACTTCTTTATTTTCAACTAATTCTTTAATCACACTCGCTTTACCCTCAAGAATTGCAGCTGAAAAACTTTGGCAATATAGCGTTAACGCTCTAATCGAGTCATCATTACCTGGAACGACATAATCTACATCATTAGGCTTATTGTTTGAATCCACAATACCAATCACAGGTATGCCTAGTTTAGCCGCTTCTTTAACAGCAATTTTTTCGTAGCCTACGTCCATCACAACAATAGCGTCAGGTGGGCCTTTAAGATCTTTAATACCACCAACGCTACGCTCTAACTTTTCAAGCTGACGCATAAACTTTAAACCTTCTTTTTTGCTAAAGCGATTCAAACTACCGTCTTCACGCATCGCTTCTAGTTCTTTTAGGCGATTAATAGATTTTTTGATAGTACCGAAGTTTGTCAACATGCCGCCTAACCAGCGGTGATCAACATAAGGCATGCCGCAACGTTGCGCTTCAGCTGCTACTGTTTTACGGGCCGCTTTCTTGGTACCAACGAACATAATAGTTCCTTTGTTAGCAGCCAATTTATTGATGAAATTTAATGCATCATTAAATAGTGGTAATGTTTTTTCTAAATTGATGATATGAATCTTGCCGCGCTCGCCAAAAATGTATGGTGCCATTTTAGGGTTCCAGTATCTGGTTTGATGACCAAAATGGACACCTGCTTCGAGCATTTCACGCATTGTGATATTAGACATTTATTACTTCCTTTTCATTGTTATAGCCATCCAGCCTACGCTGGCGTGACTCGGGTTGATAACTACCACGCATCCCAAACGGTAACCTGATTTAATTCAAGCACCCTACCGGATGTGTTGATGCATGTGATCGTTGTTGCCAAAAGTGGCGACGCTTTATACCATATTTGAGCTTAAACAACAATTTTATCCCTAATAAAACTCAAATACATGGCCATTAAAAAAAGGCTTCTTTAAATTTTAAGGCGTTATAATTCAATGTCTTTATTCAACCTATCAATCACTATTTACTTATGAGTATTACTATAAAAACACCCTCTGATATTGAAAAAATGCGTGTAGCAGGCCGGCTTGCTGCTGAAGTTCTTGAAATGATAGCTGAATATGTCGTCCCAGGCGTTACAACTGAGGAACTTGACCAACGTTGCCATGACTTTATGGTTAACACCCAAAAAACTATTCCAGCACCGCTAAATTATCATGGTTTTCCAAAATCCATATGCACCTCGGTTAACCATCAGGTCTGTCATGGTATCCCCAATCATAAAAAGTTAAAAAATGGAGATATCCTTAATATTGACATCACCGTCATAAAGGATGACTTTCATGGTGATACCAGTGAGATGTTTGTTGTTGGCCAACCAAGTATTCTTGCCAAACGTCTAGTTGATACAACTCAAAAAGCCTTATACCTTGGCATTAGCATGGTCAAACCAGGTACAAAGTTAGGTGACATAGGTCATGCGATACAATCCTTTACTGAAAGTAAACGATATTCTGTTGTACGCGAATATTGCGGCCACGGTATTGGCCGAGTTTTCCATGAAGAACCCCAAGTCCTTCATTACGGCAAAGCAGACACCGGTGTCACCTTAGAAGAAGGCATGACATTCACCAT
Organism: uncultured Cycloclasticus sp.; assembly: GCA_913057515.1. GTDB lineage: Bacteria > Pseudomonadota > Gammaproteobacteria > Methylococcales > Cycloclasticaceae > Cycloclasticus. The sequence continues at coordinate 33,798 of CAJXOJ010000003.1, read as the reverse complement.
TGAACCGATGATTAATGCCGGTAAAAGAAACGTAAAAACCTTATCAGATGATTGGACAGTTGTTACAAAAGACCGCAGCCTTTCCGCACAGTTTGAACATACATTAACCGTTACCTCAACGGGCTTTGAAATTTTCACTGTTCGGGAAAACGAGCTCATTGAGCCAACCTATATTTCACCAGAACTGTTCAAATCATGAGCTCAAATAACCCGGTAAATTCATCACCTGCGCAGAGCATTAGCGAGGTTAAAGCACAGATTCAAACCTTTAATGAGCAACTGCATAAACGCGACAACCAAGAGCAACCTATAGAAGCGCTTTTAGAAGAGCGCAGTGACTTTATAGATCATATTTTGGCAACCTGCTGGCGTGACATGTTAGGCGAGCATGCTAACGATCTAGCACTCGTTGCAACTGGGGGCTATGGTCGGGCAGAACTCCACCCATTTTCTGATATCGATTTGCTCATTATTTTTGATCAGTCTGAGCTTGATTCCTACAAAACAGCCCTTGAGTCATTTTCAACATTTCTGTGGGATATTGGTCTCAAACCCGGCTTAAGTGTTAGAACCATTTCCGATTGCATTGAACAATCTAAACTCGATATTACTGTTATTACCAACCTCATGGAATCTCGGCTTATTACTGGTTCTGAAATTTTATTCAATAAAATGCAGGACCAAATCAGCGCTGATAAAATTTGGTCAGCCGTCGACTTTTTTCATGAGAAAGTTGCTGAACAAGAAAAAAGGCACTTGAAATTTGGTAACACCGCTTACAACCTAGAACCTGATATTAAAGAAGGGCCTGGCGGTTTTCGCGATATTCAAACAATTCAATGGATTACCCAACGCTACTTTGGCTCTAGCTCACTTGGCGAACTCGTCAATCATGCCTTTTTGACTAAAAGCGAATACCGATCTCTTGTTAAAGGCCAACGTTTTTTGGCTAAGGTGCGCTTCGAGTTGCACTTGCTAGCTAATCGCCCTGAAAATCGTCTCTTGTTCGACTATCAAAAAAGCCTAGCCTTAGCTTTTGGTTTTGAAGATGGCGACAATAACCTTGCTGTAGAAGGCTTTATGCAGTTGTATTACCGCACGGTAATGGACCTCGAACGAATCAATGAGCTCGTTCTACAAATTTTCAACGAAGCTTTACAAAATAAGCTGATGGACGTAACCCCAATTAATGAGTCCTTTAGAGTCATTAATGATTACCTTGAAGTGACCCACCCTGACACCTTTAAAAGGCAGCCTACCGCCTTAATGGATGTGTTCCTACAATTACAAAAGAACGACCAGATTAAGGGCGTCAGATCAGCTACTATTCGTATCATACGTGAGTCCTTACATTTAATTGATGATGACTTTAGAGCCAACCCAACAGCTCAACATTTATTTATTGAAATTCTTCGTCAGCCACGCGGCATTACTCATCAACTGCGTCGTATGAACCGTTATGGCGTATTAGCAGCCTACATTCCAGCCTTTAACGATATTATTGGCCGCATGCAGTATGATTTATTTCATGCCTACACCGTCGATCAACACACCTTATACATTGTTAGAAATTTACGTCGCTTTGCCTTAGAAAAGCATAAAGAAGACCTACCTCACTGTTACGAAGTCTTTCAAAATCTTCCAAAACCAGAGCTTCTCTATTTAGCAGGGCTGTTTCACGATATCGCCAAAGGTCGTGGTGGTAATCATGCTGAGTTAGGCATGCAAGATGCCATTGAGTTTTGCCAACTACATGGCTATAACGCTTACGACACTCAATTGGTCGGTTGGCTTGTTCAAAATCACCTCATTATGTCAATGACAGCCCAGCGTAAGGATATCAACGACCCCAGTATTGTGCATAAATTTGCCTCAAAGATCGGTAGTATTGAATACCTTGACTATCTATATTTGCTAACCGTTGCCGACATTCGGGCAACCAACCCTACTTTGTGGAATGAATGGAAAGGTTCCCTTTTAAAGGAGCTATATAACAATACTCAAAAATTGTTACGTCGTGGGCTGCAAACAAGCACTCAGGATGAAAGTGATGAAATCAAGGACATGCAATATCAAGCTAAACAGGAGCTTATCTCTCGTGGCTTAAGTGAAGAAAAGATTAATGAAGTTTGGCAAAATATTAGCAAAAATTACTTTTTAAGGTTTTCAGTCGAAGACAGTATTTGGCACACAATAGCCATTTCATCCTGTGATGAAAAAGAAATGCCACTTGTCTTACTCCGACCACAAACACATCGTGGCGGTGCAGAAATATTTATTTATGTACACGATCGCGCTGGTATGTTTGCAGTATGTACAGCAACCCTAGATCAATTAGGCTTAAATATTTTAGACGCTCGCATCATCACCACTCATGAAGACCTTGCTCTGATCAGCTTTCATGTTTTAGAAGAGAATGGAAACCCAATACAAAACTTAGCTCGTGAACAATCTATCGCTAATGTATTACGTGCCAACCTTATCAATCTAGACCAAGCCGTGCTATCGGTTGATAGGCATAAAACCCGTCAATCTAAATACTTTGATATTGAAACCACCATCACCTTCAAGGATGATCACCAAAAACGCTACACTATTCTAGAAATACATACACATGACCAACCAGGCGTACTATCAACCATCGGGCAATGTTTTAGTGATTGTAAGGTCAACGTAAGGAATGCAAAAATTGCCACCTTAGGCACAACCGCAGAGGATATTTTTTACATTACAGATAGTGATAACAACATGATAAAGGACAATGCTTTGTTAAATAAACTAGAGCAGCTTCTTATCAAAAAATTATCCTCTAATACAACAGCAGCCGATTAGCACTTAATGCTTTTAAATCGTGCCATATAGCTGCCCAAGCAAACCTATGCCTTCAATACGAGGGCAGTTTTTTTAAGTGCCATCCAGGTTGCAACTTAACTCTGTTTGGCTGGGGATAACTGACAAAGCATTAGCGTCTCAAGAGCTTCACTGTTAGTCTTATTAACCTCCTTAGAAAGCCTCACAACGAATATTAAACTTAAGTAGTTACTGACAAAAAAGTCATGGGTACTTATTACCTACGTAGCTAATCAATACTTCTTAGCCAGTATCGCAGGCGGCACTTTAAATAAATAAGCCAACCTAAATAACCACATTTTGAAAATAGTGTTAATAATACCTGCCTGTTCCCAGCGTCTGCTAGATGTTACAACCGCTTGCTTAATACATATTGGCCGGTTGATTCGTTTCAGTTTTTTACTAATGGCAATGTCTTCCATTAATTCAATAGCTGGGTACCCGTCTACTTGCTTAAACAGTTTTCTTGAAACAAACATGGCATGATCGCCCGTAACGATCCCTGTAAAGCAAGATCGCCCATTCATCATCGTTTCAATTATTCTAAATAGAAAGTGCTCGCCATCTAGTTTAACGTTGAAACGACCCCACACATGAGAGCGCTTTTTAATCAGTAGCTGATTAAGCAATTGCACCAGTTGTTTGGGAACTAAAGTATCGGCATGCAAAAAAAGCAATAACTGCCCTTGAGCTACTTGTGCTCCTTTATTTAATTGCGCAGCACGCCCTGCCTTAGAAAAAACGAGTCGATCAACCAAGCCTTCAGTACACAAAGTCGTGTTATCAGTACTTCCACCATCCACTACAATTATTTCAACCTGCTGCCCCCTCAGGTTTTGCAAATGACTTAATGTTAACGGTAACACCCGCTCTTCATTGAGCGTAGGAATAATGATTGAAATATCAGGCACTAACAGCAAGAACCACCCTGCTTTGCCGTATGGTGCACAGAGCCTTTAGTTTCAGATGCCGGTCGCAGAGTGCCCGTAGGCGCATTCCATGCAACGCCTTCTTTTTCTAAGGTAGGTGGAATAGCAATAAAGTCGTCTCCGTAAGGCCCCGTTGTTAAAAACTGATAGGTACGCTCACACACCGCCATACGCTTACCACGATAAAAAACGTGACCTTCATCATCGGTCGTCTCAGCATAAGGGCCTTTGTAAATAACAGCGTGGCCTTTATCAACACAGGGTAAGTCTTCACCTTTAACCGCTGTGATAGTGACTGAGCGAAACTCTATTCCTTCAACAACCTGCCAAGGCTGTGCATCCCACTTATCATATTTAACTGCACGAAACCCCGCTTGCTTGAAGCTCTCTAAAAACTCATCTTCTAAAAATGAACCCGAGATACAACCCGACCATAATTCTGGGTCGGCTTTAAGGTGCTCTGGAATGGTCTCATCTGCCACAATATCCGATATGGCAATGCGGCCACCGGGTTTCACCACACGAAAAATCTCTTCAACCAACTGCTTCTTATCGCTGTCATTCACCAAATTCAAAACACAATTTGATAACACTAGGTCTATTGAGTTATCGGCAATCAGCGGCTCTGAACTATGTGGATTTTCTAAGTTCTTTGTTAAATCTTGAATTTGCCCTTTAACAAAACTCACTTTATCACCCGCCAATTTTTCAGCCATTTCAGCTTGATATTTACGAGCCAACGCCAACATTTCATCATTCATGTCGACGCCAATCACACGGCCTGTTTCACCAACAAGTTGGGCGGCCATATAACAAATTTTGCCGGAGCCCGAGCCTAAATCTAAAACAACATCGCCGTTTTCAACATAACGAGAGGGATCGCCACAGCCATAATCTTTATCAATTACCTCTTGAGGCAACAACTTAAGTAAAGCAGCATCGTAATCAACAGGGCAACACAAAGCCGCTTGCACTGCTTCTGCACCGTCTGTGTATCGCTCAACGACACTATTTTTCATATCCATTTAATCATCCTCAGGTTAATGCTCCACTACAACTAGAACCGCTACCGGCAGCACAGCCGTAACAATGGTCGGCAATTGTAATAGCTTGCTGGTTAAAGTCTGTTTGCAAACAATCCGAAATATGTTTCTTTTTACTCGATAAGCCGACAGGCAAATCAAGCATTTGGTTAAAATCACAATCATATAAAAAACCCTGCCAGTCAACACTGAGCATACTTTTACACATTAAGTGCTCCAGATTCACCTGCTGATAGGCGGCTTTAAGTACTTGCATATAATGATCAAACAAGCCTTTTGAAATTAAGGTACTACCAAATCGCTGAATCGGCATATTGGTGATGGTTAATAACTGCGTAAAAACAACACCAAAATGAGCAAACAAGTGCTCTTTATACTCTTGTTCCAGCCTCGCTTGTGGTGCGGGCAGTGTCGCATCCTGAGGGTTATAAACGAGCCTTAAATCCAATTCTTTACCGTAATCAACAGCATTTAGTTTTTGTAGCGCAGAGATGCTTTTATCAAACACCCCATCACCACGCTGTGCGTCCACATTATCACTTGAATAACACGGCAAAGAAGCCACAATTTGCACTTGATGAGTGGCCAAAAAGCCGACTAAATCTTCATAACCTGGCTCTTCAAGAATTACCAAATTACAACGGTCTATAATCCTTATCCCCCGCTGTACAGCTTGACTAACCGTGTACTTAAAGTGTGGATTCATTTCCGGCGCACCGCCTGTCAGATCAAGCGTTGTAATACCTTGTTGGTCAATAAATTCAAACAGCTGATCAATGGTCGCCCTAGTCATTAATTCCTTGCGCTTAGGACCTGCATTGACATGGCAATGCAAACAAGACAAATTGCACAAATAGCCCAAATTCACCTGTAAGGTGTCGAGTTTATCCCGCCTTATGGCTGGGAAGTCGGTCTCTACGAGTTTTGGTAATGTAGGGTGCATAGTTATTATTTATGTTCGTTTAGCAAGGTGATATCTCTCAATCAACGCTAGAAGTTTTTTTGGTTGATGGTTTTTCTTCCACATCCCCGCTGTATATTTATTCGCTTCCGCCCACGTTGGGTAGGCGTGTATCGTGCCCAGTATTTTATTCAGCCCTAATCCATGCTTCATTGCGATAACAAATTCAGGCAGCATTTCCCCAGCGTGTTCGCCCACAATAGTCACCCCAACGATCTTATCTTTACCCATCACTGTCAGCACTTTTACAAAGCCACCTGTTTTACCATCAATAATAGCCCGGTCTAACTCATTCAGCTGAAACAGACTCGTTTCAATCGATAATCCAGCCGCTTTAGCGGTGTGTTCGTTATAACCCACACTGGCTATTTCAGGCTCTGTAAACGTTACTCTTGGAATAATTCGGTCGTCTACTTTAAACCGCCAAAGGTCACCAAATAAACTATTAACCGCACAATACCAAGCATAATGAGCGGCTGCATGCGTTAATTGGTAAGGCCCAGCTACATCACCACAGGCATAGATGGTTGGCACACTGGTTCGCATATATTTATCAACCTCAATAGTGCCCGATTGAGTTATGTTAACGCCTAACTCCTCTAAGCCTAAGCCGCTTATATTCGCCTGCCGACCAACAGCAAATAAAACAACGTCAAAAACAAGTTTAAGGCTATTTCCTTGTTTAGATTTGAGCACCGCTACAGACCGATCATTTTCAATACTAAAGCGCTCTACTGAATATTCTAGCTTTAACTCTATGCCTTCAAATTCAATTTGAGTCATAAGTTGTGAAGCCGCCTCTTCATCTTCAGACATCACTAATCGTTCCGCCGTATCAATAATGGTCACTTTACAACCCAGCCGGCTAAAGCTTTGCCCTAACTCGCAGCCAATCGGGCCACCGCCAACCACTAATAAACGCTCTGGTTTTTTACGTAACGACCAAATGCTATCAGAGGTATAAAACGTTACCTGATTCAAACCGTCAATCTCTGGTAATCTTGGTTTTGCGCCGCTGGCAATAATAATATTCTTGCTGGAAATTACCTGCCCTCCTACGTCCACCTCCCAAGGCGATAACAAACGCGCTTCGGCTTGCCGACACTCAACACCTAACTGAGTATAACGTTCAACTGAATCATGCGGCTCAATGTCCTTAATAACGGAAGCTGCTCGTTCCATTACCTCCGAAAAAGCAAAATCAGCAGTGGCACTAGCAACCCCATATTGTTTACTACGCGCTAAATCAGCTAAAAAACGGGAGGATTTAATCAGCGACTTTGAGGGCACACAACCTGTATTTAAACAATCGCCACCCATCTTATTCTTTTCAATTAATAACACCTTAGATTTAACAGCCGCCGCAATATATGCACTCACCAAACCAGCAGAGCCAGCACCAATCACAATCAGGTTATAGTCAAATGTAGTCGGTTTCTTATATGCATTTAGTATTTGATAACGCCTAACAGTATTAGCTATTTTTTTAGCGACCAGTGGAAACAAGCCCAGTAGCGCAAACGAAACAGCAATCGATGGAGACAAAACATCACTGACCTGTTCCACTTTTGCTAACTGAGTGCCTGCATTAACAAACAAAAGGGTCGCTGGAAACATCCCCACCTGACTCACCCAGAAATACGTTCGTAATTTAATAGGCGTTAAGCCCATCAATAAATTAATCAACCAAAAAGGGAATACCACAATTAAGCGAAGCGAAAACAAGTAAGACGCACCTTCTGCCTCAATACGTTTATTAATCTCAGCTAATTTATCTGAAAACCTTCTTTGCACCGTGTTTTTGAACACATAACGCGACAAAATGAATGCCAAACTCGCCCCTATTGTTGAGGCAAACGATACTAAAACAACACCCCAAGCAAGACCGAATATAGCACCAGCAGCTAAGGTGAGAATACTTGCCCCAGGAATAGACAGAGCGGCTGTAAGACTATAAATAAGAAAAAACCATACAGAACTTTGCCAAGGGTTAGCCTCATAATAGGCAATAAAATCAGCACTTTTTTCCTTAACAACAGCCACATCTAAGTATTGATTAAAACCCAACAGATAGAAGCCAGCCACCAGCAAAGCTAGAATAAACAATAAGCCCAGCTTTTTAGGATTAAGCACGCTGATATGCCCAACTACGCCAGCCCGCAAACGCTGGGTAATACAAACCCAACATAATTGGGCGCGAATCGATGGCGCTCATTAACTGCGCATACTGCTCTAACTGCCCTTTATAACGCGTTAATTCATTGTCCATAAATTGATCCTTATTGTCTTCATCATGACGACTGGTTTTATAGTCCACAATCCAGCGTTTACCTTGGTCAACAAATGTTCGGTCTAACCTACAATGAACAACTTCTCCATTTATTACCCCAGATAGCGCAAGTTCAAACTCACTATTTTCATGTTGATTATTAAGAATCCATTGGCCACGCTTATCTTTTGTGCAAGTGTTTATAATTTGCTCGGTACGGTTTAATGCCTGTTCAATAAAATGCGGTAAGACACCTGCTTCACACAATAATTGATGCATAATTTGTCGACCAATAATGTGCATACCTGAATCATGTTCACCCATCATTTGCATCAATTGGTGACACACCGTTCCGATCGATGCTGCCAGATCGCCCGCCCAATCAAACTCAACAATATTGTTTTTTGAAACAGCAATGAGCTTCGTTTCTTGTTGGTAATCCAATCTAGAAACATCCTCTTTCAATACTTTATTGAAATTTATTTTCTTTATAAAACAACTGGATATATTGTCTTTATAATCTAAATTATCACTATCGAAATTAATCTCTACTTCATCAGCAATAGTAGGCCATAAAAGACCCAGCAAGGTATTACTTGCTGGCTTTTTAGGTTCACCTTTTTTTTCATCTATGCTCAGGGTAAAGCTTAAATATAATTGTTTTTTTGCACGGGTTGCAGCGACATACAGTAAACGCTGGCTTTCATGAATAGATTTTTCTTGCTCAATTTTAGTTAAGTAGCGTCCAATCTGGTCGCTCCCCTCTACCCCTGTTTGATTTATTGGTGCAATCAGTAATTCTGTTTCACCCGCCTTTTCAGAGGGTCTTTCTAACCAAGCTAACAGCGCCTTATCATCGTGTCTTGAACGACGATCTAAGCCTGGCAAAATAACATGATCAAACTCAAGCCCTTTGGATTTATGAATGGTCATAATTTGCAAGGTCTCGGGTGCATTAACATCTGCTGCCGCAAACAGTTTTTCAATTCTTTGTTCTAACACGCTGATATCAATTGGTTGCCCATTCGATTCTAACTCTGTAAGACAATCGAAAAAACGTTCACTGTCTGACAAATCTACCGAACTTGATAAACACTCCGGGCCCAGCAAATCGCTCCATAAGCCGTTAATAATACCTGCCAAGCCCATTCTTTCTCGATGCTTCATAGCCTTTTCAAACTGCGCTAACACATGCGACACACTTTCCTGCCCTGCTTGGCTTAAACTCAATAACCGTTCTGTCGAGTGTAATAACGCCCATAACGTGTCTTCTGGGTAGCCATCTACTAGCTGTTGCATATCCGTTAAACTTAATCCACACCAAGGCGCACGCAATACCGACAACCAAGCAACACGATCAGCAGGCTGCAAATAAGCACGTGTTAGCGACATTAAATCAATCACCGTTTGACGTTTATTCAAGGGATCAATATCTGTCGCTTGATACCTCACGCCAGCTTTGTTTAACGCGGTAAGTAATTCAGAAAGATGGCTACGCCCCTTCACCAATACGCCAATCGTTTCATTGGGTTTATCGCGCTGTAGTTGCTGAATGAGTGTCAATAACGACTGCCCTTCAGCCACTCTATCTTTATGCGGGTAATAATGAACCGCTGCTGGGTCAATATCGTTTATTTTAAATGGCGCAGACGGCTTATATGAAATCGCACCACTAAAAATATTATCTGCCTTGGGCATCACCGCTTTAAACGCTTTATTAACCCAATCAACGATAGGCTTTTGCGAGCGGAAGTTAACGGCAATATTCACCGGAGATATTTGTCGAACCTCGCCCAAACCCTCTTCTTGCGTTTTTAAGAACAAGCCAACTTCTGCCTGTCTAAAACGATAGATGGACTGCATCGGATCACCCACCAAAAATAACGTACGCCCATCATCAGGCTGCCAGCCTGATACAAGGTCTTTTAACAGCATAAACTGCGTTTCAGAGGTGTCTTGAAACTCATCAAGCAATATATGCTGTAATTGATAATCCAGTTTCAAACCTAGGTCAGTTGCCCCCGCCGCGTCATGCAATGCATGTCCCGCCGATAGTGATACTTCACAAAAATCCACCTGCCCTGTCTGCTGAAAAACGAGGCGTAGATGGGCAACGGCCCTTGGTAAAATCACTAATAAGGCTTGAATAACCGCCCATTGCTGATCACTATAATGAGCTGTCGGTAAACTGCGAAGCCAAGCAAAAGCTTCCGTCAAAGTGCTGTTTTCTTGCAATGCCAACAATAACGCTTTGAACTGTTTTTTCTTCTCGGTAAACAGCGCTTTCTCATCTTTATTTTTAGAGTTACTCGGCGCGGGAAAACCTATTTTTGCATCGGCTTGTTTCCGCCATGTGCCCGATTTAGTCAGAAAAAACTCACTCAATATTAACCAATCTGGCAATGATTCTAGCGCAGTCATCGATAGTTCAAATGAGTCGCTCAACTGACACATCAACGATGATTTGTCGCTCATATTTGCCACAGCAAATTCCAGTAAATTCTTAATTTCAAGCTGCTGATCACTACTTATATTTTGCGAAATATCGTTTAACGCCGTCATTATCGTACGTTGTAATACTGCTTCTAATGCCTTCCGTTTTGATCGATCAGACTGATGACTCATCACATGCCGTAACCATTGATCACGCGACGCCAACATCGCCGATAACAAGCTCTCCGCACGCGAAAATTGATTATCAACGTGGACCAATAAGGTCTGTATGGCCTGCCCTACTTCATCATCGTCATCCAGTTCTTGTAAGCAATTTCTCGCTGCCTCAATATATAGCGCTTGGCTGTCTTGCTGAATGCTCGGTACTGAGCCAAAACGCGCTGTTACAGGTAGTTGCCTGGCCAATTGTGCACACAGTGAGTCGATTGTTTGAACCCGTAAACGGTTCGGGTTCTGAAGCAAATGCCACTGACAATCTTCATCCCGTTGCAGCACCTGTGTTGCTATCAACCAAGTGTCTCTCTCAAAGTCATTGCTCGGCCGCGGTTTAGTTGCCAACTTTATTGCTTCAATAATACGATGGTGCATTTCTGCGGCAGCTTTTTTGGTAAACGTAATCGCTAAAATTTCTTCTGGGTTATTGACTCGGGTTAGCAAGCGTAAAAACCGTTGTGTTAATAAGCTTGTTTTCCCCGACCCTGCTGGTGCCTGAACAATAAAGGAGCGACTAATATCAAGCACCTCTTCACGTTGCGCATGATCTTCTGGTTTACTCATTGTCTTCAAGCCTCACAATAGCCTGCTCATTGATTCGGCAAAAACTCGTTAAATCACAATAATCACAAGCTTTAGGCGTAGGGCTAACGCGTGCCTCACCTTGTACAAATTCATTAGAAAGTGATTGCAACACGCCTTTCCAGTGAGCTAATTGATCACCCCACTGTGGCTCATCAGCTTTACTGTCTTCGAGTTTTTTTAAACACGAAAAAGAGGCTTCACTGTTAGTTAAACCAACGTATTTCATATCGCCTTTTTTTAGCTGAGCAAAACTAATACTACTCACCTCATCGCTGCCAAACACACTGTATAAAGGCAGTTGCGGCTCATCTGGCCGCTCACCAAACCACTTTGCCAATGAGGTTGACCCTGTTTTGTAATCAATAATAGCGCTTGAGCCATCTTGTAGTGTATCAACACGGTCAATCGCCGTGTTCAGCTGAAGCTGGCCAACCGTTATCACTTGCTTCAATTCAGTATCGCTCACTTCAAAAGGCTCTCGGTCACGTTCAAGCCTTAACCAATCTTGTAATAACGCTTTTATTCGGCCTTTTTCTAGTCTGCCAAAGTTTGTTTTCAATAGCGCCGTCCGCTGACTTTCCCGCTCAATAACCTGATCAGCCACTGCTTCCACTAAATGCTCTATCTCATCTTCTTTCATTAAAGATAAGCTCTGCTGACTTTTAAGTGTTAACCAAACAGCTTCTAAGGCTCTATGCACCAAGCTACCACGCAAACGTGCATCGATCCCTGGAGCGGGCTCTTCCATGGCCCTAGCCATTAGACGATAGTGAGCAAACGCTTTAAATGGACAGGCCGATTGATCATTTAACACTCCCACACCACCACGCGTCACACCTTCATCCTTTAACGCCGGTCCTGTACTGTCGTCTAATAAACTGAGCATTTCACCACCAATACGTTGTCGGTATCTATCTACCGGCATCTGCTCTAAGAGCGCTGCCTTATCAAGCGCAGGAAATAACTCAAGCAAGGGGCTCATTTGCTGTTGCGTATCAGCTGCAAAAGCTGGGTAGCTAAAGACCACAGTTTTAGCCGATGAGACCCAGTGTTGGGTCGTCGTTTTCGCCTGTTGATACTGCAATTCGGCAGATGATTGCACAAGACCTTGTTTGCGTTGCTCGCTGATCAGTAAAAATGGGCTGGGTTGTGGCGCTGGCGGCCAACATTTATCGTGTAAACCGCATACCCATAAATAATCAAAGGTTTGGCCAGCGGCTTCCATTAAGCCCATAATTTGTATCGGTACTACTGGCGTTTCTGCCTGAAAAATACGCTCTGATAGCATTCGCCGTAATGAGCTTAAGGCAGTTTTATAATCCATAAGCTGAAAGACCGAGTCTAAGGCCGCAAAGCTACGAAGCACATCATCCCACGCTTGAAAAACTTGATACTCAGTTGAACTTAACGCACGCTCACCGCTAATATTCACCGATGTCAAAAATGCTCTAAATAAAACAATCCATTCTGATGGTTTGGCCTGTTTAGGTGCTTCATCGAGCTGCTGTATAAGCTCTTTTAATGATATTGCTAACGAACTGCACAATGCTGGCTGACCTTCCTTTGGCTTAAGCTCTTTTTCTAATTGGTAAATCGAACAACTTAAAAAGCCTTTTTCACGCAAACTTTTTTCGACACGTGCTCGCTCACCCCATTCGGTATGCCCTGCCGTTATAAATTTCGAGCGTAATAACACGGCTAACTCACTTAGCGGTAAAGGCTTTGCAAAAAACTGAAGCCATCGCAAGTGCTGTTGAATAGGCGGAAATGATGATAAGGCTTGCCCTAATGAAACGTTATAAGGCTTATCAAATGGCAGCTCAACCGCGTAACTGACACTGGGGTAAAATGCAGCTTTAAAGGCCGACTCTAATACCTGTCGAACTGATTTTAATTCTGGCACAACAATGCCAATACGGGCATCTGGTGATTGTTGCAAGCGCTCCCTAGCCCATTGAGCCATTACTGCCATTTCTTCCTTAATATCTATGGCTTGTACAACAACCGCCTTTTCACTTGACTGATAAGGGCTATATTCCAATAATTCACAGCCTTTACGCTCAAGGAATGCCCATAAGTCTTTTTGCGTACTGGTGTATACATCAAAACCAACCAAAACCAACTGTTTAGGGATTGATAATAAATCCCCATTAATAAGCTCTGCTACCAATTCAATTAACTGCGCCCGATCAACCCAACCACCTTGCAGTAGTTTTGCCTTAAATGAACGGTGCCAATGACTAAAGGCTAATAGATCAACATGATCATCCGAAAGAGTAGAGACAGATTGACTAATTTTCCACTGAATACTTAACTGGCGTGCCTTACTGGCCGCCTGAGCGGTGGCTGCTATATTTAATAAGGCCGATTCATTAGACTCAGCAATTACCTGCTCCCATAAAATAAGAGCCTGCTCAGGGCTCAATAGGCTTTTGTTAAATTTGGGATCAAGCGACTGTTCACTTGCTTGGTCAAACCGCTGCTGCCAACATTGCAATAGCCAAGAATCAAACGAAATAATCGGCGCAGACGACCAAGTTTTATCTCCTTGCTCAAGGTGAGCTTCGGTCACCTTAGCGTCTAAATGGCGAGCCAAACGTTGGTTAACCGTTAACACAACGGCCCCTTTTTCTATCGCGGTAAATACATCAGTAAAATTCATTCGGCAAGCGTAACAAAATCAGCCTCTCAAATCAGTAAAATACCCTGCCATAGAACAGCGAAAGAGAATTTGCGCATGACACTAAGCTTTATTTTTTAACCCATTGCCCATTCGGTTTTTGAACATAAAGGCCGGGCCTTGTTTTCTCAATCGCTTTTTTTCCAGCCAATTGCTCAACGATGACTAACGATTTACCCACTTTTGCAGCCACTTGGCTATATCTTGCTTTACGTTTTGCATTAATGTTTTGTATCAACGCCTTTACTTCAGCAGAAGCTTGGCCTGTAGGATCTGCCAAATATCCTGAGGGTGTTTCGCCAACTAAACCTCTGCTTTTAGCCGTTTGCAAATCTAGGGCAAAACCGCTGGTGGACATAATCATCAATAAAATAGCGCATACACTTAGTAAATATTTCATTCTAATTCTCCTTAAAATAAGCCTGAATCTTCAGATAATATCGAGTCAAGTTCTTTATCAACCTTCACTCTTATCTCATGTTCAATTTTTACATTTAAATTAATCGTAATTGGCTTGTCTGAAGCCTCCACTTTAACCGTTGGGGTACAACCCATGCTAGAAATCAACACCCAACCGATGCCCACTAGCCCGAAGATACGCAGTACTTTATTCACAAAAACCTCCTAAATTTTATTCGCAAAAATATTGTTTATTGTTTGGCGTCACCTTAGATGACACAAATTTTTCTATTCTAGAATCAATGCCCGATTGAACCCGCATAACCTCAATCGCACCTTTTAATCCCACGTCAGTGTTCAAATTTAAATTAACTGTCTGGCCATCTTTAATATCTGGGTTATTGCCCACAATAGATGACTTCAATAACAGCGTATCTGCATCGTAAACTATTTTAGTATTCAGCGAGCTATAGTTAAAATTTTCAAGCACATCTAGCGTCAGTTTAAATTGCTCATTTAAATTATCCTGCTTGCTTAACGGTGTTGAATAACGAATATTGCCATTTTCTACGCTGTGCATTTCACCGTCTAACACCTGCACTTGCCCATTTTCGTAACGAATAGGGATATAACCCGACATTCGACCGCTAGTTTGCAAGCCATCCACTTGCTGGGTTTTAACCAGCGCCGACAAGTCTATTTGATCCAACAGTATCTTGAGCTGAATATCTTTATTAAAATTAATCGTCTCATCACGAATGGCCATTTCACCCGAAAACACCTTCGCCGTCATCAATGGTATCGATAAATGCCAATCACCTGCCCTATCATAAAGAACACTGTCAAATTCAAGCTCGTTCAATTTAACCCCCGTATTTAATTCAGCCACCGTACCATTGAATGATGCCAATAAGCTGTCGAACTTAATGGCCTCTTCTTGGGTTGATGGTTGCAAAGGTGAGCTTAACTGAAGCTGAACCCCTTTGAAGGTGCCCATTGCATTAATGCCTTGAATATCTTTCAGCGATACATCTAATGCCCTGATCTTAGTATTACTTTCATTAATATCAAGCATCAGCTGGCCTGCAAAAGTTCCTTCGGTAAAGTCTAAAGGAATCATCGAGGTATTCAGCCATTGACGCAGTGTTTTATTATCTGAAAACGTTTGCTGCCACTGTAACTCTAGTTCAGACCTGTTGTTAACGGCTCGCCAGTTGGCGTTTAACAAAGGGTCATGGCAATTATTAGCCAAATTTACTTTTGCCGTCCTAATATCCGCTTTATCTAATTCAACAGTTGCTTTGCTAATCAACGGCGGAATATAGTAGCTTGCACCCGATACACTAAGCCTCATCGCCTCTGTCGATGAATCTATGTTTAAAAAATTTGCCTTAAAAGATAGGCTATTTTGTATCGTTAACGCCTTAATACCAGCTTCTTGTAGCTCCAGCCCTTTAGCCTTTAAGCCAACGGTTATGTTATCTAACTCTCGCTTGTTTAAATCCAACTTAATGCGCTGAGGCGCCATATCCAGCGCCAACTCCTTTGCATAAAAATCATTAAAACGAACAGAGCTTAAACTTAAATAGCTGTTTGGCAAAGGTTCCAGCAGTATGCTCCCTTCTTGAAAACTTAGCCGGCTATGCATCATGCCTTTAATGGTATCGATCGAAATACCTTTCAGCCCAAATCTATCGCTCACCTTATCAATAGCAATATGGCTATACAGTGTTAAAGCGTTTATTTTCTCATCAGCGCCGTTTTTAGCCATCGCCATTTTGACATCCGACAAGCGTAAATCAATCAGCTGCGTACCATCTTCCAAATAACGTAAGGCCACGTCACCTGCATCCATAGAGATCGACGCATTAGCAGATAATGAACCCTGTATAACCAGCGGTTTATGAATAGTTGCTACCACGCTGCCCGTTTGCGTTAGCTTTTTACTGCTAAGCGGATAAATTACATGGGCAAGCTGCCCTTTAAGTAACATAAAAGGCGCTTTCCCTTGCGCCAAGTTAACACGCCACTGGCCGTTATTAAGAGAAGCATCAAACGTTGTATTACCCGTCAGTTGCGCATCATCTAAATTCTTAGCTAGCTTAAGGTCTGCGTTATGTTGTAGCTGACCCTGTAGCAGTAATTGCGACAAACCATCAACCGTTAGTTGCTGTTTAGCAGGCAAAGAAAAGTTTATCTTGGCGTTTAATTCACTATTTTGCACAAGGAACTCATCACCATTATTAATCGGCCAGTTAATATTTTTCAGTTGATTAGCAAGCGTTAACGCACCGTATAATTGGTTTTCTTGCGCCGACAGGCTCAATTTAACATCGAGCAAAGGTGCCGCATTCGCATCAATCACTTGAAGGTTAATTGTATTATCAGCTGAGATATTTAAGGCTATTTCACTGTCTAAAAATGGCGTTAATAAGGGCTCATTATCAGCCTGCGCTATCGTGTGTAACTGCGATTGAGCTGTTATTCCAGCGCTGTTAATTTCAAGCCTAATGTTTGTAAGTTCAATCCCTGGCGTATCCAACACAAGCGATTGCACAAACAAACGTAATGCCGGTAACTTTTGCAGTAAAGTTGCCGGTAACAACGTGAATAAATCAACCACTTCTGCCGATTCACTTTTCTCAGCAAGTGCTTGTTGAACATTAATAGACGATACCTTAACGCTATAGGGCGCATCAGCTACAACACTCAACCGTACATCGCGAATATCAATTTCGGTGTTATCTTCAAGCCTAAAAACCAGAGATTGCAGATAAATTGTTTTGTCTATTAGCTCATCAAATGACGGCCTAGGTAGTTGAAACTCAATCAGCTCAAGCCCTTGCTCATTAAACGTTTTTTTAACGAAGAACTCAGCAATTGAAGGAAGTGCTAAATAAACACACAACAGCAGTACTGGCAAAAAGATGAGTATGCCAACGAACAAAGAAACAGACCTATTTTTAATCAAAGGCTTCAAACTTTAAACCCAGTAAATCTATTAAATATTGCTAGGCCGTTAAAGCAATCAAACGCTTTGCTTGCCTCCATTAAACCAATTATATTCATACAGCCAGCGTATCAAAGTTGCCCCGTTAGTGTAGAAAATTAAACAACGTATCTGCTCGTTTTATAAATCCTCTCTAATAGTCCTTATTAATCATTGACTAGCTTTTTAGAAATATTATGAACATTAAGAGCTAAGAGTTTTATTTGTGTCAGCAGAGCTAATAAGTTAGCTATTCGTCTTTAGTTTATAACATCAAGGTCAATCAAACCTCCTTCACTGCTTATAGTCTGCTGCTATATTTTGTTGGCTACCCACTCTCGTCTCAACATTGCAAATATATTCATATCATGAAGTTTACCTTTCGAGAAAGCCGCCTCCCTATTGGTCCCTTCTAATGAAAACCCCACATTTAGCGCAACCCTTTCTGATGAAGTATTTTCGGTGGCAATTCGTAGCTCAATACGATTAACTTGTTTAGATTCGAAAATATAGCGATGAAACATCATAAGAGCTTCAGTCATATAGCCCTTACCGCGATTTTTATGATCAAAAATTTGATAACCCACCTCAATGGCATCGAAATAAGGGACCGATTTGAAAGCCCAAATTAAGCCAACAATTTCATCGGATGTATTTATGATTAGGTATCGTTCTAATGTGTCGGATATAAACCCATTTTCCGCGTATTGAGCTCTTAATTTTGTATCCGAAATCAAAGTAGCTGGTAGAAACTCACCCTGACTATCAATATCATTCACTAGCTCAGAATAGACTTCAATATCCGCTTCTTTAATTGTACGAATACGTACATGTGTACCGTTAAGCATTCTATTCTCGCCTATTTATACAGCTAAATTTTAACAACAAACCCACACTACTTTTTATGCATCCTACAATTAGCATAACTTATGTGAATTATGCGCCACTATTTTGCACAACCCATGCACCTAGCAACACCAAGCCTAAGCCAACCATTTTCATAGTACTAACCGGCTTTACCTCCACCCCGAAAGCTCCAATTTGATCAATAAGAGTTGAGCCTAATAATTGGCCAGCGACTACACATACAAAAAATACTGCAACACCTAAAACCGGTGCGGTAATAATTGAACCGGCAACAAACACAACACCAGCTACACCACCTATTAGAACCCACCAAGGCAAAAATTTTGCTTGAGAAAAATCTCCTGCCGCTTTCCCCCAAACTAGCCACAACGTAGATACGACAACCAGACTGATTGATATCGATATAGTCGCTGACAACAAAGGACTACCAAGAACCCGAGCCATTGTTGCGTTAATAGGCGGTTGTAGCGACAGCACAGCGCCAATTGCGATAGCAGCCAATATGTAAAGATAGTTACTCATTTTTTATTCACCTTGTTTGGATTTACTCAACGCCATACTTTGCCACAAATTTGCAGCGCAGCGGAAAATTTATCCGACTGTGCCGCTTGTTAAGGGCACCTAACACCTCAATTTTCAGCGAGCGGTAATGAGCCCAGACACATTAACGTGTTAGCCGTAACCAGCTCGACATCCGGCAGATTATTAGCAACTTCTTGAACAGTCTTGTATTGTTTGAGTGTCTGAATGACTATTGGCAGTGGATCTGCCCAAATCTCCGGCAGATCAGCCTCACCTTGTATTGCTATAGGAAACGCCAATTTCTCCGTTGGAGGGCTAAATTCAGCTGAAACTCCTTTTTTGTTACCTCTAGCATCAATGCGATACCAGCCATAAGGTTTGAGGTAAAGAGCATTTAGGCCGTGCAAGCAAAACGGCGGAACGTCAGTAATAGTTAATCGTTGGTAGCACAAACCTGCAGGAATATTGTTTGCCCTTAGAAGTGCCGCTAATAAATGGCTTTTTGCATAGCAATAACTCGTTCCATGTTTAAGCACATCAGACGCTTTATAAGTTACAGGGTTTAACTTGTAATCCCAGCTGTGTTTAATTTCATCACGAACGAACTCAAAACATTTTCGAGCAATGTCTTCCTGCCTTGATGAGCTTCCAGCGAGCGCTTTTGCGCAAATCAATATATCTGGATTTTCCCAGTCAATATATTCGGTCGACTCTAGGTATTTTTTCATATACTCGAATTCATAAGGCGGCTAATGCGTAACTAACCGGCAGCTCGGCGCTTTTCCTGCATACCCGCCTTTATCGTTTTGTTACCCCGTGATTAGTCAATTCGTTTCGCCAATTTCTTGTAAACTGCATCTTTGTCTCTTTTCCCGATAACCAAAACATATACCATAATTTCGTCGTCTATTACTTCATAAGCTAGTCTATATCCCGCAGTTCTTAGCTTAATTTTATACACAGATTTATAACCTTTTAGCTTATCGGCAACTACATGAGGGCTTTTTAATCGTTCTCGAAGCTTTTTTTGGAACTGAGATTTTATAGGGGCCCCTAATTTATTCCATTCTTTGTAAGCTGATGGCACAAACTTTAACTTATAGGTCATCCAAATTCACTTCGATAGCTGCACCCATCTCTGAACGACGATCCTCTAAAATTTTCGACAGTTGATAATCGTCTAAAAGATCCATTAGTTGCTCATATGTATCAGCAGGCACTAAATATGCGGCTGGCTTATTGTGATTCAATATAGCAATTGTTGCCCCATCAGCTTCACTAAGTAATGCAGAGGGATTCTTTTTTAATTCAGAGATACTTGCTGAGCATTCTGCTAACACTTGTCGCATAATTGATTTCCATGGTGAAATAAAGAGCTTATTATAGCTCTTTATTTAGACCTTTATCAACACTCTAAGATTTAAGGGATAACGCCAAGCTCACTTGCCGACAAAAGCATAGTGTAGCGCAGCGAAACGGCGCTTTTTGCTGTCATTGTGTATGCGATTGTTAAGTCTGCTTTCCGCTAAATTTTTTTGTTGGGTATCCATATGATCCATAATCTGTATACTCGCCTGAGTATTCTATGACCAAGAATACCAATTGAAAGAACAGAACCTGTAAAGCAGACACTTGATTGTAATAGTTCTGAATATCTCCACCAGAGCTTTTCGTTCCATGTGCAGTTTTATTTCTCAAACTTCCATATATTTTGATTAAAGCCTCATCAATCAAGCCCACATCGCGCAATGCAAAAAGTATGTCTTTTGCCCTCGCGTTTTTCATTGCGGAAAGTGAACCAATTGTTCGGCTCTTAAAGTCTTCATCCAGTATCTCTGACTCCGTGACTAACTCTTTCGCAACGCAAATGTTCTTGATGATATCTGGAGAGACCTTGTAAAAGCTGCTTAACTCTTTCCTGAGTAATGATTCGATTGAAACTGACAAGGTCAATGCTTCAACATCGAGTGATGCCTTCCCTGATTCGATAACCGCATAATTTTCTTGAGAAATTGGATGAAGGTAATCCGTGTCATTAGCAAGGACATGCTCAAGATAGCGATCGAACAGACCCCAGACTGCTCCAGATTCTTGTAAACGTTGGTAACTAATTGGGGGTGGTGTTCTCGATTTTAATCTTCTTGATTTTACTGCTCTCACTCGCGTTTCTATTGTTTTGGAGTTTCGAATTAGCAGGATAGACCATGATTCAGAATGCGACGTAACGAAGGAAAATGACTCGAATATTCTATTTATTGTTACGTCCGTAAATAAAACTGAGTCGCTAATCGCGCTTAGCTTTGTATGGCCCTCATTTTCCTCAATCTCAAAATCAATTCTGCAAGCTTCAAATCTCGCAAGTCTTATACTTGTTTTCATCTTACGTGTGGTTTCATCAACAGTCTCTAGTTCTTTGACAGCGGTATTTAGTGGAACCTTAATGACTTTATTGAAGTGAAGTTGAATAACTCCTTTGTCGCTGCTTCCGTAATTTTCTTCTATTTTCCTTAACTCTGGTAATTTTCCGATGAGCATTGAGCCACTTGGGCCGCTATTTTTATCAGGGATAAACCTTTCCGCTTGCCATTTATGGCCGGCAAGATCGTGAGCGACTAAATCGTAGTACGCCTCATCAGGAATAATTTTTCCAGGCTCCCAATTAAATTGTTCGAATATCTCATCAATTGAAAAGGCGCCAGGAAAATACACTTTCAAGTCAAAGTGACCATCTTTATTTAATGCAATATGACCAGAACCTAAAAGTGGCTTCTTTTTTGAAGTTGAAACACAAGGGGTCAATTCAACTCTTGGGCAATCGAGATCAAATTGTCCCTGTAAGAGTTCTTCAATTTCCTGTTGTTTCATGTTGTTGTGAGCCCTAACGCTTTGCTAAGGGGAAAATTTGCGGCGAAGTCCCTCAAAAATTTGTCCCGCTTGAGCAACTTGTTATATTTTTTCTGCCGATTTAGCAGCCTTTTTTTGCTCCGCTACACCAACTATTGATTGAAGGCGTTGTTGCCGTTCGTGGCGAGAAACATACCAGTCTTGTATTAGCGACTCAATTAGGCCTATGAGAAGGTTCGCTTCATTCGAATCCACCTCAATAATTATATTGATGTCCTTTTCCATGTGAGCACCAATATTACCAATACTACGTACAGCATCAATTGCGTCCCATGTTAGCGGATCTACTTTTTCTTTAATGGCATTTATTTCGTCAAAAAGAGTGCGCCCCTTGACGCCAAAAAAATCTCTAATCATTCCTTGCAAGCATCGGCGGGATAAAGTTGCTGATGCTTTAGGACTAAGATCTCGAATAAGACACGCCTCGTCATAGTCAGCTGTTACAGCTACAGGCACATAGTCAGGGAATTGTTTTGATTCAGATTGCGGCTTTAGCGACCAGTGTAAGATAGGCTTTCCTTGAATACTCCAACTATTTCCTTGCCAGCGCCAAAGGTAAAGATCAGCAGAAATAGAATATTCTCTACATTTTGAATTTGGACAGGTAATTACAGACGTGTATAAGGCAATTTGATCATCCTTCGAATTCTTATCTATCTCATGCACATTACCTGAATAATTCGACTCGGTAATGGTTGTATTTCTGTCACAATATGGACAATGCCAGTTAAAGTCTTGCACGATACCTCCTTAAAATATAACTAGTTATTAACGGGAATAAAAATTCCCTGTCATTTTTTTACTTACACGGCCAATAATACCTAGTAATAGGATAATAAAGAGCAAACAGGGAATTATTCCACCTACGATAATCTTAAGACTAACATAGTCCATAGGATTTAAATAACACCCAATGACATGGTGTTTTGTTAGTGTCGATGAGCGCTCTTAAAAGCCTTGAATACTACACCCTTCCTAACTATAAATAGGCCCCGCCAGTTCCAGCTGAATAAGATAAAGCCGCATTTCAAATTCAAGTTGATGGTAACTGGGTAGCATATGCTCGCATAAGCGATAAAAGGCTTTGTTATGCTCTTTTTCTTTTAAATGTGCCAATTCGTGCACCACAATCATTTTTAAAAAATCGTCAGATGTGTTTTTAAAAACTGTTGCTATGCGTATTTCATTTTTACTTTTTAGTTTGCCACCCTGCACCCGTGATACATAGCTGTGCAGCCCTAGTGCATTGTGTACAACGTGTAATTTGCTATCGAAAATGACCTTGCTTAACGCGGTTGATTTTTTCATGTGTTGATTTTTAATTGCTAAGACATAATCACGCAAATCATCGTTATTGCTTATCGTATGTGGTGTCGGGTGACGCTTAAGGAGAAAATCGGCTAGTTGATTTTGCTGAACACGCTCATTAACCTGTTTTATAAGCAATGGTGGGTATTGCGCTAAATATTTCTTAATTGGCATCTAGTTTTATTGCCTTTATGGCGCTACTTTTCCGGCACAAAAGCAGTCCAAAATATGGGGAGTTTATTAAAATTAACAAGCTCCCCACCGTCGTAGTCAGTGTTATTTTTCGTTAAACACGTCAACCAGTTTGCTAACCTCAACATCGCTAACAATGCTGTGCGCTAATAGTACGGCTTCAATGGCTGCTTTGTCTTCTTCAGTTGCTGAACCATAACGCTCATATGAAGTAACAAAGCCTTCAAACTGCTCATCATCGTTATCAAGTCTAATTAACAGGTTTTTCTCTTCTGCCACCTTATCAAAAGCATCCAGCAGTTCCTCGAATTGTGGTGCGGTGTCCAAGTCGATATTAACTTTACAGGTGAATTCAAAACCCATAATAGCGAATTCGCCTACATATAATTTTTTGCGCAGACGTCTGCTGCGACCTATTTCTTTAGCCATGATATTTATTGCCTTTATTTAAGATGCGAGATAAGAGTGTGTGATCCGTATTGCCCAAAATGCTTCGTTAGGAATCCTTCCAAGCTATTGGACAGAGCGCGCATATTAGCACAAACAAGAAGACTATAAGTGGCGTTAATGAGCATCCTTAATATTCGCCCTTATAAAATTTATAGCTTGTTTAAAGAAGCCCGATAGCAACAAAAAAACCATGCTTAAGTTAAACGCATGGCTTTTTTATTAGATCGTTTGTAATTAATTAAATTTAACCACAAAGTACCCACGCTTCTTTCTCTGAGCTGAACATTTTTTCTTTCCAGTCATCACATAACGGAATCACTATTTCGGTGGTCACCCCTGATAAATAGTCTCGCGTATCGATGTAATAATACTCTATCAACCCATCTATAGTACCGCCTTGAATAATAGGCATACCTAGCGCTTCTAAACCCGGCAAAAGGGCTTCAAACTCTTCCTTTGAGCACATTGAAGGAAAGAAATGATGCGCTCCTTCACCCTGTTCTTTTAAGAAATCGTAATACACGCATTTATCTGACTCTGGGGTAATGAGCTCTAAGGCAAACTCACCCACGCGGCCCACATGGTTATTATATTTATGATAAACCTGTTCACCAAAGTACGTCGTGTCGCTCATGGTGACACCCGATTCAATTTTAAATTCAATCCAATCTGTCATTGAGAATAATTTCGTTAAGCCTGCCTTGGCCACATCCCTATCTTTACAAACCACCCCAAGGTGTAACATATTGGCTGTTGGTAATAATGTTGGACCTAATAGCGCCAGGTCAATATCAAACACTTCATCGGGTTTCATGGATGCTTGCCAATTTTCTGTTTTTGGGCAAACCACTTCAAACATCACATTGGAGACCAACGAACGCGTATCTAATAAATAAACATCTGCCACATCATAAATAGTGCCACTTTGACGTATACTAATGTCTAGTTCATCGAGTGTTTTATTCAATGCATCGACATCAAATTCAGTTGATTGAGTCAGGCTGACATGGTGTACGCCTTCGCCAACTGTGTCTAACATATGTTGAAAGCTAGATGGCCCGTCAATAGGCTGTATTAACTCTATGGCTAAATCTTTATTTCGCCCCATAACTCGTATATAGCGGTGCTCAACCAATTCACCTTCAAAGCGCGTATTTGCTAGATGGTTACCGTCATAACGAAAAACTTCCCAGTGACTAATACCAAAAAATCGTGCGTAATTGGTTACCACTTGGCGGTAGTCACGAACCACTATGGAGGTACTATGCCAGCCGTCTATAGGTATGCTTAATGCCATTTATTTCCCCTTAAAATTATTATTGTTATTAATCAAACGTAACATCTTCACCAAGGTCGGCAATTCGTGCGTATGTCGGTGGTGCAACCACTTCTAGGAACATCCCGCCTAATTGCTCACGTGTGTCTAAGTAATAAAGTTCTGCAACCCCTGCAATATTGCAATAATTCCCAACTTTTACCCCTTGGCGAGTATATTCTTTAACTAACTCTAATGGGTTAGGGTGTGATAAATCACCCACATGTTGCATGCCATCACCGTGTTCTTTAACAAAGTCATCAAACACGGTTTTACCAGAAACCGGCTCGCACAATTCGATCAAGGTATCGCCCATCCGTGCAAAGGCCGATATCCAAACAAATTCAGCTGGCTCACCATAATATTCAGATGTTTCCATCATATCTGATGAAATTTCCATCACTCGCCATGTTTTTATACCCATTAACTTAGCATAGCTTTTTGCAGTTGCTCTCCAGTCCTTTACTGCCATTGCCACATGGTTGATAGGGCCCATACTAATGTCTAAATCACTCATTACTTCCTCCTATTGATTGTTATTTTGTTGTTCTTTTTGCTCGAGCATTTCTTTTATTTCTGGGCCCAAAACCTCATTAGCTACCTTTAAGCCTAGTACCATTGCAGGCGCTCCTAAGTAAAAAACGGTTTGGAATAAAACCTCGATAATTTGCTTAGGCTTCATCCCAGCATGCAACGCGACCTTCATATGATCTTTTAACGGCCCTTCACGTCCTAATGCTAAATCAGTGCCCATTAAGATCAACGACCTTTCTTTTAACGTTAAACCTTCTCGCTCATATAAAGCCCCCCAAGTTTTAGAAAAAACATAGCCCAGCTCATCACCAAACAGAGGGTTATCCAGCAAAGATTCAATATGCTCAGAGGATTCTTCTCCCAGCACTTCGCGCATCAACGATAGGCCTTGCTTAAAGTCCTCCCCTTCACGAGAAAAAGGAAAACCATCGGCATATTTATTGTCCATATCAGTCATTACTACCCCTTATTTATATTAAAAAGCTTAAGTCGTATATTTCACCATCACAATTCAGCAGCACGACTTTCTTACTGGTCATTTTCCATTCACCGTCTTGCTTAACTAATTTGTGCTCGCAATTAGCCGCCATTGTTTGCAATGGGTAAAACCTATCTTGTCGATTAGCACGGTACTCATGCAAAGTAAGGTATGAGTCAATAATAACAACACCATCCACTGTTTTTACCCGTACGTTGTTTACTGAATGTTGCGTTCTTGAGCCAGGTATTTGTGCATGGCAAGCGCCGCTTTGAAGCCGTTTAATGCGCTCATCAAGCATCTCCATGTCATCATAAATAATGGATACATGTTTTGTTGGGTCAACATTGACATCACGGCTATAAGGTAACCAATATAGTGCATCGGCAGTGAATAGCTTTCTCCACTCATTCACCTCGCCTTGGTCAAGTAAACACGCTTCAGCAAATAAAAAGTCTTCCGCTTCAGCTCTTGTCATTTGTTCTGAATTATTAGCACTCATGATTGGCTCCCTAATTTCATTAAACGTCTGTACTCAAAATAAGGTGCTCTTTGCTGTGTTTCTTGCGTATGCCCACCATAACGACGCCCATGCTCATCAACTTCTTCAGATTTAATACCACGGTTAAATAAAATCCACGGCACCATCTCTGCCTTCATGCCCTGACCAGCTCTATCAAACATCGCATAGTCATCTGGCCCACCAAAGGCGGCAGGGCTATAAAAGAACTCATGTTCTCGTACTCGTCGAGTATTAATCTCATCAGGCGCATCCTTCAGCATCGTGTGATACATACGCACTTCTGTTTTATCAACCCCCATAGGGCGAATGACTCGGAATTGATATTCAAGTAGGGCTAAGTTCGGAAAAATCACTAAATTAAAACGGTGACGTAACACATGCATTGCGCGCTCTTTGCCGTGTTTTTCAATCATTAAGTCTATATATTCAGCTGGCCAACGTTTATAAACCGCTTCATCAGGCAAGCTATACACTTCTAATAAATTATTACCATAGCCACCATCCATGCCTTTTGTGCCGTACCCTTGGTAGTTATCGGGCATGCCCATTTTTCTGATCATAATATCAAAGGCCGTAGCATGAGTAACCGGTGCATGGTAGCCTTCTACACTGCCTTCTGTTTGAATTTTCCAGTTAGCATTATAGTAATGTTTATTCACCCCGCTATTACCCACGACAATTTCGCCAACGGGGGAAAAGTCCATGTACATATCTATGTACTCTTTCACGCCTCTTAGTTTTTCATCTAATGAAATATCAGGAACAGATAGAAGCGACGCAAAAATAATACCTCGATAACTTTCAACTTTTTTAGCTGATACTAAGCCTAAACTTTTAAAGTCTAGTTCACCTTCGTTATAACCTCTTGGCATAGACACCGCTAATAATTCACCGTCCATACCAAATTCCCAGCCATGGTATTGGCAAACAAAACTAGGGGTATTACCTTTCTCTAAAGGACACACTGCTACCCCGCGGTGAGTACAACGGTTAATAACAACGTTTATTTCATTATTTTCACTGCGCGTTACAATAACGGGAACATCACCCATAAAGGTCGTTTTGTAATCACCCGGATTCGGAATTTCACTTTCGTGTGCAACATAAATCCAAGACCGATAAAAAATTCGTTCCATTTCATCGCTATACACACCTTGATCGTTATACAAGCTGACATGCGTTCGATCTATTCTAGCCAAGTCATCATAATCACGTTCTACTGTCATTATCTCTCTCCTCTAATTGATTGATTCTAATTTTTTATTATCGTGTTATTAGGAAAATAATATACATTAGAAAATACTAATTTACAATATGATTATATTGAATTTAGAACGACTAACTTACGCAGAATTTATAAGGTGTAGTAACAAGTTATGCAGAAAAAATCTGCATAACTTGTTTTAGATATTAGGCAGGAATGGTAGTTAATGCTGTATAAAAAAGGCCCGCACAGCAAGCAAAGCCCAGCCCAAAAGCGCTGAAACGTAACGTTGCCATATTGGTTAAATAGGCAATAAAGTAAACGCCGCGTATAACAACAAAAGAAATCGAAAGCATAGCAACCGTTTCATTTATCGTATTGGTAATAAAAACAGCTAATACAGCGGCTGAAAATAGGCCTAAGGCTTCCCAACAGTTGGCATGTAAATATTGTGAACGAGCACCTGCACCCTCTAATGTTGCGGCTTGCACACGCGGGTTAACAAGGTCATATTTACCTTTTTGTGAAATTCGGTAATAGCCACCAATTGATGAGGCCAAATAAGGCATAAAAGCA
Organism: uncultured Cycloclasticus sp.; assembly: GCA_913057515.1. GTDB lineage: Bacteria > Pseudomonadota > Gammaproteobacteria > Methylococcales > Cycloclasticaceae > Cycloclasticus. Next base: position 5,553 of record CAJXOJ010000003.1, on the reverse strand, counting down.
ATACAAGTTAAACAAATAACTACAGTCAACATAATAAATCTCCTCTCTCGTTTATTTTTAAATTAGTACGTGTCGTACCCGAGTGAGTATAAACATTATTTTATGGCTTAGCACTTATCAAATTTGGCTGATTAATCAGCATAAACCAATAAACTTGCTCGCCGATTAATAATTTCTCGACGCCTAAATTTCAAACCAGCTTATATCAAGCAAACATTATAAGATCCATACTATAAAAGTATTTTCATTACTTTTAGGTTGGCTCTATGGCACTGCTTGCAAGCGTGCAATTAGAGCTGGTTTATAAGCGGTTTAGCGGCTCCAAGGTATCATCCTCGGTGGTTTTGTTTTTTAACGAGTGGCTTTCTTCTAACACGAGTGCGGCTAAGGTGTCGCCCTTCCAATTGCCACCTTTTTTCGCATATAAGCTCTCGTTAAGGTGTTTTATTTCTGCCTGACACTCAGCACTACACTGTAAGGCGATAGATTCTTCAGTGTCGGCGTTAAATTGCACCTTACCCCAGTTAAGGAATGCTCGTTTTGCTTGTTTAGGGTCGTTGGCTGCACAGGCTTCTTGCAGTGCCTTTACTGCCTTTTTTAATGGCACGTTTTGATTTTCACTCGCTGTTTTTGTTTGACTAACTTTAGTGCGAGATTTAAACAACCAAATAAGGGTTAACGCCCAGCCTAAACCTAAAATTAGTGCCAGCCATGGCCAATAGCCCATACTACTTTGTGTTGGCGCAACGTCTAAGGGTGGTGATTGCAAGCTGGGCAGAGTCACTTGCGGTTCATTAACAGTGGCCGCTGGACTCGATGAAGCGCTTTTCGCGATGGCGGTAATGGTTACCGCTGGTATGGTGGCCGTTTCCATCGTTTGGGTTTGAGTGTTAAACCAAGGCACTTGTATTTCGGGTATAACATACTGTCCCGCTTGTGAAGGGATTAAAGCCACTTTTTGCTCGCGTAAAGCGGTCATGCCGTCGGGGTCTTTCTTATCTTTTAACATCGGTTGATCGGGATAGGTTTTTAACGCGCTATGAACCCCCTGTTGTGTTAAATCAGGTAATTGGCTGGAATTAACCCCTTTCGCTAATAGCGTTAAGGTACGTGTTAACGGCTCACCTACACTGACACTCAAATCTTTATTCGACCAGCTTTGCTCAATATATACCTGCTGCGCTGCTAACCAATGTTGGCCTTTAAAGTCGCTTGGCGCGGGTAATACATTAAGACTGATCGCTTCTGAAAAAACTCGCTTAGTTTGCGTACGTTGGCTATCAAAAATACTACCGAAGCGTGAGCGCCCATTTCCACTGACTACCTGCGCAGTTAGTTGCAAGGGTGCAATTTCTAATGGCCCGCTTTGCTGTGGAAAAATAGCATATTGACGCTCAATAACAGCATAACGCACCCCATTAACCTCGGTGTTGTATTGGCTATCTTCACCCAGCCTTTCAACAATGGCACCGGGCACGGCCGGTTCGGTCAACGATGCCTGAGCAATCTGTACTCGCTGAAATAACCGCATGGTATAAATAACTTGAGCCTGCACATACGGCTGCTGTGGCGTTGCAGAAACTTCAATGTATAAGTCTTGATCCGGGCTTAAATCACTGCTAACTGATGCTGCTAAAACTGTTAAGTTTAAGGCTTCGCTTCTATCGTCACCAAATTCAATCACCGGTACTTGCAAGCGACCGGCGCGTTTTGCCATCACATCTAAAGTCCAACTGATCGATTTTGTTGATTTGCCGTTAACCCAAGATGATTGGCTGCTTTTTTGCTGATTAAGAATCTCGAAATCTTGCTCTAAAGGGGCAAAATCAGGGTCATCATCGGGTGCGGCTGTACTGCTAAAAATGAGTTTAAAGGAATCGTTCAGGCTTACTGGGTTTCTATCAACCGAAGTATTGATATCTACCGCCCATGCGTTTGTAGCCAATAAAATTGTTAACAGCAAACAGCCCAGCGGGGCTTTGAATAAATGTTGATAAAAGGCTTTATTTAACATGTTCAAATCCTGTTATTGCTCACGGCGTTGGCCGTATTGATACTTAAATTTACGCTTTAGCAAACCCGCAGGGTCATCTTTAATGCGTTTTAATAATTGCTCGTTGGCCTGCTCATTTTCGTCCATTGGGCCTGTGGGCATGGCTGCTTGTTCATTAGCGTTCTGCTCTTCTTCAGCAGGTTGTTCAGGCTCAGCATTTTGCGCCTGAGGCTCTGCTGGCTCGTCAGGCTCATCGCCAGATTGTTGTTCCGCCGTTGTCTCTTCGCCTTGCTCACCAGCTTGCTGTTGTTGGTCTGCTGGGTCCGATTCAGTATTACCATCATTGGAAGGCTGCTGGTTTTGCTGTCCATCCTGCGATGGCTGCTCACCCTTTTGTTGCTGTTGTTCTGAATCATCCCCTTGCGAGTCGCCTTGTTGATCCTGTTTTTGCTGCTGTTTTTTTAATGCCTCTTCAACCAGCGCTAAGTTCTTTTTCGCATCCTCGTTCTTGGAGTCAATTGCTAATGATTTCTCATACCCTTCTTTAGCTTCTTCTAACTGTCCTAACTTTGCCAATGCATTCGCTTGGTTGTATAAACCACGTGAAGATTCAACCGATTTTAAAGTTTCTGCCGCCTGTTGATATTGCCCTGCTTTATATTGCGCGGCGGCTTTCCATTCAGTGTCTTGGAACTGCTTAGCGGCTTGTTCAAATTGTTGGTTTTTAAACGCCTGTTGCGCTTGTTGATTATCTGTTGCCCATAGGTCTTGCCAGCCGAATGCATACGAGGTTTGTGGCAGCGGTAAAATCAGCACCATTAAAAACACCAAAATACCCTTACGAAAACTAAGGGCGGCCAATGGTAATATTAACAATAACAACCAAACCCCTTGTTCTTTCCATTGCTCAACAAGCCCACTATCTTGCGAACTTTCCCCCGCCAGCTGTGGCTCATCTAAACTGGTCAATAGGCGGTTAATATCGCTGTCGGTATCGCTAATATCCACATATACCCCATTAGCTTTTGCTGCTAATTGAGCCAATGTTGAGCGGTCTAACTTGGGTACTAAAATATTACCTTCATTATCTTTTAAAAAACCACCTGCAGCCAATTTAACCGGTGCGCCTTCACTGCTGCCAACGCCTAAAACCGATAGCCGATAAGCCGCAGATATTTTAGTAAGCTCTGCTATCGATTCATTATTAACGCCATCGCTAATCAACAAAATACTGCCTTCTTGTTGCCCAGCTTGCTGTAGTAACTCCACGGCCTGAGTTAACGCGGCTGCGGTATTTTTACCACTCGATGGCATAATATTCGGGCTTAACGAACTTAACTGGTTTTCAATAGTCGCCACGTCATGCGTTAACGGAGTAACGGTAAAAGCATCGCCAGAGTAAACCACTAAGGCGGTTAAACCATCTTTACGTTGCCTTAAAATATCTGCAATTTTGTAGCGTGCGCGTACTAAGCGGCTTGGTTTAATATCGCTAGCATACATACTTTGCGATAAGTCGAGCGCTATCACCAAGGCTGCATCGCTACGAAACGCAGGCGTCGGCAAACGCTCCCAGGTTGGCCCTGCTAACGCAATAATAGCCAGCATAGCAGCCAGTGATAAACTGCCAAATAACCAACGTGATTGCTGAACTGGTTTATCTTGTAAAATATAGGGCAATAACTCAGCGTCGCACATCTCCGCCCAATGGCCTTGATTTAGTTTATTCTTAAATGATAAAAACACAATAATAGCTAACACGATCAAGCCCAGTAACCAAAACGGGCGTATAAAATGAAAATCAGCTAGGTTCATTATCGTAACCTCTGTTTAAACACTGCAATAAACGCGCTAAGCAATAAGGCCATGGCCAACGGCCAAGGGTAAAGCTCACTCATTGGGCGATAAAACTGCTTATCTTTTTCCACCGGCTCCAACTGATCAAGTAATTGATAAATAGCCTCTAACTCTTCTTTATTCCGTGCCCTAAAGTAACGACCTTGGGTTTTATCGGCAATGGCCTTTAAGGTTTCTTCATCCAAATCGCGAGAAGGGTTGACTTTACGATTGCCAAAAAAACTGCGTACGATCATTTCATCCGCACCGATACCAATTGTGTAAATTTTAAGCCCATTATCAGCCGCTAGTTGCGCCGCTTGTAGGGGCGTTATTTCACCGGCGGTATTTGCCCCATCGGTTAATAGAATTAACACCCGACTGTTATCTTGCTCATTTTTAAGGTGTTTTACCGCCAGCCCAATAGCATCGCCAATAGAGGTGGCGGGTTCATTATCGGTAATGCCAATAAAGGCTTCGTTTAGCAGCGTTACCACCGTTTTGCGATCAAAGGTCAGTGGCGTTTGTAAATACGCAGTGGTACCAAATAGAATTAAACCAACACGGTCACCTACGCGCCTATCCATAAAAGCGCTGGCCACGTTTTTGGTGGCCGTTAATCTATCTACCCAGTTACCACTTAGCTTAAAATCTTTTTCTGCCATACTGCCCGATACATCAACCGCCAGCATTAAATCGCGCCCACTGACCATTTGTTCTATCGGCTCACCTAGCCATTGAGGCCGAGTAGAGGCAACTATTAATAACACCCAAGCAACCGCCGCTAACCATAAAAGCCAAGGGGGCCGTTGTGAACCACCCATCGCCTTCGCTTGGCCAAAATCTTCTATGAAAGGAACTTTAAGTGCAGCCTGCACATCCGTTGATTGCGCAGGCAATAACCACCGATAAAGCAAAGGCAAGGGTAACAGTAAAAGCAATTGAGGCCATTCGAAATGAATCATGCTTGTTGCCTCTTCAACCAACGTTCACACAATTCAATTAATTGATCTATATCCAAATCTTCAGGTGCATTTTTGCGATACTGCGCATCAGATAAGTATTGCCCCACTCCGTTGCTAAATGGTGTTCCTTCAACCGACTGGTCAAGGTGATTTAACCATTGTTTACCGGTTAAACTGGCAACATCGGCACGTGGATTAACGCTAATAGACACCCGTCGAACCAAGGCAGACAGCTGTTTTAACGTATCCAACTCATCCGTATTGCCTGCCTGTTTGATATTTAACAATAAAGCCCGTGCGCTTTTAACGGGTGTTTTACGCGTTAATTTTTTATACAACCAATACGCTGCTACACAAGCCAGCAAGGCAACCAGCAATAAAATCCACCAGCCGATTGCAGGTGGCCACCCACTGATAGCTTCCGGCAAATGTATGTCTTGTAAAGGCAGCTGTTCGTTCATTAGCTCAGCACCTCAAATGGGTCATCGCTAGTACTGCATTCAAGCAGTGAAATTCGCCATTTTTTACAAAGCATGGTTAAGTGTTGTTGGCGTTTTTTAAAGTGTTGTTGATATGCCAATACTTGCTGATGATCGCTCATATCAACTAATACTTCTTGCTCGCCATTAGTAAACCGATACTGGCCTTTTTTTGGTAAATGATTTTCTAAAGGATCATAAATATGCACTAATTGAAGTTCACAATGTTTAGCTAATTTAGAGAGCTGGCTTTCAACTTGCTTATTTAAGCCACGAAAAT
>CAJXOJ010000002.1 GCA_913057515.1 uncultured Cycloclasticus sp. | reverse complement strand
TATAGGTTTTTTCTTTACGCATACCAATGGATAAATCATCGATACTCATGCAATTTGTTGGTAATGGAATACTCATCGCGCTCCCTCTTTTTCATTGTATACAGTGCTAACAAAAGGCTTTACGCAATTAATGCCTATGTCGCTTTCAACGTGTTATTCAAGCCATATATATGATAAAGAATAACAGCTAATTAAACGATGATCTAAAACAATCTTAGTGACTATTATTATCTTTTTATAATGGCAATTCCTTTGTCATTTTATGATTAGTGCATAACTAACGGGCTATAATTGAAATAAAGCCACAGATAATCCCTATGCCCTCTTCCAAGCCCCATCAAGACTTCACCATAGGTTCTATTTACCAACATTTAATACGCCTTGCCATACCGGCTTCCATGGGTATGTTTTTTAACACCCTATATAACCTGACCGATAATTGGTTTGCCGGTAGAGTGTCCGACGATGCCTTAGTCGGTTTATCTATCTCAAGCGTGGTTTTTTATCTCTTTATTGGGTTATTGGCAGGCTTGCAAAACGGCACATCGGTGATGGTTTCTACAGAGCTGGGCCTGAAACAGTCCCAGCAGCTAAAGAACATTATTAAAAACTGCTTTGGCTTGGGTATTTTCTTTTCTATCCTCATTATTGTGTTCGGCTTTCTTTTTGCTAAAGACGCCATTAATTGGCTAAGCAGTGGCGACACAATAACTGCACTGGCATGGGATTATATTCAAGTCTTAATTCTCGGCAATGTGGCTTTCTCGCTAAGTGTGGTTGCTGCTGGCACGTTAATGGCTTTAGGCGATACAAAATCTAATCGTAACGCACTAATTGTTGGTTTTTTTGCCAACTGGCTATTAAACCCATTATTAACGTTTGGCTTAAATATGGGAGTCGCTGGGCTTGCTTGGGCAACGTTAATTATCAAGTTGGCATCGGCACTTTATTTACTGCTTATTTTATGTAAAAAACTAGGCTACACACCGTTCCCTTGTTTAAACAAACGTGCTTCTTTAGCGATTTTGAGACAAGTATTACCGGCCAGTTTTAATTTTTTCATTATGATTATTGGCAGCCTGATGATCACTGGGTTTGTAAGCCGATTCGGCTCCTATGCAGTGGCTGGCTATTCGGTTGGTTTACGTCTTGAACAAGTATTGCTGCTGCCCGCACTTGGGCTAAATACTGCCGTATTAGCTATTTCGGGGCAGAACTATGGCGCTAGAAATTACCGTCGTATTGCTGAAACCTACCGCAAGGGCTTAATCCTTAGCTTTGCTATTTCTCTTGTCTGCATTCCAATAATGATCTTTCTATCGCCCCTTATGATGAGCTTTTTTAGCCAACAAGAAACCATTATTGATGTAGGCGCTACATATTTAAGAATCGATGCCTTCGCTTTTTTCTGTTACGTTTGCCTGTTCATTAGTGTCGCTACGCTTCAAGCCATAAAACAACCGGACTTTCCGGTTATTATGGGGTTTTTCAGACAATTGCTTTTACCGTTTATCGTCAATTATTTGCTTATCGTAAAATTCGGCTATAGCATTGAGTGGATATTTGGCTCAGTCGCCAGCATTGTTTTTATTAGCATGCTCATTACGCTGCTATATACGCGATCAAAATTAAAAAAGTTACCGAATATCAACTAGCCAATAGGCACTGGGTTGTCACTAAAAATCCCATCAACGCCGAGTTGCTCCATCCGTCTGATATCTGCTAAGTTATTGACGGTATATACATACACTTTAAGCCCTAAATCGTGCGCCCGTTCTACCCACTCTAGCGTTACGTTTTGTAACCTGAGATGTATTGAAAAGGCCTTTAATTTGCCAGCCCACGCTATAGCATCCTGTATATTTTCAGCGGCCAACACACCTATTTTGACTCGCCTATCTAAACTGAACACCTCGGTAAGTTCAGCCATTAAAAACGAGGAAACAATGATGTTTTGTTTTTGTATTTCCGGCACTTTTTCAAGCAAACTGATCAGCGCCTTAGCTGTGCCGTTTCCTTTCAACTCAATATTTAAACCCACCACACCTGCTGTTACCTCAAGCACTTCTTGTAAGGTAGGGATTTTTTGCCCTAAGCCTGCGTCTAAGGTCCTAATTTCTTTAAAGGTATAGTTGGCTAATTGACCGCGCCCATTGGTTGTTCTATCAAGTGTTTCGTCGTGAATAACGATCAAATGCTCGTCCACTAAGTACACATCAATTTCCACCCAATCAGCACCTAGCTCAATTGCTTTGTGAATCGATAGCAGTGTGTTTTCTGGCGCACAAGCCATCGCGCCTCTATGTCCAATCATTAACACGGTACACCTCTTTTTAAATATCAATAAAGCAATGGCAGCAAGTCTATAAGGAAATTTTAAAAAAGGATAGAATGTTAATTTTCTTATACAGGCCCTATTGATGACTGAGAGTTTTAGTAATGAATTTAATCTAGATGAAGATGTTATCTATCTCAACCATGCGGCGGTTGCACCTTGGCCCGTTCGTGCAGAAAAAGCAGTGAATGCCTTTTGTCGTGAGAATGTCACCATTGGCTCTAAAAAATACGCTAATTGGCTTAAGGTTGAAGCGCATTTAAAGCATCAACTAGCACAGTTAATTAATGCAAAGAGTGTAGATGAAATCGCCTTGGTGAAGAACACCTCCGAAGCGCTTTCTTTTGTCGCTTATGGCCTTGAATGGGCGGCAGGCGATACGATTGTGACCAGTGACGAAGAGTTCCCTTCAAACATAATTCCTTGGGAGTCACTTGAAAGTCAGGGTGTTCGTGTTATAAAAACACACTTGAAAGATGCAGAAGACCCAACTACTGAGCTCATTAAAAATATTGATAGTCGCACCAAACTGTTAACCATCAGTTCTGTGCAATATGCTTCAGGCTTACGTGTTGACCTTGAACGTTTAGGCGAAGTTTGCCAGCAAAAAGGTGTGTTATTTTGTATTGATGCCATTCAGTCAATTGGTGCATTTCCAGTAGATGTACAAAAATATCAAGCTGACTTTATGATGGCGGATGGCCACAAATGGATGCTCGGCCCTGAAGGTTTAGGTGTTTTCTATTGCCGACAAGCTGCTATCGATAAACTTAAGCTGACCCAATATGGCTGGCATATGGTTGAGGATATGGGCAATTATGATGTACCTGAATGGACCACTGCAACATCGGCAAGACGGTTTGAATGCGGTAGCCCTAATATGTTGAGCATACATGCACTATCGGCAAGCATTAGTTTACTACTAGAGGTTGGCATAGATACAGTCGCCAAAAATGTTATCGAGCGCGGCCATTATGTGATTGATAAGGTACAACAAAACCCTTCATTAACATTGCTAACCAAGCCGGACGAGGAAGGCAATAACATTATTGTCTTTAAGCCCAGCAGTAATGACAGCGATGCACTATTTGAATACCTAACATCACATCAAGTAGTTTGTGCGAAGCGCGGCGGCGGTATTCGTTTCTCACCACATTTCTATACCCCGTATGATGTTATTGATCGAGCTTTTACACTGATTGACGCATTCTTTAAACGCTAAGGGTATGCTCAAGCAAGTCGCATTTATCCTCTTTTAAACAGCTGGTAATTTTAAACAGCTGATAAGACTACTTAACTGATTAATTAAACTCTCTAACAGAATCCCATCAGGCTTATAAAAAAAAGCCTGATGGGCGAATTTATTAAGCCAATAAAAACTCTAAATGTTTCTTATTGAATTCTTCAGGTTCTTCCCACTGTGGCCAATGAGCACTGTCTTCTAAAATGACCATCTCTGCATTTGGAATCATTTTTGCGCCCTCTTGCGCCAACTCAACTGGCTGACCTGGGTTATGTCGGGTCCATAACACCAATGTTGGACATTTAATATCCCGCATTGATTCAGGGTTTACCCATTTATTACACCATTCATCATTAATAACGCCGCCTAGAATACTATTGGCAATTTTACCCATAACCGGCAGCATTCCCGGCTGGTCGTAAATGGTATAACGAACATCAATAATTTCATCGGTTAATGTTTTTTCAGGCTCAGCCATTAACCAGCTCATTCTTGCACGTACAATATCTTTGGTCAGTTGCCCTGCCGCTTTTTTTGAACGTTCCAGCGCATCGGCTAACTCAGCTTTTCCTTCACCATTAGGTGCCATCAGAATACCTGTGTTTTGGACCAGTTTAATCACCTTTTCGGGAAAACGTATCGCTGTCCAAGAAGCCACCATAGCGCCTAATGATTCACCAGATAAGTACACTTTATCAGCCCCTATCGTGCCAATAAAGTCCACGATATGATCGACGAAATCATTCATATCATAATCGCAATCTGGCCGATCTGTATAACCATGGCCTATCATATCTATTGCATAAACATGAAAGTGTTTCGCATGCTCCTCTATATTCCTAACGTAAGCTTCTGCGTGTCCGCCGGTGCCGTGCAAAAAAATTAAAACAGGCCCACTACCCGCTTCAATCGCACGTGTTTTAACCCCGTTAACATCGTAATATTTTTGGCTGTACTCAACACCCATTAACTCTGTCCAAATGCTACTCATTATTTCTCCTTCATATTTAATGTCTACTTATCACTTCTACAAATACTTATATTAGTTTATTCTTAAAGACATGAAAACTAATGATAGTTATAAACTGCAAATGAGGCACTAAAACTATGGGAAATATTGAAGAACTAAAGGGGATGATTGACTTTAAAAACGGCCATATAGACCGGCGTATTTTTTGGGAAGATTGGATATACCAACTGGAGTTAGAAAAATTATTTGCCAAATCATGGTTATTTGTTGCTCATGAAAGTCAGGTCAAAAATACCGGTGATTTCATCACGACTTATATGGGCCAAGACAACGTGATTGTCACTCGTCACAAAGACGGTGCTATTCACGTCTTTACCAACTCCTGTACTCACCGTGGTAATCGTATCTGCTTTGCTGACCGTGGCACGGCTAGGCAATTCACATGTAACTACCATGGCTGGGCTTTTGGCACCAATGGTGACTTATTAGGTATGCATGAGGAGGACCATTACAAAGGCCATATAGATAAATCAAAAAACGGCCTTCAAAACGCACGGGTAGAAACATATAAAGGATTGGTCTTTGCCTGTTTTGATGATGAGGCTCCTCGTTTAGAAGAGTTCCTGGGCGATTTTCGTTGGTATCTGGATATTATCTTAGATCAAACTGAGGAAGGTACCGAGTTCTTAGGTGGTTCTATTAGAAACATGTATAACGCGAACTGGAAGTTTGGTGCGGAAAACTTTATCGGTGACTCACTTCACGTTGGTTGGACACATGCCTCAGGTGCTAAGGCAGTGAGTATGGGCCATGAAGTACCTGAATACATGCCTGTTGACCCCTCCTCTTTTCATGCTAATGCTAATGGCCATGGTTGGGAAGGCGGTATTGACGGTGTTGGTACATTAGAGCTTGTTTCCAGCGGCAACCCAAGGTTAGTTCAATATTTTGAAGAGCAGCGCCAAAGCATGGCAAAACGATTAGGCGATCTGCGAGCTCGCAAAATTTATGGCTCTGTTATATCCGCAACAGTGTTCCCGAATTTTTCTTTTTTACCTGGCATCAACACCATGAGAACTTGGTTACCGAAAGGCCCCCGTCAATTTGAATTGCGTGCGTGGACCATGGTAAATAAAAACATGCCCGATGATATTAGAGAAATCGTCCAAAATGCTTGCGCCATGACCTTCTCCCCTAGTGGTATTTTTGAGATGGACGATGGTGAAAACTGGGAAAATTCCACGATAGCTAATGAGGGTTTTGTAACACGCAAACAGCATTTACATTATGGGCTTAGGGTGGGTACAAGCCGTAGAGATGACCCAGAGTTACCTGGCAATATTAGCCGCCCCATGTACAGCGATGTTAATCAACTGGCATTTTATCAACGTTGGATAGACTTTTTAACAGCCGAATCTTGGGATGACATCCCAAAGGTTCGTTAAGGGATTTAGCATATGACAACCACTAACACACAACAAACAGATATAGAAAACATGCTGCTTTGGCATCAGGTTAACCAATTTTATAACCAAGAAGCTCGCGCATTAGATGAAGAAGATTACGCAACATGGTTCACGATGTTGGCAGAGGACGTGCATTACTGGATGCCTTCAAGAGAAAGCTTATTTCGTAAGGATGAAACGCCTGATGAAACCGGCAACATGAATCATTACAATGAATCATTACCAAGTTTGCAATTGCGCGTTGCGCGCTTACACAGCGGCGCAGCTTGGGCAGAAGACCCACGAACGCGTTATAGACACCTTGTTACAAACTTAGAAGTTGAATTAGGTGACAATGAAGGGGAGGTTAAAGTTCGCTCCAATACCCTAGTGTATAGAAATCGATTAGAACGAGAGGAGTATTGGTTACTGGCCAAACGAGAAGATGTATTACGTATAACAGACAATTCTTTCAAAGTGGCTAAGCGTAAAATTACGCCCGACTTCAGTAGCTTGTTGAGTAAAAACCTCAACGTTTTTCTGTAGCTTTTTTAAGCCGTTACAGCTGCCTATTATATGGCAGCTGTAACGAATCAACTGCCTGCTATTTCCTAGGTGTTTACAGCCAATCGCACCGCCCTACCATCTTTTCTGCAACGCTAAGGCAGTCTTATACTGCGAATACTAATTAGGTAAGCCGCAAACTTCGATTCAGGTAATACCTTGTGCGCCTGGTAATAAAATTCACTCATGCTCACCTCTATATAATTTTTTCTTTAACAGGCTCAGTTGAAAAAGGCCTTAGATTTTTTTCAAGTTCTAAGCATTTAAGCTAACTTATTACATCATTGAGTGCCTTGTTATCGATTACAAGCGGATATAATAACGCCCACAAAACCAATTTATAGCTATATTAGCCAGCAATATGCATACAGCCATCACCGTCAAAGTAGGCAACATTTCAATCGGTCAGCAACACCCTGTTGTTATCCAATCAATGACAAACACCGATACTGCCGATATTGAAAATACGGTTAAGCAAGTATACCAACTCGCTCAAGCCGGTTCTGAGTTGGTTAGAATTACAGTAAATTCTGAAGCCGCTGCAGCGGCTGTTAATACCATTAGACAAAAGCTTGATGCCTTAGGCTGCGATGTACCTTTAGTTGGTGATTTTCATTTTAATGGCCATAAATTACTCGCCAAATACCCATGTTGCGCTCAAGCCTTAGCCAAGTATCGAATTAACCCTGGCAATGTTGGCCGTGGCAGTAAACGCGACCCTCAGTTTGCACAAATGATTGAGTTTGCCATTCAATACGATAAACCCATCCGTATTGGGGTGAACTGGGGAAGCCTAGATCAGTCTGTATTAGCACGCTTAATGGATGAGAACTCCACCTCAAGCACACCTCGCGATTCTGTTGCTGTGATGCATGATGCCGTCATCACATCTGCTTTAGAAAGTGCAGAAAAAGCGATCGAATTAGGTTTAGCTAAAGATAAAATTATACTCTCTTGCAAAATGAGTGGCGTTCAAGACCTTATCTCCGTCTATCAAGATCTTGCCTCACGATGCGACTACCCCCTTCACCTTGGTTTAACTGAAGCAGGTATGGGTAGCAAAGGCATCGTGTCATCTACCGCTGCATTAGCCATTTTGCTACAACAAGGTATCGGTAGCACGATTAGGATTTCCTTAACACCGGAGCCAGGTGGTGATAGATGCCAAGAAGTTGTAGTTGCACAGGAGATTTTACAATCAATGGGGATACGTTCATTTACACCGGCTGTTATCTCCTGCCCAGGCTGCGGTAGAACAACCAGTGATTATTTCCAGCAATTAGCACAAGACATTCAATCCTATTTACGCCATAAAATGCCAGTTTGGAAAACTCAACACCCAGGTGTAGAAAACATGAAAGTAGCCGTTATGGGCTGCGTTGTAAATGGCCCTGGGGAAAGCAAGAATGCAAACATCGGCATTAGCTTACCAGGCACGGGGGAAAAACCTGTTGCACCGGTTTATATAGATGGACAAAAAGATGTCACCCTAAAAGGTAACGATATTGCTGAACAATTCCAAGAAATTGTTGAGCAATATGTCACTAAAACCTACCAACAATAAAAACAGGTACGCATTTTTATTGAAAGTAGGCGCTTTTGCTTAGCCTTATAAAGCAGCCAAGGACTGCTTAGGCTTAAAACTACTCTAAGCCAGTTACTTCTTCTGCTTGTAGTCCTTTGTCGCCTTTAGTAATAGTAAACTCAACGGCTTGATTTTCTTTCAATGTACGAAAACCATCACCTTGAATTGCTCTAAAATGAACAAATACATCTTCACCACCAGCATCCGGCTGAATAAAGCCGAAGCCTTTTGAATTATTAAACCATTTAACAATACCGCGAACTCTTTCTGACATCACTCTTCCTCATTATAAATACAAAAAAAATCAGTTAGTTAGAAAGGCTAATTAAAGTAAAAATTTATGATTATTATAGTCTATCTAACCGCTCTGAAACTTGAGTATACTAAAAGCAATAGAAATATCCTAACTTTTCATTAACTCGATGAATTAATTTAAGTTTCAGTCTTTTTAGTGGCTTCTTTAGCATCATCCCAGAGGGCATCTAATACCCTTAATGAACAATTTCCCACCTCTTCGCCCGATTGCCTTAATGCATCCTCTATATAGGAAAAACGACTTGAAAAGCGTTTATTCGCTAACCGCAAAGCCCCTTCTGGATTGACATTTAAATGCCTTGCCATATTTATACAACTAAAGAGCACATCCCCTAATTCCTCCTCAATTCGCTGAGCGTTATTTTTAACTCCAACTTCTGCTTTAAGCTCTTCAATTTCCTCATCTAATTTATCAATAACTCCTCCAAGCTCTGGCCAATCAAAACCCACTGACGCCGCTTTTTTTTGAAGCTTATAGGCTTGATTCATGGCCGGTTGATTTCCGCTAATTTCATCTAGAATACCCACACCGCCAGTATCTTTTTTTTCTGCACGTTTATGGGCTTCCCATTGTTTAGACAAATCACCTTTAGCCACATATGATTCATCAAACACATGGGGGTGACGGCGTGTTAATTTATCGCATATTGACTGTACAACATCTACAAATTCAAACGCTTGTTGCTCCTTTGCTAATTGGCTATGAAAAATGACTTGAAACAGCAAGTCGCCTAACTCGTCCTTTAAAGCCCGCATGTTTTTTTGCTCGATGGCATCTGCCACCTCATACGCCTCCTCAATAGTATACGGTGCAATACTGGCAAAATTTTGAGCCAAATCCCACGGACAACCAGCTTCCTTATCCCGAAGCTGAGCCATAATTTTCAACAGTTCTTCGACTTTGTTATTAGCTATATTATTCATATCTGGCCCTGCATGCCTATGTTACAGTTGACGTTAATTATTTCCCATCCAGCGCTAACGATATACTTTGTTAGTGGATAAGTTTTATTCATAATTTTATGTTAAATATCATTTGGCTCGGCTTTTTTTTCATTGCCTTTCTAACCGGTCTATATCGTTTACTTATACTCGGTGAAACTGGCATTTTTAACGAAATGACCCAAGCAACTTTTACTTTATCCAAAACCGCTTTTGAAATCTCACTTGGTTTAGCGGGTATTTTATGCTTTTGGATGGGGATGATGAAAATTGGCGAAAAAAGCGGTTTTATTGAGCATTTAACTCGATTTTTAAACCCCCTTTTAAAACGATTGATGCCCGAGGTTCCAGACAAACACCCAGCCTTTGGCGCCATGGTGATGAACTTATCTGCCAATATGTTAGGTCTTGATAATGCAGCAACACCGCTGGGTATAAAAGCCATGCAGCATCTACAAGCGATAAACCCCTTAAAGGATACGGCCAGTAACGCTCAAATTTTATTTTTAGTTATTAATACATCTGCTGTTACCCTCTTCCCTTTAACCATTTTCACTTATCGAGCGCAAATGGGCGCTGCTGACCCAACGGATGTTTTCATACCTATTTTAATCGCTACCTATGCCTCAACTATTGCTGGGCTTATAGCGGTAGCAACCGTTCAGCGCATTAAACTTTACGAACCGGTTATTCTTTGTTATTTGGCAGGGTTCAGCCTCTTAGTCGGCTCTATCTTGTTGTATTTTTCACGCCTCGATCAAGCGACTATGCAAGAACAATCTGCTTTGGCGAGCAATTTTATTATTTTTTGTTTAATTATTGCTTTTATGGCCGGCGCTATAAAAAAACGCATTGATGTTTATGAGGCCTTTATTGATGGCGCTAAAGAAGGCTTTCATACCGCTGTTATGATTATTCCATACCTTGTGGCTATGCTCGTTGCTATCGGAGTTTTCAGGGCCAGTGGTGCACTTGAGATAATGCTTGATTATCTACGATCATTATTAAGTTGGCTTTCAATTGATAGCCAATTCGTTGATGCGCTCCCCACTGCTTTTATGAAACCTCTCAGTGGCAGTGGTGCACGAGCAATGATGATAGAAACCATGCAAACACACGGCGCAGACTCATTTGCCGGCAGGCTTGCCTCTATCGTACAGGGCAGCACTGAAACAACCTTTTATGTGTTGGCCGTTTACTTTGGGGCCGTGGGCATAAAAAAAGTACGTCACGCGGTTGCCTGTGGCTTATTTGCTGATTTAATAGGCATTATCACCGCGATTTGTATTGGATACTTATTTTTTGCCTAAGCATGACATCAGCTTTGTTAGAATAAGCCACTTTTAAATCTTACAACCCCTCACACACTATGGCCAAAAACAGGCAACCTTTTAGTTCTCGCTTTTACCCTTTACTAGGTAAACTCCCCTTATGGGTACTCTACGCACTGGCCTTCCCCATTTATTTGATCGGTTATTATGTTGTCGAACGGAAACGTAATGTTATCTACTCGAACATGCAAAATTCTTTTCCGGAAGCCTCTAGCAGTGAGCTTAAGCGATTAGCTAAATTAAATTTCAAACGCTTGGTGTATGTAATACTTGAAGCCAGTAAAACCCTTAACCTAACAGAGGAGCAAATCCGTCAGCGTGTGAGGTTAAGAAATCCTGAGCTCATTGAACAGTTTGCTAACAATAATCAATCTGTGTTGATGCTGGCCGCCCATCATTGTAACTGGGAGTGGATGCTGGCTGGTTGTAGCTTACAGCTGTCCTTTCCTATCGATGCTGTCTACAAGCCCTTACACGATAAAATTGTAGATGAGTATATGAAAGTCTCTCGTTCGCGCTTTAATGCTCGCCCAATACCTAATAAGAATGCCTTGATTGAAATTATGCAGCGCCGTAAAGAAGTGCGTGGTTTTGCAATGGTTGCTGATCAATCCCCAGTAAGAAAAGAAGAAAAGTACTGGACTCATTTCTTAAATCAAGAGAGTTCCTTTGCGGTTGGCGCACAAAAAATAGCCAAGCTGACTAAATACCCAGTTATTTTTGTAGGCATGAAGCGACTTAGCCTTGGCCACTACGAAGTATATTTTGAAGAACTTGGCCAAGCACCTTATGAAAAAGAGGGTCACGACATTACCGAGAAATATGCCCGTGCGACCGAGCGAATGATTCTCGGCGCGCCCGAAGATTGGATGTGGTCTAATCGTAAATGGAAAAAGAAACGGGGTATTTACGATTAAACACCTTTTACTTAGAGGTCAGTTTTTTGAGCAATAAACCCAGCTAGTTCTTCAATCGTCGGGTAATCAAAAAAATCGGTAAGCTCTACAATATCTGGGTATGTCTCATCTATTTTTTCATGAATTTGCGCTAGCTTTAAAGAACTCGTTCCCATCTCAAAAATATTATCTTTCAACGTTATTTTTTGATCAGCCACAACAGAATGACAAATATCTAACAAGATTCGTTCTATAGAGCTACCCGCAGCAATAAATTCTGTCGATTGTGTTTCAGACAACTCTGTTAGAGCAGCAATAATTTCACTAAACTCTCCCTCTACAAATTGTTCTGCCAAGGCAAAGCGCTGCACCTTGCCACTGGTTGTTTTAGGGACCTTTTTAATCGGTAAAACATGCGCCACATCTAAACCTGACTTTTCATTTAATTGACGCCTAACCTCTATCGTTGTTTGATAAAAATCTTCTAATTCACCACGATATAAAACAAAAACAACCAATTCATCAAGCGCTTCTTCAGCATTGCGAACACCACAAACAACTACTTTACCCAATTCAATTCCATCAACATGCTCACAGACAGATTCAAGATCAGGGGCATAATAGTTTTGACCATTAACAATAATTAAATCCTTCGTTCTTCCGGTAATCACCAACTGCCCCTCATTTAGCAAACCTTGGTCACCGGTATCTAACCAGCCATCGTCGTTAATCAGTTTTTCATTTAATTCAGGCGCTTGATAATAACCTTTTGTAACATTTTCGCCTTTAATTAGCACACGCCCTATTACATTTTCAGCAACGGCTTCCCCTGCGCTATCTGCAATTATCATCTGCGTCCCAGTAATAGCGGTTCCTAAGCGAACCAACTCTATACTTTGAC
The DNA here is from genome assembly GCA_913057515.1 of uncultured Cycloclasticus sp. GTDB lineage: Bacteria > Pseudomonadota > Gammaproteobacteria > Methylococcales > Cycloclasticaceae > Cycloclasticus. The sequence goes on along the minus strand of CAJXOJ010000002.1, from coordinate 101,774 downwards.
CTGATGCCTCCGTAACGACTTTTGCTGGCAAACCTTCCACCAAAGAGCTTCTCAGCACATGAAGCGTAGAAAGTGGTTGAGCTAATGCGGGAAACGTTACGACCAGACAGGCTTCTGCTAAACCATAGACGGTAAACATAGCGGTTTCCGCTAAACCAAAGGGTTTCATGACCGCGTTAAATTCTCTACATAGCTCCGCTGAGATAGGTTCTGCTCCATTAAAGAGTAAACGGACATGCGATAAATCAAGCCCGTCTTGATTCTCTGGTTTGAAACGCTTTAAAACATGCTTATAGCCAAAGTTAGGCGACGATAGGGTTGTCGCCTTCTTTTCACTGGATTTTTCAAGCCAAAGCGCTGGCCGACGAACAAATAAGTCAGTTGGCATCATATATTGGTTGATATTGACGAATAAGGGCGTTAAGTGGAAACCAATAATGCCTAAATCGTGTGTTAATGGCATCCAGCTAAAAAAACTGTCCCTCTCGTCAAATGCACTGCATTCAATAATGCCAAATAAATTGGTGACTAAATTCTTATGTGTTAGCACAACACCTTTAGGGTCGCCGGTAGAGCCTGATGAGAATTGAATAAACGCCGTTTGTTCAGGCTTAATATCAGCCGGTTCGGCTAATACATCAATTGTCTCAATCCTATCAAGAATTACTGCTTTATGATTAATCTGTTCAAAAATTGACTCCTTACCCTGCTCCTCAGCGTACACTTTCAAACGTTGCAATGCTTTTCTAGTCGTTGCTATATAAGGGTTTTCTAGTTTTTCAAAAACATTAAATACTTTTTGACGATGCCCATCACTGGTCCCAATTGCTAACGGGACGGCAACAATGCCTCCATACTGACAAGCCCAAAATGTATCAATAAACTGCTCATTTTCAGCTAAATGAATAATCAGCTCATCACCTTCTTTCGCGCCTTTTTGTTGAAAATGATTTAACAAACCTAACGCACGCAACTTTAAATCAGGGTAGCTAACTTCGCGTTCCAAATCTTTGCTGCTGATGTAGGTAATCGTTTTGCTTCTATCTTGGTTCTTATCAAGCGCTTCAACTAAGGTTTTGGGGAAATTATTCATAACATGTAGGTGGTATCTTTAATCAAAGTATTAGCCAAATTTTGGGGCGTATTTTATAGCCATTAAATAATTTGAGGTAGGTTTTCAGGGTCAAATGTATAAATTACGGGCTCACAACGGCTAGATTTCATCATCAGGGAGGCACTAACCTGCTGACCGACTTCTAAAGGCACACAGGACCAACGAGATGCCTCACCATACTCACTTGGGCACTCTAATAATTTATTAGGCTGGCTTAAGCTAAACCCACAACGTGACACACCAAGACCTAGGCCCCGCCCCGTGGCTTTGATAAACGCTTCTTTGCATGTCCATATATTGAAGAAAGTAGACATTCGTTCATCATCGGCGACATCCAACCACTCGGCTTGTTCCGCGATTGAAAAATTTCGGTTAACCATTCCTTCTAGGTTATCCAAGTGCCGCCACTTTTCAATATCAACACCCAGCTCCTTTTTAAGCGCCACGGCCACTAATGCACTAGAACCAGAATGAGATATATTAAAAGAGAGTGCTGAATCGACTATATACGGTTTACCATACGCCGCCTGTTGAAACCTAATATCGCCCGCTGGCAAATCTAGATAACAGGACAGTAGCTCTCTCAGTTGCCCTCTCATGGATACCGCATACGCTCGATGACGCTGGTTTTTCAAACAAACGATTTTTCGCTCTTCATCATCACTCAAACTGCTGTATTTATTTAGCGCAGCTTCAGCCTGAAGACTTAGTTTCCACACATGCACATCGGCCGCTTTCAAACGAGGAATTTGCTGCGCAATTTGTGGGACAAAACTGACCATAATGAACTACTATAATTTAAAACGCTTAGACGTTAATTAAACCATGAGCATGAGCAACAACTCAAAAGATAACAACAATTCTGAGCAATATACGATAAACCCAGCTACTTATCACTGGACTTATCACGCCATGAAAGCTCTCTTCAAGGTTTTCAGCCTAAACATTCGCACCCATGGGAAAAACACCTCTTGGCTAGATGGCGATATCTTTTTATTCAATCACTTTGCTAGATTTGAAGCCTTCATTCCACAGTATTTAATTTATGAAAAGACTGGGCTCTATTCTAGGTCAATTGCGTCAAAAGAGTTGTTTGCCGATAATTTTTTTGGCCGATATCTTGTTGAATTAGGTGGTATACCTAATGACACTAAGGCTCTCATGTATCAGGTATCTAAAGATATCTTACAAAAACAAAAACTGGTTGCCTTTCCTGAAGGAGGAATTGTAAAAGACCGGCGTATTCTCGATGAGCAAGGTCATTACCGAGTTTACTCTCGCTCTAATAATCAACGCCGAAAACTACATACTGGACCTGCTGTTATTGCATTAGCCATTGCTATTTTCAAACAAGTTGTGCGCGATATTAATCAACAAAATAATACTGAATTATTATCTTTATGGGTTGAAGAGCTAGGGTTTAAGAATTTGAAACAGTTATTAGAGGCTTGCAAAAAAACCACTGTTATCATTCCATGCAATATTACCTTTTACCCCTTACGCATTAGCGATAATGCCCTCAATAACAGTGTACATTTTTTTATTGATAACCTGCATCAGCGGTTATCAGAGGAATTGCTAATAGAAGGAAATTTCTTACTCAAAGATACTGATATGGATATTCGGATGGGCCAACCAATCATCGTAGAAGATTATTGGACAAAAATGGAGGCTGCAATAGCTACCCTTTTTGTCAAAAATCCATCCTTGTCACTCAAACAAATTTTAAGTAAAGCTGAAGGCAATGAAACTTTGAGCAACACCTTATTTCGGCTAAGTTACCAACGCAGTGCTAAGAAAATTCGTGATGACTATATGCATGCTATTTATGACAATGTCACCATCAATATTGCCCATATTGCCGCAACACTCATTATGCATTTTGTTGCACAAAGACAGCTTCGCATTAATAAAAAAAAGCTCCATCAGCTTATCTACATCACCATTAAAACATTGCAAAAAAACGCCACTCTAAACTTCCACAGAACATTAGAAAACCCCTCGATCTATCGCAATCTATTAATGACCAAAAGTGCAACATTTGATCAGTTTTTAAGAAGCGCCAGCAAGGCAAATCTAATCGAGACCTCAGGATTGTATTACACTTTTACTGAGCAGCTCGCTTCAGAGCATGACTTTGACAGCATTCGCTATAAAAACCCAATGGCCGTCAATGTAAATGAAGTTGCCTCTATTCCTCAGATAAAAAAATCCATTCAACGTAGTTTAGCGTTTAACTTTCGTAAGGATTCAAGCAAATTCGCACAACTACTTTTTGAAGATGAACTGCTTGAATATCAATGGGATATCTCTCAGTTTAAAGAAACTAAGCATGAGGACATTAACCAACAACACTTCTCAGAGAAGCTAGCAAAACCGTATATTCTGATACCAAAAAAACCAAATGGTGAATGCGTTATCCTCATCCATGGTCTTTTATCTACCCCCGCTGAACTTAAAGAGCTCGGCCATAAGTTCTATGAAAAAAATTATATTGTTATTGGCTGTCGACTCAAAGGACATGGAACATCCTCTTGGGACTTACATCAACGAACTTGGCAAGACTGGCGTCAATCGTTATTACAATGTTTAAAAATAGCACATTGTTACACTAAAAAAGTACACCTCGTTGGTTTTTCCTGCGGTGGCTTATTAGCTCTGATGGCCGCTGCCAACTACCGACTTCATATTAGCTCGGTCACCGCGTGCTCTACACCTATTTTATTTAATGACCCATTAATTCAACTCGTCAATCTGACTCATTCTGCAAATAAAATTATAAAAAAAATGAGTGCATCTGAAGGCATCTTACCTTTTAAAGACAATTCACCCGAGCACTCTCACCTCAATTACCACAACATACCTATCGCTGCCATTAATCAACTACTGATATTAATTAATGAGGTAACCCGTCGCCTAAAAAAAATAGGCTGCCCTGTTTTCTTGATTCAAGCGGACAACGACCCTGTTGTCAGCTCATCCAGTTTCGCGGAAATCTCAAAACAGATACCTAAAGAGTTATTGTCTTATCTATGGGTTAGCTCTAATCGCCACGGAATTTTGTATGAAAACACGGATTACTGCCAAGAAAAAGTCATCGACTTTGTCGGCAGTCAAAGCAAATAGCGTAAAATCCCCGCCATTAACACTACTTAATTTTTAGACATGCGCGTTCACCTCAAAACCTTAGGCTGCCGACTCAATGAAGCAGAGATAGAATCATGGGCCAATGACTTTAGCGCTCAAGGGCATACGCTTGTTAACGAGGATGCTGCACCCGATGTTTTAGTATTAAACACCTGCGCTGTCACTCAGGGTGCGGTACGAAAATCTCGTCAACTGGTTCGTAAAACACATAAAAAAAACCCTAAAGCAAAACTGGTTGTCAGTGGCTGTTATGCGACATTAAATGAACAGGAAACGGTTAGCTTAGATGGCGTTGACTTACTCGTCAACAATCAGCAGAAAGACCAACTAGTGCAATTAACACTTGCCCAACTTAGTGAAGAAACCATGCCAAGCATAGCCACTGAGCCCAATGCTGTTGCCTTATTTTCAAGAGGCCGTCAACGAGCCTTTATAAAAGTACAAGACGGCTGTCGATACCGCTGTAGCTTCTGCATTGTCACCGTTGCCAGAGGTGATGAAAAAAGCAAGCCCATCCCTGATATTGTGGCTGAAGCGAATGCTATTCATCAACAAGGGGTTTCTGAAATAGTCATCACCGGCGTACACCTCGGCGGCTATGGGAGCGATATTAAAGAAAATCTCTATAACTTAATCACGGCTTTATTAACACAAACCAGCATCCCAAGGATACGTATGGGCTCACTCGAGCCTTGGGACTTACCAGACGGCTTCTTTGAACTTTTCAAAAACGCCAGATTAATGCCGCATATGCATTTGCCCATTCAAAGCGGCTCAGATTCGGTACTAAGAAGAATGTCTCGGCGTTGTAAAACAGACGAGTTTCGTGCACTGGTGACTGAGGCTCGCAACTTTATACCTAACCTAAACATCACCTCTGATATCATCGTTGGCTTCCCTGGTGAAACAGACGAAGAATGGCAACACACGCTAAATTTTATTGAGGAAATGCAGTTCGGTAATTTACATATTTTTAGCTACTCGACAAGAGAGGGCACAAAAGCTGCCACGATGCCAAACCAAGTCAGTTCCGAAAAGAAGAAAAGCCGAAGTAAAGCATTGCACGTCTTAGCTGAATCATCTCAACATACACAAATGAGTAAGATGATCGGCTCAACTGTTGATGTTTTATGGGAGGACAGCCATCAAGTAAATGAAGATGGAACAAGTACTTTATTTGGCTATACCCCTAACTATCAGCGTGTTAAAGCCATTAGCAGACAACCGGGAAAGCTAGTTAATCATATTGCTAGGTGCAAAATCATATCGATTGAGAACAATACTTTTAAGGCTGAATTACCCTAAATCGCCTCGCTCATAAAACATTTTGGTTGCGCCGGCCACTGCTATAGCTGGTGCAATCAAATTCACAACAGGGATTGTTGTCGCTAACAAACTAACGCCACCAAACGTAATGCTATTCATTTTAGATTTATTCAACATACGCTTTTGTTCTTTAAATAAAACATTATGGTTTTCAAACCCATAGCCAGCGTATTCAAACGATAAAAACCATGCACTAAATAACAACCATAAAGGCAAGCTAATCACATTTAGACCTGGAATAAGCGACAATATCAAAAGAGGCAGCGCGCGAACCAAATAATAAGAAATCTTCCGCAACTCCGAGCCAAGCATTGGCAATATTTCTTTTAGAAAAGACTCATATTGAGCTTCCTCATACGGTTGCCCTCTTAAGTATGCTTCAACGCCTTTTGATAACTGCCCATAAAAAGGTGCAGCAATGATATTAGCGATGAGGGTAAAAGAATAATAAACAAGCGTTAAAATACTTACCATAAATATAGGCAAAATTAACCAGGTCAGCCAGGATAACCAACTCGGTAACATCGAATCGACAGTGGTTGATAAATAGTGCCATAACAGCCAACTCGCTAAACCAAACAGAACCATATTAATCAATAAGGGAATAATAACAAAGCGCCTTAACCCCGGTTGTTTAATTAAGTTAAAACCCGCGATAAAACAGCGAGTACCATAGGATAAGGATTCAGTATCAATATTCATTTTTGTTTAAGGATAAAATTAATTAACTTTGTAGAGATGTACTTTGATAAAATTGAGTTAAATTACTTTAACTTTAAAATCGTAATAAGTAAGTCATAAATCTAAATGGAATTAGTATGGAAGTAGCTTACAATAACACAGGTTTTACCAGCATGAATGAACCTAAAGCAAAAGTTATCACAATCACCAGTGGTAAGGGTGGGGTTGGTAAATCTAGCACCGCAACTAACTTAGCTCTTTCACTTGCTGCACTGGATAAAAAAGTATGCGTATTTGATGCCGATGCAAGCTTAGCCAATATTAATATTCTTTTAGGCATTCAACCAACACACACCTTACAGCACCTTTTAAACGGTGAAAAAGAACTAAAAGACATTATCATTGATGGTCCTCGTGGCTTGAAAATTGTTCCTGGCGCCACAGGAATCGCAGAGTATGCACATTTATCTGATGAGCAGAAAGAAATCTTGCTGACCGCCTTAGACAAGCTACAAAAAGATTTTGACTACCTCATCATTGATACAGCGGCAGGCATTGGGGATGATGTTCTCGATTTTATTAAAGCCTCACAGTTTTCAATCATCATCATTACTCCAGAACCGACTTCTTTAACGGACTCATTTTCCTTACTTAAAGCCTTAAAACGCTCAAACTATAATCGCACTTCATATGTTCTCGTCAACATGGCATTAGACTTTGATAATAGCCAAGCGATCTATAAGCGTTTTGAATCCGCAGTGAAAAAATATATTGACGCAAATATCGCTTACCTAGGCTATATTCAAGTAGATGAAACAATGATTTCTTCCGTTAGTCTCCAGTGCCCAGCCGTCTTATTAAGCCCTGACTCTGTCGCCAGTAACTGTTTTAAAAATTTAGCGACTGGACTAAACAAAGATATTGAGAACAGCCCGATTGACTCTTTTGCTGACTTTTGGCGGCAACAAGGTAGCATAGTAGGCATCACCGTTAAAAAACCTACGGAGGCGGCTAATAACGTATTTATCAATAAAGCTCAGAGTACTGAACTACCAATACCACACGCAACTACTCCTATTGACTTTCAACAAGCACTAGAGGTTTGCATTAAGCATTTATCAAGTAGTGAGGTAACAGAAGAAGATTCTGCTACTTTTCTTGATGCCATTGCCCCATTCCAAGCAGTAAAAGCAAAAGATACCGCCGAATCGAGCTCAACATCAAGCGCTTCATCTGTAAGAGAGTTTTACAAATACCTAGAACAGCACTCTTTTCCAAAAAATGATATTCGTGAAGTGGTATCGACCCTTGAGCAAGTCTATTTTGAGAGGCATGGTGAAAGCCTTAATAGTATTGATTCAACCACTTTGAAATTATTTTCCCAATTCAGTGGTTCTGAAGACGATTTACGTTACGTCAATGAACAATTATCTAATAACTTCCAACGGTTATTCGATAAACCACTACATAATATTATTGAAGAAACTCAACACCTCTGTTCATCGGACGACTTTCAACAACAGGAGTTTGATACACTGCTGACTGAGTTATTGTCTAGCTATCAACAACGATTTGCCACCCATTTTAAAACCGCAGCAGATGCTCACTTAGATTCAGCAAAAGAAGAAATATCCACCTTGCAAAAACAGGTGTCCGATACTAACAAAGAACTCAGTAGCACGACTAATTTGTTAACAGAAAAAACACTTCTCATAGAAAAGATACAAGCGCTTTTTCCAAAGAGCTAACATTTTAATACAATATGTTATTAATTAACGATTAAACAGTGTGTCGTAATTTTTAGAGCTCATACTAGCTATTTCCCCTAGCGATAGCCCCTTTAACTCGGCCATTTTCTCTGCCACATACTTTACGTAACTTGGGTAGTTTGGTTTACCTCGCATCGGAACTGGAGCCAAATAGGGTGAGTCTGTTTCTATCAAAAACCGATCATTCGGAACTTTTTTTGCAACCTCCTGAACTTGTAGAGCATTTTTAAAGGTCACAATCCCCGAAAATGAAATATAGAAGCCAAGGTCTAGTGCTTTTTTAGCCATTTCCCAATCTTCTGTAAAGCAATGTAAAACACCCCCCGCTTCTCCTGCCTGCTCCTCTTGCATAATGCTAATCGTATCGTCTCTTGCGTCACGTGTATGAATAATTAGCGGCTTGTTTGTTTTCTTTGCGGCTGCAATATGTTGACGAAAACGCTGTTGTTGAACCCCTAATTCGGCGTCATTATTCAGCCTATAATAATCTAGGCCTGTCTCACCAATAGCCACTGCGTTATCATTCAACGCCTGCTCTATTAATTCATCAACACTTGGATCGTGCCCCTCCACTTCATTAGGATGCACGCCAACTGAGTACGATATTTTTTTATAATCGGCCACCAAATCCCGCATCGCTGGATAATCTTCCCAATTAATAGAGACACATAACATATGGTCTAACAAATCAGCTTTTATAGCTTCTAAGTATTCGCTAACACTATTTCCATAAGGGGTCAGGTCAACACGATCTAAGTGGCAGTGTGAATCAATAAACATAATTTTCCATTAAAATAAAAAACGGCCCAAAAGGCCGCCTTTGTCTGGTTAAAGCTCTAGGCTACATAGTATGGGTCGGACGCCCTGTCTGCGATGTTCCAGCTAAATAAGTTTCTATTTTTGAACGAGCTGCGCCACCATCTTGGTCGTTAAATTGCACGCCTACACCATTGGACCGTGAACCTTCAGCACCAACGGGCGTAATCCAAATAATTTTACCCGCAACTGGGATTCGCTCTACTTCACCCATTAAACTTAATAACATGAAGACTTCATCACCTAACTTATATTTTTTATGCGTAGGGATAAATAAACCACCTCCCTCAACATAATCCATGAATGCTGCATATAAAGCATTCTTATCTTTAATTGTTAAGGATAATATCCCTTGTCGCGCTTCTGTTCCAACACTATTCATTTCTTCAGCCTTTATTTAAGGGTTAACGCATAACTTTGTATCGCAAACTCTTCTATCATTAATTGTTGATTAACTTGATACGACTCTAGCGCTATTAATTGCGCTGAGCGGTCCAACAAACCATGTATGTCCTTTAAGTTTAGCTTTTCTACAATAACTTTCAAGTCATCCGAACGTTCTGTTTGAATTAGCACTTGGTCAACCGTCTCATAAGAACATTTGATGGCATCATTTAACCAAGACATTATCCACTTTAAAACAGGCACGTCTTTCAGGCTCACACACTTTTCAGCAAATATTAGCGGGTCTAACCGCCCCTTTAAAAGCGCTAAAAAATCATTAAAGATGGCGGTCTCTAACGCCAATGTGTCTTTTTTCCATAAATCATAAGCTAGAAGCGGTGCACCATTTGCTAAACGAAGATACTGATCGGTCTCTTCGCAAGCTAAATCATTTAACCATGCTTGCGCTTGCGCTAACTCAATCTCTTTTACCGTCACTAGTTGGCAACGACTGCGTATTGTCACCGGTAAACTCGACAAGCTGTGTGCTATTAATATTAAGCAGGTATTTTCACTCGGTTCTTCTAAGGTTTTAAGCAAACTATTCGCTGCTTGATGCAACATTGCATCAGCAGGGTCAATAATAACCACTCTTGGTTTAGTGTATTGACTACTCAACGCCAACGACTTACTTAGTTCGCGTATAGCATCGACTTTAATACTATCCTTTCCTTCTTCAGGGGCTAGATGATAAAAATCAGGGTAATTGCCCGCATTAAATAACAAACACGACTCACATTCGCCACAAGCAATATTATCTTCAGTAGGTGAAAGGCAAATCGTTCGATGTGCAAATGACTGAGCTAACGATGATAGCCCTATTCCATCATCGCCAACCAGCATCAAAGCACTGGGTAATCTATCTTGTTGTAAATAACGCGTTAACTGATCCCAATATGTTTGCAACCAAGGATAATAAATGTGAGCTGGCTTATTCATCCGTTAATATCTTATCTAGATAACATTGAATATTTTTCTGTACTTGCTCAATATTCTCAGAAGCATCAATCAAACAAAAGCGGTTTGGTTCAGCCTTCGCTCTATCAAGATAAACCTGTCGTACATTATTGAAAAAAGTTTTCTTCTCAGCTTCGAAACGATCTGGCTCGCTCCGACCAGCTGCTCTCTTCAAGCCCACCTCTACTGGCAAGTCTAGTAAGACCGTTGTATCCGGTGACAAGCCTTTTTGAACAAAATCTTCAAACCAATGTATATCTGCCATTTTAAAATCACGGCCACCGCCTTGATAAGCATACGTAGCATCCGTAAAACGGTCACACACTACCCATTTACCTGCTGCTAAGGCCGGCTTAATGACCTGTTCAAGGTGCTGCGCACGTGCCGCGAACATCAACAGCAATTCAGCCTCATTACATAGCTTTTCCGTATGATGCTCTAACAATAAGCCTCTAATTTTTTCAGCTATGGCTGTACCCCCTGGCTCCCTTGTGGTGATAATGTCTTTATCATTAGACGTTAAATAGTTAGCAATGAAGTTAAGGTTGGTCGTTTTACCTACACCTTCAACACCTTCAAGTGTTATAAATTTCCCCATTCTCATCGTCATTTATTCCGCTGATATTTATCGACTGCTGCATTATGTTGTTTTAGCGTTTCTGAAAAAACGTGTGTCCCATCACCTTTTGACACAAAGTATAAACTTTTCGTTTCTACTGGGTGTAAAACAGCCTCAATAGCGGCCTTTCCAGGCATTGCGATAGGTGTTGGCGGTAAGCCATAGCGTGTATAGGTGTTGTAGGGCGTATCCTTTCGTAAATCTCGGAAGCGTATATCTCCCTTATAAATATCACCCATGCCATATATGACCGTTGGATCGGTTTGTAACTTCATGCCTATTTCAAGCCGACGGATGAACAAGCCTGCTATTTGCTTACGTTCTGATGCAACACCTGTTTCCTTTTCAACTATTGAAGCTAAAATCAGTGCATCATAAACGCTGGGTATCACCGCCTTCTTTTGTCTTTCTGGCCATGCTGAATTAACAAAAACCTGCATTGAGCGATACGCTCTTTTGATAATATCTACATCTGAAGTATTTTTAACAAAGAAGTACGTTTCAGGTAATAACAGGCCTTCTAGGTGTTTTTCTGAAATATTCAGTAATTCCAAATACTCCGTCATCATGGCATTAATAGGTAATGTACTTTTTATCGCTGAATGCCCCTGAATGTCGTTTAATATCTCTTTAAATGTTTGCCCTTCAACAATAGAAATCGCATATTGATTGACCTTGCCCTTCACTAAATAGCTCAAAATTTGTACGGGTGTTAGCCCAGGAGAAAACTCATATTCACCGGCTTGAATTTTATTGGCGACACCTTCAAACCTGACCAGCCATTTAAACCAACGCCCATTCACCACGGACTTTTTATCCAGTACTGAAATAATTTGATTGAGGTTCTGGCCTTTTTCAATACTCACCAAGACCGAGCCCATTTCATCTGTTATGTACGATTCGTTAATCGAACGCTCATACAGCATCCAAAACCAACCGAGCAAAAGGCTAGAGACAATAATACTGATAGCAATAAAACGCCTTATCATTATTGACACCTGGTAACGTTAACTTGCTGTTGAATAGATTCATAAACCGAGTTCAATGCCCACTGTGCATAATGTTGATCTGTTTTAACAAAAACAGCCCCATCTAGGTTTAGTTGTTTAACATGACGAATTGGCATCAAACTATTCGTCATAAAAATTTCATCTGCTTTTTTTAAATCGTCCACTGTTAACTCCGCTACTTGACAGTCGATATTATCTAGCTTGGCTTGCTGAATTAAGTGCTGACGAATAACACCTAATACCCCTGCTTGAGCTAAATCTGGTGTTTTTAAAACACCTTTGCTCACCATAAATATATTACTCATTGTTCCTTCAATAACTCGCTCATTGACATCCAGCATTAACCCTTCAAGCTGTTGCGTGCTGCCTATTTCTCTGCGCGCAAGAACTCGCTCCAATTGATTGAGGTGCTTAATTCCAGCCAACAAAGGCTGACGACTGAGACGAGTATGACATAACGCTAAATCAATATGAGCCAATGATTCTTTGATCCCCATATTACTAGCAACAAAAGAGACAACACGCGTGATCACTGGGTTGGATGGTGGTGTGAAACCTCTCTCGCCTATCCCTCTTGAAACAACGAGTTTTATAGTGCCATAGGCTGTATCGATAAGCTGTGAGATCTCTTGCTTAATAATACCTGCATCAACCGGCGGAAAACCAAGCACATCACAGCCTTTCTGTAAGCGCTGAATATGTGCATCTAAAAAACACGCTGTATTAGATTCAACTAAAATCGTTTCAAAAAGCCCATCACCATACTGAAAACCTCTATCCAGTGAACTAATGGACTCCTCAAATTCCCCATTAATAAGTATCTTAGGCTTCATCAGGAACTAACGCTTCCAATAGTGCCTTCGCTTTATGCCGTGTTTCTGCGAGCTCGTTAACAGCAATAGAGTCAGCAACAATCCCAGCTCCTGTTCGTAAAATAAGTTGCTTACCATTAACCGTAAAAGTTCTTATTAAGATATTTAAATCCAAGTCCCCATTACGGTTAATATAACCCATAGAGCCTGTATAAGCCCCTCTCGGCGCATCTTCCAGCTCGTTAATTATTTCCATACAACGAACTTTAGGGCAACCGGTAATCGTACCACCTGGAAAAACTGCTTTAATAATATCTGTTGGTGTTTTATTAGCTGATAGTTTGCCACTAACATTTGAAACAATATGATGTACCGAAGCATAGGATTCTAACGTCATTTTCTCATCAACTTTAACCGTCCCTGTCTCACAAATTCTACCAAGATCATTACGTATAAGGTCAATCAACATAATGTGTTCAGCACTTTCTTTAGCGTTTAGGAGTAGTTCTTTCGCGATTTCTTTGTCCGTAGCCTCATTATCATCCCTAGGCCGCGTACCGGCAATCGGTCTCATTTGAACAGTCTCATCAAGGCAACTAATAAGGCGCTCAGGTGATGATGAGCAAACCACGCTACCATTAAAGCAAGCAAGCCCTGAAAAAGGTGCTGGATTGCATTGACGTAATGAACTATAAACTTCAATATAATCAAAGCCTTGCTTAATTTTACCCGTCCATTGTCGAGATAAATTAACTTGTAAGGTATCACCTTCCACTAAATACGACTTAATCTTTTTAACGCCATTAAGAAATGCCTCTGGGGTATCTTCTTGAAGCTTCGCTTTAGGTTTTTTAAACCGCGTTTTTTTTAATTTATTAAGGTCAGCAATAACATCATCAATTAATGCCTCTTCACCTTTTTCACACACTATCCAGCAAGTATCGTCCTTATGACGCTTTATAATCGCAATCGGAATTCTAACTGCACTGGCAATGGGCAAGTTTGTATCTACCTTAAGGCCCGATAGTTTTGGTTCGATTGACGCAAGCAATTCATAACTTAAAAAAACGAACCAACCACCGGTAAATGGTAGATCAGTGCTAGAGCTTAGGTTTTTATGGATATTAAATGATTCTTCAAATTTCGAAAAGAAATCATTATCTTTTAAATTAAGTGATTCAATTTTCTCACCCGGAAATGCAAATAAGATGTCAAAACCATTATTTGCTTGACCAACACCATTACTTTCTAATAAATAGGGGTAACGCTGCCGATTAAATGCATGGCAAGCTAATAAATCAACATTTGATGGAATTTGAAGCCTAGTAAAAGATTCAGAATTCTCTATGGCCCGTGCCACCTAGCTTACTATGCTAAAGTCGTTTAAAGACCAAGGTACCGTTAGTTCCACCAAATCCAAATGAATTCGACACAACAACATCTATATCCATCTGACGTGCTTCATTGGGGACGTAATCTAAATCACACTCAGGGTCAGGGGTAAATTGATTAATCGTCGGAGGTGCCACTTGATCACGAAGTGCCAATACTGAAAATACAGCTTCTGCACCACCTGCAGCACCTAACATATGCCCCGTCATCGACTTTGTAGAACTCATAGGTACTTTATAAGCGTTATCACCCAAAAGCGTTTTTGCTGCATGTGTTTCCGCAAGGTCACCCGCTGGTGTTGATGTTCCATGTGCATTAATGTAGCTTACCTGCTCTGCGGATAATGAAGCATCCTTAAGTGCATTGCGCATACAACGATATGCACCGTCACCATTTTTAGACGGCATGGTCATATGGAATGCATCAGAGCTCATGCCATAACCAGCTAATTCGGCATAGATTTTTGCACCACGTTTTTTAGCATGTTCATACTCTTCAAGCACTAAAACACCGGCACCATCACTTAAAACAAAACCATCACGGTCTTTATCCCAGGGCCGACTCGCAGTTTCTGGGGAGTCATTCCTACGTGATAATGCGCGCGCTGAAGAAAAGCCTCCGTAAGAGGTCACTGATGTCGCCATTTCTGCACCACCTGCTACCATTACGTCAGCATCACCATATTGAATAATGCGCATTGCATCACCAATATTATGAGCGCCCGTCGTACAGGCCGTTACGATTGCAAAGTTGGGCCCTTTTAATCCACGTAAAATGGAAAGATTGCCCGAGATCATATTAATGATATTGGAAGGCACGAAAAACGGCGAAATCTTTCTTGGCCCACCCTTTTGGAATCCTTCAAAACCCGCTTCTATACCAGAAATCCCACCAATTCCAGCACCAATTGCCACACCAATTCTTTCAGCATTCTCATCAGTCACTTCGATTCCAGAATCATCAAGGGCTTGTATGCCTGCAGCTACGCCATAGTGAATAAAAGGATCCATTTTTTTGGCATCCTTGCGGGACAAGTAATCATTTACATCGAAGTCTTTAACTGCTCCTGCAAAATTAGATGGGAAATCAGCTGTATCAAACCGAGTTATCGGAGCAATACCACTTTGACCTTTTAAAATACTTTCCCACGAATCTGCAACATTACCACCCACAGGTGACAGCAAACCCAACCCTGTAACAACTACTCGACGTTTAGACACAATATGAACTCTCTAAAATAAAACAAGCACGGCCTACAAAAAGTAAGCCGTGCCTGAAAAAGAAATTGATTTATTCTGCGTTGTTATTAACGTAGTCAATTGCTTGTTGAACTGTCGTGATACCTTCAGCCTGCTCATCAGGGATTTCACAATCAAACTCTTCTTCAAGAGCCATCACTAACTCAACAGTGTCTAATGAATCTGCACCTAAGTCGTCGATGAATGAAGCTTCGTTGGTTACTTCTTCTTCTTTAACACCAAGCTGTTCTGCAACGATTTTTTTGACGCGTTCTTCAATATTACTCATTTTTGTATATCCTCTTTATTTTTTGAAACACAAACTCAATTTGTGATCTTCACATTATATTGCTAAATTAAAAAAGTTTAAACATTTCTGTTTACCTAACTGCTCTAGATCACTTAAAGCTTTATTAATAACTACCCCATATACATGCCACCATTAACATGTAATGTTTCCCCGGTAATATATGCGGCCTTATCTGAACATAGAAAAGATACAGCATTGGCAATCTCTTCCGCATCACCAAGGCGCCCAAGAGGCACGCCGTCTAGTAAAGCTTCTTTTTGATCATCCGCTAAGGCTTTTGTCATATCAGTATCAATAAAACCCGGCGCTACAACATTAACAGTGATATTTCTTGACCCTACTTCTTTAGCTAGTGATTTACTAAACCCAATAATACCAGCCTTAGCTGCTGCATAATTAGCTTGACCAGCATTACCGGTAACGCCTACCACCGAAGCGATGCTAACAATGCGCCCTTTTTTATTTTTCATCATGCCTCGTAAACAGCCTTTGCTTACGCGAAATATTGAACTTAAATTAGTTGAGATAATATCATCCCATTCTTCATCCTTCATTCTCAACATGAGATTGTCTCGGGTAATCCCAGCATTATTAACTAATACGGTGGGCGCACCGACGCTAGATGTAATCTCTTTAAGGACAGACTGTATAGAATCTGCATCGGTGACATTTAATTTCATGCCTTTACCCGACTCAGATAAATAGTCTGATATAGCATCGGCACCAGTGTCAGAAGTTGCTGTTCCAATAACATAAAGACCATCCGCCACTAATTGTCGTGCAATGGCTTTACCAATGCCACGGCTAGCACCTGTTACCAATGCAATGGTTTTATCGTTCATGATAACGCCCCTATGGTTTTATTAAGAGAAGCTTCATCACCCGTAGAGTGAAGCCTCAATGATTTATCTATTCTTTTATTAAGCCCACTAAGCACTTTACCCGGGCCACATTCAATCACCGTATCAACACCAGCATTAGCTAAGGCTTCGATTGTTTCCACCCATCGGACAGGCGTATGTAATTGCTGGCCTAATGCACGTTTAATATCTACTGCATCATTATATTGGGAAACATCCGTATTGTGTAACACAGGAATGGCAGGTGAAGCGAACTCAATCGTTGACATTACAGTCAATAATTTTTCTGCTGCTGGCATCATCAATGAACAATGAGAAGGCACACTAACTGGTAAGGGTAATGCCCGCTTTGCACCCTGCTCTTTTGCTAAATCTATCGCTCGATTAACAGCCGCCGTATGACCTGCTATGACCACTTGCCCTGGTGCATTATAGTTAACTGCAGACACCACCTCGCCTTCAGCTGCTTGCTCACAGATCTCAATTAAATTTTCAACCTCAAGCCCTAGTATAGCCGCCATTGCACCTTCACCTTCAGGTACCGCTTCTTGCATAAACATAGCCCGTTGTTCGACCAACTTAACTGCATCTACAAAATCAACGCTACCCGCACAAACCAAGGCACTGTATTCGCCTAGACTATGACCAGCCATCATTACCGGTTGGGTAATCAATTCAGACTGTAAAACACGCCACATTGCCACACTAGCGGTTAATATTAAAGGCTGTGTGTTTTGCGTTTGATTAATGTCTTCTGCGGGACCATTTTGTGCCAGCGCCCATAAATCACGCCCTAAGGCCTGTGATGCTTCATCAAACGTTTGTTGAATTTGAGGGTAACTAGAAGAAAGGTCGCCCAACATGCCGACAGATTGTGAGCCCTGACCGGGAAATACGATGGCTATTTTATTTGCTGTCATCTTTAAAATTTATTATTAGTTAATACAAAAAGGATTACATTTTTACTAAAGCTGAACCCCAAACAAAGCCACCACCAAAGGCTTCCATCAGTACTATTTCGCCTTTTTTAACACGGCCATCTCTAACCGCTTGATCTAATGCTAAAGGCACTGAAGCTGCCGAAGTATTACCTTGGTTCTCGATCGTTAGAACTACCCTTTCCATCGGCATATTCAATTTTTTTGCCACGGATGAAATAATTCTTATATTAGCTTGATGAGGTATCAACCAGTCAACATCTGACTTAAGGAGTTTATTCGCCTCAAGTGTTTCATCAACAATTCGACTTAAGGTTTTAACCGCCACTTTATATACATCATTTCCCTGCATTGTCATAAAGGCTTGATCGCCATCATGCTTCTGATCTTTAATTGGGTTATTAACATAAAGCAGGTCTTGGTATTGACCATCTGAGTGCATATGCGTTGATAAAATCCCTGGCTCTTCAGACGCTTCAAGCACCACAGCACCTGCACCATCTCCGAAAATAACACAGGTATTTCGATCTGAATAATCCAGAATTCTCGAATTTGCTTCCGCTCCGATAACAAGGGCTTTTTTAGCGCCACCCGCTTTAATAAATTGGTTCGCAATCCCAAGAGCGTAAACAAACCCTGAGCAAGCTGCTTGAACATCAAAGGCAGCCCCCCCTTTTGTTCCTAACTTGTTCTGTAAAATGCAAGCTGTACTAGGAAACACTCTATCAGGGGAACTTGTACCAACAATAATGAGGTCAATTTCAGACGCATCAACGCCAGCAGCTTGAAGCGCATTATTTGCTGCAATCTCCGCCATACTTGACGTCGACTCATGCTCGGCAATAACGTGCCTTTGCTTTATTCCGGTGCGAGCATAAATCCACTCATCTGAAGTATCTAGAATGGATTCAAAGTACTTGTTAGTAACAATTTTTTCAGGTAAATAACTACCTGTGCCCGTTATTTTTGCATTAAACATCAAATAACGCCTTGCCTATACATTGTTTTTTTGGTCTTAAAAAATTTAAGACCCACACTAATGTTAGTCTTTATCAGCAACAACTTGTTCGCCACGGTAAAAACCGTCAGCGCTAACATGGTGCCGCAAATGAACTTCACCCGTTGTTGGCTCAGTTGATAACGTTTTAGCTGTCAACCCGTCGTGCGAGCGACGCATGCCTCGTCTTGAACGTGATTTTTTACTTTTTTGTACTGCCATCTCAAATTCTCCAGAGAATTAATAATTTTCATGACATAACTGCCATAAATGTTACTAAAGCTGAACGCATCGCGCTCTGCTTAAAATTCAACACCCTATCTTTAGATAGGACCTTAGCGAAATAAAAAGTGACGCCTTCTTAATTCAACTTTAATTTTTCTAGCACCTCAAACGGGTTTTTCTTTTCTTCCATTTCAAGCGTAAAATCTTTGCTAGTACTGGTTTTTGGTAATTCTATTGGACAAACATCGTGTCTTGCGATACTAGGCATGACTAAAACAACTTCTGCCTCAACCACATCACTGATCAATAAACGCTCACCCTCATATAGGTAAGGCTCATAATCATCCATTATTAAACCTATCTTTGCTTCATCATTAATAATCGCAAGCTTTACGTTTATATCAATGGGAAAATCAACCAACTCCAAACAAGCGGCGCATTGTAACACGAGATTAGCAGAAATCCGACCCGTTAAAACAACAAATTTACCCGCTTTGCCAAATGTCAACTCTGCCCTTATTGGTGAACTGGACGGGTCTATATCTGCTTGAATTTGCTGAAGTTCCTCATAAACCAATTCACCACTTATTATTCTTTCCTGGCTTGCACACAAGCTTGGGTCCACTTCTATATGTAATGTCTTAGTCATATTAGGTAAAATAGCGTTTAATTTTAATTAGAGCATTATATGAAAGATCAACCGAAATTAGTATTAGCTTCTAGCTCCCCTTTTCGTAAAGAACTATTAAAAAAGATCTACCCCTTTTTTGAAACTGCATCACCCGACATTGATGAAACGAGCCATACTGATGAAACACCTCGTGAATTATCAAAACGACTCGCTATCGAAAAAGCGCAGGCATTATGCTCGAACTTTCCTAACCACCTCATTATTGGGTCTGATCAAGTCGCTATGTTAGGTGACCGACAACTAACAAAACCTAAAACCTTCGAAAACTCTGTTCAACAACTCTCGCGTTCATCCGGCAAAGTCATCCACTTCTATACCAGTGTTTGCGTTCTCAACTCCAACACCCATGAAATAATCAGCGACACAGATATTTGTAAAGTACACATGAAAACGCTGTCACTTCAGCAAATTCAACATTACGTCGAAAGAGACAAGCCATATGGCTGTGCCGCGGCATTTAAATCAGAAGGGCTAGGAATTGCTTTATTTGAGAAGATTGAAGGCGACGACCCTAACGCTCTCGTCGGGCTCCCTTTAATCAAACTCATCCATCAACTAACCCAAATGGGAGTCCAAATACTTTAACGCCCAGCTAACAGTTCTATTGGATAACCATCGGGGTCTTTAACAAATGCTAAAATACTATTTGTGCCTTGCATCGGCCCTGCTTCACGCGTGATTTCACCGCCCTTTTGGCGAATCAATTCACAAGCCTTATACACATCGTCAACTTGTATAGCAATATGACCAAATGCATTCCCGTGCTCATATTCAGCAATATCCCAATTATGCGTCAATTCAATAACTGAGCCGTTACTTTCTGGCTCAAAACCAACAAACGCAAGCGTAAATCGCCCTTCTTTGAATTCCTTACGTCTTAATAGCTTCATTCCAAGTACCTCAGTATAAAACTGAAGGGACCGTTCCAAATCGCCAACACGCAACATCGTATGCAATAAACGCATCTATACTATCCTTAATAGTTTTCTTAGTTAAAAGTCTCTTTTCCCACTTAAGTAATTTTGGTAATAGACCAATACTTTTTTAACATAATGCTGGGTTTCTTTATACGGGGGAATTTTATTCTCATATTTTTTAACAGCTGACTCACCCGCATTGTAAGCAGCCAAAGTAAGTCTTATATTAAAATCAAATAACTCTAGCAAATACCTAAGGTAACGCACACCTCCTTGGATATTTTGCGCCGCATCATTACGGTTACTAACACCAAACCGCTTAGCTGTTGCGGGCATCAACTGCATCAAGCCCACCGCTCCCGCTCTAGAAATAGCGTTCTTATCATAAGCTGACTCAGCATGTATCACCGCCATTACAAGTGATGGATCAACTTTAAATTGTCTTGCTTGTTGGCGAATTAAGGGGGTTAACTGACGACGGTTTTGTTGAAAATTTTTATATTCAATCGTCCCTTTTTTTGGCGTGCGCATAATAAGGCGAAAACCATCACCTTCTGGCGTATCGGTAAAAAAAACACGACCCTTTTCATCTACTTTCTTATACAAGTCAGCTGTAGCATTAGGTGCTGTTATCAACCATACTAAGAGCAAAGAAAAGAAGCGAATAAAACCCATAAACATCAATAGCAAAAAATAATTACAAACACCCTTTCTTTATAACACAACTCAACAGCAAACTTACTCAGAATAAACACCTAGAGTAGGTGACTAAGGTTTAGATAAGCCTGTAACTCCTAAAAATAGCATTTTTGCAGTTATTTTAAAATTTTGTACTATCATTGCTTACATCAAGCTATTACAAGGTTTAAGGATCACCATGCTACAACAAGACGAAACAAAACAAGCCGCCGAATACTTAAGACAGGTCATTCCAATGCTGTCTCAGAACAAATTAGCCCCTACTCCAATAAACTACTCTATTTTCTATTGCTACCTCTCGGGCTGCTCACAAGCACTCAATGATATTATCGATAGCTTCATCAGCGAGAAAAAACCTTTCACGGTTTTAATCATGCTTGAACTGTATGAGAAGTTTGTTAATGGTGGTGCAGCAATAGCCCAGCAAGAAAAAATACATCACTCTATAGAAAAGGTCATCTCAGATGCCTCTGAAGAAGTGCTGCAGATTAACAATACGGCAGGAGAATTTGATAACACCATCAGCAAACACGCTGAAACTTTATCGACGGCTAATGACCCGCAAACAACTGCACTTGTTTTACAACAAATAATGCAAGACACTCGAAATATACTCAAAGAAAACCAAGCCACTCAGGCTCGTATAGAAGAAACAAACTCTGAAATCATTCAGATTAAAGCAGAATTGGAAGAGGTTAAAGCTAGTGCAGAAAAAGACTCTTTAACTGGGCTTAAAAACAGAGGTGCTTTTGACAAAAGAATCGATGATATTGTGTACACTCAAAAAGACCCCAACACGACATTAATCATATTAGATATTGACCATTTTAAACGTATTAATGATAATTTTGGACACCTAGTGGGCGACAGAGTTATACGTTATGTTTCTGCGTTATTAAACCAAATCATTGGGCCCGATCATCATATTGCTAGATACGGCGGAGAAGAGTTCGCTGTTATTTTAACAGGCGTACCAATTAACGACGCCAAACTGCTAACAGAAAAAACTCGCGTTGCTATGTGCAATAGCAAGCTGCAACGTAAAGATAGCAGAGAGACCATTGGCAAAGTGACCCTTTCTGCAGGCATCGCAATCCTTAAACCTGATGATAGCGTCGATTCATTTATTGAACGTGCTGATGAGGCACTCTATAAAGCAAAAGAAAGTGGACGGAACAAAGTCATTATCTCTGAATAAATCTACAGTCGCTCCTCTAGTCCTTTTTTTTCAACAAAATAACTTATCTGATGAGTCTTTTCTTGATCCTGTAAGTAGCGAGTGTTGCAGCAGCTGAACCAAAGGTCGCTAATACAAACAAATGCAAAAACACCGATGTAAGCTCACCGCCCGTCATTAACGGGCGTACTAAAGAAATCGCGTGATATAGGGGTAACACTTTACTTAACCATTGAACCGCATTTGGTAATGTATCAATAGGAAAAAAGACGCCACTCAATAACACCATCGGTGTAATAAACAAGGTGCTGTAATAAAGAAAAAAGTCATAGCTTTTAGCGCTAGAGGTCACCACTAATGCTAAGGATGCGAAACACAATCCCGTGAGAAAAGCGACCGGCAAAATAAATAGGGCCCAGCCGTCTGCAATCAAACCCAATACCATCGAGACGATTAAGATAGCACTGACGCTAATCAAACTTTTAGTTGCTGCCCAAAGTATTTCTCCAAAAACAACTTCTCCAACATTAATAGGTGTGGCTAACATACCCAACCATGTTTGCTGAACTTCCATTCTTGTATAAGCAGAATACATGCCTTCAAAGCTAGCGGCATTAACCGCGCTTGTACAAGCCACCCCAGATGCTAAAAAAGCCATGTAGGTTAAACCTTCAACTTCACCGACAAACTGACCTAGCCCATAGCCTAATACCAATAAATAAAGCACCGGTTCGCCAAAATTACCCATTAAAGATGGCCCAGCTAACTTACTCCAAACTCGAATATGTCTCGACCAAATTGACTGACTTCTTGCTAAAAAAAGCCACACTCTCGCTAACTTACTCACGAAGATCCCGCCCTGTTAATTTGATAAACACATCTTCCAAGTTCGCAGGTCGAAACAAATAATCATCATGCGAACTTTCTTCTAAAACCTCTAATGCATGATTTAACTTTTCGCCATAAAAAAAGCAGATATCACCTGATTTTTCAAAACGCGCAATGGAGCTATCGCAACGCAGCTGTTCAAGCAGCGCTTCTGACGCGGCATGCACCTCAAGAACATGTGATTCAATTTCACCTTTAATGAGCTCCTTTGGCGCGGCATCAGCCATTATTTCACCCTGATCCATGACAATCACCCGATCACATAAACGTTCAGCCTCTTCCATATAATGTGTTGTTAAAATGAGCGTTAAGCCTTGTTTTTTTAATTCACGTAACTTTTGCCATATCGCTTGACGTGCCTGTGGGTCTAAGCCAGTAGTCGGCTCATCCAAAATTAACAACTTAGGTTTATTAATCAATGCTCTGGCCAAGGTCAGACGCCGTCTCATCCCACCTGATAACTCGGAGATTTTACATTTAGCCTTTTCTTCTAATGAGGCAAATTCAAGCAGCTCTTTTGTCCGTTCTTTTAACACAACAGAACTGAGACCGAAAAACCGCCCATAAACATATAAGTTTTCCTCAACACTAAAATCAGCGTCTAAATTATCCATTTGAGGAACCACACCTATAGATTCCCTGACCAACGAAGCGTTTTCTGGCATGGCTAAACCTAAAATAGACAGCTCACCCGAGTCCATAGGGCAATGGCCTACTAACATCCTTAATGTAGTGGTTTTACCTGCGCCATTTGGCCCCAAAATCCCACAAAAACAGCCTGAATCTATCGTCAGATCAAGCTTATTAACAACCGCTTTACCGGCATATAGCTTAGATAGCTTGGTTGATTTTACAATTTCAGATTGCGAAGCAGCAGCATGCATTAGTGTATAAATAATGATTGTTTATTTAATTGCTCATTATAGCGTGCCCTTTATAAACTTAAGAAGGTTTTTACAAACCCCTTGAACAAATACCACACAGCTAATGTATAGATTTGTAGACACCCCTACTAAGCATAAATACTTAAGGGCTTATTAAAAAAACTAATCTCACCTCTGTCGCCATCGCCTTACATCAGCTGGTGTATCTACATCCCACAGCACCGGTAACAATTGGCTACTGAGTTCAACCTTTGTTAGCGCATCAAGCGTTTGCTCTAACACTGTCGAGCTACTCCATCTGACATCATCAAACATCTTTGCATCCATTTTTCGACAAGCAATTAAGACAAACCCACCATCTTCTGCCGGGCCCAAAACAACATCTGAGGAACCTAACGCCTCAAACGCTCTAGTCAAATATTCCGCAGTGATAACTGGGCAATCAGCTCCGATCAACACAACCTCATCATGCTCCTCAAGCCCTTGCTTAAGCGCAAACAGCATCCGCTCACCTAAACCCAAGTTTGATTGGTCTTTTAATGAAACCTCTTCCTCTGCTGCATAGCGTTGAAAAAATTCATGCTGCTGACTAGGGGCACACCATATTTGCACTTTAAAGTGGCCGCTTAACGCAACTTGCAAGGTATGCTCTAATAGCTCTACGTATACATCGGTGGCTGCTTTTTCACCCAATTCAGTTATTAAGCGAGTTTTAACAAACCCTCGTATTGGCGCTTTAGCAAAAACCTGTAGCAATCTATTATTCATTCAATATCATATTATTATAAGTTTGGCGATTTTATCCTAAACGCTAATCACCTATACTATCGCGTTACGAAAAAGCACCTAACTTCTTATGAATCAAGATCTGGCACATCTTCAACCCTACCCATTTGAGAAACTAGCAAAACTCAAACAAGGCATTCGTCCTCCCAGTGATATTGAGCATATTGCGTTATCTGTTGGCGAACCAAAGCACCCTACGCCTCAAATAATAACCGATGCGTTATTGAAGCATTTGCACACCTTAGGCCAATACCCTACAACAAAAGGGCTCGATGCTTTACGTCAAAGCATTGCTTGTTGGTTAGCTCAGCGTTTTAGCATCGACACAGGTGCCATCAATCCAGACACTCAGATTTTACCGGTGAGTGGCACGCGTGAAGCGCTCTTCTCGTTTGCACAATGTGTTGTGCAACGAAGCGATAATGCCCTCGTGATGATGCCGAATCCTTTCTATCAAATTTATGAGGGCGCCACCTTATTAGCAGGTGCACGGCCCTACTTTATCAATTGCGATAAAGAAAACAAATACCTACCTGATTACAACAGCATCAGTGCTGACAGCTGGAAAAACTGCCAGTTACTCTATGTATGTAATCCTGGCAACCCAAGCGGTGCAACACATACGGCAGAACAACTGAAACAGCTTATTGAATTGGCGCACCGTTATGATTTTATTATTGCTGCCGATGAGTGTTATTCAGAAATTTACAACACTGGCCAATCTAAACCGCTGGGTTTATTAGAAGTCAGTGAGCAAATGGGCAACAAAGATTTTGCTCGCTGCGTCGTTTTTCATAGTTTATCAAAGCGTTCCAACGCACCCGGTTTACGCTCTGGGTTTGTTGCCGGCGATGCGACTGTTCTAAAAAGCTATTTTAGCTACCGAACATACCATGGCTGCACCCTCCCAACACCTAGCCAGCATGCCAGTATTGCCGCTTGGAATGATGAGGAACACGTAAAACAAAACCGACTTTTATATAGTCAAAAGTTTAGCGATGTTTTAACTGTTCTAAGCGATAGCTTAGATGTTAAAGCGCCCGATGCCGGCTTTTATTTATGGGCAAAAACACCCATTTCAGACATCGACTTTAGCCAACAACTGTTTGCTCAACAAAACATTACTGTATTACCGGGCCAATACCTCGCGCGTGACACAGCAGACGGCAACCCCGGTATAAATCACATACGTATGGCACTCGTCGCACCGGTTGACGAATGTTTAGACGCCGCTCATCGAATTAAACAATTTATACAGACTCTTTAAAAATAATTAACCCATAGATAACAGGATAAACTCATGCAAAACCTAGAAAATATCATTAACGAAGCCTTTGAAAATCGTGCCGACTTTGATTCCAAAACAGTTTCAACCGATATTCGCAATGCCGTAGAAAAAGCGCTAGCCCTACTCGATAGCGGCGAAGGGCGCGTCGCTGAAAAGAAAGACGGTGAGTGGGTTGTTAACCAATGGTTAAAAAAAGCCGTATTACTATCATTTAAAATTAACGATAACCGCGTGATGGATAGTGATGAAAACCGCTACTACGACAAGGTAGAAACTAAATTTGCGCACTACTCAGAAGAAGACTTTAAAAATGGCGGCATGCGTGCTGTACCCGGTTCAGTCGTTCGTGCCGGTTCATTTATTGGTCCTAATGTTGTGTTAATGCCGTCCTTCGTTAATATCGGCGCTTATGTCGACAGTGGTTCAATGGTCGATGGTTGGGCAACCGTTGGTTCATGTGCGCAAATCGGCAAAAATGTTCATTTATCGGGCGGTGTTGGCATCGGTGGTGTATTGGAACCTTTACAAGCCGGCCCAACCATTATTGAAGATAATTGCTTTATCGGCGCGCGATCAGAAATCGTAGAAGGCGTTATTGTTGGTGAAGGCTCTGTTATCTCCATGGGCGTTTACATCGGCCAAAGCACCAAAATCTATAACCGTGAAACAGGCGAAACCATATACGGTCGCGTTCCACCTTATTCTGTTGTCGTACCAGGCAACTTACCTGCAAAAGATGGCTCACATAGTTTATATGCTGCCATCATCATCAAAACAGTAGATGAGAAAACACGCAGTAAAACGGGTTTAAACGATTTATTAAGGGATTAATATGTCTGTTGTTATGTATGGCATTAAAAACTGCGACACCATTAAAAAAGCCAAAAAATGGCTTGATGAAAAAGGTGTTGAGTTTACCTTTCATGACTACCGCAAAGATGGCTTAAGTGACGAACTTTTATCGTCACTTGAGTCTACGCTTGGCTGGGAGGCTTTACTTAACAAGCGTGGCACTACATGGCGTAAACTACCGGAAGAAACAAAAGACGCCATTAACAAAGAATCCGCTTTATTAATTATGCTCGAGAACCCTGCCATTATTAAACGCCCTATTCTTAACACCGGAAGCTCGCTAGAATTGGGTTTTTCTGATGCAGCCTATCAACAACTATTTCCATCATCATGAGTGAAACACTGGAGCTGACCCAAGCACTGCTAAAAAAAGTATCGCTGACACCAGACGATGCCGGTTGCATGGATTTAATGGCCGATTACCTTCAACAACGAGGCTTTGTTATTGAATGGATGGAGTTTGGCGACACCAAAAATATGTGGGCGCGGCGTGGTGTCACTGCCCCCTTGTTTGTTTTTGCAGGCCATACCGATGTCGTACCGACGGGGCCCTTAGAGCAATGGGACTCACCCCCTTTTGAACCAACCATTAAAGATGGGCACCTTTATGCTCGTGGTGCGGCTGATATGAAAGGCAGCCTTGCCGCCATGCTAACAGCTTGCGATGGCTTTATTACTAAGCTTAACAAAGAACACAAAGGTGACGAAGCTAACGGCTCTATTGGCTTCCTTATTACCAGTGATGAAGAAGGCCCCGCCACTGATGGAACTGTTAAAGTTATCGAAGCGCTAGATGCTCGTGGTGATAAAATTGATTACTGTATTGTTGGTGAACCGACTAGCCATAAAACTTTTGGCGATATGGTTCGTGTCGGTCGTCGTGGATCTATCAATGGTTATTTAACCCTCACAGGTAAACAAGGCCACGTCGCCTACCCAGAACTGGTTGAAAACCCTATCCATGCACTCGCGCCCATTCTTAGTAATTTAACCAAAGAAACCTGGGATAACGGCAATGAATTCTTCCCGCCGACCAGCTTTCAAATTTCCAATATCAAGGCAGGCACAGGGGCTACCAACGTTGTACCGGGCTCGTTAGAACTCATCTTTAATTTACGTTTTTCCAATGAACTCACACCAGAAACCATTAAAAGCCGCATTACCTATATTGTTGATCAACAGTCCGATAATTACGAGCTGACTTGGAACCTCTCTGGCCTACCGTTTATAACCGAACCCGGCGAATTGACCCAGGCTGTTGAAAAAGCCATTATGGAAGTCACGGGGCTACAGACTGAGTTATCAACGGGTGGTGGCACATCCGATGGGCGCTTTATCGCACCCTACGGTGTGCAAGTGATTGAACTGGGCCCTATTAACGACACCATTCATAAAATTAACGAATGCGTTAGTATCGATGATTTAGACACACTTTCACTAACCTATGAAAAAGTTTTAGAGAATATTTTACTTTAAGATAATATTATAACTAATTGGAATCCTTATGAAATATGATTATGATTTAGTCGCCATTGGCGGTGGAAGCGGCGGCATAGCGGGTGCTAATAGAGCTGCTTCTTACGGCGCAAAATGTGCTGTTATTGAACAAGCACGCCTAGGGGGTACTTGCGTCAATGTCGGCTGCGTTCCAAAAAAAGTCATGTGGTTTGCCGCCGCAACTGCTGATGCGATTCATGCAGCCAGTCAGTATGGATTTGATACCTCTCTAAACGGGTTTAACTGGACGGAACTTAAACAAAACCGTGATGCCTATATTGAACGCCTTAATGGTATCTATGCGAACAACCTAGTCAATAACGGTGTAGACCATATTGAAGGTAAGGCTACTTTTATTGACCCTCACACCATTCAAGTTGGCAGCAAACAAATCACTGCCGAACGCTTCCTTATCGCCACTGGCGGCAAACCGTCTATACCGAATATTCCAGGTGCTGAGCATGGCATCACTTCAGATGGTTTTTTTGAGCTTGAAACACAGCCCAAAAAAGTAGCCGTTATTGGCGCGGGCTTTATCGCCGTAGAATTGGCAGGAGTATTTCAAGCCTTAGGCACTCAAGTAAGCTTAGTGATCCGTGGCGAACAAGCACTTAGACAGTTTGACAATATGCTAGGAAAAGAACTCGCTAAGGCCATGGCTCACCAAGGTATTACACTTGAAACCAATAGTTCACCTGTATCGATAGAGAAAAACGCTCATGGAAAATTAATTATCCATACTGAACAAGGTATTTTAGACGGTGAGTTTGACGAGGTATTATGGGCTATTGGCCGCGATGCTAACACTGAAG
This sequence comes from uncultured Cycloclasticus sp., assembly GCA_913057515.1. Classification (GTDB taxonomy): domain Bacteria; phylum Pseudomonadota; class Gammaproteobacteria; order Methylococcales; family Cycloclasticaceae; genus Cycloclasticus. Next base: position 72,628 of record CAJXOJ010000002.1, on the reverse strand, counting down.
GATTAAACCTTAAAAACGTTCAGCTAGAAACAAACTCACGCGACTTTATTGAAACAAACGAATGGCAAGAAACCGCTCAAAAAAGCATTTATGCTGTTGGTGATGTGACAGGAAGAATCGCCTTAACGCCGGTTGCTATTGCTGCTGCTCGTCGTTTAAGTGATCGTCTATTTAATAAAAAAAGCGACCGGAAGTTGGATTATAACCTCATCCCCAGTGTTATTTTCTCTCACCCACCGATTGGTACCATTGGGCTGACAGAGCAGCAAGCTAAAGAACAGCATGGCGAAGCGGTAAAAATCTACACATCCAGTTTCAACCCGATGACCCAAGCACTGTCTACCAACAAGCAACCCACCACGATGAAGCTGGTAACAGTTGGTGAAGAAGAAAAAGTGGTCGGCTGTCACTTATTTGGTGAAAGCTCTGACGAAATACTTCAAGGTTTTGCTGTGGCCATTAAAATGGGCGCGACTAAGAAAGATTTTGATGACACCGTTGCTATTCACCCGACCAATGCTGAAGAATTAGTCACGATGACTTAATAAAGTTCAGCCAAGCGAGCTTATAAATAAGACTTTTTGCCCTTAGTAACTGGAATACCAAGGGCAAAAGCGCTAAAGCTAAATTACTAAAAACCCCACCGGCCTGGTTCTACAATAGCTTGCTGTTTATCCAATGCCTTCATTCCTGAAATACAACGCACAATCATCCAAACTAAGATAACAAAAAACAACACATAACCAATCAGCACAAAAACAAGAATAAAGGCAATAAACGCGTACAAAATGCCTAGCCAAAATGTTCTTATTTGAAATTGATAATGTGTTTGCAGCCAAGGCTCTGCATCCTGCCGATTCATATACGCCATCACTACGCCAATAAATGACGTAACACCAAATATTAGACTGGCTAAATATAAAAAATAGACTACTTTCGCATTGCCCGAGTTAGCTTCTAATGGCTGATTCTGTAATTCACTCATACCTTACCTTCCTTGTTTTTAAGTTTACTAAGATTGCCCTTTACGTCTTTTTTCACCTTCTTCAAATATCGCTAGTTGCTCAGCAGTCGCAGGTTTTTGATGTAGTTTTTTCCATTCATCATAGGTCATTCCATAAATAACTTCTCGTGCTGCATCGTAGTTCATATCAACGTCACGTTCTTTCGCTTCAGCCATATACCACTTAGCAAAGCAATTACGGCAAAAATCAGCCAAATTCATCAATTCAATATTTTGCACATCGGTCTTGGTTTGGAAGTGTTTTAGGATCCGTCTAAATGAGGCCGCTTCAATTTCAAGTTGAGTTTGTTTATCCATGTTTCTTTCCTATTTTTATGGTAAATGGGGTCTTTCTAAATATTCGTGTGATTGCATTTCAAGCAGCCGGCTCACCGTCCTCTCAAACTGAAAAGCCAATTTTTTGCCCTGATATAATTTATCGGCAGACACCTCTGCTGATATCACCAATTTAACATTATGATCATACAACTCATCAACCAAGTTAATAAAGCGGTTCGCTAAGTCATTGGTCATATCGTTCATTACTAGCACATTTGAAACTAAAACCGTATGGTAGCAACGTGATATTTCAATATAATCAGCTGCACCGCGTGGAATATCGCAAACCGCTTGATAATCAAACCAAACAACCCCTTCTGCACATCGCTTAACCTCTATCATACGCCCTTCTATTTCAAGGATTGATTCAGGCTCCACATCACTGGCAGATAAGTGTTCAAAAAGCTCTGTCAATACCGTATTCGCCTGCTGATCTAGCGGCCAATGATAGATTTCTGCCTGCTCCAGTTCGCGTAATCGGTAATCGGTTCCACTATCTAGCTTCAGCACATCACAATGTTTTTTCAGCGCAGTAATAGCAGGCAAAAAACGCGCGCGCTGTAGCCCACCTTTATATAAACCATCCGGCTCAATGTTCGATGTAGCCACAAGGCATATACCACGTTTAAATAAAGCCTCGAACAAACGCCCAAGTAACATTGCATCAGTAATATCTGACACAAAAAACTCATCAAAACAGAGTACTCTAGATTCACTCGCAATTTTATCAGCCACGACTTGCAAAGGATCTTCAACATTTTTTATCGCACCTAATTGCTGATGAACCCCTTGCATAAAGCGGTGAAAATGAGTGCGTTGCTTTTCTTTAAACGGCAGTGAATCAAAAAAAATATCCATCAGGTATGTTTTTCCTTGCCCGACACCACCCCACAAATAAAGCCCTTTAGCTGCTTTTATAACAGGTTCCTTTCTCTGCCTAAATCTGGAAAAAATTCCATTTTTTTCAACCACTTCAACAACAGGTTTTTGTAACTCTTCGTGCAGATCATTTAAACGTTCAATAATAACTTTCTGCGCACGATCATTGATAAAACCGTTTTGTGCTTGATCGACCAAATAGCGTTCTAATGGACTCATAGTGAAATCTGATTAATTGTGTTAAATTGCTGATTTAAAAAAACGAATAGACGTTGCATACTTGAAAATAATCTTAATCGGTATTGTAACAATGATCACTCATGAACATTCAACCAAACTTATCCATCGTTAACTTAACGCCGTCTCCTAAAAAGACGGTCAGTAAAGCATTAACCGGTGAGCTAGATGTCGAGAAAACTCAAGCTAAAGATCAGCGAGAAAACAGTCCCTTAGCATCAGGTAGCCTTGTCCAGTCTGAATTATTTCAGCAAATTGAAGCTCTCGATAGCAGCCAAAAGGCAAATTTTAGGTTTGATGATACTAACATGAAGAACCAAAAATCTATTCAGTCCTACCTTGATAATCAAGCGTTAGAAACACAAAGCTTACGTGACGAACTTCAAGAGCAGCTAGGCATAGACCTTTCCGTCTAATTAATAACGACTGACCCGATGAAGTTTTTAACAGATTTTTTCCCTATTTTATTATTTTTTATCGCTTACAAATGGCAAGGAATTTATGCAGCAACTGTTGTCGCTATTGCTGCATCGTGTATTCAAGTCAGTGTTTTTTGGCTTAAAAACAAAGTTGTTGAGTCCAGCCATTTAATGACATTTTTAATCATCCTTATATTTGGTGGAGCCACTCTTTACTTACAGGATGAAACGTTTATCAAATGGAAACCCACTATTATTAACTGGCTTTTTGCACTAGCTTGCCTTCTCAGTCATTTTATCGGCAAAAAACCACTCATTAAACGTATGATGGGCAGTGGACTATCGCTCCCAGAAAAGATTTGGACAAAACTCAATACTATTTGGGCTCTTTTTTTTATTGCGCTAGGCCTTTTGAATCTTTACGTTATGTACAGTTTCGACACCGATACTTGGGTAAACTTCAAGTTATTTGGCATGCTTGGATTAACCATAGCTTTCATCGTTGCTCAAGGCTTTTACTTAATGAAACATATCGAAGAACCTATCAAAATATCAGACGACAATAACTAGGACTATTTCAAGAAAATGACAAATCGTACAGAGATTATTAAAAACACCCTGAATGAAGCTATTCAGCCAGAGTTCATTCAAGTATTAGACGATAGCCAGGCACATGCTGGACACGAAGGCGCTAAATCAGGCGGAGGGCATTTTTACCTCACTATCGTCTCAGATAAGTTTGCTAATAAATCGCGCATCCAGCGTCACCAGTTAATCTACGGTGCTTTAGGTGACATGATGAAGAATGACATTCACGCTTTAAGCATTAAGGCTTTTACACCAGAAGAACAACAACCACAACAGGAGATCTAAATGAAGGTTAAACTAGCAATCATTGCTTCAATTTTAATGGGAAGTATTGCGCAACAAACGTTTGCAGAGGATAACGCTACGATTGCCACCGTTAATGGGACAAAATTAAATCAATCAATGCTTCAGTTTTACGCATTAGAAAGGCGCCAAATTGACCCTAAAAACAGCGCACCAATGAATCAGCTTGTTGATGATATTATTAATATGCAGCTGTTAAAAGAAGAGGCTCTTAAAAACAAATTAGAAAAAACGGATGACTTTAAAGCCAGGATGAATTTCATCAATTTAAGCATGCTATCTCAAGTTGCGATGATTAACTTCCTAGATAATAACCCTATCGCTGAAGAACTCCTCAAAAAAGAATATGACTCTAAAATTGGTAAAATGGACGTCACCGAGCTTAAAGCGAGTCATATCCTAGTCACTGAAGAGGCTACCGCAAAAGAGGTGATTCAAAAACTCTCTAAAGGTAACAAGTTTGCCGACTTAGCTAAGGAATACTCAACCGGCCCCAGTGCGCCCAAAGGGGGCGATTTAGGCTGGTTTTCTCCTCAGCGAATGGTGCCTGAATTTTCTCAGGCCGTACTGGCACTAAAAGATAATACCTACACAAAACAGCCCGTTCAGACTCAATTTGGTTGGCATATCATTTTGCGTGGTGGGCAGCGTAAAGGCACCCCTCCTACGTTTGAAGAAGTAAAATCCAGTATAACTGCTACCTTGGAACAAGAGAGTATTCAAAAGCATATTAATGAGCTTAGAAAAAAAGCGGATATAAAAATAACCAAACAGTAAGACGCCTCAATAAATAGCAACATTTAAAAAAGCCCTGTTCAGCAGGGCTTTTTTGTATCCTTTGAAAAACTTCACCCCACGCTTCTTACGCTGCCGAGCCGACACTCAAAGATGTGACTTTACTCCCAACTATCTTTGATGAGATTGCTATTATCCCTATATAAAACTATAGGGAACATCAGCAAATGGTCTACTTAAAAAATCAAACTACCTTGCTAAAATCCGATGCGGTTGAGTTCATATCCGTTAAAGCAGAAAACACATTAGAAGAGAACTCTAAAGAGCTAAGCAATTCAAATACTTGTATGCTCCGCCACGTATTTTTAAAAACTGATAAAGAGATGGCATTAGCGATAATGCCTTTTGATGAAATCATTAACTTCAAACAACTTGATATATCCAACGACCATCCTAGCAGCCTAATTCCCTACAATGATAGCCACCTAGCCTCTACCGGTACCGATTACAAACAAACCTTACCATTTAACCCAAGTAACGCTGACCGAGTGCTTATTGCACTAACAGTTAAATCATATGAATTTGTCATTATCGAAACAGATCAAGCAGGGCTTCTAATAAAGATAGCCCCTGAAACACTCCTTAAGCTTGTAAAAAAAAGTGAATATCTGTCATTTACTGAAGCAGCCCCTTCTATTAAGTTGAGTCCTAATTGCCCAACCAGCAAAACACCGTTCACACCTAACCATGAAAAAAAACACAAATTAGAACGTCTATATAAGCTCCCTGCCATGCCTCAAATGGCAAGCGAGTTAATTCTTCTAAAAAATAATAAAAATGCTGATATTGCTGATTTAGCCGCCTTAATCCTCAAAGACCCGAGCTTAAGCGCCCAAATAATACATCATTCAAAATCTGCGTTCTTCAACTATCAAGGTGAAATCAACTCCATCAATGACGCTATCACCCGAGTAATAGGCTTTAATTCAGTCATCAATATTGCCCTAGGTTTGTCATTAGGCAAAGAGCTTAAAAACCCACCAGATGGACCTTTGGGTTTAAAAGCATTTTGGAAACATGCCATCTACAGCGCTACCTTGGCTCAATCCCTCTCAAAACACTTACCCAAAAACAACCGAACTAAACCAGACCTAAGTTATTTGTGCGGCTTATTACATAACATCGGCTTTCTATTATTAGGTCACTTATTTCAGCCTGAGTTCTTCTTACTCAATCGGCTTTATGCAGCTAACTTAACCCGCCCTATTACATCTATTGAACAACATGCTTTGGGCATGGGAATTGGCCAAAACGCTATTAATATGGGGCACGCCGAATTAGGGTCTTGGTTATTAGAAAAATGGTTACTACCTAAAGAAGTAATTATAGTTACGCGCGAACATCACTCCATAAATTACGTAGGAGAGCATGCAAACTATTACAACCTCATTGCTCTGGTAAATAACGCGCTAGGCCTTCACGACTTAGGTGACCACCGTGAAGATGCCTTAAACGAGGACTTATGCTCTCGCTTAGGCATTAGCTCTTCTGTTGTGCTGAATGAACTAGAGACCTTAATGCAAAAAAACCATGAGATAGAATCATCTATTAGACAATTAGCGATATAAGCTCTTCCAGACGCTTACAACTGGATTAAACATACATATTATGGTATTTTGCGCGATTAAAATAACTAGATAAAAGAAATTAATGCGCATAATTTTATTAGGTGGTCCAGGGTCTGGCAAAGGCACTCAATCACAGTTTATAACTGAGAAGTTCGGCATTCCTCAGATCTCTACCGGTGATATGTTACGTGCAGCTGTTAAAGCTGGCTCGCCATTGGGCATCGAAGCCAAAAAAATAATGGATACAGGTGGTCTTGTATCTGACGATTTAATCCTAGGTTTAATTCAAGAGCGTCTCTCTGAGAATGATTGTACTAACGGTTTTCTACTAGATGGATTTCCTCGTACTATTCCACAAGCAAATGGGCTTGCCAACATGGGTATTGAAATAGACCATGTTGTTGAAATTGCAGTTGATGACGAAGAAATTGTACGCCGGATGGCCGGCAGACGCGTACATTTAGATTCAGGCAGGACCTATCACCTGATCTACAATCCACCTAAGCAGGAAGGTCTAGACGATCTGACTTCAGAGCCGTTAATCCAACGTGACGATGATCATGAAGAGATTGTTAGAGATCGTTTAGCCACCTACCACGAACAAACCTCGCCGTTAATTGACTATTACTCTACGGCAGCTAAATCAGCACCTCTTAAATTTCACACTATTTCTGGCGTTGGAAGCGTGCAAGATATTACAGCTCGAATGTTCAACGTTCTTGATTGCTAAAGTTTAACCATCTACTGAGCAACTGCTTAGTAACAAAACACACAACGTCATCTTATTTACATCTATATAAGATGACGTTTTCACTTTAAATGAATCAGTTTTAAGTAGGAATACACGTAAATGAAAACATATGATATTGCTGTTGTAGGTGCAACCGGAGCTGTTGGCGAAACGATGCTCTCAATCCTAGAGGAAAGAAACTTCCCCGTTGGAAACATATACCCATTAGCAAGCAGCCGTTCTGCTGGAGGAAACATTCAGTATAATGGCAAAAATTTAAAAATTGGCAACCTTGCAGACTTCGATTTTAGCCAGGTTCAAATCGGTCTATTTTCTGCTGGAGGGTCAGTGTCTGCTGAGTACGCCCCCATCGCTGCAGCGGCTGGTTGCATTGTTATCGACAATACATCCCACTTCCGTTATGACGATGACATCCCACTCGTTGTTCCAGAAGTTAACCCAGAAGCCATCGCACGGCATACAAACAGAGGCATTATCGCTAATCCAAATTGTTCTACTATTCAAATGTTGGTCGCACTTAAACCTATTTACGATGCTGTGGGTATTGAGAGAATTAACGTTGCCACCTACCAAGCCGTATCAGGTACTGGAAAAAGTGCTATTGAAGAGCTAGCGGGCCAAACTGCCAAATTACTCAATGGTAAAAATGCTGAAGCGAAGGTATACCCAAAACAAATTGCTTTTAACGTGTTACCTCAAATTGATGTTTTTCAAGAAAATGGCTACACAAAAGAAGAAATGAAAATGGTTTGGGAAACCAAGAAAATTTTTAATGATGATTCAATTCAGGTGAACCCAACGGCTGTTCGTGTGCCTGTTTTTTATGGTCACTCAGAAGCGCTCCATATCGAAACGAAAGAAAAAATAACCGCAACAAAAGCACGTGAACTAATGTCAAATTTCAACGGCATCACTCTAATGGATGAAGCTATTGATGGCGGTTACGCCACTGCTGTCACTGAATCAGCTGGGAACGATGATGTGTATGTTAGCCGAATCCGAGAAGACATTTCACATCCAAGAGGGCTTGATATGTGGGTTGTTGCAGACAATGTCCGCAAAGGAGCAGCATTAAATAGTGTGCAAATCGCTGAAGTACTAGTAAAAAAATATCTTTAGTCTATAGTTGATATTAATTTAATATTTCATCGCTTTACTCTTTTTTAGAGATAAATTTTAGGGATAAAACACTACTGTTAGTTTAGGAGCAACAAAATGAACAAACCAACTAAAGCTATTGCCGCACTCTGCCTGCTAAACTCAGCCAGCGTTTACGCATTAGGTGTCGGGGAAATCAAAACTCATTCTTCTTTAAACCAATTATTAAACGCTCAAATCCCTCTAGTTGGTTCTACAAAAGAAGACCCTAGTAACATTCGAATCAGCATTGCTTCTCGAGAAGCGTTTGCAAAAGCTGGTATTGATAGACCTCATTATCTAACTGAATTAAAATTTACTCCCACACTTACAAAAAACGGTGAAATTACCGTCGATGTTCGCTCTAGTTCAACCATAAAAGAACCTTTTGTCAATTTCATACTTGAAGTTGAGTGGCCTCAAGGTCGAACACTAAAAGAATTCACCATTCTTTTGGACCCGCCTGTTACGATGTCTGATGTTAGAACAACGCCAATAGCGTTACCTAAAACACCACAAATCACGTCAACCGAAACTACAACTCAAGCTGTCAGCCGTTATGTTACCCCCGCAACAGCAGTCACCCCAGCAACCGAGTACGGTCCAACTAAAAGTAATGATACGGTTTGGGGTATCGCTAAAAAGCTAATGGGCGATAACTACACTGCTACACATCAACAAGTGATGCTGGCACTGTACGATAACAACCCAAGGGCCTTTTATAAAAAAAATATTAATGCCTTAAAAAAAGGCGCCATTCTTCAGCTTCCTAGCAACGAACAAATAGGCAGCAGAACCCCTACTCAAGCTAATAATGACTACAGTGAGCAAAATGCTTTATGGTCCTCCTCCACTAAAGCAGCTAGTGCGCCAACAGCTATTGCAAAAGCAAATGAAAAAGCTCGGCCTGCTGCAACTGAACCTAGTCTGAAAAAAAAACTTGAAAATAACGAAGTGGAGGCAAAACTAACGCTATTAACGCCTACACAAGAAAGCACCCCAGAAGCACCTGTTGAAGGTAATACAGCAGGAACCCCAACCGGCTCAACAAATCCTATCAATCAGGCCAATATTGCTATTGAAATGGCAGCAACTCTTGAAGAGGAAAACAAAGACGTTAAGTCACGCCTCAATGATTTAGAGTCGCAAGTTGATAAGCTTCAACGCCTACTCGCTTTAAAGGATGAGCAATTAGCACAACTTCAGTCACAGCCAGCTGCCGCTGAGCCAACACCTGTTAAAAAACCTCAACCCACCACCAATAAAACACCTGTCGTCGAAGAAGAAAGTGAGCATAATTTACCACTGTATGGCGGCGGCTTAGTCATCGCGTTACTTGCGCTATTTTTAGCTCGCCGCAAAAAAGAAACGTCTAACCCCAAAGATGATAATGCCTTTACCGAAGCCTCACCTTCTGCAGTTAACACAGCTGAAGAAAATATTAGCCCAACAACGACCTTGGAAGAACCACTGTTAAGTGAATTCTCACCAAGCGAATTTAATGCAAACCAACATTCACAAGAAGCTGACCCTCTAACCGAGTGTGATGTATATATTGCTTATGGTCGGTTCCAACAAGCCGAAGACCTAATCACCAACGCTCTGAAAGACGACCCTGATAACTTAAGCTACAAACTAAAATTATTGGACATATACTTTTCATCAGCTAACTCTGATGCTTTTGAAGAACTTGCCAGCTCCCTATCTGCTCTAAAAGAATCAGACCCTGACACATGGAATAATATTTCTGATATGGGTGTCGAGATAAACCCAGACTCTACACTATTTTTACCCCCTATTAATGAAGAGATTGAAAGCCCCTCGATATCAGCGCCAGAGCAACAAAGCGCCTCTGAAAATGAAATTGAATATCCTGATGAACCTCAAGCTGCTGAGGAACCAGCTAATGAAGCTACAAATAGTGAATTCGAGTTTGATTTCGATCTGATAAAAAATGAGCCAACAATAGAAGAGCAAGCTGATACCCATGAAGACATAGAGCTTACACTTAACGAAATTGAAATTGACGCACCACCCGCTGATAGCTCTATTGAGAATTTTGACGCTCAATTCGCACTCGCTCAAGCATCTATTGAAATGGAAGATACTGAATCAGCTCATCATGTCTTAAATGAAATATTAGCCTCATCAAATAACGATGAAGAAAAACAAAGAGCACAAGACATGCTTAATAGATTATAAAGTATCCGTATATTTCAATGCCTACCTCAGGCTAATCAGCTTTAAACTATTAGGTTGATTAGCTATTTTAAGTATAGAGGGAGGACATCTCCTTAAAACCCCCTCGTTGCAGAGTTAACTTAAAAAACCTCCTACATTAACAAAGGGAGCAGATCCATTAACATTATAAGGCAGCTTCATCTAGAGATACTTACCAACAAAGATATTGTCAGATAATTCACCACCATGCCTTTAAAAATTATCTTACCCTACGTTATTTTACCTACACATAAAGCACTAACCCAAATAATTGGCTTACCCTTAAAATTCATACAAACAACCGGCCCCAATTTAAAGAAGGTATATATACTTAGAACTGACTAGCAACTGGAAAAGATATGGCCATTTCACGTAGAAAATTTTTAACTATTAGCTCAACGGCCTGTTTAATATTAATGGCTCCCCTTAAGGTGTTGGCCGTTTGGAGCAGTACTGCCTTTTATTCAAAAAATCTAGACGATGCATACAGAAACCTATTTGACTCAACCGAACTTATTGAAAGCTACAGAATAAAACTTAAAGTACCTAAAATTGCCAATAATAAAGAAGCTGTTCCCATCTCTGTCAAAACAAGCATCAAAAATGTTGAGTCCATTAGTTTATTTGTAAAGGGTAACCCACAACCATTAGCCGCCACATTCCAAATACCTGCCGACACACTACCCGAGTTATCTACACGTATTCGTTTAGAGCAAGCCAGTATAGTCACCGTTGTTATCAAATCAGACGGCAAGCTCTTTTCTAAAAATCAAGAAGTAAAATTGGCTACTAGTAGTTGTCCTGGTTAGTGGTTACATTATTACTCCTTGCTTCTTCCTTAAAAAATGACCTATAAAAACCTAGACTAACTCGAGGTAATAATGAATGTTAAAGCAAAAATTAAAAACAACGTCACTCATGTTCGTGTTTTAGCACAACATCCAATGGAAACAGGTCATCGTGTTAACATACAAACAGGTGAGAAAATCCCAGCAAAATACATCCAAGAACTAAGGTGCGAATGTAATGATAAAGTTGTTTTTCTTGCTCAATTCGGTACATCCGTTTCACAAGACCCTTTTTTGTCATTTTCATTTGAAGGGGCTAAAAAAGGAGACTCAATAACACTCCGTTGGAACGACAACTCCGGCGATACTGAAAAAATAGAGGCCACCATTAAATAAGGGGTTACTAGTAAAAACTTATTCGCCGCTCACTCATTTGTCACCTTTTGCATACCCAAAGCTTGCTAAACTAAAATTTAAAAAAGGGCCATTTAAACACTTAATTATTATGTATAAGCCTATTTAGCTTTTTAAAAGTATTTAATCAAATCACTGTCTTGAAAAAACCGCATCTAATTGATTATTAAATTCAGAATTTTTGCTAGGCAAAATACCTTCTTCATATTTAATGCCAAACTAGCTAATTTTATTGTTGTAAAGTCGCACTCAAAACCCAAGCCGTAACAAAACAATGTGTTTAAGTTATCGTTAAATAGGCATTAATTGCTTCATGTGCATGCCCTGCTTTTGAAATTTCCATACGAATACTATCTACTTGGCTATGTGAATATTTCGTCAGCGTTTTATTCTTATCTAAAATAAACTGAATGCCTTCGGCCAGTATAGACGGCTCAATATCTGGCTTTGCGTCAAACAGCTTTTTTATATCTGTATCTCTTCTTTTCTCTAATTCAATTACTGCATTCCAATCATCGTTTTCAGCCAAGTGAATTAGCTTTTTTGTATCCGAAATAATAGATTGTAGTTGATGTAAATCGCTTGTCATTAACGCTGCGCTGCATTAGGGTCAATGGCATCCCAACCCATTTTGATTTCACTCAGTAACTTGCCTGCTTCATCCAATAAACTAGCATCACTTTTAATATTAGCCTGCAATAATAAGCCCGTAATATATTCATATAAAGCATCAAGGTTGTTAGAGATATCACCACTTTGGTTAAAATCTAAACTGGCCTTAAGCCCTTCTACAATTGAAATTGCACTGCCAATTTGCTCGCCTTTTTTAACAATGTTGTTCTGCTTGATAGAACCCTTTGCTGACAAAATCCTTGATAAAGCACCATCTAATAACATCTGAATTAAACGGTGTGGCGAAGCATCCATCACCCCACTATGTACACTAGTTTGCTGGTACTGTTTTAATGCTGCTGCATTATTCATTTTCTTCTCCAATTGATACTACTTAACTTTTTGCTATATAAGGGCCCGGCAAACTTTCAAGCTGCTGGGTTAAAAAACTACTCTGGTTGTTCAGGGTACTTACCAAGGTATCCATAGCAGTAAACTGAGCCATTAACCGGCTTTCCAATGAAGCTAACCGCCTGTTCAGGCTCTCACGCTGCTCACCCAAATCTACAATGGTGCTTTGAATACCTTCTGTACGGCTTTTTATTAAACCATTTGAGCCAATATAGCCCTCAATAAGGCTATCTAATTTCTTAGCGATTCCACCGTCAGATGCAAATAAATCTCCCACCTGATCAAAGTCACTCGTAAGTGCCTCATTAAATCTCTTATCATCTAGTGCTAACTTACCATCATCCCCTGTTGTTACCCCAAGTTCAGCCAACGTACTAAATGCACCACCTAAGCCAGCAACTGATGCTGATATTTCTCGACGAATAGTGTCTTGTACCGAACGTAATGTAGAGTCACCCAGTAAAATGCCCCCAGTTTTGCTCGCATCATCGTATGCGCCTAATTTACTAATCGTTTCTGCCAAGCCATTATAGTTAGCAATAAAAGCATTTACCTTTAACTCGACAGCATCTTTATCTTGTGCAACCGATAACGACTCACCTGCTCCAACAGACACAGCATTAATAGTAATGCCATCAATCACCTCACTAAACGTATCGTTTTGACTACTGATCAGCTGGTTATCCACCTTAATTTGCCCATTTAGTGCCGCAGCGGGTTCATCAAGGTTTGCACTAAATAATCGGGTTAAACTTAAACCATTAACATCATCATCTACACCGCTAACCGTTATCGCATTATCCAAACCGGTTTCATTAGCTGTAAAAACCAGTTTTTGCTCCGTGCCACCCACGCCATCATCTACATTAATAACTGCTGCACCCACGCCTGTATTATCAGTGGCTGCATTAATGGCATCACGTATATCCGTTAAGGTATCGGTTGCGCTTACACTAATAGAAAAAGAATCTGACCCTTGAGCGAGCGTTAACGTACCTGAGCCTACTGCATCAGTATCTGCAAAACCAGCCTGGGTAATTAACTTATTGGCCTGAGCCAGTTGAACGACCTCAATCCCATATTGGGAGAAGTCCGCCGTTTCATCGGCGCTGGCAGTAAACACCTCGGCATTACTACTCGTTGCAGAACGGTTTTGAAAATCAGCAGGATCTTGTAAATCTTGAACAGCTTTCTGAAAAATTGATAGCGCGCCTTTTAATGAACCAAACGCAGAAATATCGGCTTGTAATTCCGCCTCTTTTAAATTAATCCGATTAGATTTATTAGCACCCTCTGCTTCAACCAACTGCTGCACCAATGAATTAATATCAATGCCCGAGCCAATACCTGCTGATGAAATTGCCATAATAAACCTCCTAACATAAAACCTTTAAAGCAAGGCTACACGTAATAACCTTGCCTACGCCTTCGCTTTAACTAATAAACCTAAGCCAGCCTCTTCTTGCATTGCCAAAGTTTCATTTAACTGTGCAGATATCGCCAACATTTCCTCAGAAGGAAACGTTCTAATCACATCGCCAGTTTCTCTATCGGTGACAGTAATAACAGAGTGTCCTGTATCATCATCTACACTGAATTGAATACCGCGCTGAATATTTTGTACGAAACTATTCAGCTCACTCACTTTCTCTGTAATCGCGTCTTTATTTGAACCTTCTTTTTCAACTAACCCATTCGACAACACCTGCCCAACAGACGGCTGCTGCTTTAACTCCGCGAACTCCGTTCCAATACGCTCAACAGACGATGCAGTGACCGATGGAGTTTTAGGCTCTACCGACTTAGCTACCGTATTAATTAAGTTAACCGTTTCCATATTAAACCCCTTGCTTATAAAAAGCTTGGCTCTGAATAAACAGAGCCAAACTCATAAGCTATCGCCTTATTGTAATAAGCCCAATACACTTTGTGGTAAAGAGTTAGCCTGAGACAAAATAGACACACCTGCTTGTTGCAGAATTTGTGCTCGGGTTAACGCTGCTGTTTCAGATGCAAAATCAGCATCTTGAATACGTGAACGCGCAGCACTTAAGCTTTCCACAGCTGTATCTAAGTTACTAATGGTAGATTCAAAACGGTTTTGAATCGCACCAAAAGTACTACGTAAGTCACTAATAGACGTTAATGATGCATCAATACGACGGATAGCATCGTTAGAATCAGCAACTGTTGTCACTGTTGCAGTTGTTAAATCACCTGATGCTGCTACCGTACCTGTATAACCCAAGGTTGTTAGACCAGTATTTCCGGTTACTGTTACATCCTCATTAGCAATAATACTCATGGTGTTATCATCGTTTAACACAGCTTGTGCATTACCTGCTAGTGCTGTATTGACTGCGTCCACTAAACTTTGGCTGGTTGAATAGGTTGCATTGGCAACGCTTACTGCGTCAGTTGTACCAATTTGAATACTGAAATCATCTGCAACTGTAACAGTGTTTGCAGCAACTAAAGCAACGTCAGCAACACCTGCGGCTGTACTACCCGCTACATTTTGTGCAGTTATAGTTGCGGCATCAGCACCCCCAATGGCGAAACTCCCTGTAGCGTTACTGCCATCAGTGATAACAATCCCTGTTCCATCCACTGCAGCAGTAAATGTTGCCGCACCATAACCCGTTGCAGATGTTATTTCACCTAACAAGTCAGCTGCCGATGTCACATCACTATCTAGTACGACCGTAATTGCATTAGCCTCTGGGTCTGTAATAGTAAAGGTTGCATTAGCTGAGGTATCTTCATCACTACCTGTAACATTTTGAACAACCGTTGCATCTGACGCAGCAACAGTTCTGCTTAGAGTTGCAGCCAAACCAGCTGCAGTATCAGCAATAGTTGCTGTTGTAGATGTACCACCAGCATTAGTAACGCTTAAACCACTTAATGCTGTTCCTGTACCTGCAGAACCCGCATCCGTTACTGCTAAACCAAAAGCAGTTACAAATTCATCTACTGCATCTTGGGCAGTCGCACCATTAGTAAAGTCAACGTTAACCGTTACTGCTGTTGCAGAATCAACTGTACTTGCGGTAGTTGCATCAGCTAATGTAAAAACGACGTTATTTACCGTTACTGTATCACCAATACTTGGCGTTCCACCTGCAAAATCAACTGTGTCCGTACCGGCTACTGCAGCTACTGTACTGTAATCTGCTACTAAAGCAGCTGTGTCAAAAGCATAGGTCGCAGCTGAACCTGTTACAGCTGCAGTACCTTCTGATATAACCGTTGTTAAATCAACAGAGGACGAATTCGTATAAGCACCTAATTGATCTTGACGCATACTGGTCGTTAAATCTAAGGTAATGGTTTCACCCACGTTAGCACCCACTTGAAAAGCAGCGGTACCAAAGCTACCATCAATAATTTTTTGACCATTAAATGAAGTTTGGCTGGCAATTCTATCTACCTCAGCTAAACGCTGTTGCACCTCTAAATCTAGCGCTGCACGGTCAGATGAAGAGTTGGTCGCATTGGCTGACTGAACCGCTAGCTCACGAATACGTTGTAAGTTAGCACCAATTTCACCCAGTGCACCCTCCGCTGTTTGAGATAGCGAAATAGCATCGTTAGCGTTACGTGATGCTTGATTTAAACCACGGATTTGTGTGGTAAATCGTTCTGAAATTGCAAGGCCAGCAGCATCATCTTTTGCGCTGTTAATACGCAAGCCAGATGATAAACGTTGCAAGGATGTGTTTAATGAATTTTGTGAACTGTTTAAGTTACGTTGCGCGGTTAATGACGCAATATTGGTATTAATAATTTGAGGCATTTTATTGCTCCTTTGTAAGCCAACGCTTACCTTATTTAAAACTGACGGATATATCTTTTAGTCTAGCTAGGTATTTACCGTCTCCGATTAGCTTATCGGCCTTCAGAAAGTTTCCTTTAGCGTTTATTTAAAAGTTTTTTAAACAGGCAGAGAATTATGACGTGCATCACAAATTACAAGATATCAATCCGCCTTCTTTTCATTAGATTAAGTTTCTGCCTCAGCTGGGCTGGACCTTGTAAGCTCAACAATCAACATCCATCTCACACCATCACCCTGTCGTTATCTTTGGGCTTTAGCGTATTGCGCTTTATGCGTCTGCCTAACTAATGGTTTTCCTTGCTAGCTGATTGAGATGTACTTTGTAGCTTGGGGTGCGTGTCGTATTGTCGTTTTTTATAACAGATTAAACAAAGATAAATTTTGAACTTTTACATAAGCTTGTTGCGCTGCCTGTAGCGATACAATTTGAAAGTTAAACCGGCTAATGGCTTCTGCTATGTCGATATCGGCTATTTGCGATTTTGTTTGCTCTAAGCTAAGTATAAAATCTTGATTCGTTTCATCTTGGCTATCTAATACGTTTAAGCGCGCGCCAATTTGTGAACGCACATCTAGTATTCGGCTTAGCGCGGTGTCTATTTGATCGAGGTGGTCGTATAAGGGTATAGATATTTGCTCGGTCACAGTGATATCCCCTGTCGTTGCGCCATCGGTAAAGCTTAAGCCGCCTTCACCTTCAGCACCTGCTAGCAGCTGCAGCTCATTACCCGTAACACTAACGGTAATATCAGTATTACCCAAGGTTTGCTGATTACTAATGGCAGCCGCCAAGTTTGTTGCAATTTCATCACTGGTTAACGGTATAGCAGGTGCTCCGGGTATATCACTAATATCAACAATAATGTTAGGTACGGTTACGCCATCTACAACGCTCGTGCCTACGCTACCATCATTATCAAATTCATACGTTAAGCCATTTATGGTGAGTGTTTCTGTATCTAAATCTGTTAACACGCCATTTATCGTAAACGCCATTTCTTCTGCTGGCGCTTTATTGGTTGATAAGTCGTTTGCTAAGGCATATAAGGTGCTAAAAATGTCTTCTGGGTTGCCGTTTTTATCCTGTAGGTTAAAAAACACTTCGGCACCTGAGTTTCCATCCGCTAAGCTTCGGTCTTCTCCAATTTCAATAAAGCGCTGTGACTGATCGCCTTGGTAGGTGTAAATACCGGAATCCGATGTTCCAGTAAACGGTTTAGTTTGTGTTTTAAAACCCGCGTATAAATAATCACCATTAGCATCTTTAGTATTGGCTAGTGCGAGTATTTCATCCAGCCGCTGATACATTTCTTCAGCAATGGATTTTTTATCCGTTGGGGTATTTACATCATTAAACCCTTGCACAGCTAATTCCCTTACTCGTTGCAAATTTGATGTAACACTTTGCAGGGTACTTTCAGACGTGCTCAGTCTATTAACGGCATAATCATTATTGGCTTGAAATTGCTCTAACCTGCTCAGTGCCTGGCTCAAGTCAAGCAATTGGACACTACCAGCTGGGTCATCAGAGGGGGTAATAATACGCTTACCTAATGAGATTTGCTGTTGTGTATGATTAACCTTCGTTTGCTGCTGGAGAATAGAGTTGATACCCTGCTGGTGAGTTAAGCTTGTGGAGATTCTATTCATGTTATCTAAAGGCTCCTAGTAAGGTGTCAAAAATGGTACGTGAGGTTAGCACCACTTGGCTAGCTGCTTGATATGCTTGTTGAAAACGCACAAGATTCGCTGCTTCTTCATCTAAGTTAACCCCACTTACCGAATCTTTTGCTGCTATTGCTTGGTTTAAAAACCCTTGCTGTGCAGCACCATTCACTTCTGCTGATCTTGTTTTACGCCCCACATCAGCCACAATTTGGCCATACGCATCTTGGTAGCTTGCGCTACCGTCTACCATGGTTTGCGTGGTTTGCAAGCCTGATAAAGCCAAGGCGTTTCTATTATCACCCACGCTGAAATTGCTTGCAGCATTATCATTTAGGATAAAACTATCGCCATCTTCAGGCTGACCGTTTAAAACAAAGCTAACATCACCAAAACCTGCTATAGCAACGCTCACTGTTTTACCACTGTCAGTACCAGCATCATAAGCTAATGTACCACTAGAGACTCCACCCACTACAATATCGTATTGGGCATTAGCACTGTCGTAAGTTAAGCTGGTATCCGCAAGGCTTACACCAGTATAAGACGACATACTTAATTCAGTTAAACTAGCTGTGCCTGTGTTAGTGGATGTTGCCCTGCTAACGACCGGCATCCCAATAGCAATATCCCGTGGGTCAGTCGTTTTTAATGAAAAGCTTGATGCGCCATCTCGTGTGGGACGAATTCTATATTCATCCGCTGCCGCGGTAGCACTTAAATCTATCTCTAAACCATCCACTGTAATAATACCCGGGGCACCCGGAATAGCCGCGGTCGTCTGCGTGTTATCGGTTAACCGTGTCAGCGTGTAGTTTGTGTTGGTTGCATCGGTCGTCAGCACATAGTCACTTGTGGTTAATTGTGAAATATCAGCGGCATAATTAACCGTTAAAGAGCCTGTGTTAGAGACATCACTCGCAATAAGGACACCCGGCTTAGAGAAAAAACCTTGGCCTTGATCGCCATTTAGGTCCACACCATTGATATGTTGCTCATTAAATGTGTGTGATAATGAAACGGCTATTTGCCCCAACGTATTGATTGATGGGTTGAGCACTTCATCTCTAAACCTAACGATGCCGCCCATTTCTCCACCGGTCATAAACCTCGTAATATCCACATTAGCGGTTTGCTCTTTGAAGACTATGGTTAATGCGCTTGCATCAAAGCCCGCTGGTTCTAGTCCGAGCTGGTTACTACGAGAGCCCAACACTAAAGACTGACCACTACCCACAAACACATTAACCGCTCCATCCGTTTGCACACTGGTGCTCACGTTAACTTTGGAAGCAAGCTGATCAATTAGGTGATCTCGTTGATCCAACAAGTCATTGGGCATTTGCCCTTTACCAGCCGCATCAACAATTTTTTGATTTATGCTCGCAATATTCTCAGATAATAAATTGATATCTGTTACCGTATCAGCCAGGCGGTTATTCACCCGAAGGGTAATATCATCAAACAGGTTATCCATGGTGCTAAAACGGTTTTCTAGCGCTTCGCCCTCAGACAGCATAACTTGCCTAGCTGGAATTGAGGAAGGATCTGCAGCAACATCTTGAATTGAGTTAAAAAACTCTTGTAAGGCTCCACTTAACCCCACTGTTGGGTTTGCCAACACAGAGTCAATTTGACTGGCGAATTCATAATAAGTGTCTAACTCTGACGCTGCTGAATTGCTATTTCTAAATTCTGTGGACAAAAAACTATCGTATTGACGAGTGATTGATGATGTAAAAACGCCCGACCCAACGTATCCAGCCCCACTAAACTGTGGCGTTTGTGTTTCTAAACTAACCTTTTGACGACTATAGCCTTCGGTTGTGGCATTAGTAATATTGTGACCCGTTGTGGTCAATACGTTTTTAAATGCCGTTAAACCCGATAAGCCGGTTAATAATAGATCAGCCATGATGTTTACTCGCTATCGTTTGCCCTTTATTCACTTAACCCCCTATAAGCCTTGTATCGGCTTGAGTTAAATTTACTGAAGGTCTTTCAATTGATGACAATTGTTCACGCCCTAGGATGGACATAATTTTTTTCGCGTAGGCGGGGTCTGTTGCGTAACCTGCTTTTTGCAAACCTTTTACAAACGCTTCATTAGAATCAACTTTAGATAGGGTTTCTGCATAACGCGGATTTTGTTTTAAAAACTGCACGTAATCATTAAAACTGTCTTCATAGTTATCATAGGCACGAAATGTCGCCTGACGCTTTTGTGCTATGCCTGCTTCATATTCAACCGTTTGCACATTGACCGTTTTACCCTGCCAGCCACGTGATGCTTTTATACCAAACATATTATGGCTACTTTGCCCAGTTTGATCCTTCATGATGTGCTTACCCCATCCCGTTTCTAAGGCGGATTGCGCGAGCAGCACTTGCGCATCAACACCTAGCGCCTTGGCGGCATTTTTGGCGGGCTCAATTAAGGTATTAACAAACTCTTCAATAGAGTTTATACCCGTACTAAGCGGTTTCGTACCAGCGATCACGCGGGGTAATTCCACCCGTTCGTGAGGAGTATGTGGGGCTTTTTGCTGAACAGCTGTTTGCCGATAACTAGCTAAACCATCAAAGGTTCTATTAGTTTTGGGAGCACCTGATTCACCCATTTGATTAACAATCATCTGCGCCAAGCCTAAATCACCCCGTTTACTTAAATCTAAGGATATTTGGTCATCATACATAGACTCATAAAAACGCGTCTTGTCATTATTAACAAGGCCTGACTCGGGCACGGTATCGCGCATACTTTTCAGCATCATTTTCAGAAAAATAGTCTCAAATTGACGCGCTACTTCACCCAGCGCATTTTGCTGTTCGTTATTATCACCACTGGCTTTTGCTTTTAATTGAGCAAGCCCATTAAAATCGGCATAGATATCGGCTTGTGAGACTGAGTAATTCATTACTAAATGACGATTAACTCTGCGGTTAAAGCGCCTGCACCTTTTAGTGCTTCTAAGATAGCCACTAAATCACTGGGCCCTGCCCCTACTTGGTTAACGGCTTTAACGATTTGATCGAGCGAGACACCTGGGTCAAATACAAACATGCGACTATCTTCAGCCACTATATTTATTTCTGACTCTGGCGTTACCACCGTTTCACCTTCTGAAAAAGCGCCACCTGCGTCCGGTTGGCTAACGTTCTGTCTTTCGGTAATTGTGACTGTTAAATTTCCATGCGATACCGCTGCTGCACGTACTTTTACCTGATTGTTAATAACCACGGTACCGGTTCTTGAGTTAATAATAATACGCGCCGCAGATTGTGCGGGTTGCACTTCTAAATTTTCTAGCAAGGACATAAATGCTACCCTTTGCGCTGGGTCACGCGGCATATTCACCTTAATACTGCCACCGTTAATTGAATGCGAGGTTTGCGGTCCAATCGCTTGGTTAATTGAATTAGCGAGTCGGTTAGCTGTTGTAAAGTCAAAGGTGTGCAAATTAAGTGTTAACGTTGTGCCTTCATTAAAGGGGCTATACACTGTCCGTTCAACCGTTGCACCATTTGGAATACTACCAACCGTTGGAATATTAACACTCACTTTGGAGCCATCGGCACCTGATGCGCTTAAACCACCCACCACCAAGTTACCTTGGGCTATGCCGTAGACTTTACCATCAGCACCTTTTAGTGGTGACATGAGTAAACTACCACCGCGTAAACTACTGGCTTCACCAATGGCGTTAACGGTTACATTAATTTTTTGCCCAGGGCTGGCAAACGGTGGAAGGCTTGCATGAATAATTACCGCAGCAATATTTTTAGATTTAACTTGAACCGTTGCGGGTATTTTAACCCCCATTTGACTCAACATACTGCGCATGCTTTGCGAAGTAAAATCACCTGCTTTAACCTTATCACCTGTGCCATTTAGGCCAACGACAATACCATAGCCCACCAGCTGGTTAGCGCGAACACCTGTTATAGAAGCAATATCTTTTATGCGTTCGGCATAGGCAGTGCTTTGCATTAAGCCTAAAACTACCATTAATATAAGGGATTTCATATTCATAATAAACTCCTTAGAACGGGAATACTGCGCTAATAAAGAAACGAGCTAACCAACCAATTTTGTTAGCATCCGCTAGCGCACCTTCGCCTGTATACATAATGGTTGCATCGGCAATTTTTGTAGATTCAACCGAGTTATCGGGGTTAATGTCGGTTGGGCGGATAATACCAGACACTCTTATATATTCATTCCCCTGGTTAAGGCGAACACGTTTTTCACCGCGTATTCTTAAATAACCGTTTGGAAGAACATCTACAACGCTGACAGTAATACTCCCGCTTAGGCTATTTTTCTGTGTACTTTCCGTTTCGCCAGCAAAATCATTTGATGAACTTAACGCACTGTTTAAGTTAAGCCCTTTTAATGAAGGGTCGAGCATACCTAATACGGTTGGCGCCGCTATATTTGTCGTAGTGCCTTTTTTGATATCCGTGTCTGATTCTTTTTTGGCATCGGTCTTTTCTACCAAGTTAATAATTAGAATATCGCCAATTCTACGTGCTCTAATGTCTTCAAATAAACTAACTTCATAACCAGCTTGATAAATTGACCCGTTATGACTTTGCGGCACTTGGTATGACATAGGTTTAGCTGGCGCATACTCTACGTCGTGCCTTGGTTTGGCCATATTGTCCATCATCGCGCAACCTGGCAATATGAACGGCAAAATCAATAGATTAAGTTTTTTCATGTAAATCACCTATAAGGCCTGAATTAATCCTTGCATCATTTGGTCAGAAGTTGAAATCGCTTTTGAATTCATTTCATAGGCACGTTGAGTTTCGATCATGCTGACCATTTCCTCTACAACGTTTACGTTTGAGGTTTCTAAAGAGCCTTGACTAATTAAACCCACGCCCGTTTCACCCGGTGTTCCCACCGTTGGTGTGCCACTAGACAACGATTCTCTAAACTGGTTTTCACCAATAGGGTCAAGCCCCGTTGGGTTAACAAAATCTGCCAAAGTGATATTACCCACCAGTGATGGTGTACCACTGCCAGGTTGTAAAACACTCACTGTTCCATCCACACCAATTGTTACACTTAATGAATCCTCTGGGATGGTAATGGATGGTTCTAAAGGGTAACCGCCAGAGGTTACTAGTTGCCCGCTTGAGTCGAGCTTAAAGCTACCGTCACGGGTATAAGAGATGTCACCATCTGGGCGTAATATTTGAAAGAAACCACGTCCTGAAACTGATATATCCAAGGACTGCCCTGTTTGCTGGATAGTTCCTTGAGTATGATGTTTCTCGGTGGCGACGGTACGAACACCCGTGCCAATTTGTAAGCCCGTTGGTAACTCAGTATTTTGCGAACTCTGCGCGCCTACTTGACGAACATTTTGATATAGCAAGTCTTCAAATATCGCACGTGATTTTTTGAACCCAGTGGTGTTGACGTTGGCCAAGTTATTCGAGATAACCGCCATTCTTGTTTGTTGGGCTTCTAAGCCTGTTTTACTAATCCACATTGCTTGTGTTGACATCGTTTTCCCCTATCCTAAGCTCATTAACTTTGCACTAGCCGCTTCATTTTCGCTGGCTGTTTTCATTACTTTTACTTGCATCTCAAAACTTCTTGATAACTCAATCATATTCACCATGGCATCTACCACACTCACATTACTGCCTTCAACGGCACCACTAACCAGCGAAACATCAGCACTTGAATCTGCTTCAGCCCCATTTTTCATTCTAAAAAGGCCATCATTACCTTTTATTAACTCGCCACGCTCTGGGTTCACTAATTTAATTCTGTCAACTACTAACAGTTCTGTTGAAGTTGCACCTAGGGGAATAACGCTAATCGTTCCATCGGCACCCACTTCTATTTTTTCGACTTCAGGAATACTCATTAATCCGCTCTCGCCCAGTACCGGCAAACCTGTCCCCGTGGTCAATAAACCATCTGGCGTTACCCGTAAATCTCCGGCTCTTGTATAGGCTTCGCCACCATCAGCCGCTGCTACAGAAATCCAACCTTCTCCACTAATAGAGACATCTAATTCACGCCCTGTTTGCTGCACTGTGCCTAAATCAAAATCAATACCAGGACGTTCTGCCATCGCATATACACTCGAAGGGTGCCCAGGGCCATAGACAGGCATACTTCTAAATTGTGATAAATCAGCTTTAAACCCTGTGGTATTGACGTTCGCCAAATTATGGGAGTTGGCAGATTGTGCTAACAATATTTGTTTAGCTCCACTCATTGCAACGTATAAACTAGTATCCATGACAGCTCCTTTTATTAACTAAACAACTAAATATTCAAAATAGCTTGCTGAATGGTATCTTCCGTTGTTATCGCTTTTGCGTTAGCCTGGAAATTACGTTGCGAGGTAATTAAGTTAACCAGTTGAGAGGCAATATCAACATTAGAAGCTTCTAACGCACCCGACTGTAGCGCACCAAATCCTGAGCTCGTTGGAGAGCCAATAATCCGGTCACCTGAACTGAACGTTTCGCCCCAAGAGGTTGAACCCAGTTGGTTTAACCCCCCAGAATTTGGAAAGGATGCCAAGGCAACCTGCCCTAACAAATCGGATTGTCCATTGGTAAAGCGAGCGAAAACAGCACCATTTTGATCAATATCAATACCACTTAAACGACCTGATGAAAAACCATCTTGATTTAAAGAGTAAATTGAAAAGTCACCACCGTATTGAGTGATATCCGCATAGTCAAATGTCAGCGCCATGGGGTCAGTTCCATTACCCAAAGTCAAACCATTAAAAGGAACTTGGCGTGTAGTATCAGCCACACCATCAATCGTTGTACTCGCTAAGCTACCATCCCCGTTAAAGGTCAACGTAAAGAAATCAACAGGAAGTCCGGTCGTTCCTGCCGGCTCTGTCATTGTCAACGTATTTCCATCTACGATGGTGTACGCTTGCCATTCGTTAGCTGCTGGGTTGCTTGCCACATAATACATGGTTGCTGGAAAGCCATTACCTTGCGAATCATAAACTGTTGTTGACGTCGAATGGTTATATGTGTCTGCGTCGACTGGGTCAAAAGCATTGAGTGGAACCACCTCATTAGCGTTTAAGTTTATGATAGGAGTAAGACTCGTCGTAGCTCTAGGCGGAGAATCAGTGGTGGTCAATTGTAGTGACTGAAGAGTACCCGTATTGAAAGACCCATTACTATTTGCAGGAAATACTTGTAAGTTACGACCCGAATTATCAATAACGAAGCCTTCTCTGTCCGTTGAAAACGCTCCAGCACGGGTGTAGCTATCTGTTCCATCATCGTTAACAATAAAGAAACCTTCACCATTAATGGCCATATCCAAGTTGCTCGCAGTAAACTCGATATTCCCTTGTCCAAACTGCTGTGAAACCGATGCTACACGGACACCACTGCCCGGAGTATTACCAGAGACCCCTGAAAACGTTGTTGCAAACACATCTACAAATTCTGCACGTGAACCTTTAAACCCCGTTGTTGCGGCATTAGCAATATTGTTGCCGACAACAGAAAGATCATTTGAAGCAGCATCTAAACCACTAAGTGATGTACGAAATGACATAATATTCTCCTAAAATAAATTATTGAATGCGAGAAACATCGCTAAAACTAACACTGCCTAAATCTTTTAAATTCAGCTGCAAACCCTTACCTAAGGATGCCAGCGTTACACTATCAACTTCTGCTAAAAGGTTTGTATCCAACTCAAAGTTTTGCCCATCGATTAAAGCTTGGGCATCTACTAAATAGGAGCCTGCTGGCGCCCGTTCCCCGTTTGCCTTTGTTCCATCCCATTTGAATTGAAGTGGCCCCGCCTCTTGCGTACCCAGCGGGATTGAACTGATTAGCTGACCAGATGCATCAGTGATTTTCACTAGCACATCACCAGAACTGGTTGGTAATGTTAATTCACCCTCAATTGAACCTCCTTCTGTTAACAAGCCTTCGCTGAGCGGTGCAAAAACACTTCTGCCAATCAGGCTAGATGCCTGCAATGCTTGATCACTTGACAGTGAAGATGCAAAGTCTGAAAAAGATGTTTGCAAGCCTTCAATACCGGTTACCGTACTAAACTGTGCTATCTGTCCAAGAAAGTCACCATTGTCCATCGGTTCTAGCGGATCCTGGTTATTCAATTCAGTTACCATCAACTTCAAGAAATCACCTTGCCCGAGGTCACTTTCTTTTGTTGCATCTTTAACCTGCTCTTGTTGGGCAAGACCTAAGTTTTGTATGCGGCTAAAATCAACATTTGCCATTATTTACTCCCTTATTGACCAATTTTTATTGTTTGTTGTAACAGTTGCTTTGCTGTATTAAGCATCTCAACATTATTTTTGTAGCTTTGACTGGCTGACATCATATTGGCCATTTCTTCGACAATGTTCACGTTCGGTTTAAAAATATATCCTTCGTCATTTGCCATCGGATGTTGAGGGGCAAACTCTTGGCGCAAAGGCGCTTGGCTTTCAACCACACCTGACACGCGAACACTTTTCGCTGCCGATTGCTGGTGGCTACTAACTTCATTTTGTAAAACCGCCGCAAAAACAGGTTGCCGTGCACGGTAGGTTTCACCAGTACTACTGCTAACCGTATCCGCATTTGCCATATTACTGGCCACCAAATTAAGGCGTGTTGTTTGCGCACTCATACCACTGCCGGCAATATCAAAAATATTATATAAAGACATTATTACTCTCCTCTTAAAGCAGATAGATAAGATGAAATTTTGCCATTAACAAAGCGCAAAGAGGTTTGGTAATCCATCGCATTTTCTGCGTATTGTGCCTGCTCAACTTTCGCATCAACCGTATTACCATCCAAAGAAGCACTAGTAGGCATTCTGTAAGCTAAGGAAACCGCAGCAGGCGTTTGATCAAAGCCTATATGCTGATGGTGTGTTTGTTCCATATGAGCAGATGGCGTATTCAGTGTATTTAAGACTGATTTAAAATCAAAATCTCTCGCCTTATATCCGGGGGTATCTGCATTTGCCATATTGGACGCAAGGATTTCTGCCCGTTTGGAACGGTATATCAATGCTTGTTCATGTACACCAAATAAAGAATCAATTGTTGTTGTCATACGTCGCTCCTGTTTTGTTAAAAACTAAAAGCAGAAACTATGCCAACTTATTTATCTATTAATTATCAACAACTTAAATTCTTACAAAGGATACAAAAAGCGGCAATACGGCAAGGAGGCGGCAAACAAAGGGGAGGAGGCAGAGAGCATGTTAGTTTTTCCGGTAGCATTTACAACCAGCCTCTCGAACGGTTTCTAAACCATTAACTTCCATCGGTAGTTTCTCTGAGTTATCTAAAAAAAGGTAAGCACCAGGCCTCATAATCTCAACGAGTCGGTTAAGAATATCGACCTTAACGGGCGCTGCAAAATATAGAAGTACATTCCGGCAAAAAATTACATCAAATTGGCCTAAGTCTGAAAAGCTATCCAATAAATTCAACTGGCGAAATAACACCCTTGCTCTATGTGATGCAAGAACTTGCAAACCACCTTTTACACCTGAAAAATGGTTTTTTTGTATCTCAGGTGGTAAGCCACGCGATAGTTCAGTATCGATATAAATACCTTCTTCTGCTTGACGTAGTGTTTTTTCTGAGGGGCACGTTGCGGTAATAGATAATCGAATATCTTTTTCTGATATTGTTAAAAATTTCTCAAAAGAAAGACTAATACTGTAGGGCTCTTGCCCTGAAGAGCAACCGATAGAACAAACACTTAAGGAAGTGTTATGGCGAGATAACTCAGCAAACAACTTAGTTTCTAGATAGTGAAAATACGAGGTATCTTTAAACCAAAAACTTTCAGCAATAGTCATTGAATCAATTGCCTGGACAGCCAAGTCACTATCTGGCATGACCATGATCATACTTAATAAATCAGTAATGCGATCGACGCCCACTTTTCTCATTAAGGGGGCCAAACGATTCTCAACTAAATATTGTTGATTATCGGCCAGCAAAATACCGCCTTTTTGTTTTAAAAAGCGCTTAAATTGCTGAAACTCTATGTTTGTTATAGGCATTTATGCCTATCAAGTTGATATTGTTAATTTACTTTTAAAAGCAAATTAACTGACCCCTTGAACCACCCGCATCCGATCTTGTATGGCAGCAGCCAGTTCATCAGGTTTATATTTAGCCATAAATATATCCGCACCGACTCTCTCAACCATCGTTTCGTTAAAAACCCCACTTAATGAGGTATGCAACATAATATATAAACCCTCCAATGCAGGCATCTTTCTTACTTCTGCTGTTAATGTATAGCCATCCATACGAGGCATTTCAACATCTGAGACAACCATGGTTAAGAAATTGGGTACATCAATCCCGTCAACCACCCATTTTTTTAGCAACTCTAATGCTTCCAGACCATCATTGGCAACGGTATAATCCAAGCCCAAGTCCTCCAGCACTCTCTTCACTTGGTTTTGTGCAACGACTGAGTCATCAACCACTAGTACATGCCCCTTCTTTTCTAGGCATGTATCTATCGTTTCCGCTGCCACCCCCTCAGGTGGGCCGGAAATTTCACTAAGGATTTTTTCAACGTCAATGATTAACACGTAATCATCATCAATCTCTGTTAATGCTGTAACGTACCCTGCTTTTTCTGTTCCCTCTGGTGGTGGCTTTATGTCTTTCCAATAGAGATTAACAATACGGTCGACCCCACCTACTAAAAAACCCTGAACAGTTCTATTAAACTCGGTAATAATGACAAAAGAATTACTGTTCTCAAGCAAAGGTGGCTCATCTATTGCCATTGACATATCGACAACCGGAATATCTTTGCCACGTAGCTGAGTAACCCCACGCACAACAGGGTTGCCACCGGGTATTTTTGTTAGCTTTGGGACTTGTATTACTTCTTGAATTTTAAATACATTAATTCCAAACTTTTGACCATCATTAAGCGTAAAAACTAAAAGCTCTAGCCTATTAGTACCCGCTAGGTTAGTTCGGTTATCAATGCCTGTTAAGATTCCTGCCATTACTCTCACCTTAAGTACGTTATTTATTCGTAATTTTAAATACAGCTATAACACGGCATGTTAAATGCATGCATGCTTAGCACATCACAATTTGTACTAAGCATAGACTAAAACTTATGAAACTGTTTTTTAAAATTATTGTTTTTTTTCTACTCTCAGCACAAATCCCTTTTGCTTTCAGTGCTTCGCTTGAAAGCCACCAAAACCTTAAGGCTGCTGCACACGCTTTTTTAACAACTCAACTAGAAGGAAAGAAGGTTGACTTTAACATTCAAATCCAAAATATTGATCAACGCCTAAAACTTAGAAAATGCCCTGTTGATGTTGGCATAAAGCTCATGCAAGCTCATGTAAAACCAGGTAAAAACACATTAAATGTCGAATGCAATTCAGACACACCTTGGCGCATATTTATGAGGGCTCAGGTCAAATTATTTACCCACCTTGTTGTTAGCAAGCGCCCTCTTAATAGAGGGCATTTAATTCAAGAAAACGACATACAATTAATAAGAACGGAGTTAACTGGCCGACAATCAGCATACTTACCCAGAACCGATCAAGCGGTCGGATATATTGTTAATAGAAGAGTAAAAGCAGGCGACATAATCAGTGTCAATAATTTGTCTAAGCCACTATTAATTAAAAAGGGCGATTCCGTAACTATTCTAGCCAAAAATGAAGACTTTCAAATCAGCATGAAAGGTATTGCTTTAATGGCCGGCAGTTATGGTGACAAAATTAAGGTTAAAAACATCAAAACAAAGAAAGTTGTTCAAGGAATAATTATTGATGCACAAACTATTGAAGTAGCCCTATGATATGTGCATTATTTATCAAGTATTCTATCAATCCGCCGATAGATGAAATACAGACCAATAGGAATTGATATGTCTATTAATATAAAAAAAAACACTAGCAAACCTGCCCAGTCATCGTCCAGCGGTGCTGGTAGCGCAAAAAAAATCGGTAGTAGCAAAGCTCAAGCTGGCACTAGCAAACCCAGTAGTGATAGCGTTAATTTAACAGACAATGCCTCTAGGCTACAACAAATTGAACAATCGCTCGCTGATATTCCAGTTGTCGATAGTGCTCGAGTGGACGCAATTAGCCAGTCTATCGAGGAAGGGGAGTATGTTATTGATAACGAGAAAATAGCTGATCAAATTATAAAAAATGAACGCGCACTTCACGATAGGAATAAATGATTATGATGACCCAGTTACCAGAACAACTTATTGCGTTAATCCAGACACTTGAAAGTATTTCAAGTCAATTAAACGACACTCTCAATCAGGAAAAAGCCACATTAACGTCTAATGACAGCGAACAACTGTTGGCATTATCTAAGAAAAAAAAGGCCCTAGTTTCCAATCTAGAAAAACAGACGAAAACCACGCACATCTTTTTAAAAAACATGAACATCAACCAAGGCCTATACGGTTTATCTGATTTTTTTTCACAGATAAAACCCAGTGTTGAGAAAACATCACTACATGGCAAGTGGC
This sequence comes from uncultured Cycloclasticus sp., assembly GCA_913057515.1. Classification (GTDB taxonomy): domain Bacteria; phylum Pseudomonadota; class Gammaproteobacteria; order Methylococcales; family Cycloclasticaceae; genus Cycloclasticus. Next base: position 42,121 of record CAJXOJ010000002.1, on the reverse strand, counting down.
TTAATATCCAAGCACTATCTGATGACAATAAAAAACTTAATAATGCGAATGGCTCCATCATTGAATTAAACCGCAGACATACTCAACGGTCCCTCGATGTTTTGCGCGGACAAACTAGCACCACTAACTCAACATACGGTTCTGATGGGCAAACACTGAAAAGCAAAATATCTAGAAATATTTCTGTAGCATAAACTAACGTGAATTTTATATCGTCTTTAAAATCCCTACTCACATCGGAAGAAAAGGAAGACCTTGAACGTGACGTTAACCCAAATTTCATCGTGCGCCCTTCCCGCATTAAACATATGCTGAAAATTCTAATGGAATCCCATGTTCAAATATCTGTCTCGGTTGATGATCAACCCGATTACACAAGTCGCGTATTTAGTGTATCTGAAACAGATATAACACTCGACCAATTAAATACTCGAGAAGCACATCATAAAATGACTCAAGGTAACGTCATTCAGATTAATGCCAAACATAACTCTGTCCCTTTTAACTTTAGTACAACCATTAAGGGAGCATCGCGAGATGGCGGGTATTTAGTATCACTGCCAGACAAGATATACCACCCACAAAAAAGAGCTTTTTTTAGAGTTCCATTAGAAAATATCGAAAAATACAAATTTACTGGCGCCATTCAATTTTCTGAAAATATCGTCTCAGGCTACCTTTATGATGTGAGCTTCGGTGGCGTATGTATCGCCGTTTATTCAAACTCCTACATAAAAAAGGGCGCTATTCTTGCTCCCGCCAGCATGACACTTAAAGACGGCAATATTATCCATGCAGATTTAACAGTTTGCTCCGTGAAAAAATCACCGCAAGAGGGTTTTACACGTATCGGCTGCGAGTACCTTGACTTACCCGCCACAGAAAAAAGAAACATTCACAAGTTTATTACCACATGTGAACGCGAACGTGCAAATAAGTAAGCTCAACATTAGGGCCTGAAAAAGCTATAAAAATAAGCCTTTTACGCTACCCCTAAAAAGCCCAATGATGATATTATTTCAGCAAAATTGATCAGGGTTTCATTTTTAAAATTCATGTTAGTAATTTTTGATATAGCCTCGGTAGCTCAGCTGGATAGAGCGCACCCCTCCTAAGGGTGAAGTCGCAGGTTCGAATCCTGCTCGGGGCACCATTTTGGTGCTAAATACACTCCTTTAATAAAATGAATACTTTAAAACTGTCATCTTTTTTTAAAACTCGATTACACTTAAATACACTTACATAAATTCAGACTCACGGAATCTCTTAATGAACAACTTAATGCAGTTATTTAAAAGCACATCTGCGCTAAACGGTGCTAATGCAAATTTTGTTGAAGACCTATACGAACAGTATCTCAACGACCCTGATTCCGTTGACGAGCAATGGCGGGAAAAATTCCAAGCCATACGCGCAGACGCTGATACCGTCGATATCCCTCACTCATCTATAAAAAAACACTTTTCTGATTTAGCTAAAGCACCCACCGGGGTACGCGTAATTCAAGGTGGCCTCTCATCTGAACAGTTGGCTAAACAAGCCGCTGTATCAAGATTAATGAATGCTTACCGAATTAACGGCCATAAACAAGCACACGTGAACCCGCTTGAGCCTGAAAGAACTAAACTTCTAGCTGAACTAGACATTGCATTTCATGGCTTAAGCGAGCTTGACCTTAATACCCAATTTGATACAGGTACTTTGCACAACACACCTGAACAGCTTGCGCTTAAAGATATTCTGCCTATTTTAAAAGAAACTTACTGTGGCAGTATTGGCGTCGAGTATATGCATATTAGTGATACAGAAATGCGTTCATGGGTTAGGCGTCGCATGGAAGGACCACGCGCTCATTTAGATTTAAAACCTGAGCAAAAAAAATGGCTCCTAAAACTTTTGACAGCTGCTGAAGGTATTGAAAATCATTTGCATAGAACCTATGTTGGGCAAAAACGTTTTTCATTAGAAGGCGGGGAAAGCTTAATACCGATGTTAGATGAAATGCTGCAACGTTTAGGCGAGCACGGCGTAAAAGAAACAGTCATTGGTATGGCACACCGGGGTCGTTTGAATGTTCTAATAAATATTTTCGGCAAAAAACCTTCAATTCTATTTGAGGAATTCGAAGGAAAACGCTCAGCCTCCCCTGCTAAGAACGGTTCTGGAGACGTTAAATATCATATGGGTTTTTCATCTGACATCAGCACACCAGGTGGAGAAATGCATATTGCTTTAGCATTTAACCCATCACACCTTGAAATTATCAACCCAGTTGTTGAAGGTTCAGTTCGAGCTCGACAAGACCGTCGTGGTGAAACTGGCGAAGATGAAGTAGTCGCTATTCAAATTCATGGTGATTCTGCGTTTTCAGGCCAAGGCGTTATTATGGAAACCCTACAGATGTCACGTACTCGCGCCTATGGCACAGGTGGAACCATTCATATTGTCATCAATAACCAAGTCGGTTTTACTACCAGCAATCCCGCTGATACTCGCTCAACTCTGTATGCGACTGATGTGGCAAAGATGCTTGAGACACCCATTTTGCACGTAAATGCCGATGACCCAGAAGCAGTATTATTTGCTGCTCAGTTAGCAGTTGATTTCCGTCATGAATTTCGCCAAGACATCGTGCTGGATATGGTTTGCTACCGCCGTCGTGGGCACAATGAAGCTGACGAACCCGCAGTGACTCAACCATTGATGTACGAAACTATTCGTGCGCTACCCACCACGCGTAAAATATATGCCGACCGCATTGTTAAAGATGGTTCACTCAATACGGATATTCCCGCAGCATTAGAGTCCGATTATCGAGCCTCTCTTGAGAAGGGCGACATTGTGTCACGCCCTATTCTCGAACATAAAGTTAACCCGTTCGTCGCCAAATGGGACTCTTTTCTTTCTAGCAAATGGGACGACCCTTGCGACACGACAGTATCTGCCAAAGAGTTTCACGAAATCTCTGATCTAATGCTGACCTTACCTCCTGAGTTTTCTTTGCAAAGCAGAGTCGAGAAAGTGTTAGAAAGTAGAAAGAAAATGTCTGTTGGTGCACTGCCCATTGACTGGGGCTACGCAGAAAATATGGCCTATGGCACACTATTAAGCAAAGGCCGCAATATTAGAATGACAGGTCAAGACGTGGGTCGTGGAACCTTCTTCCACCGTCATGCGGTATTACATAACACACAAAATGGTGAAACCTATACCTCGCTCAGACACCTGTTTCTAGAACAAGGTAGGTTTTCACTCTTCGACTCGTTCTTATCTGAAGAAGCCGTGCTTGGTTTTGAATACGGCTACGCAACCACCGAACCTGATGACTTAGTGATTTGGGAAGCGCAATTTGGTGATTTCGCGAACGGCGCCCAAGTGCTGATGGATCAATTTATCAGCTCAGGCGAAACAAAATGGGGCCGTTTATGCGGCCTTGTGATGTTACTACCACACGGCTATGAAGGCCAAGGCCCCGAGCATTCATCTGCTCGCCTTGAACGTTACTTACAGCTTTGTGCAGAACATAATATGCAGGTTTGTGTACCGTCAACACCAGCTCAGATATTCCACCTATTACGTCGACAAGCGATCAGCAAATTCCGCAAGCCACTCGTTGTAATGAGCCCAAAAAGTTTATTACGTCATAAGCTAGCGACCTCGACCTTAGAAGAACTCACCGAGGGGCACTTTCAACCACTTATTCAAGAGATTGATGATATTGACCCTAAAAAGGTCACTCGCCTTGTGGTCTGCTCAGGTAAAGTCTATTACGACCTTCTGGAGCAGCGGAGAAATGATGGTATTGAAAATGTAGCTATCTTAAGAGCAGAGCAACTTTACCCATTTCCAATCGATGAACTGCATGACTCTTTTGAGCAGTACCCAGAGTTAAAGCAACTGGTCTGGTGTCAAGAAGAGCCTAAGAATCAAGGTGCCTGGTATCAAATTAGGCATCGCTTCTTTGACTTACTGAGCGAAAAACTAGAACTCAAATATGCCGGTCGGCCTATGTCAGCATCTCCTGCTGTTGGTCAGTTTAGCTTGCATGTTGAACAGCAACAAACATTAATCCACAAAGCACTTTATTAATAATAGACGTTAAAAAGGAATAAACATGAGCATTGAAGTCGTAGTACCTAGCCTTCCAGAATCAGTCGCAGACGCTACTTTAGTCACATGGCATAAAAAAGCTGGTGACACCATATTAAAAGATGAAAACCTAGTTGACCTCGAAACAGACAAAGTTGTTCTTGAAGTTCCCGCTCTAGCCGACGGTGTGTTGGCTGAAATTATTGAACCGGAAGGCTCTACCGTACTAAGCGGCCAACTTCTCGCTCGTATTGAAGCAGGCAGTGCTGCCTCAGCACCAAGCTCAACACCTGAGCCTGCTGCAGCCGACACTTCTCCAAGCACTGCATCATTACCTGTTGAAAAAAACTCAGGCTCAACAGCCGCGCTAAGTCCAGCAGTTAGAAAACTAGTTGCCGACCACGGGCTAGATACACAAAAAATTTCCGCGACAGGTAAAGGCGGCAGAATCACTAAAACAGACGTCCTTAATTACATTAAAACTCAAGCAAACAACGGCGAAGCTAGCCTTTCATCTTCAATGGCTAGCTCAGTTCCAAACAAAGCTGCTGAAGCAACACCGATACCAACCTTACCAACAAGCGATCGTGCTGAGCAACGCGTACCCATGACACGCCTTCGCGCAAAAGTTGCTGAACGGTTAATTCAAGCACAACAAAACACCGCCATGTTAACTACCTTTAACGAGGTTAACATGCAACCTATTATGGATATTCGCAGCAAATACAAAGATAAGTTTTCGAAGGTTCACGATACTAAATTAGGCTTTATGTCCTTTTTTGTTAAAGCTGCCGTTGAGTCTCTAAAGCTTTTCCCAGCCGTTAATGCATCCGTTGATGAGCAAGATATTATTTATCATGGTTACTATGATATTGGGATAGCCGTTTCTTCTCCACGCGGTTTAGTCGTTCCCGTTTTAAGAGATGCTGATCTAAAGAACTTTGCAGCCATTGAAAGTGGTATAGCAGATTTTGGCGTCAAAGCGCGTGACGGCAAATTAGGTCTTGATGATCTAACCGGTGGCACCTTTACCATTACTAACGGTGGCGTGTTCGGCTCAATGATGTCTACCCCGATATTAAACCCGCCTCAAAGTGCCATTTTGGGCATGCACGCTATTAACCAACGTGTCATGGTTGAAAATGGTGAAATGGTCATACGTCCAATGATGTTCCTGGCCCTATCTTATGATCATCGTATTATTGATGGTAAAGAAGCTGTCTCTTTCTTAGTCACCATTAAAGACTTTTTAGAAGACCCTGCAAGATTATTGTTAAACGTTTAAACAGAGTAGCTGGAGCACATTATGAGTTCAGATAATAAATTTGATGTTGTCATTATTGGTGGCGGTCCTGGGGGTTATGTTGCAGCTATACGTTGTGCCCAACTCGGCCTTAAAACAGCCTGTGTAGATGAGTTTACAGGCAAGGACAATAAAGCCTCTCTTGGCGGCACCTGCCTTAATGTTGGTTGCATTCCCTCTAAAGCCCTTTTAGAGTCATCTCATCATTACGAACAGTTAAATCATGGCTTAGAAAACCATGGTATTAAAGTCACTGGCGTAAAAATTGATGTGCCAACCATGATTAAGAATAAAGATGATATTGTTAGTCGTCTTACAGGTGGCATCAGCGGCTTATTTAAAGCCAATAAAGTCACCAGCTTTCATGGTCGAGGCAAACTATTAGCTGGCAAGCAGGTCGAGGTTACAAACAGCTCAAATGAGATATTAACCCTTAGCGCTGAGAGCGTCATTTTAGCAACAGGGTCTCGCCCTATCGACATCCCTTCAGCACCAGTGGACAATATCAATATCGTAGACTCAACAGGTGCCCTAAATTTTGATAAAACACCTAAAAAATTAGGGGTAATTGGTGCAGGGGTTATTGGCTTAGAGTTAGGTAGTGTCTGGAATCGTCTAGGTTCAGATGTTACTCTGCTTGAGGCTCAAGATACTTTCCTTCCTGCTGCAGATACAAAGATTGCAGCTGAAGCAAAACGCCAGTTTAAGAAACAAGGGCTAGACATTAAGATGAGTGCCCGTGTTACAAAAGCCACATCTAAAGGCAAAAAAGTAACCGTGGATTACGAAGACGCTTCTGGCGAGCATAGCATCGAACTCGACAAACTAATCGTTTCTGTCGGTCGCAGCCCTAATACAGATAATTTATTTGCACCCGAATCACCTATTGAGCTTGATGAGCGAGGCTTCATTGAGGTTGATGAAATTTGGCAAACAAGCCAACCATCAGTTTATGCCATTGGTGATCTAATTCGTGGTCCAATGCTTGCCCATAAAGCATCTGAAGAAGGTGTTGCTGTTGCTGAAGTTATCTATGGCGAAGAGCCTGAAATTAACTATGATGTCATCCCGGGAGTTATTTATACAAACCCTGAAATTGCTTGGGTTGGTGAAACAGAACAACATTTAAAATCAGCGGGTGAAAAAATAAAAGTCGGAACCTTCCCTTTTGCGGCGAGTGGTCGTGCACAAGCCCTTGGTGACACCACGGGTATGGTCAAGATTATTTCCAGTGAAGAAACCGACCAAATTCTTGGTGTGCACATTATTGGGCCTCAAGCATCTGAGCTCATTGCTGAAGCTGTACTTGCTATGGAGTATTCTGCTAGCTCAGAAGACTTAGCATTAACGGTTCATGCGCACCCAACACTGTCGGAAGCACTACATGAAGCTGCTCTGGCCGTTGATAATAGAGCCCTGCATATTCCAAATAGGTAATTAGCCACCCCATCAAGAATAGATCCTCCCCAGTTATTGCTAATAGAGAGGAATATCTTGAACAACCCTATTACACAAGTCTATGTGCCATAGGGTTGAGTGCTCTTTCCTCAAGTAAGGAATACCTCGACGTTAATCAGATATCGTTGATTTTACAGAACACCCGATGATTGATTAAGTGAGTATTCCTTACTTTTATATATAAATTTTAAAAAACCATTTTTTAAAATAGAAGCTCTTTACAAAAGGATCGAATTCGATTAATTTTGAATAAGCTAATAGGTTGATTTAGGTTGACAAATTAAGCCACTGTTTTATATAGATATTTTAAAATCAACCCCTATTATGAGGCAACATGAGTGACACCCCTCCAAAATTTAACCCACAAAGTGAAATAGCTAGCTGTGACCTCCTACTCCATTATTTAGAAAAGATAGGTGTCGAGTTTATTTTTGGTATTCCTGGCGGTGCTATAGAGCCTCTTTATAACGCCTTAGCTAAAAGTGAAAAGCGTGGCGGCATTCGAGCCATCACCGCAAGGCATGAAACTGGAGCCGTTTTTATGGCCGATGCATACGCAAGAAATACAGGTAAGCTGGGCGTGTGCTGCTCTACAACTGGGCCTGGCGCTACCAATATGATTACCGGTATTGCCTCCTCCTACGAAAACAACACACCATTACTAATTATCACGCCGCAAACTGCTCAAGATAAAGTAGGCAAAAAGGCCATGCAAGAGTCTGGTGATACCGGAATAGATATTACCAGTATTTTTCAATTGTTCACCAAATACAGTAGTTATATCACGCATGTTGAACAATTTGAGCATAAGCTTGTCTCCGCCATTATGTCGGCTTTTAGCTCACCACCTGGCCCTACACACCTAAGTATTCCAAACGATATTTTAAAAAGCACTATTCCCATCAATCAACAGCCAATTAATATAGCAAATGTAATAAGACACCCCGTTTTAAAAGATGAAAATGCTATACAAGACTTATTAACGGAATTAAATAATTCAAAAAAAACCATCTTTGTCGTCGGCGCAGGCGCAAAAAATTGCAGTGACTTATTGGCGGACTGTATAAATAAAATGGGTATCGAATTTGTTGCTACGCCGGATGGCAAAGGGTTCATCAACCCTAATCATCCTTCATACCGTGGAGTAATCGGCTTTGCTGGGCATAAAAGTGCGAGCAAGGCTCTTCAACAGGATACTGTAGATACCATTGTTGTTATTGGTTCTGCTTTAGGTGAGTTCACCAGCAATGCCTGGGATCAATTATCCCTACTTAATAACAAACTCATCCATATTGACAGTAATCAAGAGAACTTTACTCGATCCTCTATGGCTAAACTTCAAGTAGGTGGTCATATTCCTACTATTTTAGAAGCCGTTTTAGACAACTGTAGTACTCTAGTAAAAGATAAAAAAGAAACTCCCGCCAAGACACTAACTGAGGACAATAAATTTCTTTATTTTGAATTTGATGAACCAGCTAAAACCACTGATGCATCAAGCCCTTTAAAGCCGCAGTATCTCATGACTCAATTAACCCAAGTTTTTCCAGCTAACGCACGTTACTTAGCTGACACAGGCAATAACCTAGCATGGGCTATTCATTACCTAAATCCTAGCGATAGGCACTCAGGTAACACTGATCTAATACAAATCTGCGCTGAATTCTGTTCAATGGGTTGGTCTGTCGGTAGTGCCATTGGCACAGCACTAGCTCACCCTAATGACCCTATAATTTGTATTGTGGGAGATGGAAGCTTTCTAATGTCAGGAAACGAAATTACCGTTGCACTACAAGAAAATCTTAATATTATTTTCCTCATTATGAATGATCAACACTTGGGTATGGTCAAACACGGCCAACTGTTAAATAAATCTGCTGATATTGCTAATAAATTACCAAATATTAGCTATGCATTAATGGCTTCAGCCATGGGTATTGCAAGCCAAACTGTTGAAACAGCCAATGAGCTACTCAACCTAGATATTGCTCAAATGTGTAATCGTAACGGTCCAACACTTCTCGATATAAGAATCGATGCAGAAGAGATCCCCCCTATTGCAACACGACTGAAAGGTCTAAAGTAATCATGCAGAAAGAAAAAATTACTACCAAAATATGGCTTGAAGAAGAAGAGCCCGACAACCCCTTTGCTGCAAAAACCTCATATTGTTCCGGTTACGATGTTTATGGCGACTTATTGGGCAAAATCTCTTGGTCGGAATATATTTATTTACTCTTTAAATTAGAAAAACCTCAACCCTGGCAGTCTAAATTGCTAGAAACCATTGCCATTGCCATTGCTAACCCAGGCCCACGCGATTTAAGTGTACGTGCTGCCATGAATGGCGGTGTTGGTGGTTCAACAGCAGCCTCTTGCTTAATGGCTGCCTTAGCCCCAGGTGCTGGTAAAAATGGTGGCGCAAGAGAGGTTTATCAAGTCATGCGCTTATGGCAGCAATGTCAGTTTGATCTTACCCTTTGGCAGCAAAACTTATCTGACTATCAAGATGAAGCGGACGTTGAGGTTTGGCCTCGCAGTGAACATACACCAGGCTTTGATCCGTATGGGGCCAGTTGCGCCACACCCGTTTTACAAACACTAAATCACTTAACAACGATTTATCCCGAAGGGGCGCTTGCCTACTTATCAACTAACCGAACGGAATTTGAGCAAGCAGCTGATTGTCCATTAAGCATGACAGGTGTTATTGCTGCTGCATTTACCGATTTAGATTTCACTGACGAACAAGCTGAAATGCTATTTTTGTTGTTACGATTACCAGGCGCTGCCGTTCATACTCTTGAACAAAAAAAACTGGGATGGCGAAAATATCCGTTCTTTGGAAATAAGCTAACACTTGCCAATGACCCTGGCCCTAAATCCTCCAACCAATCCACCTGAAGCATATTATGAAAGGTCCATCAACATTAGAGCAAGCTGAAGACAATTGGCATACTGAAATGGGCGCAGCCTTTCCCGGTGAACGCGTTGTTTTACGAGGAAAGGACTTATTCACTGAACTTAATGATTTAAACTGGTTCAAGTACTTAATGTTTGGAGTAACTGGTAGACTGCTGCCTGATAAGCACATAGAGCTAATACAGGCCATCTGGTCACTAACCATTAGTTATCCAGACCCAAGAATTTGGAATAACCGCGTGGCCGCTCTAGCTGGCACAGCCAATTCTACTGGTATACTTGGCGTTTCATCTGCAATCGCAGTGTCCGAGGCTAACACTTATGGAAATCAGGTTGGTTTTCAGGCAAGTGCATTTATCAGACGCGCCACACGCGTCGAAAATTCTGGTGGCTCTCTGTCAGAAATAATTAGAAGTGAATTAAAACTAAAACGCGTCATCCCAGGTTATGGTCGTCCTATTGCCCAGCATGATGAGCGTATAAAACCATTACTTAAAAAAGCTTCTGCACTAAAGCTTTCTGATGGAATTCACCTAAAAACCGCACAAAACATAGAAAATTTTTTGATCCAAAAAAAATATCGTATGCGTATGAATTCTGCAGCACTGACTGCTGCTTTACTAGCCGATTTAGGATTAAGTATTGAAGAGCATTACTACTGCTCAATAATCGCTTTTACAGCTGGCATCATCCCTTGTTATATAGATTCAGTGAATAAAAAAGAAGGCAGTTTTTTTCCATTAAGCTGTCAACGACTGAATTATACTGGGCAAGAAACAAGAAGCTGGTAATTTATAAAATAAGAACTACGCTTACTTTAAATAACATAAAGCTTTATAAATTCGTACATGAAAAAATTACCCTCTTGCTTCCTGCTCGCTTTATTTTACGTCTCTACCACTCCCTCTTTTGCTACTGAAAAGGCTTTTGAAGGTCTCTATGATGATGTGGATTTCCTCTATATTGCAACGGGCCGTAAACAAACAGTCTCACAAGCACCGGCAGTAGCCAGTATTATTTCCGCTAAAACCATACGTCAAATCGGTGCACACGATATAGATGAAGTATTAGAAACAGTCCCTGGCTTACATGTATCCTATTCAGCTGGCGGATATAACCCCATTTATCAGATACGTGGTATTAGTTCAAATACAAACCCACAAGTATTGATGTTAATAAATGGTATTCCAATTACCAATATATTCGCTGGCGACCGCTCCCAATCTTGGGGTGGCATGCCTGTTGAAAATATTTCTCGTATTGAAGTTATTCGTGGCCCCGGCTCCGCGCTATATGGTGCAGATGCCTTTGCTGGAACCATTAATATCATTACTAAAAATGCTACCGAAATTGATGGGCTGGAAGTAGGCGCATCTGCCGGTAGTTTTGATGAGTATAGGGGTTGGTTACAATATGGGGGTTCAGTAGCTGGCTGGAATACCGCGTTTTCTGTACAAGTTTTAGACACTCACGGCCAACATGAAAAAATTGATGTTGATTTTCAAACGGTGCTTGATTCAAACCCATTCCTTGGAACAAACGCATCCTTGGCCCCTGGTAGTGTAAATCTGGGGCGCCAGTCTTTGGATACCCGTATAGACCTGTCTAATGATAAATGGCAGATTCGACTGGGTTATCAACAACGTGAAATAAACGCCGGTGCTGGCCTATTTGAAGCCTTAGATACCGTTGGAGAAGCTAACTCCCAGCGATATAACGCTGACCTCACCTACCTTAATACAGATTTTTCTGAGAATTGGGACTTTAAAGCACAATATAGTTTTTTCAATACGTTCACTAAAACCAATGCTATGTTGTTACCGCCTGGCACTGATACCGGTGCCGGTGTTTTCCCAAACGGTGTAATCGGCCAACCCGATGTCTATGAGCGCCACAACCGAATCGACTTATCTAGCTTCTATACTGGCCTAAAAAATCACGATATTCGTGTTGGTATTGGTTTCCACCATCAAGATCAATACAAAATTGAAGAAAAGAAGAACTACACACCCTTTGGTGTTGTATTAATTCCTCTTCCTGGTGTTATCGATGTCAGTGACTCGTTCCCATTTAATCAAGAAAAAACCCGCAAAATTTACTATGGTTTTATACAAGACGCCTGGGACTTCGCCCCTGACTGGACATTAACAGCTGGCTTACGGTATGACCACTACTCTGACTTTGGTGGCACATTAAACCCTCGATTAGCATTAGTATGGCAAACGAGTTACCGTTTCACCAGCAAATTATTATATGGACGCTCATTCAGAGCGCCCTCTTTTGCTGAGCAGTTTAATATTAATAACCCTGTAGCTATTGGCAATCCAGACTTAGATCCTGAGGTTATCGATACTTATGAAGTTGCCTTTGACTATGCCGCTACTCACGATTTAAAAGTGGGTTTTAATGTTTTCTATTATCAAATGTCAGACATTATCCGCTTTGACCCAACAACTGCCAACAATACAGGTAAACAAACAGGCCATGGTTTAGAAATGGAAGTTAATTGGAAAGCGACCGATAAATTAACGGTATACGGTAATTATGCCTACCAATCATCTAAAGACAAAGGTACCAATAGTGATGCTGCTGACTCACCGCAACAGCAACTGTATGTAAGAGCCAACTACACACTGACCCCCACGTGGTCTGTCAACTCACAATTTAATCACGTAATGGATAGACAACGGGCTAATGGCGATACACGTTCAGATATTGATGATTACAGCCTAGTGGATTTAACCATACGCGCAAAAGAATTTTCACCCGGATATGAATTCGCTATATCGGCAAGAAATTTATTTAATGAAGATACAAGAGAGCCCTCATTAGCACCTGGTGCTATTGCTAATGATTTACCGTTAGCAGGTAGAGGTTTTTTTATTGAACTCCGTAAATCTCTACATTAAGTTTGTGTTAACTGTATTTACAAAGCCTTATACAACATAATCAGGGACGATTGAAACGCAATGGCATACTTTAAAAAATTTTATGGCGCTCTAATGCTAGTGCTGCTTTTTTGTACCAGTACTATCGCGGATGATGATCTACGGGCTAATGCCACATTCAATATCACTGTTTTATACCCTGAGGCAAGAAAGCCCTACAGCACATTTTTCGATGCCATTATCAACGGCATTAAAGAGCAACCTCAACTTAATATTCAAGCACTAACCTTTGATAAATCATTAGATGAAGAGGAACTCCTGCTCTCTTTACAAAAAACTAACCCCGACGCTGTCATCCTACTTGGCAGGGAAAACATTCCCCTTCAAGAGAAAATCGCCACATCATTTAAAACGGTTCATGGTGCATTATTTCTGTCAGGTCAGGACATAAAAAAAGGCCATAGTGGTGTCTCGATGAACCCAGACCCTGCTCTGCTTTTTGCAGAATTAAAAAAAATCCAACCAAGCATTAAGGAAATTCATGTTGTATTTGACCCAACGGCTAATGGCTGGTTAGTACAAAGAGCGATTGAAAGCACTGCTAAAAATGGTCTTACGATCATCCCTCATAAAGTATCTAACTTACAACAAGCGGCCTTAAAATATAAAGAAATTGTCCGTAATAGTAACCCTACCGAGGATGCTTTATGGCTTCTACATCACGATCCAACATTAGACAATAAAAGCTTACTACCTCGGGTTTTATCTGATGCTTGGAAATATAAACAAGTTGTAATATCTAGTAATCCGTCGCATGTTCGTCGAGGCGCCCTTTTATCAATACTTCCAGATAATCAACAAATTGGGAAAGACTTAGCCCTCACAGTCATTCGCCTATTGAATGGTGGAAAAGCAAACATTACACCCATGCAATCAACGCTGGTCGTTGCTAACCTTAGGACTGCCAAGCATTTGTCAAACACCATTCATTTAACCAAAAAAACTAACTTTGCTTTGACATATCCCAAAGGTGTAGCAAATGATTAAAAAGCTGTACCACTTTTTAACTCATCGTAGTTTTAAAAACCTACTTACTACCACTTATTTTATTGGTATTACGCTGTTAATAACCACTGCAACACTCGTCACTTCAAACTTATCTTCGACCAGTGTTCACGATAGCCTCAAGAAAACTGGCCTCCAATTAGTAGAGTCATTTGCAAATAGCAGCCGGATTGCACTGCTATACCTCAGCCAAGATGAAGCGAAATTAGTCGTGGAATCTATTCTTTCCTTTCCAGATGTTAAAGCAGCTGGTATTTATAATGATAAAATGCAGTTGATTTACCAAAGTAGCGACTTATTAGAAAAGCACGCAACCACCCTCCCCATAGAATTGACCTTATTAGAATATGAGAGTGAGTCCGAGTGGACATACACTACGCCCGTTTTTAGTACCCAGGATGAGGAAGCATTTCTTTACTCCGACACTGATTTTGAACCTAAGTTATTAGGATACGTTCGCCTAGTCGTCAGTAAAGATGTACTAGCTGCACTTAAAAGTGATTTTTATAAATATAATTTAATCGTGATAGGTAGTTTAGCTTTGCTTTTATTATGGGCTCTTTTGCTGGTTACAAAACGTATTACAAAACCAATCGACAACCTTGCCGAGAACATGCTTAATGCTGCAAAAGGTAATAAAGCAGATCGAAAAAGTATTGGTAGTACACAAGACATTATAAGAATGGAACGCGCATTTACAGACATGATGCACATTCTTGAAAATAGAGAAAAAGAACTCCTCACAACCCGCGATCTTGCTATTGAAGCCGCTAAAGTTAAAAGTGAATTTGCCGCTAATGTTAGTCACGAGTTGCGAACTCCCTTAAATGGCATTTCAGGTATGTTAGAGCTCCTATCTGATATGAAGCTTACCAGCCAACAGCAAGAGTATTTAAAGGTCGCCTCTACTAGCGCCAGCTCATTACTCAGCTTAATCGATGATGTTTTAGACTTCTCTAAATACCATCAGCATGATGTTACGTTAAACAACACCGCCTTTAACTTACGTAACACCCTAGAGAATGCCATTACCCTATTAAGCTCACAAACTCAGCGAAAAAATATTTCTATCGCTTATTTCCTAGACAATAATGTTCCTACTCACTTAATTGCAGATGAGTTAAGACTTCAACAAATTTTACAAAACTTACTGGGTAATGCTATAAAGTTCACCCATGCTGGCGAAGTGAGCATTACTACATCAATATCTTCACAGCATGAAAATAGCCTCACCTTGCTTTTTGAAGTAAAAGATACCGGTATTGGTATTCCTCAAGAAGTTCAAAATAAAATATTCGATGCTTTCTCACAAGCCGATAGCACAACCACTAGGGAATTTGGAGGCACAGGGCTTGGCTTGGCGATCAGTCGACAGCTGGTTACTATTTTTGGTGGTGAAATGGGTGTCAATAGTCAAGTTGAAAAAGGCAGTACGTTTTGGTTTACCGCAAATTTCATTATTGATAAAAAAGCCACAGAACTAAACCCGAAAATACATAAAGCGGCACCAAACCTACTTAATATTTTATATGTAGGTGATGATGATTTTTCTAACCGTTTTATCGCTCAACAATTTGAATCCTTAAGTTATTTTGTAGACTTCCTCAATGATGGCCTAGCTGCTATAAAGAAGTTACGCCAATATAAAGCGCTAAAAAAACCTTACGACTTCATTTTAATCGATAAACTTCACTCAAACCTTAGCCAAACCGCATTAGTACGTATGATTAATGCAGATAATGCATTAAGCGAGACAAAAATAATCCTGTTGGTTGCAAATAACTCAAGTTACCTACACTCAATAAAAAGATTAAATGTTTTTGGGCATATTACCAAGCCTGTAAAGCAATCAGATTTGATTTTCAACTTCAACACATCAACAGCACCAAAAACACCCGCTCTGATTGAGCAAGACGAGGCAAAAGAACAGCTGCCCGAATACCCATTTAAAAACATTCTAGTTGTCGAAGATAACAACGCTAATCAGCTGGTTGCAAAAGCCATGTTAGAGCGATTCAAATGTACCGTTACGCTTGCTAATGATGGTCTTGAAGCGTTAGAAATTTTTTCCGCCCAACCATTCGACCTTATTTTGATGGATTGTCAAATGCCTGAAATGGATGGTTATGAAACAACTTTTCAAATTCGTGAACTTGAAAACCACAATGTTCATACTCCTATCATCGCACTAACGGCGAATAAACAAGTAGCTGATCGTGAACAATGTATAGCAGCAGGAATGGATGACTTTATGGCAAAGCCTTTGACATTGACGTCATTAAAAACCACTTTGCGACAATGGATATCTCAAGATGCCTTAAAGGACTACCCTGAAAAAAACACCTTAATCAAAACAGTCTTAGATGAAGCGTCTTATTTAAAACACCAAGAAAGTCTTGGTCATAAATTTAACGCCGTACTAGAGTCGTTCTTAGAGGAAATCCCAAACTCCTTGTTTCAATTAAAAAGTGCTGTCTCGCAACTCGATAGACCCAATATTAAACTCATTGCAGGCTCAATAGAAAAAGACGCTTTCAACATTGCGGCTCTACGCCTTTCTCAGGCTTGTGAAAAATTGGAAAACTCCAGTGATGATGAAGTAAAGTTTCTAAATCTCCAACATAAAGTTATTTTATTCGAAGCTGAGTTAGCCATACGAGAAGTTTCTTCCATTGTGAAGGCTATAGATGCTAACAAACCTGAATTAGTTCATGATCATCAGCCTGCAAAAATTTTATTAATTGATGCTGATAAAAGTAATCGTTTTTTAGTTAAGAATTCTTTAGAAGATAAAGGGCATAATGTAGACGAAGTTATTAATAACCATCAAGGAAGGCTATATTGTAAACGTAACAAACCTGATATCGTTATTTTAGAGGGTACGTTAGCCGATGATGATCATGAGTTTAGAAAACTTAGCCAAGAGTTGTCCGAAAATAATACCCCCTTCATCATCACATCTCACTTTGATAGTGAAACTGCCATCAACAATGCATTCAAAGCTGGTGCATTAGATTACTTTTCAAAACCCTTAAATTTACCACTGTTTGTTAATCGGGTTAATCGACTACTAGCGACTAAGCAAACCGAAAAACAAATATTCAACTTAGCACACAAGGATCATTTAACCGGTTTAATGAATAGATCCTTATTTACAACAAAGACCTCTGAGCTCATTATCAAACATAAGCAAGAGCACAAGCTTATGGCTATCATTTTCCTTGATTTAGATCGTTTTAAGCTCGTTAATGACTCTTATGGCCATGAAGCAGGAGATTTATTACTTAAAATTGTTGCCGAGCGCCTTTCAAGAAGTATTAGAGAAATAGATATTATTTCGCGCTTTGGCGGGGATGAGTTTGTGATTGCTTTAACAGATGTTAAGTCACATCAAATCATTGAGAGCCTAGCAAGTAAGATACAACAGAACCTATCAAGACCCTTTGTGTTCTTAGAAAAAGAAATGCATGTCAATGCCAGTATTGGAATCAGTGTCTTCCCCTCCAGTGGTGACAATATTAGTAACCTAATAAAGAATGCAGATATTGCCATGTATTTATCTAAGCAGACTAAAGCTCCCTATGTATTCTTTGATGACTCAATGGCTGAGAGTATTAACCAACGCTTAATAATTGAAAATGAGCTACGCAATGTTATTTTGCGTGATGAGTTAAAAGTCTTTTATCAACCACAGTTTGATTTCTCGACTGGCGAATTAATCGGTATGGAGGCCCTGATACGCTGGCAACATCCCGAAAAAGGGCTTATACCTCCCAATGATTTTATCGGTTTAGCCGAAGAGACAGGGCAAATTCATATGATTGGCGAATGGGTATTAGAAACGGCCTGCTCCGCTTTAAAAAAATGGATTGATCAAGGCGCTAAACCAATAAGAGTCGCTGTAAACTTATCACCCCTTCAATTAGAGGATGATGATATTATCCATAAAATTTCTTCAATTTTAGAAGCAACTCAACTTCCACATCATTTACTTGAATTAGAAATTACAGAAAGTTCTGTTATGAATAACGAACAACTAATCATTAACAAACTAGACACACTCAAAAACTTGGGAATCAAGCTTGCCATCGATGATTTTGGTACTGGCTACTCCTCTCTAAGTTATTTAAAACGCTTACCCATCAACCTATTAAAAATAGACCGATCATTTATAAGTAATAGTCTAAATGATAACGTAGACGCTGACATCGTACGCACTATTATCGCTTTAGCGCATAGTTTGGGAATAGAGGTTATTGCTGAAGGCGTTGAAACAAAAGAACAAAGTGCCCAACTTAAAGACCTAAACTGTGACTACGCCCAAGGGTATTATTTCGGCAAACCTATGCCCACCGAAGAGTTTGAAAAAATTCTATTCAATAGGGTAATTGATAACGTATACCCAATCTCTTTGTTACAATAAAATTTTATAAAAAATACGAGTTTTTAATGACCATTATCAAACAAAATGACCTGATTGAAAGCGTCGCTGCTGCCTTTCAATTTATTTCATATTATCACCCCAAAGACTATATTCAAGCGTTAGGACAAGCATACGAGTTAGAAGAGTCTCCGGCTGCAAAAGACGCCATGGCGCAAATTCTTCTCAACTCACGCATGTGCGCGATGGATCACCGCCCTATTTGTCAGGATACAGGCATCGCCAACCTATTTTTAGAAATCGGCATGGATGTTCAATGGGACAGCACTATGAGTGTTGAAGAAATGTGTAATGAAGGCGTAAGACAGGCCTACCAACACCCCGACAATGTATTAAGGGCATCTATTGTTACCGATCCATTAGGTGCGAGAAAAAACACAGGGGACAACACGCCTGCTGTTGTTCACATGAAGATGGTACCAGGTAACACCGTTAGCATTCATGTTGCCGCTAAAGGCGGTGGCTCTGAGAACAAGTCTAAATTTGCCATGCTTAACCCAAGCGATAGCCTCGTAGACTGGGTATTAAAAACAGTCCCTAGCATGGGGGCTGGCTGGTGCCCACCAGGTATTTTAGGCATTGGCGTTGGCGGCACTGCCGAAATGGCGATGAAACTGGCCAAAGAATCGTTAATGGAGCATATTGACATTCAAGAACTTAAAGACCGAGGTCCGAGCAATCGTGCGGAAGAACTTCGCTTAGAATTGTACGAAAAAGTAAATGCCTTGGGCATAGGCGCTCAAGGTCTTGGTGGTTTAACAACCGTGTTAGATGTAAAAATCAACCACATGCCAACTCACGCAGCTTCTTTACCAGTTGCAATGATTCCCAATTGTGCTGCTACCCGTCACGCGCATTTTGTTCTAGATGGTTCTGGCCCATCATATATTGAGCCACCAAAACTTGAAGACTGGCCAGATATTGCTTGGGCACCCGATGCTCAAACAAAACATGTCAATTTAGATACTGTGACAGAAGAACAAGCTCAGTCCTGGAAGCCAGGCGATCGCCTCCTACTTAGTGGCCACATGCTTACAGGTCGCGATGCTGCACATAAACGAATTGCCGATATGTTTGCACGAGGAGAGGCCTTGCCTGACGGAGTTGACTTTAAAAATCGCTTTATATACTACGTTGGTCCGGTCGACCCTATTGCAGGTGAAGTGGTTGGCCCCGCTGGCCCTACAACAGCGACTCGAATGGATAAATTCACCGAGATGATGCTAGATAAAACGGGGCTGTTAGGCATGATTGGTAAAGCTGAACGCGGTCCAGACGGCATTAAAGCCATTAAAAAACACAAAGCGACTTACTTAATGGCTGTTGGCGGCGCTGCTTACCTCGTATCCAAAGCGATTAAAAGCTCTAAAATTATTGCTTTTGAAGACTTAGGAATGGAAGCGATCAGAGAATTTTATGTAGAAGATATGCCAGTAACCGTTGCTGTTGATTCAAACGGTGAGTCTGTACATAAAACAGGCCCGGCTTTGTGGCAATCTAAAATAGCGGGTATTCCTGTAGTTAGCGAGTAAACCGTTATAACAGCTTATAAAAAAGCCAAGCCGTTAAACAGCTTGGCTTTTTTATACCCAATAAATTATTTTATTCTTTGATCAACAGCTCAATACCATCTGGGTTTTGATAACCTCGTGGAAGCTTAGTACCGCGCTGGCCTCTTTTACCCTTATAGGCATCCAAGTCTGAGAGCTTAAGGTTTATATAACGTTTCCCAGCATGAATGCGTATCATTTGATCTAAATTCACGACACAAAAACCAAGTACTTCATCATCCCCGGAGTTTAAATCTTTAGTTGGTATTTGCAGCAATTTATTACCCTTTCCTCTAGATAACTCTGGCGCTTCACTCACAGAAAAAATCAACAGCCGCCCTTGCTTACTAACCGCTGCAACCAACCCTTCTTCCCCTTCAAATAACACCGGAGATAGAATCTTTGCTCCTTGGGGTAGAGTTAATAACGCTTTCCCAGCTTTGTTTTTAGTATAAAGCTCACTGAGTTTAGTAACGAACCCATAACCTGCGCTAGAGGCCAACATAACTCGTTCATCATTACCGGCAATGACATCTGTAAACATTGAACCAGCCGGTGGTTTTAATTGCCCGGTCAGTGGTTCTCCTTGCCCTCTTGCTGACGGTAAACTATGAACAGCTTGGTTATAAACTCGTCCTGTAGAATCTAAGAAATATACTAAGCTATTACTACGACCTTTGGCCGAAGACAAATACTCATCGCCCGATCTAAAGGTTAAGCTTTTTGGATCAATATCATGTCCTTTAGCAGCGCGCACCCAGCCTTTTTGCGAAATGACAATTGTCATGGGTTCATTTGGGATCAGCGCCCGCTCATCAAGTGCCTTTGCTACATCACGATTAACAATCGGTGAGCGCCTCGCATCGCCGTATAATTTCGCATCCGCCAAAATTTCTTTTTTAACCAATGTCCGTAATCGTTGTTTGGAATTAAGGATTTTCTCAAGTTCGGCTTTCTCTAAAGCCAATTCATCTTGCTCTGAACGAATCTTAAACTCTTCTAGTTTTGCTAATTGGCGTAGCCTAATTTCAAGAATTGCATTTGCCTGCACGTCCGTTATTGAAAATCGCTCCATTAACGCTTGTTTTGGTTTATCCTCCTCGCGAATAATAGCAATCACCTCATCAAGGTTAAGATAAGCAATTAACATCCCATCTAAAATATGTAGGCGGTCATTTACCTTGTCTAAACGGTAATTTAAACGTTTTGTAACCGTTTCCGTACGAAATGTTAGCCACTCTGTCAGTAGGTTTTTTAAGTTTTTAACCTGTGGTTTACCCGATAAGCCAATTACATTAAAGTTAACTCGATAGGTCCGCTCTAAATCAGTGGTTGCAAACAGATGGAGCATCAATTGCTCAGTATCGACCCTATTCGACCTTGGCGAAATAACCAGACGTGTTGGGTTCTCATGATCTGACTCGTCACGTAAATCCTCAACCAATGGAAGTTTCTTTGCCTGCATTTGCGCTGCAATTTGTTCCAACACTTTCGCGCCCGATACTTGATATGGCAAGGCTGTCACAATAACCTGGCCTTGCTCTACTTCATACCGAGCTCGTGCGCGCATACTCCCCAAGCCTTTTTCATACATCGCAAAAATATCTTCAGGAGAAGTAATAATTTCCGCTTCTGTAGGAAAATCCGGCCCTTTAATATGTTCCATTAGCATCGCTAAATCAGCTTTCGGTTCTTCTAACAAACGAATACAGGCACTGGCCACTTCATTTAAATTATGTGGAGGAATATCAGTCGACATGCCAACCGCGATGCCCGTCACTCCATTTAACAGAAGGTTTGGCAAGCGTGCTGGTAACAGCACCGGTTCATCCAATGTACCATCAAAATTGGGTGTCCAATCAACCGTACCTTGACCTAACTCACTCAGTAAGCTTTCTGCATAAGGTGCTAGGCGAGACTCCGTGTAACGCATTGCAGCAAAGGACTTCGGGTCATCAGGAGAGCCCCAATTACCTTGCCCATCAACAAGCGGATACCTGTAAGCAAAAGGCTGAGCCATATGAACCATCGCTTCATAACACGCTGTATCACCATGAGGATGAAACTTACCCAGCACATCACCGACTGTTCTCGCCGACTTTTTAAATTTCGCTTGATTAGACAAGCCAAGCTCAGACATGGCGTATACGATTCGTCGTTGAACAGGCTTCAGGCCATCGGCAATATGTGGCAATGCACGATCTAGAATCACGTACATGGAATAATCTAAATAGGCTTTCTCGGTAAAGTCTTTTAGTGGAAGTGTTTCTATGTTCTCAAATTCTGTTGTACTCATTTCACTCTCCACCCAATGGGCATCAGTTTCCTAAAGACAGCTTTTTTACTGCCGCCTAACTCAGCTTTACACCCAAAGGGCATAAGTTTCGTACAGGCGCAGACCAGCGCGCCTAACTCAGCTTTATAAACTAGCTAAATTACCGCTTTCTTGTAACCAAATTTTACGATCCGATGCTCTCTTTTTAGCCAGCAACATATCCATTCTAGAATGTGTGTTATCACCCGATTGCATGCTCAATCTAACTAAACGACGTGTATCGGGATCCAACGTAGTAACACGTAATTGCGCGGGATTCATTTCTCCTAAACCTTTAAAACGCTGGACATTAATCTTGCCTTTTAATTTTTCTGCGGCAATACGATCTAACACACCCTCTTTTTCTGCATCATCTAACGCATAAAAAACCTGTTTGCCAACATCGACTCGGTACAATGGTGGCATGGCGACATATATATGCCCAGCATCTACTAGTGGTGCGAAATGACGTACAAATAACGCACATAATAAAGTCGCAATGTGCAGCCCATCTGAGTCGGCGTCTGCCAGAATACAAATTTTGTTATAACGTAACGATGCCAAGTTCGGTGACCCCGGTTCTACACCAATCGCCACCGAAATATTGTGCACTTCTTCAGACGCTAAAACATCAGCTGGGTCTACTTCCCACGTATTTAAAATTTTCCCACGTAATGGCATAATCGCCTGAAAATCACGATCACGTGCTTGTTTAGCTGAACCACCCGCAGAATCGCCTTCCACTAAAAACAGTTCAGAGCGTTCTGAATCTTGTGATGAGCAATCTGCTAATTTCCCAGGTAAGGCAGGCCCCGCTGTTACTTTTTTTCTAACTACTTTTTTACCCGCTCGTTGTCTATTTTGTGCACGCTGGATAGCAATCTGCGCAATCTCCTCGCCAACCGATGGGTGCTGATTAAGCCAGAGACTAAAACTATCTTTAGCAACACCGGAAACAAAGGCTGCACATTCACGAGAAGTTAGGCGTTCTTTCGTTTGTCCTGAAAACTGAGGGTCTTCAAGTTTGATAGATAACACATAGTGACAGCGCTCCCACACATCATCCGGAGTGATTTTAACTCCACGTGGAAGCAACGATTGAAACTCACAAAACTCTCTAACCGCCTCGGTTAATCCGGTGCGAAGCCCATTAACATGTGTCCCACCTTGAGCGGTGGGCACTAGATTGACATAACTTTCGGTAATGCCTTCCCCAGCATCTGAAGACCATGCAACGGCCCATTCGACCGATTCACGCGCACTGGTCGCGCCTGAGATAAAGCCTTCTGGTGGTAATAAAGTTAAGTGCTCTAGCTCTCCTAACAAATAATCCGTTAAACCATTTTCATAATGCCACTCAGCTTTTTCTGCATTAATATCATCATTTAATTGAATACTTAAGCCAGGGCAAAGCACCGCCTTAGCTCGAAGTACATGCTTCAACTTAGTTAAGGAAATAGTCGCCGAATCAAAGTAAATAGGGTTCGGTTTAAAATGAACCGAAGTACCCGTATTGCGTTGCCCCACCGTTCCTAATTCTTCTAAATCAGTCACTTTATTGCCATTTTCAAAGGCCATATGCCAACGAATTCCAGCACGTTTCACTTCAACATCAACCCGTGAAGAAAGTGCGTTCACAACAGAAATACCCACCCCGTGTAAACCACCTGAAAATTGATAGTTTTTATTAGAAAATTTGCCACCCGCATGTAAACGTGACAGGATTAATTCAATGCCTGGAACACCGTGCTCAGGATGAATATCAACCGGCATACCTCGACCATCATCTTCTATTTTAATTGAGCCATCCTTATATACGCATACAATGATCCGAGTAGCAAACCCGCCAATAGCTTCATCAACACTGTTATCAAGAACTTCTTGAACAAGGTGATTGGGGCGAGCCGTGTCGGTATACATTCCCGGCCTTTTCTTAACGGGGTCAAGCCCGGTTAAAACTTCAATATCGGAGGCTTCGTATTGACTATTCATAGACTTGAGGTAATGGCATTTAAAGTATGGAATAAAGACAAGATTCTAACGACTTAAACCCTTACTAACAAGCATGCGGTGTGTATAGGTGGCATTATTGCCCTTTAAACTAAGTTATAACAAATAACTTCCTCTTATTAACTTGAATAATCCCCATAGTCAGCTACATTGTACAGATAATAAGTCCTAAAAAAATAAATAGGGAATATGAATAAAAAAACGCTCTTCGCTGAGGTAACTAAGCTACTTAACTCAAGTCTTTCAGATTACCATAAGTTGAAAAAAGTACTCAATTTGCTGCTAGATTACCTAGGCGTTGATCGATGCTCACTAATGTACCCCTGCCACAGTAATGCTACAACAATCATTATTCCCATTGAGTCAACCACACAAGATTACCCTGGTGCAAATAAATTAAAGGTTAATACCGAATTGCTTCCTTTCTTTCAACTTGTTTCTAAAATGATTGAAGGGACTACCGATCCCGTTGAGTTTCAGCCAAAAAATATTAAGTCGGCAGAAGTACGGGGACTCTATGCCCAATTTTCAATTAAATCTCAGATAGTTAAATTGATTAACTTACCCGATGGTGCTAGCTGGGGACTTTCACTTCAACAATGCCGCTCGTTACAACAATGGAGCGATGAAACGAAAGATATTCTTAATGAAGTAGCTAATCTCATCAGCCCCACACTCACCTCTCTTCTAGATATTCCAACACTGTTAAACGCCGCAGAATTTGCAATAGACAGTATCGATAACTCTCCATTCGCTCAGGTTATCTACAGCATGGATAAAAAAATTGTTTATGCTAATGAATCATATTGCACGCTAAAGAAAAAAAGCTTCCGCCAACTAGTCAACAAACATGGCCAACAGTTTCTACCCGAGCATGAACAGCCCAAATTTAATCCAATTTTTGATCGTATCTTAAAGTATGGTAAAGCAAGTGGTGAGATAGATCTCTTTGTTAACCAGAACATCATCCATGTTGAAGCACATGGTTCTTTAACCACCTACAATGGCCTTCAGCACTACTTCTTCACACTGCTAGACTTAACTGAAAAAATCAAGAATCAACAACAGCTTCAATCCTATAGCGATATTCAACATGCCATCATGGAGGCTAGCGACGATGGCGTCTTAGTTGAAGATACCCAGCGCAGAGTCATTGCCATTAACCAAACTTTTTTTGACACCTTTGATTTACCAAACACTTTATTATCAGATAAAGAAAAAGATAACAGCTCGATGCAATTACTTAATGCCAGTATGCCGGCATGCCATGACCATGAAAAGGTCCAAGAAGCTGTCCTAAGTCAGACGGCAACATCCAGCTCAAAGACATCCAACACTGTTTACTTAAAAAATGGCATAATTTTAAATTTAACCTCATTCCCTTTAATTCATAACGACACAATCAAAGGTCGTGTGTGGTATTTTAAAAATATTACTGAAAACACACTCCTCACGCAAAAACTAAGTTTTGAAGCGACCCATGACCCGTTAACACAATTAATTAATCGCCGTGGGTTTGATGCGGCATTAAACCACGCTATTGAAACATTAAAGGACGAAAATGCTGCTCATGCGCTGCTTTATCTTGACTTAGACCAGTTCAAGATCATTAATGACAGTAGTGGTCATGCTTCGGGTGATTTAGCGCTTGTTGAAGTCAGTCAATTACTGCTTAAAAAAATCCGTTCAGCAGATATACTCGCGCGGGTGGGTGGTGATGAGTTTTGCATTTTATTAAAAAACTGCCCACCTGACATGGCCAAAAAACTGGGTGAAGAAATCAGGCAAGACATTGATGCCTTTAAGTTTATCTCTGCCGGAAAAGAATATAACATTGGTGTCAGTATTGGCATCGTCATCATTGACAAAACTATTACCTCCTATGAAGAGGCATTGAAACTGGCAGACACCTCATGCTACATAGCTAAAGAGGCGGGACGCAACCAAATTCATTTTCATAACGATGTAGATCAAACAGTAGCAATACGACTACGGCAAAACAACACCATCAATCAAATCCACGAGGCTCTTAAAGCTAATGGTTTTGTCTGCTATGTACAAAAAATTTGCGCTGTACCTGATGTTGAATCCATCATGGAGAATAAGCAATGTAGTTATGAAGTATTGGTGCGCATGTTTGATAAAAGTGGAGCCATTGTCTCACCTAATACCTTCTTACCCGCTGCTGAGCGCTACAAGTTAATTTACAAAATAGATCATTGGGTCATAGAAAATGCCCTTCACGCAGTCGCAACGATTCAGGACCAATTTAATTGGCTAAGCATTAATTTATCAGGCCAAACCATCGCCCATGAAGAGACCTTCGGCCTTATCAAGGATAATCTAGAAAAAAATAATATCGACCCGAGTAAGATATGTTTTGAAATTACCGAAACTGCCGCTATCACCAACCCAAAATTAGGTTTTAAGCTGTTAACCAAACTACAGGAACTAGGCTGTTTAATTGCCTTAGATGACTTTGGCACTGGCTTGTCTTCTTATGAATATTTAAAGCAATTACCCGCGGACATTCTTAAAATTGACGGTCAATTTATAAAGAATATGCTTGATGACCCAATAGATCTGGCCATGGTCAAATCTATCCATGATATCTCACATATTATGGGAAAAAAGACGATTGGTGAATTTGTGGAAAACTCAGCCATTCTTGAAAAAATGCAAGAGATCGGAATCGACTACGCACAAGGGTTTTACTTAGACACACCAAAACCCATACAAACACTACTCACCGCTCAATAATGCGGCTAAGCACAGATAAATTACCCGATGCTGCCTTAAGCCAAATCGCTTGCCAACGAGTGCCTAATATTTTCTGGCAATGTAACTTCATGTTGATAAGCGGCATGATCCACGCCTGCTTTAATAGCTACCCCACTTTTAGCCGCTTTAACCATTTTCTCACTCAACTCAAACCGTAAAAAGTGAACTGAAGAGGTTTTTTCCTCGGTTTCACGCTCTAAGTCCTCATTCGCGATCGGGTTTACTTTTTCAAACCCATCGACTTGAACCCACGTGGCACGTTCAATACCAATCATATTTTCAAGCGCCGCTTTACGGTCAGCCACGTCGTCAAATTGAATCATCATGGTCGCTTTCCAATTGCTACCATCTGGAATCAATGGGTTATAAGTTTCAATTTCCTCAACAATACCCTCTGACTCAAAGATTTTTTCTGCACGCAACATCTCTTGGACTTGGTAGAGCATGGTTTGATAATCTTCAAAATGAAGACTAATGTTTTCACCAATTCTGACAATTCTATTCTTTTTATGCTTACGAATCTTTGTTCTAAAGTCGGCACGCATATTTGAATATTCTTCAAGACTATATAACTCTGATTTTATTAATTTTTTCATACCAATACCTTAAAAAGTAACTTACAGTCCATAGGCTTGCTTTAACAAGCTGATGGGGCTTTTAACATGACGGTCATCGTCCAAACCGCTGGCAATATGATCAGCGGCCATCGGGCAATCACTAGAGAAAACGTCAGCGTCTGCTTTTTTAACACGGTTGACCACCGGTTTAGCAATCTTCATCGCTATATCATGAAATTCACTTTTCACTGCATACGTTCCGTCATGACCTGAGCAGCGCTCAATAGCATTAACGGCTGTATTTGGAATAAGCTCCAACACTTCTTTTGTTTTTAAGCCAATATTTTGTACACGAAGATGACAGGCTACTTGATAGGACACCGTTCCTATTTCATCTTTAAAATCTGTCTTAAGCAGATTAGATTTATGCCTAAGCATTAAGTATTCAAAAGGGTCAAATATCGCATCACGAACTTTTGCTACGTCTTTATCGTCAGGAAACATGAGTGGGAGTTCCTGTTTAAACATTAATACACAAGATGGAACTGGCGCAATAATATCCCAACCCTCATCAATCAATTTGACCAACTGTGGAATATTGTTGTTT
Source organism: uncultured Cycloclasticus sp. (assembly GCA_913057515.1). Taxonomy (GTDB): domain Bacteria; phylum Pseudomonadota; class Gammaproteobacteria; order Methylococcales; family Cycloclasticaceae; genus Cycloclasticus. The sequence goes on along the minus strand of CAJXOJ010000002.1, from coordinate 14,136 downwards.
TTAAGGCGTTCGACTTCCTCTAAATCGCCTAATTCTAACTTAGGCATACCGCAACAGCTTTCTTGACTCGCCATCGTCACTGCCATTTCGTTATGCTCTAACACCATGACCAAATCATTCACTAAGTCAGGGCGGTTGTAGTTGCCATAGCAGGTTGTGAAAATAGCTACTTTGCCTGTTGTTTCACCGCAAGCCTCAGCCGATGTTTGCGTATGCGACTGCTTACTAAATTGTTTTCTTGCCGTGTCTGTATGGTAAGCAGGAAGGACGGCATCAGGGTGGATACCCAGCTGACTATCAAGTACTTTCCTGACAGTTGTGTTTTTATTCGCAGCGTTAACTACATTAACAACAATTGGAATGGACGCTAATTTGCCTACTGTATCCGTTGAAGTGATGAATTTATCACGCTTTTTAACATCATCTTTCTTAAATTTAACCGCTTTTGCACGAAGCATTAAATGAGGAAAGTCTAGATCCCACTCATGAGGTGGCACATAGGGACACTTGCTCATAAAGCACATGTCACAAAGGTAGCAATTATCAACGACATCCCAATAAACTTTTTTATCAACACTATCAAGTTCCATCGTTTCAGATTCGTCAATCACATCGAATAGTAACGGGAATGCATTACACAGGTTAAAACAACGTCGACAACCATGACAAATATCGAATACACGATCTAATTCATTAAATAAATTAGCTTCGTCATAAAAACTGGCGTTTTTCCAATCTAACGGATGCCTTGTTGGGGCTTCTAAGCTACCTTCTCTCATTTTTTCATCTCCAAAAAAAAGGAGGGTACGCCTGTACCCTCCTTTAATCTAAACTAACATCTAAGCGTTTAAGTTATCTAACGCTTTTTGGAAACGGTTTGCGTGTGAACGCTCCGCTTTAGCTAGTGTTTCAAACCAATCAGCAATTTCATCATGACCTTCATCACGCGCTGTTTTGGCCATACCTGGGTACATATCTGTGTACTCATGTGTTTCACCAGCAATGGATGCTTTAAGGTTATCTTCTGTGCCACCAATAGGTAAGCCAGTCGCTGGATCACCTGTTTCTTCCAAATACTCTAAGTGACCGTGCGCATGGCCCGTTTCACCTTCAGCCGTTGAGCGGAAAACAGTTGATACATCATTATACCCTTCGATGTCTGCCTTGTTTGCGAAGTATAAGTAACGACGGTTTGCTTGTGACTCACCAGCAAATGCGTCCTTTAAATTTTGTTCTGTTTGAGAACCTTTAAGTGACATAATAATTCCTCTTCATTGAATAATATTATTTCCACCTTTAGACTAGGTCTAAAGGTGAGTTTAAGATACGTCAGCACTCACAACATGTCAATAATCATTAAAATCAATAATGACGTTAAAATGAGTGACGAGATCTTACTGATAAGGTAACGTATTTCCACTCATAAAATCAACGAAAACCGATCATGGCTAAAGCAAAAAAACTCGATTTAGAATCATCACTCCAATCACTTGAAGAGCTTGTTGAACGCATGGAAAATGGCGGCCTAAGCCTCGAAGAATCACTCAAAGAGTTCGAGTCAGGCATTAACTTGGTACAGTCTTGCCAAAAATCACTTACTGAGGCCGAACAAAAAGTTGAGATTTTGTTATCTAAGTCCTCCGTCGCAAAACCCGTTGATTTCGAATAAACCATCTTTTTCCTACGCTATCTATGTCGTCATTCAAACAATTTCAAGACAGTTCTACCCAGCAAATTGAAGCCGCGCTAACGCATCATCTTCCAGCTTGTCATATTGAGCCTAAACGCTTGCACGAGGCAATGCATTATTCAACGCTCAATGGCGGCAAACGGGTACGAGCAATGTTAGTGTATGCCACGGGCCATTTATTAGATGTGCCAACATCAACGTTAGATGATATTGCTAGCTCAATTGAGCTTATTCACGCTTATTCTCTTATTCATGATGACTTACCCTCGATGGATGACGATGACTTACGTCGTGGCAAACCCAGCTGCCACAAAGCGTTTGATGAAGCCACCGCTATTTTAGCGGGTGATGCGCTATTAACACTTGCTTTTAATGTGTTGACAAAAACTGACTGTACCGCTGAACAACGAGTTAACTGCATTCAACTCCTATCACAAGCATCAGGATCTAGAGGGATGGTGGGTGGCCAAGCGATTGACTTAGCGAATGAAGGCCAATCGATTTCGATAGCTGAAATTGAAAATATGCACCTACATAAAACAGGCGCGCTGATATGCAGCTGTATCACCTTAGTCGCCTGTTTGAAATTTAACCCAAGCGATAGCCAATATCGCCACTTAAAACATTATGCAGAATGTATTGGTCTAGCATTTCAAATTCAAGACGACATTCTAGATGAAACCTCCTCGACTGCAGCGTTGGGCAAAACTCAAGGTAAAGACCAACAAGCTAAAAAATCCACCTACCCTTCTATACTAGGCCTTAAGGCTTCAAAACAACTGGCCAACGATTTATATGATGAAGCTATTTTAAGCTTGTCATACTTTGATCAGCGCAGTGACCACCTAAGAAACATCGCTCAATTCACCATCTCTCGGATATCCTAATAACGAAGCCCTCTTAACCATTAGTATTCACTTGCATAGTCTTTGCTAGCAAACGATAATACGCACCCTTAATCCAACGTATTATGAATATTACGTGACACTGACGGCAAAACATCCCACTCTTGATAAAGTAAACCTTCCTAGCGACCTACGTAAGCTAAATGAAGATGAGCTCATCAGCCTGTCACATGAATTACGTGAATTTTTAATATCATCGGTCAGTAAATCTGGCGGCCACCTGTCTGCAGGGCTTGGAGCCATTGAATTAACAATTGCGTTACATTATGTTTTTGAAACGCCTAATGATAAACTTATTTGGGATGTAGGCCACCAAGCTTACCCACATAAAATTCTAACTGGGCGAAAAGACAGCATTTCCACTATTCGTCAAAAAGACGGCATCGCTCCCTTTGTTACTCGCGCAGAAAGTGAATACGATGCCTTTGGCGTTGGTCACTCAAGCACTTCGATCAGTGCCGCTTTAGGGATGGCCATTGCTGCAGCTATCAATGATGATGAAAAACGTACAGTTGCCATTATTGGTGATGGCGGTATAACGGGCGGAATGGCTTTCGAGGCACTAAATCATGCGGGTGCATTAGACGCAAACGTGCTGGTTATTTTAAACGACAACGATATGTCTATTTCCCCTAATGTAGGGGCAATGAAAAACTATCTCGCAAAAATTTTATCCGGCAAATTTTACACTACCGTTAAAAAAGGCAGCAAAAAAGTCATGTCTAACATGCCCAGCGTTTGGGAACTGGCAAGACGGACTGAAGAGCATGTCAAAGGTATGATCATCCCTGGTACTTTATTTGAAGAAATGGGCTTTAACTATATCGGTCCTATTGATGGCCATGATTTACCGACGCTCATTCAAACACTGTCTAATTTAAAAGACTTACAAGGCCCGCAATTTCTCCATGTGGTGACACAAAAAGGTAAAGGTTACTTGCCTGCTGAGGCTGACCCAATAGCTTATCATGGTGTTTCAACCTTCGACCCGCAAAGAGAAGAGTTGCCGAAAAAAGCACCGAGTTCGCCAACTTATACAGACGTGTTCGGGCAATGGCTATGTGATATTGCTAACGATAACAAGAAAGTGGTTGGCATCACCCCTGCTATGCGTGAAGGCTCTGGCCTGGTTCAGTTTGAGCAAGAGCACCCAGATCGTTATTTTGATGTTGGAATAGCCGAGCAGCATGCCGTTACCCTAGCAGCTGGAATGGCATGCGAAGGCTTAAGACCCGTGGTCGCTATCTACTCCACATTTTTACAACGTGGCTATGACCAGCTTATTCATGACGTTGCCTTACAAAATTTACCCGTGCTTTTTGCGATAGACCGTGCGGGCTTAGTTGGCCCAGATGGCCCCACTCACGCTGGCTCTTATGATTTTAGCTATTTACGTTGCTTACCTAATATGGTCATTATGGCGCCGGCCGATGAAAATGAATGTCGCCAAATGCTAACAACCGGCATTCATTACACTGGCCCTGTTGCCGTTCGTTACCCACGTGGTAAAGGCCCAGGTGTTACCATCAACAATACCCTGGAGTGTATTGAAATTGGTCAAGCCCTTAAGGTTCTTGAAGGTCAAGATATCGCGCTACTCGCTTTTGGTTCAACTGTCACTGCAGCTGTCGAAGTCGCTAAAGAATTGAATGCCACCGTCATCAATATGCGTTTTGTAAAACCACTTGATGGCAACATAATTAAAGATGTCGCTAGCACCCACGAGACCTTGTTCACTCTTGAAGACAATGTTGTAAAGGGAGGCGCCGGAAGTGCCATTAATGAGTTTATTAATGAATCTTCCATTGACGTACGCGTCGTCAATATTGGCCTACCCGACCGTAACCTTGAACATGGCTCAAGAGAAGAACTATTGGAAGAAGCTGGGCTTGATGTTGTTGGTATAAAAAGCACCATAATTCAATACCTTAAATAAACCATTAATTTGATATAACCCATTGCATTTGGATAAATATGACCATCGAAGACGTACAAAATCACCCCGACGCTAGAAACATAGCGATCAACAAAGTAGGTATCAAAGATATTCGTCACCCTTTTGTCTTCATAGATAAAGAAGGTCGGCAACAAGCAACTGTTGGCACCTTTAAGATGGCCGTTAATTTACCGCATCATCAAAAAGGCACGCACATGTCACGTTTCGTGGCCTTGTTAAATGAAGACTGGCAACAATTCTCTATCAAAGAGTTCCCAGCATTATTAAAGAAAATGACCCATCTGCTAGAAGCAGATAAGGGTTACATAACACTGGACTTTTTATACTTTGTTAACAAGTCAGCGCCTGTCAGCGGCGTAAAGAGCTTACTGGATTATCAAATAAAACTAGAAGGCGAATGGTCTCCGTCTGAAACAAAGATTAATCTTACTGTTGTTATTCCCGTCACCAGCTTATGCCCTTGTTCTAAGAAAATTTCTGAATACGGGGCTCATAACCAACGCTCACATATCACCGTTAGCGCAGCCATTAATAATGATATTTGCGCTGAAGATATTATCCAACTGGTTGAAAAACAAGCCTCTAGCGAGCTGTTTAGTTTATTAAAGAGGCCAGACGAAAAGTACGTTACTGAACTAGCCTATGACAACCCTAAGTTTGTTGAAGACGTCGTGAGAGATGTTGCCAACGCGCTTAATAACGACACTCGAATTTTAGCCTATACTCTTGAAGCTGAGAACTTTGAATCAATACACAACCATTCCGCATACGCCGTGGTTGAAAATAACAAATTAACTTAATATTACCGGAGCAACAAACAATGTCTAACACCATTGACCTAACCCAATATGGCATTAGCAATGTCAGTGAAATAATCCACAACCCATCATTCGACCTTTTATTTAAAGAAGAAACTCGTGAAGACTTGACTGGGTATGAAAAAGGAACTGTCACCAATCTGGGCGCTGTGGCTGTTGATACTGGTGTTTTTACCGGTCGTTCTCCTAAAGACAAATTCATCGTGATGGATGATGTGTCTCGTGACACCGTTTGGTGGTCAACTCAGGGTAAAAATGATAATAAGCCGCTGTCAGAAGAGAATTGGGGCAGCCTGAAAAAAATCGTTACCGAGCAATTATCTGGCCAACGTTTATTCGTTGTCGATACATTTTGCGGTGCTAACAAAGACTCTCGCTTAGCCGTCCGTTTTATCGTAGAAGTTGCATGGCAAGCTCACTTTGTAAAAAACATGTTTATTCGCCCTACCGAACAAGAGCTAGAAAACTTTGAACCCGATTTTGTCGTCTTAAATGGCGCTAAAGCAAATGACCCTGATTGGAAGAGCCACGGCCTTAATTCAGAAAACTTCATTGCCTTTAACCTCACTGAAAAAGTACAACTGATTGGCGGTACTTGGTACGGCGGCGAAATGAAAAAAGGCATGTTCAGCATGATGAACTACCTGCTACCACTTCGCGGCATGGCTTCAATGCATTGCTCTGCTAACGTTGGTAAAGAAGGAGACGTGGCGATTTTCTTTGGCTTATCAGGCACGGGTAAAACAACCTTATCAACCGACAAAGATCGCCAACTGATCGGTGATGATGAACATGGTTGGGACGATGACGGTGTCTTTAATTTTGAAGGCGGTTGCTATGCTAAAGTTATTAATTTAAGCGCCGAAGATGAGCCTGAAATTTATGGGGCGATTCGTCGTGATGCCTTGCTTGAAAATGTCACTCTATCTGATGATAACGTTATTCAATTTGATGACAATTCAAAAACTGAAAACACTCGAGTTTCCTACCCGATAGATCACATCGAAAACATTGTTAAACCCATTTCAAAAGGCGGTCATGCTAAAAAAGTCATCTTTTTAACAGCCGATGCGTTTGGCGTCACCCCACCGGTTTCAAAATTAACGGCAGAACAAACAAAATATTACTTTTTGTCTGGCTTTACCGCAAAACTTGCCGGTACTGAGCGAGGCATCACAGAGCCAACTCCAACCTTCTCAGCAGCCTTTGGAGCAGCCTTTTTATCATTACACCCCACTAAATATGCACAAGAGTTAGTGAAGCGTATGGAAGCGGTCAATGCCGAGGCTTATCTGGTTAATACTGGCTGGAATGGCACAGGTAAACGTATTTCTATCAAAGATACACGCGGTATTATTAATGCCATCCTTGATGGCTCAATCGAAGAAGCAGAAACAACTCATATTCCGTATTTTAATTTAGAAATACCTACTTCACTAGCCGGCGTTAAAACTGAAATACTTGATCCACGTAACACTTATGAAGATGAAGCAGACTGGACCAAACGTGCTCATGAGCTGGCTCACTTGTTTGAACTTAATTTCGAAAAGTACACCGATAACGAAGAAGGCAAATCACTTGTTGCTGCCGGACCGCAGCTAAAATAATATCGTTAAATGCTTGTTTTAACAAAAAAGGCCATGCTTACGTATGGCCTTTTTTGTGTTACCTTTGTTCTCTTTGCAACAACAAAACTCTAACTCGTTTATGCCACATAAATCCTCGCCTTTAGTCAGGCCCGGCAGTAAAAAGAAACGCAAAGGCAGGTTTACTCAAAAAGGTCGTCAACTTGATGCAGGTGCCCAGCAGGATATAAGCGAGTTATTGACTGACAAGCCGCTGCGAAAAGAACTACTTATTGAATACTTGCATCTTATTCAGGATAAATGGTCTCATATCAGCAGCCGTCATTTAATGGCCTTAGCCGATACTCTTAAATTATCGCAAGCCGAGGCCTATGAAGTCGCCACTTTTTATCACCATTTTGATGTCGTTAAAGAAAACGACATAGCACCGCCTCCGTTAACTATTCGTGTCTGCAACTCATTAAGTTGCTGTATGGCTGGCGCTGACGACCTAATCAATGAACTCGTCGAAAAAAGCCCAAGCTCTATTCGAATCACAGCCGCTCCTTGCATGGGTTTATGTCAGCAAGCACCTGCTGCAGCCGTTGGCAAAAACTACCTTGGCAAGGTCAGCGCCGCCTCATTACTTAATACCGCAAAGAACAAACATACCCAGGCTATTTTGCCCACATACCAAAGTTACGAGCAGTATCTAGATGCAAACGGCTATCAATTACTCGCCTCGCTCAACAAACAAACATTAAGCGTAGACGACGTTCTTAAAGAACTTGAAAAAAGCAATTTAAAAGGAATGGGAGGCGCAGGTTTTCCCACCGCTAACAAATTACGTATTGTAAAAGCTGAACCATCACCTAGGTATTTTTGTGTCAATGCGGATGAAGGTGAACCTGGTACCTTCAAAGATCGGCATTACTTATCGACCAAGCCTCATCAATTTTTAGAAGGGATGCTCATCGCCGCTCGCCTTATTGAGGCTGATAAAATTTATATTTATTTACGAGATGAATACGCGGCGATTAACCAACTGTTACATGATGAAATTCAACACCTTATCGATCATAAAATAATTAAAGACGGTTATGTCGACATAAGGCGTGGCGCTGGCGCGTATATTTGTGGCGAAGAATCAGCGATGATTGAATCGATTGAAGGCAAGCGTGGCATTCCTCGTCAGCGTCCTCCGTATGTTGCTCATCAAGGATTATTTGGTCAACCGACCTTAGTACAAAACGTTGAAACCCTCTACTGGATACCCAGCATCTTAAAAAATGGCGGTGAACATTTTGCGAAGCAAGGAAAGAACGGGGCTAGTGGGCTTCGCTCATTCTCGGTTTCAGGTCGGGTAAATAAACCGGGTGTTATTGTTGCCCCTGCAGGTAGCCATGTGCGCGAATTAATTGATTTAGCAGGTGGTATGCTTGCAGGTCATTCGTTCAAAGCCTACCTTCCTGGCGGCGCATCTGGCGGCATACTACCCGCGTCCTTAGACCAGATACCACTTGATTTTGGCAGTTTGACTGAACACGGCTGTTTTATTGGTTCACATGCCATCATCATTTTATCGGATAAAGATAGTATCAAGGCAACTAGCCAAAATCTATTAGCGTTCTTTAGCGATGAAAGTTGCGGTCAGTGTACCCCTTGTAGAGTCGGCTGCGAGAAAGCTAGCTCACTGCTATCAGAGCAACAGTGGAATAAGCCATTATTAAAAGAATTATGCACAACCATGGCTGATGCTTCAATCTGCGGCTTAGGTCAAGCTGCCCCGAACCCAATTCTTAGCGCTATTAAATACTTTGCTGAGGACGTTTAAATGAGCGACTCTATTTCATTTATAATCGATGGGAAAAACGTCTCTACTGATTCAGACGAGACCATTTGGCAAGTAGCCAAAAGGCACGGCAACACTATCCCGCATTTATGCTTTAACGACAAACCGGGTTATCGATCTGATGGTAACTGCCGAACCTGCATGGTTGAAATTGATGGTGAACGTACGCTCGCCGCCTCGTGCTGTAGATACCCCGCTGATAACATGGTTATTCATACACAAAGTGAGCGCGCCAAATCGGCTCGGCAAATGGTGATGGAGTTATTAAGCACTGATCTAAACCAGGAAACGCTTTCGGGTTCAGATTTCGATAATTTAGCACAATCAATGCAGCTTGCACCTTCGCGCTTTCCCAAAAATAGTCCTCCGCCTAGCGACCTTTCTCACCCAGCAATATCTGTACGCGCTGATGCTTGCATTCGTTGCAGCTTGTGTGTTCGCGCCTGTCAAGAAGTTCAAGTTAATAACGTTATCGGACTTGCCGAACGCGGCCAGCATGAGAAAATAACCTTTGATTTCGATGACCCGATGGGCGAGTCAACCTGCGTAGCCTGTGGCGAATGCGTTCAGGCCTGCCCCACTCATGCACTTTTACCTGCCACCCCTAAGGTTAACGAAGTGGACAAGCAGGTTCAGTCCATCTGCCCGTATTGTGGTGTTGGTTGCCAAGTTAAACTGAATATTAAAAACAATAAAGTCAGCTCAGTTGACGGCGCCAATGGCCCAGCTAATCAAGGGCGTTTATGCGTTAAAGGCCGCTATGGCTATGATTATATTTCCTCTGATCAGCGTCTTACCGAACCTTTAATTAGAATAAAGGGTATGGAAAAAGGCATTAATATTGACCCAGCCAACCCCTACACGCACTTTAGAAAAGCCAGTTGGGCAGAAGCTCTCGATGTTGCCGCCAGTGGCTTTTCGGCAAGCAAAAAACAAAACGGCTCAGACTCTCTTGCTGGTTTTGGCTCAGCGAAGTGCTCTAATGAGGAAGCCTATATTTTCCAAAAGTTGATACGTGCTGGCTTTGGCACCAACAACGTTGATCATTGTACGCGGTTATGCCATGCCTCCTCCGTAACTGCTCTGCTAGAAACCATTGGCTCAGGCGCCGTAACCGCGCCATTTATGGCCGTTAAAGACAGTGATTTGATTATCGTCATTGGCGCTAACCCAAGTGAAAACCACCCCGTTGCAGCAACCTTTTTCAAACAAGCCACACAACTAGGCGCTGAGCTTATTGTTATGGACCCTAGAGCCCTTGCCTTAAAACAGCAAGCCACGCATATGCTGCAATTTACACCAGGCACAGATGTGGCATTACTTAACGCCATCATGCACGTGATTGTTAATGAACAACTTTACAAACCAGATTACATAGAACAATACACATCTGGTTTTGCACAATTAACGACACACCTTCAAAGCTTCTCGCCTGAAAAAATGCAGAGCATCTGTGGCATTGATGCTGAAACCATTAAAACCGTGGCAAGAAAATACGCGACCGCGAAATCTGCCATTATTTTTTGGGGCATGGGCATCTCGCAACATACACATGGAACAGACAATGCACGCTGCCTTATTTCGTTAGCCTTAATGTGTGGCCATATTGGAAAGCCCGGTACAGGATTACACCCATTACGTGGCCAAAATAATGTGCAAGGCGCATCCGACGCCGCCTTAGTTCCAATGTTTTATCCTGATTATAAAGACATAAGCGATCCTGAAGCTAAAGCCTTTTTTGAATCCCTATGGGACACCTCGCTAAATGAGCAAACTGGTTTAACCGTGATTGAAATCATGCATGCCATTCATAACGACACGATTAAATCTATGTATGTCATGGGTGAAAACCCTGCCATGTCTGATCCTAATTTAAACCATGCTCGAACGGCCCTAGCAAAATTAGATCACTTCGTTGTACAAGATATTTTTCTAACAGAAACAGCGATGTTTGCTGATGTTGTTTTACCAGCGACCACTTGGCTAGAAAAAAATGGCACGGTGACCAACACAAACAGGCAAGTACAAATGGGACGCAAAGCAGTTGAGCCGCCAGGTCAGGCAAAACCAGATTGGTGGATCACCCATCAGATCGCGCAACGCTTGGGCTTTAATTGGCCCTATAAATCACCTGAAGATATTTACCAAGAAATGCAGTTAGCCATGCCCTCCTTAGCCAATATTAGCTGGCAAAGGCTTGATAAAGAGCACTCCGTTACGTACCCTTGCTCAGCCCCTGACGAGGCTGGTCAAGACATTGTTTTTGCTCATGGCTTCCCTACAGAAGATGGCCGTGGACAGTTTATTCCATCCAGCTTTTTACCGCCTAATGACCCATTAGACAAAGAGTACGACTTCATCCTCACAACGGGGCGGCTGCTAGAACATTGGCATACGGGCTCCATGACGCGACGTAGCAAACAACTCAATGCCCTTGAACCAGAAGCTTTTGTTCAAATGAGTCACCTCGATTGCGCAGCACTTAACGTAAAAGCGGGGGACCTCGTTTGTATATCGAGCCGTCGAGGGTCTGTCCAAATAAAAGTTCGTGTCGATAACAAAGTTCAAGCAGGGCTCATTTTCATCCCATTTGCTTACGTTGAGGCAGCTGCAAACCTACTTACCAGCGACGACCTCGACCCTCTTGCGAAAATTCCAGAATTCAAATACTCAGCGGTAAAAATAACCACAGTTTAATGTTTAATAACTCAACAGAGATAGTCGGCGTCATTCTATCGGGTGGGCTGTCAAGAAGAATGGGCAATAGAGACAAAAGCTTCTTACAGCTCGCTAACAAACCTCTTTTTGAACACGTACTGGATAGCTTTTCACCCCAGTGCAGCAGTGTCATAATTAGTAGCAATAGTCATAACGAGCAACTTTCTTCTTACCAATTACCAATTATAAAAGACTCATTAGAGGGCTTTCTTGGCCCCTTAGCAGGGCTTTTAGCGTCAATGGAGTGGGTACAGCAACATCAACCTGAAACCCAGTGGATTGCCAGTGTTCCTGTAGACACCCCTTTTCTCCCAAAAAATTTAGTTGCAAGCTTATATCAATCAATACAAGATAATCACTCAACTATAGCGTGTGCCGCTTCCAATAAACGCACACACCCAGTTATTGGCTTATGGCCGGTTAAGCTGCTCTCAGATTTACGCATCGCCTTAACCGAGCAAGATATTCGTAAAATTGACCTATGGACATCTCATTACAAGGTATCTCACCCAGACTTTAGTGAGCAAAGCATTGACCCTTTCTTTAACATCAACTGCAACGAGGACCTAATCGAAGCCGAAGTTTTGTTCGACAAACTAAAAGGAAAAGATAACTTCCCTATTTAACTCACCTTCACATCATCAAAGCTATTTTCTACTTGCGCTCCTAGCGCATCACTGTCAAAAAAGTTGACGCAAGCAAAAGCCACAAAAGAGAAATTATTGTTCAAGTTAATCTATTTTTAGGTTTATCGATTTCTTTATTCGCTCGAAAGCGTCTCAACTCGAGGACTAATCTTAAAAGGCTCAAAAGTAAAAGTGCGCTTCGCTACAGCAATATTTACTTTAATAACTTCCGCCTCCGAGTAAAGATAATAATGTAAATGTCGTAAACGTAGCTCAAGAAGCAAGCTGTCATAGTCAACAGTATTGAATCGTCTTGCAAGATAAACGCTTATGGACATAGGTTTAAGTTAGCTAGCACAGTCAGCAACGTTTCGATATGCCCTCAAACATAAACGAAAATATAAAAATTATATTCGCTACACCCAGTATTTTCATTAGTTTAACTTTCCATGTAGCTTAGTTTTAGAAACCTCAAATTCAAAATAATATAGCGGCGCTGTCTCAAGAGCAAAATAAAATAAATTGAAATAATAACGAACCCAACTGGAAGACTAAAAAGCTTATTAATATTAAACTCTGGTGATCACTCCCACTTACCGTAGCTGGTCTTTTCCAATGAACAGCTTAAACAAGATCTGCTAAGATGATAGTTAAGGTATTTACCAAAGTTAAGATTTTTTTATTCACTAACAATGGGGAAATATGAAAAAGACAGGTACAACGTCAAAGGCTAATTGGCATGGAATTTCTTCCGATCTTATATTGGAGAACTTAAGCTCCTCACAAAATGGTTTAACTCAAACCGAAGCTGAAACTCGTTTTTCAGTTCATGGCCCAAACCGACTGCCACAGACACCCCGTCGTAACCCATTGATACGCTTTTTTCTGCATTTTCATAACATCCTTATCTATGTACTGCTCGGCGCTGCTTTGATTACTGCACTTCTAGGTCATTGGGCCGATACCGGGGTTATTTTGACGGTAGTCATTGTTAACGCCATTATCGGCTTTATGCAAGAAGGAAAAGCAGAACAGGCTATGGATGCAATCCGCCATATGCTAGCGCCTCAAGCCAATGTAATTCGTGCTGGAGAGCGTGCTAATGTTGATGGTGAGCAATTGGTTCCCGGCGATATTGTCATATTGGAGGCTGGTGATAAAGTCCCTGCTGACCTTCGATTGATTACCACACATGGCCTAACTGTGCAGGAAGCAATTTTAACCGGTGAATCTGTGCCGGTGGATAAGCACACTAAAGCGGTTACTGAAGGCTCTGCCTTAGGAGATCGTAGCTGTATGGCTTACTCTGGCACCCTCGTCACCAGTGGTCAAGGCAAAGGGGTGGTCGTGGCGACAGGTTCAGGTACTGAGATCGGTCGAATCAGCGGACTTCTATCGCAAATCGAAACACTAACGACACCGTTAGTGACACAGATGAATGTGTTTGCCAAATGGCTGACCATCTTGATTCTTTTCATCGCTGTGATCTTACTGGCATTTGGCTACTTTGTTGCACATTACGATTTCACTGAGATATTCATGGCTGTGGTGGGGTTGTCTGTGGCGGCGATTCCTGAGGGCCTACCAGCGGTACTCACCATTACCTTGGCCATTGGTGTACAAGCCATGGCTCAGCGTAATGCCATCGTACGACGCTTGCCTGCCATAGAAACGCTAGGATCGGTATCGGTTATCTGCACAGATAAAACCGGCACCCTAACTCGAAATGAAATGATGGTTTCCTCTGTGCTCACTCACCGCCATCTTTTTACCCTAGAGGGTAGTGGCTATGAACCCAAAGGTTCACTCATGCTGGAGGACGCTTATGTGTCTCCAGCGGAACATGCCGTGCTGGAAGAGTTGGCCCGCGCCTCAATACTCTGCAATGATGCCGCGCTGCGCGAACACAACGGAATTTGGGTTGTTGAAGGCGACCCAATGGAAGGCGCACTACTAAGCTTCGCCGGAAAAATGGATTTGAATACCCGTCAAGAACAAGCTAGCT
>CAJXOJ010000001.1 GCA_913057515.1 uncultured Cycloclasticus sp. | reverse complement strand
ACTCAAACGATCAATCAGTTTGGTTCGGCTTTATACCCAAAGGGCATAAGTCTCACTCAAACGATCAATCAGTTTGGTTCGGCTTTATACCCAAAGGGCATAAGTCTCACTCAAACGATCAATCAGTTTGGTTCGGCTTTATCAAGCCAGCGCTCAATGGCGTTAATGTCGGTATTATTCATAAGGGCAGGGGAATGACCAGTATTAGGGATCTCTAGCAGTGTCGAATGAGCATGAGTGTTAATCATTTTTTTGACCGTTGAGGGCTCTAATAAATCAGAATCGACACCATGTATGACTAAGGTTCGCTGCTGAATATTCTTCCATACAGGCCACAAGTCTATATCTTCAAGCGGTTTACTGTTGAAGGCTTGGGCGATGCCAGGGTCATAATTTAGGCTTAGTTGTCCATTCTCTAATACACGTTGTGAATAAAGTTTTATGTGCTGCCATTGCTCCTTGGTTAATTCGCCGAAATCCGCGTAAATTGTCCGAATGTAGTGATCGAGTTCCTCGCTAGTATCAAAACAAGGTGGCTTGCCAACGTAATCAGCGATCCGCAGCAGTGCAGATTTAGGCACAAAAGGCCCAACATCGTTAAGGATTAACTGTTCAATGGGAGAATTTTCTAGCGAGGCTAATGCCATTCCTAATAAGCCACCCATAGAGGTGCCTAGCCAACTGACTTTATTGGCACCTGTTCTGGCGATGATCATTAAGGCGTCAATAGTATACTGATTGTAGTCATAAGCTAGTTTGTTATTAAGCCAACTGCTTTCACCACGTCCGGGTAAATCAAAGCAAATCACCCTTCGTTTAAGTGATAATTTTTTTGCCAGAATATCAAAGTCATGTTTATTACGAGTTAACCCATGTGAACAGATGAGGATGTCAGGGTTTTCAATATCGCCCCAATCTGTATAAGCTAGGCGATGTAAGCCACTGGTAGAGCAGCTAGTAACGTATTGAGTTTTCATGTTATTTGGTGATTTATTGTTGCAATGCATCTATAATCGAAAGCTGTGATTTTTTAAAGAATAACCTAAAACTTGGAGAGAAGCATGAGTGAAGTTAAGGAAGTAGTTGTACTAAGTGCTGTTAGAACTGCGATTGGAGATTTTGGTGGCAGTTTAAAATCGGTAGCTCCTAGTGCTTTAGCTGCGATTACGTTGAAAGAGAGTGTAGCCAGAGCAGGCATTGAACCCGCAGAAGTTGGCATGGTGGTGATGGGCACTGTGATACCGGAAGAAGAAAGAGCACCTTACACAGCTCGTATTGCTCAAATAGAGGCAGGCATTCCTTGTGAAACCTCTTGTGTATCTGTTAATCGATTGTGTGGTAGTGGTATGCAAGCTATTGTAGATGCTGCACAAGGTATCATGCTCGGTGATTATGACGTTGCAATTGGTGCGGGCGTTGAGTCAATGAGCAACGCTTTATATGCATTACCGGGTGCGCGTTGGGGTCAAAAAATGGGCCATGGTCAAATGATCGATTTAATGCTTTCTGGATTAACAGATCCATTTGGAACAGGGCATATGGGAATGACAGCTGAAAACTTAGCTGATAAGTACAGCGTCTCTCGCGAAGATCAGGATGCATTAGCGGTCACGAGTCATCAAAATGCAGCACGAGCACAAGCCGAGGGCCGTTTTGATAGCCAAATTGTTCCAGTTGAAATTAAAACGCGGAAAGGTATTATTGTTTTTGATAAAGATGAGCATGTTCGTGCAGATATTTCAATTGAGAAATTAAGTGGCATGCGCCCAGCCTTTAAAAAGGACGGTAGTATTACCGCGGGTAATGCCTCCGGGATTAACGATGCCTCTTCCTCAATGGTGTTAATGGCTAAAGATGCAGCTGAAGCACGTGGTCTAAAACCAATGGCTAAATTGGTCGCTTATTCACATGCAGGTGTTGCGCCAGAAATTATGGGTATTGGCCCAGTGCCAGCGGTTGAAAAGATCTTAGCAGACACCGGTTTAAGCATTGCCGATATTGATGTGTTTGAAGTAAATGAAGCGTTTGCTGCACAAGCGCTGAGCGTTTGTCGTGAATTGAAATTGCCGATGGATAAAGTGAATGTCAATGGTAGTGGTATCTCACTAGGCCACCCTATTGGCGCATCAGCCAATATTATTGTTGTGAAAGCATTGCATGAACTTGAACGTGTTCAAGGACGGTATGCATTAGCCACACTTTGTATTGGTGGTGGCCAAGGCATTGCTACTATTTGGGAACGCATGTAGTCATTAAGTTCAAAAGCAATAAAAAAGCGGGCTTAATGCCTGCTTTTTTATTGCTGTTAAGACAATTACTTTTGTAAGGCTTTTGGTAAAGAGAAGGTGACTTTCTCTTGAGTACCACTATGCTCGGTGACAGTTGTACCGCCCCATGCTTTAAGTTGTTTAATCACGCGCTGAACTAACTCTTCTGGTGCAGATGCACCCGCGGTGACACCGACACTCTTTACCCCGTTTAACCAATTCTTATCAATATCGTCTGCACCATCAATCAAGTAGGCCTGCTTGCCAAGCTTTTCAGCGATTTCTCGAAGCCTGTTTGAGTTTGAACTATTGGGCGAACCGACAACTAAAACTAAGTCTGATTTAGCGGCTAGCGATTTAACAGCATCTTGTCGATTTTGTGTGGCATAACAAATATCGCTTTTTTTAGGGCCAGAAATTCGCGGAAATTTTGCCTGTAGCGCATCTATGATCGACTCTGTGTCGTCCATTGAAAGGGTGGTTTGGGTTACGTAAGACATTGGTACATCAATAGGAATGTTTAACGAGGCGACCTCTTGCGGTGATTCAACCAGCAAGATGTTGGCATTGGGACTTTGTTGTTCATATCGTCCCATCGTTCCTTCAACTTCTGGGTGACCTTTGTGGCCAATGAGAACAACGTAGCGTCCTTTTTTTGCATTACTAACAACCTCCATATGAACCTTGGTCACTAACGGGCAGGTTGCATCAAAAATGTTAAGTTTTCTGCGTTTGGCTTCATCTTCCACCGCTTTTGATACGCCATGGGCGCTAAAGATAACAGTGGAGTCATCGGGAACCTCGTTTAGCTCATCAACAAAGATAGCCCCTCTTTTTCTTAAATTTTCTACTACAAAGCGGTTATGAACCACTTCATGGCGAACATATATAGGCGCACCTAGTAGCTCCAGAGCGCGCTCTACTATTTCAATCGCACGGTCGACACCGGCACAAAACCCTCTTGGGTTGGCTAATTGTATTTGCATTTAATTTTTATCATCTGCGGTTTGGCGATTTTTATCCCATAAAACTTCAGTCTGTCCATCTTGACGAGCAAGGACACGAGCTAAAACAAATAAAAAATCCGATAAGCGGTTGAGGTATTTTACAACGGGTGGGTTAATGTTTTCTTCTCTACCTAGACTGACGACAAGGCGCTCTGCTCGTCTACATACTGTTCTTGCAACGTGGCAGGTTGCTGCAGGAAGGTTGCCGCCGGGTAAAATAAATTCTTTTAGTGCGGGAAGGTCCGCGTTGTACTCATCGAGTATTGTTTCTAGAGTGTCAATGTTGGCCTGACTAATGGCGCTATAGCCTGGAACACACAGCTCACTTCCTAGGTCGAATAAATCATGCTGTATATCGAGGAGTTGCTGGGCTATTTTTTCATTAAGGCCAAACGCAATAACAAGGCCAACTTGGCTGTTAAGTTCATCTACAGTGCCATAAGCTTCAACGCGTAAAGAATCCTTGTCGACACGGCTACCATCGCCCAAGCCGGTGGTGCCAGAATCACCAGTTCGAGTGTAAATTTTAGAAAGTCGGTGACCCATAATTCAATTAAAACCTGCTGGATTAAAGTTCTTCCTATTATAAACGAGTTCTTTTAGTATGCCCTGATTGTGCAACACATATATACTACCATTAGCCGATAACTAAGGTAGGAAGGTGATTTATGTTTCATTAGTTGATTGGCTTTTATGTTATTTTTTTGTTGTGTGCTCAAGAGCTAAAGCTCGCCAACTTCATATTTTTGTATAGCTAACCCAGTTAATTAGACTGAAGTAATAAATTAGTGCCTTTTCTGAACCCAGTTATCCGACCGTCGGTCCTTGTGAAATCGTCGGTCTGATGTGTCTTCAAATCTTATGTTGTCACGTCGGTCGGTCGTTTTACGTCGTTGATGCAGAGGCTGTTTTTTTTCAACTAAGCCAGCATGCTTGCAATGACAGATGCTTTTTGTGCAATTATCTAAGGGTAGGGCAGGAACACTGTTGATGGGAAATGGTTTTTTTGCCACCAGCCGCGCTGCATCACAGCATTGATTCTCATTAACGAAGTCGATGGTAAAACCCCAGTACTTTTTGCTGTCAATCATTGATTGAAGCTTCTGTTGTTGAACCTTTATTGGTGTATTAAGCGCGAAAGAACCTTCGTGTGAGCTTTTATTTTTGTAGTAAAAAAATACTGATATCACTACTATGAGCAGAATGGAAGCAACTAACATAAGAACGCCTTGTAAATCAGAGGATCATAATTATATGTTTTTTAATAAATATCGCAAACTCACGTCTTTCCTACGCTTAATATGAAGGCCCTAAGGGTTATTTTACTATTGTGTATTTTTGTTTTTGTGGCTTTTTATAGCAAGCTGCAACGACTAGAAAGTACCGCATGGACAGAGTCGTTACAGGTTTCAATTTACCCCATTAACGGAGATGATAGTGTGTCCACGGCGCAGTATATCGAGACCTTAACAGAGGGTGATTTTAATTCTGTGGGTGCTTTTTTGAAAAAACAATGGCGTGTTTATAGTGAAGATGACTTTATGCCTGTTGTTGTTAGTTTGAAGCCGCCAGTATTGTCTCAGCCACCATTGCCGCCAGTGAGTAGTAATATGTTGAAGGTTATGTTTTGGAGTTTGCGGCTAAGGTGGTGGTCGTATCAGAGCAGTGCCGACAGTGATAAAAGTACCGTTAGTATTTTTGTACGCTATCATCAGCCGGATACTAATCAGCGTTTAGCTCATTCCTTAGGGCTTCAAAAAGGGCTGATAGGTGTGGTAAATGGTTATGCGTCGGTTAATTATCAAGAACAGAATAATATTGTGCTGGCACATGAAATGTTACACACCGTTGGTGCGTCTGATAAATATAACTTAACAACGGGGCAGCCTATTTATCCAAGTGGCTTTGTAAACCCTGATGCCAGCTATGATCAATCAAAGGCTGAAATAATGGCGGGAAAGATCCCTGTAAGCGTTAATGAGTCGGTAATGCCTGATTCATTGAGACAATGTGTTATCGGCAAAAAAACGGCTTATGAGATAGGCTGGTTAGTGGATAGGGTTGATATAAGTAAATGACTATAAAAAAGTTAAGTTAGAATAAGCTAATACTAAAATAGAATAATAGGGGCTTATAACATGTTTTTCCAAGAATTGAATAACACAGAATGTAAATCATATTTAATTGCTGACCTAGAGGCTGGTGAAGCAGCCATTATTGATCCAATCGATAGCAAAATAGACCGATACCTTGCAGTTTTGGCCTATCATCAGCTTAAGCTAAAATTTGTGGCCGATACACATACGCACGCAGATCACCGCTCAGCTTGCACGGCGATGAGACGGTTAACTAGATGCGATGTGATGATGCATGAATTATCACCTCAACCGAGTGTCGATAAGCGCTATACAGATGGGGATGAGTTAAGTGTGGGTGATATCAAAATTAAAGTATTGCATACACCAGGTCATACACCGGATAGCGTGAGTTTTTATGTTAATGAAGACCGTATTTTGACGGGTGATTTGATTTTGATTCAAGGCACGGGGCGTTCGGATTTTGCCGGTGGAGACGCGGGTCAACAATTTGATTCAATTATCAACAAAGTATTTAGCCTGCCTGACGAAACGCTTTTATTTCCTGGGCATGATTATCGTGGTAATACAGAGTCAACCGTTGGGCAAGAAAAATTGACTAATCCGCGTATTTCAGGGAAAACACGTGAGCAATATATTGAGGTGATGGAGAATTTGAACTTACCTCTTCCAGAAAAAATTCAAGAAGTGTTGCAGATTAACCAAAGTGAAGTAGATGATGAGATGCTTCAATTCCCAATGCTCGCTGAGCTTAATCAAGTGTTACAAATGGACCCTGCATCGGTAAAAGCAAGGCTTGAAGAAGTTGGTAATAACAGCGTTATTATTGACGTAAGAGAAGAGGCCGAGTTTGTTGGTGAGCTTGGCCATATTGCTGGAAGCTGCCTAGTTCCAATGAAGTCTATTGCTAATAGTATAGAAGACTTGGAGTCATTGAAAGATAAGGAAATTATTTTAGTGTGTCGCTCTGGAGCAAGAAGCACTACATCTGCAGCTATCTTGAAGGGCTTGGGATTTCAGGATGTGAAAAACATGAAAGGTGGTATGTTGCAGTGGAATAAATCTGGTTTTCCGATCGAGCGCTAGCTCGGACTGCAGATATAAAACGTGGCTTAGAAGGTAATATATTGAGATTGAGTTAAACGTAATAATTCTCTAAAGCTGTACCTTGCCTCATTTCTAAGCTTGCTCTTTATCAAAATCGGTCCAATGATGGGTGGTATCCAAAAATCTGGGGCAAGTGTGCCAGAAAACTCAATATAAGAACCCACTGGACTGTCGGATAGTTGCCATTTTATCAAGCCAGATTTGAAATCACTGTGTTCAGGAACAATGTAGGCGGCAAGGGCGTTATCAGATACGTTCAGCGAAAGGGTCAGCTGTTTGTCAAAGCAGATAATGAAAAAACAATAACGAAGGTTGATTAATAAATCCCCATTTTTTAGTAACTGGCTTTTGTAAATCAGTCGACTAAACGTGTTTAAGTTATCGTAAGCGGTTAATAATGGGTATACGGCGTTCTGTTTAGCATTTAGGTGTGTTGAAAGGCTAGCCCGGTAGATGCCGTCATCGTAGCTAACGTCTACCACTACAGGTTGATTCGCAGTTGCAGCAAAAGGTGAAAAGCATAAGATGAGAAGAGCGAGAAAGGTGTTGGCTTGAAACACGCGTTGTTAGGGCCAGTGCTTAGATGTTTATTTTAGGCATAAAAAAACCCGATGAAAACCGGGTTTTAAGAAAGGGTTCATGCTTAAGCGGCTTGAACAGGAATAGCATTTTTTGTTTCTTTAACGCCGTTATTATCATCGAGATAAATTAAACGAGGTTTAAATGTCGCTAATTCTGTTTCATTGTATTCTGAGTAAGCGCAAATAATTAGAATATCACCAGCGGTTGCTCGACGTGCAGCCGCACCGTTAACAGAAATAATGCCAGTATTTTCTTCAGCTCTAATAGCATACGTGGTGAAACGTTCGCCATTATTAACATTGTAGATATCAATTTGTTGATATTCGCGGATACCTGAAAGATCAAGTAGGCTTCCATCAATGGCGCAAGAGCCTTCATAGTGCAGTTCACTGTGGGTCACAGTGGCTCTATGTAACTTTGTTTGTAACATTGTTGAGCGCATAAATTGTAAGCGGTTTTAACTAAAAGGGTGGGAATTATGCCTGATATGTAGTTTTTCATCAACAAAAATGTGCGATTGCAATAAAGTGTTAAAAATCATCTGACTATAAAAATTGACCGTTCATTAGAATTTTACCGGAGGCGGTTTATCATCAAGACCGGTGGACTGCGAGACAATATGTTTGGCGGCGCTTCTAGACTGCTCTGTGAGGTTATCTATAGTCGCTGAGTTAGTATCATCGGTTGGGCTTTGCGCGTCACTTGGTGTTAACAAATGTAGGGTTTGAGTTGGAAACGCTATGTTGATCTGTTGAGCTTTAGCGAGGCGTAAAATATCCAATAAAAACCGTTGGCGCTCACGTAATTCGGTACTCCAGTCGGGTGTTTCCCAAAACACATAAACAAGAACATCTAAGGATGATGCGCCAAGTGAGTTAAGGTAAACGTGAAAGTAATCTTTTCGCATGTAAGGGTGTAACCTAATGATCTCTCTCACGCCTTCGCAAAACGCTTCAATTTTGTCTGGTGGAGTATCGTAAGTTAACGAGACATTACACTTAAGGCGGCGATAGCGACGTTGGCCCATGTTATCCACTTTTGCGGTAATGAATAGAGCATTTGGGATCGTAATAAGCGAGTCATAAAAGGTCCGAATCTTAGTGCTTCTTAAGCCGACTTCTTCAACACTGCCTTCTATATCATTAACGACTATCCAATCACCGGTATGAAAAGTTTGGTCCAAAATAACGGTGATGGAGCCAAATACGTTTTGTACCACATCCTTTGCCGCCAAAGCAAAAGCCAAGCCACCGAGTCCAAGGCTTGCCAGCAAGCTTGATACATTTAAATTTAAATTAGAGGCAATAAACGTGATACCAACAACGGTGACGAAAACTTTTAATGTTTTTCGGATGAGCGGAACGAGCACATCATCTACTTTATTGTCAGTTTTATCGGCTTGGTAACGTAAGTAAAGAGTGATTAAATCAACCAGTCTGTAGGCACCCCAAACGCCAGCAATACCGGCCAGTATTTTAACGGCAACTAGCAAAATAATCATCGCTTGGTCAGGTAGCGCGAGCAAGTTTAAGCCCGCCCACCAAATACCGGCCATTAGCAGCATCGCTAAAGGCCTAAGCATGTCTTCAGGGGTATCTTTAAAGGCTTGGGTTTTAGTTTTATGACGGAAATTCTTTACGAGTATTTGTAAGATGAATGCAGTGACTTTGTCGGCAATAACACCGAGGGCAATGGAGAGCAAAATACCTAACCATTTCCAGTTCTCAAGTAGGAAAGATCGAGCCCTCAGCGAATCAGGTAATTGCTGGCGAAATTGAATATGCCAAGGTGTGAACTGTGCGTTTTCATCATCAATTTTTAGTGTCTTTTTAGAGGCCAATTCATCAATAATGGCAGGTAATGATGACATTGTTTGTTGGCTAAATAACCAGCGACCATTAGTTGATTTAACGATTCGGATACTGTCATTTTGGTATTGAGCAAAGAGGTAGGAGTTGCCTGACTTTTCTGCTGGAATGGCAGTGAGCTTAACAATTTTAGTTTTATCAATGGCCTCTAGTAACATCCAAGCAAGATCTCGGCCCTTTTCCTCTCGAATAAGCGGGTTGATAGCGGATAAATCTAGCGTGCTGGTTGCTTTATCAATTCGGTCTGGTTTGCCGCGTTTGATATCATTCATACTATGCAAGAATGTTGTAAATGTTTCCCTTGGAGAGCTAAGGCCAAGTTCTTCCGGGGTAACGGTGTGTACGGTATCGGCTGTTTCGGTGGTGTTTGAATCTTCAGCGAAACAAAAGCAAGTGCTCAGTAGGAGGGTAAGGGCCAGTAGTACTTTTTTCATGATTAATAAAGAGCTTAGGTGCGATTAACGTATACATTGTCGATCAGCCTTGTAGAGCCTAAAAAGGCCGCCGCGACAATAATGAGTTCCTTGTTTTGTTGAGTGGCAGGCTTAAGTTCGTGACGCTGATAAATATGTAGGTAATCAGGTTTAAAACCAGCTTCGATGAGGTCTTTTTTGGCGCGGCTTACGATGCTGTTTAAGTTTGTGCCAGTTGTTAAAATAGCTTGCTTGGTGTGTTGTAATATTTGATGAAAGCGAGGGGCGATGGCCCGTTCTTCCTCAGATAAGTAACCATTGCGAGAGCTCATTGCTAAACCATCGGCTTCTCTGACGATGGGTTCGCCGATAATGCGAATGGGGATATTTAAATCATCAACCATGCGGCGAATAACGGCTAACTGTTGAAAGTCTTTTTCGCCAAAAACAGCAATATCAGCTTGGCATATATTAAACAGCTTACAAACAATAGTAGTCACGCCATCAAAGTGTCCTGGCCTTGAAGCGCCGCAGAGAACCTCTGTGATATGGGGAACATGTACATGAGAGGTATTTTTACCACCGTGTGGGTATATTTCATCAATGCTGGGTGCAAAAAGAATATCGGTATTAAGTGACTCAAGTTTTTGGCAATCGTCTTTGAATGTTCGCGGGTAACTATCTAGGTCTTCATGCGCGGAAAATTGTGTCGGGTTAACAAATATCGTCACAATGACTGTCTCGGCATGTTGCTGCGCCGTGCTGACTAACTGAAGGTGCCCTGGATGTAAATTGCCCATCGTTGGAACCAGTGCGAGAGATCGACCCGCTTGTCTGCGTTGCTTCAGCTCGCTTTGCAGCTCGCTAATGGTATGGATAATAAGCATGACTAGAAAGAATGTACTTCCGCAGGGAATTCACTATTTTTCACGGCTTCTACGTATGCTTTCACCGCATCGTTAACATTGCCGGCTTCAAGCATAAAGTTTTTGCTGAATTTTGGCCGTTTGCCAGCGGTAATATCGAGCATATCGTAATTAACAAGTACTTGGCCATCGCAATGCACACCGGCGCCAATACCGATAATGGGGATGTTAACACTGGCCGTTAATTGCTTGGCTAAAGAAGCGGGAATACATTCTACGACGATCGCGCTGGCACCGGCTTGTTCTAGGCATTTTGCGTCTTCAAGAATAATATTTGCTTGGGCTTCGTCCTTACCTTGCACACGATAACCACCAATTTGGTTAACGGACTGAGGTAGCAAGCCTAAATGTCCGCAGACGGGAATGCCTTGGTCGACGATGTGCTGAACGCTATCGAGAATTTTTTGACCACCCTCAAGTTTTACCATATTGGCATAACCTTGTTGCATAATAATAGCCGCGTTATTAACGGCTGTCTGTGGGTCGGGGTAGCTCATAAAAGGCAGGTCTGTGACCAGTAAGGCTCGCTGTAAACCACGCGAGACTATTTTACTATGGTAGGCCATTTCTTCTACCGTCACCGGGACTGTACTAGTTTGCCCTTGAATAACCATACCTAAGGAGTCGCCAACCAATACCATTTCAACACCTGCGGTATCAAGAATATGAGCAAAACTGGCATCGTACGCGGTAAGGCTTACGATCTTTTCGCCACGTGTTTTCATGGCAGATAACTCGGTGTTAGTAATTTGTTTACTGGTTGTATGTTGGCTCATGTCGATTTTTGAAGCGTTTATAAAATAGGTAAAGGGTTTAAATAGTGGCGACCAGCGCGTGTGGCACAGATATGTTTAAGGAGTTGCTCATAGTCATCATCGTTGTCAACCGGGTTAATGTCGCTTGCATTAACAATGAGTAAGGGGCCTGCATCATAGTGATGAAAAAACGTAGTGTAGGCATCTGATAGTTTTTGTAGATATTCTCCGCTGATGTTTTTTTCATGCTTGATACCTCGCCGCTTAATTCGAGATTGTAACGCATCAACCGGCGCTTGCAAGTAGACTACTAAATCCGCTTTGGTCGTTTGTATAGCTAGAGACTGGTACATTTGGTCGTAAAGTTTAAACTCTTCGTCGGTTAAAGTGAGTTTGGCAAATAATCGATCTTTTTCAAGCATAAAGTCTGATATCACGCCGGATGAAAAAAGGTCATTTTGACTGAGTTCATTCCATTGTTTTGCTCGTTCAGTCAAAAAATGTAGCTGAACCGGGAGTGCTGACTGCTTACTGTGAGTATAAAAGTGCTCAAGAAAAGGATTTTCATCGGCTTTTTCTTTAACCACATCGCAAGCAAAACTTTCTCCCAGTCGTTGGGCCAAGCTGCTTTTGCCAACGCCTATTGGGCCTTCAACAACAATAAATTTTGGCGGCTGGGATATTTCTAAACTGTGTTTTTCCAAGGGTTGCTTCTTTATATTTAGTGAGGAGTGAACTTTGCACGATACAAGTATAGGTTTCAAGTACTCATCGGGTTAAATGACGGGGACTGAATAGCACGCGGTGCTGCTTCATTAAGTGTTTTAATCAAGGTCTGAAGTTTACCCAACTTAGGGACTTCAAGGTCTTTATCTAAATCTAATAAGGGATAGAGAACAAAGGCTCTATTGTGCAGTTCTGGGTGAGGGAGGGTTAATATCGGGTCATTAGAAACAAGACCGTTATATAATAAAACATCTAAGTCTAACGTTCTTGCTCCCCAGTGGCCGGTATCTCGGGTGCGGCCATGTTGGTTCTCTATCTGTTGTAAGGCGGCTAAGAGCTCGTATGGGTCTAAAGAGGTCTCAAGGCTAACGGCTGCGTTAATATAATTGGGTTGATCTTGCGGCCCTATCGGCGCAGTTTCATAAAGGCGTGAGGTACGCGCGAGTGAACTATTTTGTATGTTGTGAATATCTTCTATGGCGCTAAGAATATGCTGGGTTGGCTCAGCTAAGTTGCTACCTAGCCCAATATAAGCGGTAGCGGCCATGTTAACGATCTGACGCCGAAGGCTTTGGCTTTTTTTTACGCGATTTTTTGTGTTTGAATTGGCTTGGGCGAGTCATTAGTTTCTGCTCAGCAGGCGCTAAAGTTTGTAGGTGTGTCCACCAATCAGCAATAGCCGGGTCGACCTCACCGTATTGTGACCTGAGAAGCATAAAGTCGTATGCAGCTCTAAACCGTGGATGTTCTAAAAAGCGTAAACAACGCACGCCAACTTGCTTGTGAAAACGAGGCTGTAATGCCCACACTTCGCGCATTGGTGTGGTCATGCGTTTTGGAATGGCGATACGGCTAACCTGATGCGCAACGACTTCATTAGCGGCGGCATGAATAGCTTGCGTGTCACTGCTAAAGGACGATCTATTTTGTTCGCTGAGTCGGCGAACAGGTTCCCATAACAAGGTGGCCAGCAAAAAATACGGTGTGACGTGTTGCTGATTTTTTAAACGGGCTTCGGTGTTTTCCATGGCCTGTTTGATCAACAGCAAAGGTGAATCAGACTCAGCTTTTTGAAGGCAAAGTTCAGTTTGAGGAAACAGAGCCTTGAACAAATCATATTGGCGGAGCATCTCGAAAACTTGACTGGCTTGGGTGTTTAAAAAAAGCTTCAGAATTTCATCATATAAACGTGCAGCAGGAATATCCTTTAATAAGGGCGCCATGCGTTGCATGGGCTCGGCTGTATGGGCATCGATTTGGAAGTTTAATTTAGCTTTAAATCGCACCGCACGAATTAGCCTGACCGGGTCCTCTTTAAAACGAGTAGTGGGATCGCCCATAAGGCGAAGAACTCGATTTTGATGGTCTTCAATGCCGCCAACATAATCGATAACCGTTTTCTTTTTTGGGTCTAGGTATAAGGCGTTAACGGTAAAGTCACGGCGCCATGCGTCTTCTTCTAATGTGCCATAGACGTTGTCGCGCAATAAGCGCCCGTCTTTATGAGCGTGGCTGTCATTTTTATCGTGTTTGATATGAGGGCCACGAAATGTGGCTACTTCAATAACGTGTCGACCAAAATGAATGTGTGCTAATCGAAAACGCCGGCCTATCAATCGGCAATTTTTGAACAGAGCTTGAATTTCTTCAGGTTCAGCATTAGTCGACACGTCGAAGTCTTTGGGGTGCATGCCCAATAATAAGTCTCGAACGCAGCCGCCAACAAGGTACGCTTGAAAGCCGGCTTTAACCAAGCGATCGGTAATTGAAACGGCGTGTCGATCTAGCTTATCGGCAGATAAGCCTAGTTCGTTTAATGTATATGTGGTGGGCTTATGTTGGGTCGACAAATCAGTTTATTAAGTGTAATGAATATAAAAAAATACGGGCTATTGTAACGCATATTGGCGAGAGGGTTATTTTGCTTCAAATATCGTGCTGACGAACTGTTTTTATACGGGGTTGGAAAAGTTAGTCCGTTCTTATTGGCGCTTTGTTTAAGCGGTTTTTATTAGCGAGCAGCTAGGTGTTTATTAATTTAGGCTTGTTGCAAGGGAGCTCTGTTGGGTAATCGTGCAATCTTCCATGCTGATTTACGATAAGAGTTGTTTAAATTTTGCCGGCATAGAGGCCACTTTTTTTGTTTTATAATCAAGAAAAACCAAGCCCGTTTGTGCAGTAGCGACGATCGTTTTCCCATTATCTTTACTAATACGATAGACCATGTTGCAGCCACAGCGGCTAGGCTCAGTCAGTGCGATTTCAATCTTCAGTAGATCAGGGTGAAAGGCTTCAGCCTGGTAGCAAATAGACAGGTCAGCCATGATAATACCTAAACCGGAAATATTTGATTCTTGCATATCAAAATGAAGAAAGAATTGAGCGCGCGCTTCATGTAACATTGAAATAAGCTTGTCATGTGCGAGGTGTTGCCCATAGTTAATATCGGTAATGCGTACGGGCAAAGTGCAAGTGAATAGTGTCTGTTCTGGGTATGTTATTGATAATCTAGCCATATTTATCACTAAATGGTTGATGATTTAACATTATAGGTGAGCCATGTGTAATGCTGTAGGCTGTTTTATAAAAGGATGAGCGCTTTGTGAAAAAAATATTCTCTTCTGCTTGGTTTTTACTGGTGTTGGTAGTGATTATCTGGGGGGCAAATTGGCCCATTATGAAAATTGGCTTGAGGTCAATAGATCCACTGTGGTTTGCAGCGGCTAGGCTGGGCATTGCACTGATCGCTATCTCGCTGTTGCTATTATTTATGGGGCGTTTGAAACGGCCTCATCGGCAAGATATACCTATTGTCTTCGGTGTGGGTGTGATGCAGTTTGCTATTTTTGTGACCTTAATAAACGTAGGGCTAACCGAAGTGAATGCAGGTAGAGCAGCGCTATTGTCCTATACCACACCGTTGTGGGTCACGCCGGGCGCGTATTTTTTTTTAAAAGAACCGGTGTCTAAAATAAAACTAGTGGGGGCAGGCATTGGGCTGTGTGGCTTGTTAGTGTTATTTAACCCATTAGGGTTTGATTGGAGTGACGCTTCGGTGGTGAAGGGGAATGTGATCTTATTAGTGGCTGCGCTAGTATGGGCATTGTCCATTTTGCATATTAGGCAACACCAATGGAAAGGCAGTGTATTAGAGCTAACGCCTTGGCAAATCATAGTGGCGTTGATGATTGTGGTGCCCTATGCGTGGTTTTCAACAACGCGGCCTGTTATTTGGAGTACAGAGCTAATCATGATTTTACTCTATAACGGGGTCATGGCGACAGCATTGGGGCAGTGGGCTGCAATGCGTGTGACGCAAATTTTACCAGCGGTGACCGTTTCGTTAGGTTTTTTAATGGTGCCATTAATGGGCATTCTTTCGTCCACCTTATGGTTGCACGAGCCGTTTACGCTAACGCTAGGTATTGGGGCCGTGTTAATTGTTGGAGGCTTGTTGTTACAAATAAACTTAAGAAAAGGGTCGAGTCACTAGTCTTTCTGTCTAGGATAAGCGCTCAGCAGAAACAGTGAAAGGCAGTTTGCTGAGGGGTTAGTCGTGCCCGGTTATAAGTTTGTCATCAGTAAAGTGCTTAGGTTGTTCGCCGTTAGCAGATTGATAACCTTCAGCTTCTTTTGCCGTGAACTCGCTTACAAAGAGCCACTTAATCGTTGCGCTGCTGTTTTGCTGCATGGGCGCTCCAGGCTTCTGCTTCAATAAATACGCGTTTAACGCGGGGGCAGTTTTGCTTGATTTGTCGGTCCATATCGGCAATGGTTTGTTCTAGCTGGCCCGTGCTGATGTCATTGTTAAAATCAACATTCATTGTGGCTAACACAAAGTCTGGCCCCATATGCATCGTGAGTAATTCATTAATGGACTCAACGGCTTCATAGTTGTTTACAATTTGTCGAATTTCGTTAACCAGTTCGGGGTTCGCGCTTTCGCCAATCAGTAGGCTTTTTGTTTCATAAGCGAGCCAAATAGCAGTGCCACCTAAAATTAAGCCAATAATAACCGAGGCGATGCCATCGTACAGAGGGTTGCCGGTATAGTGGGCAACAGCAATGCCGGTAAAAGCGACGATTAGCCCTAGCATCGCAGCTGAGTCTTCGAATAACACAACAAACATGGATGGATCTTTGCCACGTTTCACTGCGTCTATAAAGCCCCACTTTCCTTTACTGCGAGTAAATTCTCGCAACGCGAAAAACCAGGCAGCACCTTCAAATAGCATGGCCAAGCCAAGAACATAGAAGCTTAAGCTCGGGTCGCCCATCGCCGTGGGTGACAGAATGTGGTGAATACCCTCGTAAATTGACACGCCTGAACCAACCGCAAAAA
Organism: uncultured Cycloclasticus sp.; assembly: GCA_913057515.1. GTDB lineage: Bacteria > Pseudomonadota > Gammaproteobacteria > Methylococcales > Cycloclasticaceae > Cycloclasticus. The sequence goes on along the minus strand of CAJXOJ010000001.1, from coordinate 172,532 downwards.
TTAAGATGGCAACTACAAAGCTCCAAAAGTAAATTTCCTTACCATGACCAAAAGGAAATTGTTCATCAGCAGGTTGTTGTGCTTTTTTTAAGCCATGTAAAAGAAGGGTTTGGTTGCCGGTATCGACCAAAGAATGAATGCCTTCTGATAGCATAGCGGAGCTTCCAGAGTAGAAGGCAGCTATGAATTTAGTGATAGAAATAAGGCCGTTGCCTGCCAGTGCCGCATAAATAACTTTTTTGGAAGATGAGGACATTAAGGTGCTTGGGGTAGCTTTTGAAAGGCTTAGTGTCGCCATCTTTTGGCTGGCTGTAAAGAGTTATTAAGCTTATAAAACAATAACGCATAATATTAAAAAGCTAAAGGCCCGGTTGATATGCGAGTAACAGTTATTAAAAAATAAGTCTGCTTTATATAACCTATTGCTTATAAGGGAATTTGAATAAAACCGTTAATGGTTTTGTTATTTTATGTTGGGCAAGGGCTTGTCAGGAATTGAGTTGCAGATAAAAGTAGACGTCTTATATCGCCCCGAGATGTTTGTTTCTGATTAAATTGTTGAGTGCGTTTTAGCTATTTTGCTGAAAACATTGTGACCGATGAGGTCAAGAAAATCAGGTTATGATATACAAACTGCGATGTTGACATTGGCTTGGCTCGCATCGTAGGCTCTAAATGTTTCATTGGTAAACGAAGTAGATGCTGCTGGCTGGTTACCTTTAGTTAATAAAAAATGAATGGTCTAGGATAAATAAGCGTTCTATGGAAAATATAAAGCAATGGTTTAATCGAGTAACGGGGAATCCCGAAGCCTTAGCCTTAATCGGTACGCTGCTGGTGGGGCTTTTAGTTATTTTGTGGGTTGGTGATCTGTTGTCTCCTGTGATAGCAAGTATTGTTATTGCCTACTTGTTAGAAGGGATGGTTGCTAAATTTCAAGTGCTAGGCTTGTCTAGAAAATTGGCGGTTATCTCGTCGTTTAGTTTATTTATGGCATTGTTGTCGTATATGGTTTTTGGGCTTATTCCCTTGCTATCGATACAGACAGTTCAACTGGCTCAGCAGTTACCAACAATGCTAAACGAGGGTGTTCATTTGTTTACGGCGTTGCCAGAAAAATACCCCAACTACATTACCGAAGATCAAGTTAAGTTGATTTTTGACCAAGTGAGTGGCGAAGCGGTTAAATATGGTCAAAGTTTATTGTCCTTTTCGGCTGCATCCGTCTTAAATGTTGTTGCCTTAATTGTTTATCTACTCTTGGTGCCGATGATGGTGTTCTTTTTCCTAATGGATAAGCAGGACATCACGCGATGGTTTGCCAGTTTTCTACCCAGTAATAGGCGGTTGACGACGGAAGTTTGGTCCACTGTGAATGAGCAGGTTGCCAATTATGTTAGAGGTAAAATTTGGGAAATTTTAATTATTTGGGCGGTGTGCTTTATTGCCTTTAGCTTGTTTGGTTTGAACTATGCGGTGCTACTTAGTTTTCTGGTGGGCTTGTCGGTTCTGGTGCCATACGTTGGAGCAACCGTGGTGACGATTCCTGTGCTACTGGTGGCTTATGTACAGTGGGCTTGGAGCAGTGAGTTTATGTATTTGATGAGCCTGTTTTTTATTATCCAAGCACTAGATGGCTACGTATTGGTACCATTGTTATTTTCAGAAGTGGTGAATATTCACCCGGTTGCGATTATTGTTGCCATTTTATTTTTTGGTGGAATATGGGGGTTTTGGGGCGTGTTTTTTGCTATCCCTCTTGCTACATTGGTGCAAGCTGTTCTAGTGGCGTGGCCAACTCGTTATAATGCCATTGAAAACCAAGTTGAATAATTTACATTTATAAAGGACATTCATGAAACTGTTTTACACGATTTGTTGCGGGTTAATATTGACTGCCACTAGCACCCATGCATTTGAATTATCAGCGATTACCGATAGATTTTTTGAAGATAAGGCTACCGGCATAGAGCGGCAGTTAAAAGATGCAGCATTTGAATTTAATGTTGAGTCCGCTCTGTCACGTAATGAGAAGCTACGAAAAAATACACACATTGTTGTTTCTAGAAATCGTAATTCTGTATTAATTGCCGGGCAAGCAACAACTCAGGAATTAAAAGATCAGGTTCAGCGTTTGGTTCTTGATGCAGCGCACTTACAGTGGACGCAAGGCGATATTAATCATGTGGAGCCGTCGAACGCTCAAATATGCGGAGAAAAAGCCGCTAAAAAAGCGGCCAATGATAGGCGACGCTTCAATTTAAAAACCGCTGAAGAGTGTAGTACCGTGAACCGGTTTTATAACGAAGTTCGTGTTTCAACACCGATGAGTGAAATAAAACAAAGCGATGATGATGTGCTGCGCGCAACGATCGTTAATCAGTTATTACACGCAGCGGTTATCGATAGGGCGGACACCGTTAAGATAGTAGTATCGGATAAATATGTTTATTTGTTGGGCGATCAATTAAGCCAACAAACTGCGCAGCAAGTAACGCAGTTTGTTGAATCAATGAATGGGGTAGATAAGGTCGTCCCCTTATTCAGGTTTTAAGAGTTTAGCGCCTTTGCTGCAGCAAGCACTTCAGCGACGTGTTCTTTTACCTTAACTTTACGCCACTGTTGAACGAGCACACCATCGGCATTAATCAGGAAGGTGCTGCGCTCAATACCCATATGCTCTTTGCCGTAAAGTTTTTTAAGCTTTATAACATCGAATAATTTACATAAAGCTTCGTCGGGATCACTGATTAATTCAAATGGAAAGCTGTGTTTTGTTTTAAAGCCAGTATGCACGCGGACAGAGTCACGAGAGACACCAAAAATTTCTGTGTTAGCCGCTTGAAACTCGCTGTAGGTATCGCGAAAATCCTGCCCTTCTTGCGTGCAACCGGGGGTATTGTCCTTAGGATAAAAATAGATAACGATGTTTTTGCCTTTTAAGCTGCTTAGCGTTAAAGCCTCGTCGGAGGTTGTGGCGCAAGAAAATTCTGGCACGGTTTGATTGAGTTCTACAGTATTCATATGTAATGACCTTATAAAGTGGCTGATTTTGACGCTATTTTAGCAGACTGGTTTTTAGTTGCAGCATTGATGTATGTATAATGATCTACTGATCGCGGCTATTTAAAGAGTTGTTTAAAATCTAGCCATTAAATTTTCGTTAAAATTGGATTTAACTATGTTTCAAGGCAGTATTGTTGCACTCGTAACCCCTATGCATGAAGACGGCTCGCTAGACGAGGCGAGCTTACGCAAGTTAGTTGAGTTCCACATTGCACAAGGCACTGATGCCATTGTCGCGATGGGGACAACAGGTGAGTCTGCAACGTTAAATGAAAAAGAACATTGCCACGTCATTCGACAGGTGGTCACTATCGTCGCTGGGCGTATACCTGTTATTGCTGGAACGGGCGCAAACTCGACAACGGAAGCTATTGATTTAACACGCTGTGCAGCGCAAGCAGGTGCCGATGCTTGTTTGCTGGTAACGCCGTATTACAACAAGCCAACGCAGGAAGGCTTGGTGCTGCATCACAAAGCTATTGCAGAAGCGGTGGATATTCCACAAATTTTATACAACGTGCCTGGTAGAACAGCGTGTAATATGCTGCCTGAAACAGTTGCCCAGCTAAAAAATATACCCAACATTATTGGAGTTAAGGATGCAACTGGGGATCTGGCGGTCGGTCAAGCGTTGATTGATTTAAGCGATGATAACTTTGCTGTTTATTCAGGTGATGATGCGACATCGTGTGAGTTGATTTTAATGGGTGCTAAAGGCTCTATAACAGTAACGGGCAATGTCGCGCCTGCAAAAAATCATCAAATGTGTATTAAAGCGCTAGCTGGGGATGAGAAGGGGGCGAGAGCCATTGATAAAACTCTTCAGCCCTTGCACCATGATTTATTTGTTCAATCCAGCCCTATTCCGGTGAAGTGGGCAGTTAATGAGCTAGGCTTAATCGAAAAAGGAATACGTTTGCCGATGACTTGGTTGAGCCCTGAGTGTGAAGAGGTTGTTAAAAAAGCCATGCTGGCTGCCGAATAAACCCAAAGAGTTAACAGAATGAAAATTAAAGTAATAGTTAGATTAATGTCAATGGTCATGCTAACGGGCCTGTTGAGTGCCTGCGGGCTGATGCCTTCAGTGGATGGTGTTTTTATCGATCAAAGAGATGAGTATAAAAAAGCACATGAATTGCCTTCTTTAGAAGTGCCGCCGGACTTATCAGGGGGGGCGATTAAAGATGAATATGATGGTGGTGTGAAAAACAGGCCTAATATTTCAAAAGAGATTGTTGCTGCTGAAACAGTACCTTTGAGTGACTTTCAACCGAGTGCGGAGCTAATAGAGAATGGAGTGGATAGTCACCTACTCGTCCGTGATAGTTTGCGTAATACATGGCGTAAAACAATCAGCGCGCTTGATAAGAAAGGCTATGATATTGAAGATAAAAATCGCCAATCAAATCAGGTGTATTTAAATATTGCTAAAGATGATGGCTCAAGCAGTATGCTTTCAAGTTTATCTTTTTGGAAAAAGGCTGATACCGATGTGTATGTTCTTCAACTGAGCAGTGATGAGATGGGTGTGAAAATTCGTGTTTTAGGTGAGGAAGAAACCCCTATCGATAACACGGTATCTCAAACCTTGTTAACAGATCTATTGGCTCAGTTTGCGCTTTGAGATTTGCATCGCTAGGTAGCGGTAGCCGGGGCAACTCAACACTGGTTCAATTCGGTGAGACCCTATTGATGATTGACAATGGGTTTTCGATAAAAGAAACCGATAAACGCATGCAACGTTTGGGTGTTGCTGGAGAAAATGTTAGCGCAATTTTAGTGACCCACGAACATGGTGACCATGTAGGTGGTGTTGCTCGTTACGCACGTCGTTATAATATTCCTGTTTGGGCAAGTCATGGTACAGCGGCCATGATCAGTAATATTGATGCTTTGGAGTGCTTTAATAGCCATAAAAGTTTTGAGCTAGGCGATATTTCAATAGAGCCCGTTTTAGTGCCGCATGATGCTCGTGAGCCGACACAATTTGTCTTTCGCTCAAATGATTTAAAACTAGGGGTGATGACGGATACCGGTTCTATCACACAACATATGGTTGATGTATTGATGGATTGTAATGCCTTGCTACTTGAGTGTAATTATGACCGAGAGATGTTGCTTAATGGCGCTTACCCAGAATCCCTAAAACGACGCGTTATGGGTGACTGGGGGCATTTAGATAATCAGCAGGCGATTGATTTATTGCAGCGCCTTAATACCGATGAGCTACAGTATTTGGTATTAGCGCATGTTAGTGAAAAGAATAACAGCCATGAGCTGGTACTGGACAGTGTAAGCCGTGCTATTGAATGTGATCGTGCGTGGCTAGATGTTATTGACCAAGACGAAGGCTTACCTTGGCGTACCTTAGCTGAGAATGTGTCAGGCCTGCAAAAAGGTGAGATGCATGCGCGCTAAGCTTAACATTGAATTAAATAGCAACATAAAACTAATGCCCTTTGGGCATAACAACAAACATTAAAAAGTAAAGAGACTCTACATGCTTGAACTCATTGGCAGCAAAGCGCTATCGGCTTTTCGTAAGCAACGCTTATTAACTAAAATTACTCAAACAGTCCAACAGGTTAGCGATATCAGCGCAGAATATATTCACTTCGCTGATGTAGAGGGGAGTTTATCGGAAAATGATTTAGACACGCTAAAACGTGTTTTGACTTACGGGCCTAAAAGCGATGGTATTGAGCACTTAGGAACACGCTTATTGGTGGTGCCACGTGCTAGCACCTTATCGCCTTGGTCAAGTAAAGCAACAGATATTGCGCAACACTGTGGGTTGAGCCAAATTAATAGGCTAGAACGTGGTATTGCTTATTATGTACAAGGTCAGCTTAGTGAGCAGCAGCTGTTAGAGGTGAGCAAATTGCTATATGACCGAATGACAGAACGTGTATTGCGTGAAGGCGAGCAAGCTGATGATATGTTTGTTCACGCCGCGCCAGGTGTATTGGCGAGTGTTGATATTTTAACGCAGGGCAGACAAGCCTTGGTAGAGGCTAATCAGACAATGGGCTTGGCTTTATCGGCCGATGAAATTGATTACTTGGTTGATAATTTTACCGCCTTAGCTAGAAACCCGAATGACATCGAACTGATGATGTTTGCGCAGGCTAATTCAGAACATTGTAGACATAAGATTTTTAATGCCGACTGGCAAATAGACGGAGAGCAAAAAGAAAACAGTTTGTTTGGCATGATTAAAAATACTGCCAAGCAGAGCCCGAAAGGCATTATTTCAAAATACAGTGATAATGCAGCAGTCGCTGAGGGCAGTGATGCCGATGTGATGATACGGGATGCGGATAGTCGTGTGTATCATTATATAGAAGAACATGTACCGTATTTAATGAAAGTAGAAACACATAACCACCCGACGGCTATTTCGCCTTATCCCGGCGCAGCAACAGGTTCAGGTGGCGAAATTCGTGATGAAGGAGCAACAGGCCGTGGTTCGCGTACTAAAGCAGGTTTAACTGGATTTACTGTATCCCACCTTAATATCCCAGGGTTCTCCCAACCTTGGGAACAAAGTATTGGCAAGCCAGATCGTATTGCTTCAGCGCTTGATATTATGCTCGATGGGCCACTCGGTGGCGCGGCATTTAATAATGAATTTGGTCGTCCAAATTTAACTGGCTATTTCCGTACGTTTGAACAAAATGTGCCGGAAAGTAGTGGGGTTAAAGCGCGCGGTTATCACAAGCCGATTATGCTTGCTGGTGGTGTTGGCTCAGTTCGACCGATGCATGCGTTAAAACAAAAAATTGAACCGGGTTCACCTATTATCGTACTGGGTGGTCCGGCTATGTTAATTGGTTTAGGCGGTGGTGCGGCGTCTTCACAAACATCAAGTGAAGGCTCAGAAGAGTTAGATTTTGCTTCTGTCCAACGTGAAAACCCAGAAATGCAACGCCGGTGTCAGGAAGTGATCGAAGCTTGTAATGCAATGGGAGATAACACGCCAGTTATCTCTATTCATGATGTGGGTGCAGGTGGTTTATCTAACGCGGTGCCAGAAATTATTCATGATTGTGACTTGGGTGGGCGCTTTGAGCTACGTGATATTTTATGCGCCGATAGCAGTTTATCGCCGATGCAAATTTGGTGTAATGAGTCACAAGAACGTTATGTTATTGCTCTAAAAGCAGACCGCTTAGAAGAATTTAAAGCCTTATGTGCACGTGAACGTTGTTTATACGCTCACATTGGTGAAGCAACCGAAGAAGAGCACTTGATTCTGAATGATCGCTTGTTTGATAATCAACCGATTGATTTGCCGATGTCATTATTATTTGGCAAACCACCTAAAATGGAACGTTCGGTTGAGCACGTTAAATGTAATGTGCCGGCTTTCGATGCTAGCTCATTTAACCTTAAAGAAGCAGCGTATCAAGTATTAAGATTCCCTGCGGTGGCTGATAAATCATTCCTTATCCATATTGGTGACCGTTCGGTAACCGGCTTGGTTGCACGTGATCAAATGGTCGGTCCTTGGCAGATTCCAGTGGCAGATGTGGCTGTTACCACAAGTGGTTTTAACCATTATACGGGCGAGGCTATGTCGTTAGGCGAGCGGACGCCGTTAGCACTTGTCGATGGCCCAACGTCAGGCAGAATGGCTATTGGCGAGGCATTAACCAATCTAGCGGCGGCAAATATTAAAAGTTTAGATGAAGTGTGTTTGTCAGCAAATTGGATGGCAGCATGTGGTGAGGCTGGAGAAGATGCAAGCTTATTTGATACTGTGCAAAGTGTCGGTATGGAGCTGTGCCCCGCTTTAGGGCTGGCGATTCCTGTGGGTAAAGACTCCATGTCCATGAAAATGGCGTGGAAAGAGGGTGGCGATGAAAAAACAGTCAGCTCACCATTGTCTCTTATTATTACAGCGTTCTCACCGGTAAAAGAGGTGCGCAAAACCTTAACGCCAGTGTTAACAACAGATGTTGAAGCCAGTTTAATTTTAATTGACTTGGGTGCGGGCAAAAATCGCATGGGTGGCTCAGTATTAGCGCAAACTCACAGTATGCTAGGTGAGCAAGCTCCTGATTTGGATGACGCACCATTATTTAAAGCTTTTTTTGAAACACTTCAGCAATTAAATGAAGAGGATAAACTGCTGGCCTATCATGACCGTTCCGATGGCGGTTTATGGGCCACCTTGACGGAAATGGCTTTTGCTGGCCGCTGTGGTGTAGATATTACTCTGCAAGGTGATGTCTTAAGTCAGTTGTTTAATGAAGAGCTTGGTGCAGTTATTCAAGTTAAGAAAACAGATGAAGCAGCTGTTTTGGCGGCCTTTAATGTTGTCGGCTTAGACTCGTGTGTGTCAGTCATCGGTGCGGCCAATCAATCACAACGCATTGTTGTTAAAAGCGATGAGGGTGTTTTGTTAGATGAGTCACGTGCAGATTTACAACAAGCATGGTCAGAAACGAGCTATAAAATTCAATCGCTGCGAGATAACCCCGATTGTGCACAGCAAGAGTTTGATCGGATTAAGAATAATGATGACACCGGTCTATTTGCTGCGTTAAGTTTTGATCCCAAAGAAAATATAGTCAATAGCTTAATAGAATCGAATGTGCGTCCAAAAGTAGCTATTTTACGAGAACAAGGTGTGAATGGTCATGTTGAAATGGCTGCGGCTTTTGATAAGGCAGGTTTTGAGTCAATTGATATTCACATGAGTGAGTTAATTTCAGGCCAGAAAGATCTGTCTGAATTTGTTGGTTTGGCAGCGTGTGGTGGGTTTTCTTACGGTGATGTTTTAGGAGCTGGTGAAGGCTGGGCTAAATCTATTTTATTTAACGAGCAAGCGCGGCAAACGTTTAGCGATTTCTTTAACCGTGCCGATACCTTTGGGTTGGGCGTGTGTAACGGTTGCCAAATGTTATCTAACTTACGTGAGTTGATTCCTGGGGCGCAAGCATGGCCACATTTCGTTAGAAATGAATCGGAACAGTTTGAAGCACGTGTTGCGATGGTTGAAATTCAACAATCAGCGTCTATTTTGTTAACGGGTATGGCCGGTTCACAAATGCCTGTTGCGGTGGCGCATGGTGAAGGCCGAGCAGAATATGTGAATGCGAATGAAAAAGGCCATGTGGCCTTGCGATATATTGACCATGAGGGTGAGGTGACAGAACAGTTCCCATTTAATCCAAATGGTTCTGAGCAGGGTATTACGGGGTTAACAACGGATGATGGTCGTTTTACGATTATGATGCCGCACCCAGAACGTTGTTTTAGAACGGTGCAAAATAGCTGGTACCCTGACCAATGGGGTGAAGAGGGTGCTTGGTTAAGGATGTTCCGAAATGCGAGAAAGTGGGTGGGCTAGAAAGGCTTATAAGTTTTTTAATCGCCGCTGGTGTTCTTCTGGTGATATTTCACCATCGGCTAACCTTTTATTAAGCGATTTAATCATTACATCACGCGGGGCAGGGCTTTTTTTACTTTGCCTATTAGCCCATTGCACTGCTAAAACAATGCCGCCAATGGCACTGGCCCAAAAGGCTAGCATTGTCCATAAACCAAAATCGCTAGAACTCATGTTGATAAGGGTCGGTAGCTAATGGCTTGCTGAGTGCCAGTCATAGCATTGTTGAAGGATAGTTTTTGTTGCTTAGCCATCAATGCTTATTTGGTTTTTGCCATTAGATTTTGATTGGTACATTGCTTTATCAGCCCGTTTAATAAAACTATCTTGGCCTTCTTTAGCACGATAGGTAGCAAGCCCAGCACTGGTGGTAACATTAACAATATCGCCATTGTCTGCTTTAAAATCAATGTGCTCCAGCTGAGTGAGAATCTTTTCAACAACGGTCAATGCATTTTGCGCTATCACAAAAGGGAATAGGATAACGAATTCTTCGCCGCCATAGCGAAAGGCCATATCCACATGGCGGATATTTCTTTTAATGATGTTTGCAAACTCGGTTAGGACAGTATTTCCAAACTGATGTCCGTATGTGTCATTGACCTTTTTAAAATTGTCTAAATCGAGCATGCAAATGGACAATGATTGATTATATCGATTACTACGGCTGATCTCTTCGTCTATTTTTACAAAAAAGTGTCGCGCATTAAATAACTGAGTTAAATCGTCAAGCGTGCTGAGTTCGCGATATTTATGCTGACTATCTAATAGTTTTTGCTCTGCGTGCTTGCGGTCACTGATAACCTTTAGGGTCTCAACTGCGCCGATAATATTGTTATTTTCGTCAAGAATAAGGGCCGCCGTAAAAGAGAGCCACTCGCCCATGCCCATGTTAGGGAAAAACCCTTCGGCCTCGTACTTATCATCTACCACGTTAAATTGCTGATATTTTTTAGTGTAACGCTCTCGAATAGAGTGGTCTTCAGAGCCCTCAATAATAAGATCGGCCAAGGTGGGTCGAAGGTTGCTATAGAATGGTTTCCATTGGTTTTTGCTACCAATCATGTCGGCAGCTAGATGACCGGTAACTTTCTCAATAGCTCTATTCCAATGGGTTATTTCATGTTGGGTGTTGATTGCAAAAGTTGGAATAGCAATGCTATCCAAAATATGTTGTGCCAGTAAGTCTTCGCTTGCAGCTGGACGTGGAGTATTGGGTTGTTTATGCATTGTTTATTGTCTTTACTATATTCATTAATTATGCGCTGATGCGTTAAGTAATCAAGTCACAATGTGGGTTTTATGCTCCATGGCAATGCTTAAATTTCTTCCCATTGTTACACCAGCATGGTTCATTTCGTTTGAACTTAAGTTCGTTGTGTTGAATATCCGAGTCGCCATCGAGGTAGAACCATTGTGCGTTTTTTTGAATAAAATTTGAAGACTCACGTAGCTCAAACATTTGACCTTCTTGATTAAAAAAAGCAGAAAACTCTACAATGCCCGTTAAGTCGTTTATCTGCCCCAGTTTTGTCTGATGAATGACTAATTTAACCCATTGAGTTGATGCTTGTTCTTTTGCTATGGCATTTAATTCATCTGTTTCACGTTGGCTAGGGTGATGGGTATTAAGTAAGTATTGAGGCTTATTTAAATAAAAAGCAGTAAACCGCGAACGCATCAGTTGTTCCGCTGTTTCTGGCAACAGTGAATAATTAATAAATAGCTCACAGCAGTGCGCGTAAGCTTTATTTGAGCCACAAGGGCATAAGGAATTATTCATAGTCGATATCAATGATGATGTAGGATATTTGACCGGCAGGTGTATTAACGATGACTTCATCATCCAAATACTTCTTAAATAACGCCTTAGCGACTGGCGAATCCATGCTGGTGTAATGAGGTTGGTAGTTTATTTCGTCAGGGTGAGAATGCGGCAAGGTGGTTTTTCACCAAGATCATATTCTAAGGTAATAATGCTGGAAAAACACCTGATTAAGTGAGCTTGGGTTGTTAAAAATGATATTGAGATTAAGGAGGCGCTTTTGAAGATAGCGAATCTGGCGCTCGATTTGTTCACCACTATATGGAAAATGACGATGAAAGCTTTTCAATTGCCGCAAAAGGTGAATATTAAGTCTTTTAAAAAGGTGTTTAATAGCCGCCAAGAAAGGCGTATGCAGATCAGTTAGATTGTGAGAGGAGAGATGTTTTTAATGATAATTGCTACACTTAGGCGCTTTTGCGTGGTTCTATAAGTGTAAAGCATGAGAAATAAAAAGAGAGCGGGCTATAAATTTGAGTTATTTGCGGAATCGAGACCAAGAAAAATATTAGGAGAATCCGACAAAAGGATGAAGGCGGGCTTGATGAAATTAGTTGCCTTAAGCACCATTTGCTGGCAAGAATTCAGGCATTTGAATGAAAAACGACTCAGCAAAAATTGAGGGAGGTTGCCCCTCTTAGTGTGGTTATAGAGGATGTCGATTATAAAAATATCAGTATTGATGCTGGAAATTGCTTAACATCACTAGAAAAAAAGCGCTTGAGAGCCTGTTTCCAAGCTCATTCAAAAATCAGTGTAATTGCAGCTAAGCAGCCTTTAAGGGGGGTATTTGAAAGCAACAAAGTGTCTTTCAAATTGGTTAGGGCATACTCATTCAAATAAGCACCCGCGTATTTATTAAGAGAATATGAAGACGAAACTAATTACTAAAAAAGGGTTTAAGAAACTCGAAAAAGAGCTAGAACAATTATGGTTAAAAGAACGGCCAATAATTACTGAAAAAGTATCTTGGGCGGCAAGCTTAGGGGATCGCAGTGAGAATGCAGACTATAAGTATAATAAACAAAAATTAAGAGAAATTGATCGGCGGATAAGGTTTTTACGTAAAACTCTGGAAGATATTAAAGTTGTTGAATACCATGCCCAGCAGGAAGGAAGGGTGTTTTTTGGAGCCTGGGTTGAGCTTGAAGATGATGAAGGGATGATCATTAAGTTTAGAATTGTTGGCCCAGAAGAGATATATGGCAGGAATGATTACATCTCCGTTGATTCACCGATGGCGAGAGCATGTTTAAAAAAAGTAGTAAATGATGAGGTGGAAGTAAAAATACCAGCAGGAATTAAACGCTGGAGTGTGAGAGGGATTACATATAGAGAGGAATAAAAAAGTATCTTTCTTAGATGGTGTAAATAAGAAATGTCGTCAGCGACTGGCTTAGGGTTGTTTTATTAGGTATCAGCAAGTTGAAAAGTATAAATGGTTTTGGTGAAGACCAATAGATCGAACTTCTGTGCGCTAACTTACCTAGCAAAAATACACTAAATTGATGAGTAGATGTGCATGCTCTCTGTGCTGATGGTACCAGAAAAAAGCCTATTAAATCCGCTCAGCAGATAAATGCTGTAGTTGTATAGTCAGAAGCTTAAACATCAGCGTGACATCAATAGTTCTTGCTCTTGTCTTTATGGGGTTTTTTATGAATTTGATTTAGCTCGTGACGAAGTTTTTCCAAATTATTTAGTTTATTTAGCTCAACAAATAGATTGCCTATTTGAATGAGATTTTTTGTGAGCGTCTAAATTCAAGTTGCTCTCTTTACCTTTCGTCTTGACGCTGAACATGTTTTACCCCAATTAGCTTTTCGCGGGGATGGGCTTATTTTGTGTGCTGAAATTGGTCAATAAAAAGCGATCCCCTAAAGGTAATTACCTTCACCACGGACATAAAATAAAAACACTGACTATACTTAGGTCCAAGAATAATGAAGATACTTCCCCTTATTCCAACTAAGGGACTGATTTTACTGTAATTAAAGGGATTTTTTGTGAAAGTTTTACTGCGCGTATGTATTTTATTTTTAATGCCTTATCAGGCATTGGCAGCACTAACAACTTCTGTAACGCTTGTTACAGGTCAGCCAACCGCTATATTTCCTGGCGAACAGACACAGTTAGAGATTACGCTTGGTAATAGTAATACAGGGTCGGATATCACGGGAGTTGCCTTTAATACAGCGCTACCAGCAGGGTCTCCTGATGGATTAGAAATATCAGGGGTGCCGACTTACCAGTGTACAGATCCTTCAGGTCCTTCTACGGGCGGGGGCGCAGGTACTCTAACAGCAACAATCAATACGCAAGCCATTAAACTCGTGGGTGGGACTATTCCGGCCCGTGCGAATAATACTGATGGTACATGTACGATTATCATTCCTGTTACAGCGGGAACATCGACGGGCGGTGCCGCAACTTATACATATGCAATTGCTGATGCTGCGGTAACGGGAACTGATGGTGCCCCAGTGTCTAACTCTGGGACAGTTAGTCAGAGTGTTGGTGTCCTTGCACTAACTCAGCCGACGATCAGTAAAAGTTTTTCTTCATCTACTGTTCGTTTGGGCGATAGCTCATCTACATTGACGATTGTCGTTTCCAATAACAATAGCGTTGTCATTCCAAACTTCAGCATTACCGATACATTCCCAGTATTAGGTGTTAATGCCATTATCAAAGTAGCGGCAATACCTAATGCGTCTGCGAACTGTAACAACGGCGGAGCGGCACCAACATTTAACCCTGTAGCCGGGGCTTTTAGCGTTATGGGAACAGGAACAGTGCCTGCCAAATTGGGGAATAGCAATGGTCGCTGTACGTTCAGTGTTGATATCGAAGCAGCTAGTACAGATGGAAGCTACTCAACAGGTGCACAAACAAACCGAATTGATAGAAGTACTGACTTTACAAATGATATAGGGATCCCTGCTGCCAGTGATGCAACAAGGAATATTACGGTCCAGTCTCCACTAACGGTTTCAAAGTCATTTGCCAGCACTGTTTTATCTAGCGGGGAGGCGGATAGTTTTACCATTACGCTCAATAATGCGGCTAATTCCCCTTTAACGATAACGACCTTTACAGACAGTCCAATTGATGGGTTGGTTGGTATAGGGGGGGGCACAGGTGTTTTAGGTTCAGGTCTGGTGGCGACAGCTGGCTCGACAACATGTGCTGGTGGTGCTGTGGATATTGTAACAAGCAGCGGTGACGGCATGACCTTAACGGGTGGCACCATTCCGGCTAACGGCTCATGTACAGTGACTATAAATTTTACTGCGGCAGCGCAATCAACACAGATTCCGGTTACCTATACAAACACGATTGCAGAAGGGACTGTTGGTGTATCAACCCCGGGTATTATTAGTCAGGCTCGTTCGGCGTCTGTTTTGGTGGCCGATGAGTTGCGTGTGCTTAAAACAGCAACACCCGCGCAAGCAGCGCCGGGTAACCCTGTTCGCTATTCAGTAACGGTGCAGAATTTTTCAACAACCGTTATTAATAATGTCACCATTGATGACTCCTTGCCGGCAAACTTCACCTATTTAACGGGCGTTATTAATGGTAATGATTTTGATCCTAGTTTATCTGCTGCTTGTGGGCCGTTAACAGAGGCAAGCAGTTTAGGAGATTCTTCGGCTCAATTTACGGTCGCAACATTACCTGCTCGAAGCGGGATTAACTCGCCGAGCTCTTGTACGGTCAACTTTTGGGTGATGGTTGACCCAAATGCGGCGGATAATGTTTCAACGGTTAACACGATTAATGCTAATGAGGTCTGTTATAACGCGGGGGTGACCTGTAATGGCTCAGGGGCTAACTCAACACCGAGCACAACACGAACCGAGGCGACGGTATTTTCCGCGACCAAACGCTTTAACGGTAGTACAAGCCCCGTCACCTTGTCAGAGGGGACAATTGCCACGCTGAGTGTGACATTAACGAATATATCAGCGAATCCTTTAACCAATGTAACGTTATCAGACACATTTCCTATCGATGGTTCTGGGCAGTTGCAAATTGCAAACCCAGCAAACGGTTCGACAACCTGTGGCGGGACAATTACCGCTGTAGCAGGGACTAGTTCGCTGGCATTAAATGGCGCAACGGTGCCAGCACGTGCCAATAATGGCACTGGTGCAAATGGTAGTTGCGTGCTTAATGTTGATGTCATCGGACCAGCGGGTACCTATGACAATATTGCACAACTTGCGGGAACGCAAACCTTTGCCAATGGCTCCACCGGTGCAATTTCGCAGTTTGGTACCAATACCGCTCGGCTAGTTTATTTGTCATCACTAGCGGCTAGCAAAAGTTTTACACCGGCGAGTGTTTCTTCAGGTGGCCAGTCTCGTGTGACGGTGCGCTTATCAAACGCTGGTGCGGTGGCGCTCACAAATGTCTCCGTGACTGATCCATTACCAACAGGAATGGTGTTGGCTAACCCAGTTAATGCGAGCACAAGTTGTGCAGGTTCGCCTGTCTTTACTGCTGCGACTGTTGGGGCCGACACTATTACCATGCAGGGCGCAAGCATTGCTGGTAATGGTTCATGTGACATGCTGTTTGATGTTGTTGTCACAGGTGCAGCTAACTGGACCAACACGATCCCCAGCGGCAATATCACCGCTGACGGAGGGGTTAGAAATGTTACGGCTGTTAGTGCGGTTTTAAATTACCAGTCGCCAACTTCAATCAGTGTCGCTAAGGCAACAAATCCAAGTACATTGACCTTTCCCGGTCAGACCAGCCAGCTAACAATTACCATCACTAATGGTAATTTAGCGGTAACAAGTTTGTCGTTCACTGACTTTTTTACGCTAGATGGAACCTCTGGTACAGCAGTGAATGGAATGGCTATTTCTTCAACTCCAAATGCGAGCACGACCTGTGTTGGGGGTGTGGTATCAGCTGTCGCAGGTGCTGCGCAAGTGTCACTGAGCGGAGTTTCATTGGCGGCGAGTGCCTCATGTACGGTAACGGCTGATGTCACTTCAACCGCTGTTGGGGGTATTACAAACTTTATCCCAATGGGTGCTATTTCAACTGATCAGGGTTTAAGCAATAGTGGGCAAGCAACAACCAGTTTAACGACTCAAAGCAATATTGGCGTTGTTAAGAAGTTTACCCCAAATGTGGTTAAGCCTGGAGAGCGTTCGCGATTGCGAATTAGCTTCTTTAACCCAACTACCCAGCCGATGGCAAATGTGTCAGTGACTGACACCTTACCTGTGGGAGTTACGGTACCCAGTGGTGCTAATCCAGTAACGACCTGTACGGGCGCAACAGTCACCTCTCCTGCTGCCAATCAAGTACATGTTTCGGGCGGCAATATTATTGCATCATCAGGTACAACCGCCGAGTCTTGCTATGCGGAAATTGATGTGATTGTTGCGATTCAGGGCGATTATGTTAATACCATTCCTAGCGGTGGGGTGACAGCAATTGCTGGCGGAAACCCCGTGAGTAACTCCCAGCCAACCAGTGATACGCTGAGCGCAAAAGCACCATTGCTTATCCATAAAGCATTTACGAACAAAACACTCGATAGTGGTAACCCTGTTGGTTTTACAACAGGGTCGGACTCTACAACCCCCGGCGTTGCGGTGACGATGACGGTACGCCTAGATAACCCCAATGGATTGGCATTAACGGGGGCTACTTTTGTTGATAGCTTGCCGGCTAATTTGGTGGTGGCTCAAACACCTAATGCCAGCACGACCTGTGTAGGCGGTTTTGTTAATGTGCTGGCCTCAGCTACAACCGTTCAGCTGGCAGGGGCAACGATTCCTGCCAGTGGTTTTTGTACGGTAACGGTTGATCTATTGAGTAATATTTCTGGCAGTTATACCAATACGGTTCCCTCTACAGCGGTTACAACCAATGAAGGGGTCAGCAATGAAGAGCCGACGAGCGCAGAGTTAGTTGTTGCGACGCCTCCAGTTATCGACAAGCAATTTTCACCATCGGTTATACCGGGAGGTGGGACATCAACACTGACGATTATTATTGAGAACAGTAATAGTGGCGATATTACATTAACCAACGCATTTGTAGACTCCTTGCCGACAGCACCCGGAAATATAGTTGTTGCGACGCCGTCCAATATTACTAAAACTTGTCCGGGCGTCGTCACCGCAGCAGCTGGGGCAGGAACGGTTAGTTATGCCAATGGTTCGGTTGTTCCTGCTGGCGGTTGCACCATTAACGTTGATGTAACGGGTGTTACGACTGGAGAACACATTAATAATATTCCGGCAGGCGATTTACAAACAACAGCGGGTGTTAATCAGCAACCAGCCAATGCCAGTCTGTTAATTAGTCCGCTGGGTTTTATTTCTGGCAAGGTTTTTCAAGATAATAATGTAACCCCTAATGGTAGCTTTGATAGCGGTACAGACACGCCGATTGCAGGCGTTTCTATCGAACTTCATGCAGGGGCAAATTGTTCTGCACCGTTGGCAGTTGTATCTGGCGTTATAAACCCGGCCACAACGGATAGTCAGGGGAATTACCTTTTTGCAACATTACCCGCAGGGGCTTACTCGGTGTGTGAGCCGATCCAGCCTTCGGGCACCGATAACGGCGCAACGACAGCGGGGTTAATTACGTCAACAAATAGTAGTACAGGCACTGTGGGCACAGCCTCAAATCCAACCAGCACGACGAGTCAGGTCATCAATATCAACATTAATGATGATGGTTTGGCAGGTGAAATAAGTGGTAGTGGCGGGAATAATTTCTCAGAAGTCGCACCATCAACAATTTCGGGGATGGCTTTCCTTGATGATAATAATAATGGTGTTCTAAACGGTGCAGATACTGCGATTGCAGGTGTCACCATTGAGTTATTGGATAATACAAATACGCTTATTGGTACAACAATAACAGATGCAAATGGTGTATATAGCTTTACTGGATTGGTCCCTGGAACGTACTCAGTTCGAGAGCCTTCTCAGCCAGCGAATACATCTAATGGACAAACAATAGCGGGCACGGTTGGAAATGGTGGTACCGCGGGAACAGCGAGCGGTATTTCAACATTACCAAGCCTGATTGCCAGCATTATTTTGCCACCGAACACATCCGCGGAGGCTAACAACTTTGCTGAAATCCCTCAAGGCCGGCGTATTTCTGGGGTTGTGTTTCTCGATTTTGACAACAGTGGTGCTGTTAATGGGCCGGATCATGGAATTGGTGGGCAAACAATTAATCTAACAGGTGCCGATATAAACAGTAATGCTGTGAGTTTAACGACAAGTACAGCGAGTGATGGCTCTTACAGTTTTAGTGCCTTGCCAGAAGGAACATATACCGTTACCCAGCCGAGCCAACCGACAGGTACGAGCAGTGGCATTACGACAGCAGGCAATGTGGGTGGTGTCGTAACCATTCCTGCTGTTACGCCAAGTGTCATTGCGACAATTCCTTTGACGGGAACCAATACTGTTTCGGCGGAAAATAATTTTGCTGAAATACCGGATGCCTCCGTAGATTTAGCGATTACTAAGACACATAGCCCTGCAAGCTTTGGTGCAGGCTCTAATACCGGTTTCTACACAATAACACCCAGTAATATAGGCACATTAGATACATCGGGTGTAATTACAATTGTCGATACCTTGCCAGCGGGGATGACCGCTTTTGCTTGGCCAACCTCAGGCGCTTGGGTATGCAGCGTTGTAGGGCAAATTGTCACTTGTACAAGTAGTCAGGTTATTACTGCAAATGGCGGAGTAGGCAGTGATATTATTCTTAGAGTGGCAGTAACGGGTGGTCTGGAAGGACAGATTCTGGTCAATAATGTGGTGATATCAGGTGGTAATGAGCCGCCTGGTTTCGAAGGAAATAATGATGATGATGATCCAACAACAGTTGCTGCAGCTGCAGCTGTTGAAGGAAATGTGTGGCGTGATACCGACCATGATCGTGTGAAAGATGTGGGTGAAACCCTTGTGGAGGGGTGGTCTGTTCAATTATTACTAAATGATCAGCTCATGCTATCAACAACAACGGATCTGAACGGGCATTACTCCTTTAGCGGTTTAGCACCGGGTTCTGGGTATCGGGTACGGTTTCTAGAGCCTTCTAGTGGTGCAATACTTGGGCAGCCGATCCCGAATGAACAAGGCGGTGCCTCAACAAGTGGGGTTATTCATCCTGTGCATAACCCTGCAGGTGCGGAACATATCGATGGCTCGCTTAATAATCTTACGTTGTTAGCAGGTACAACGACACTAGAGCAGAGTTTGCCCCTTGACCCATCGGGTGTTGTATACGACTCAGTTACGCGTGCACCAATAACAGGAGCTACGGTTACCTTGTTGGATGGAGGCGCGCCTGTTCCCAATAATTGTTTAGTGGGTGCAAATAACAACCAAGTGACGGGTGCTTTGGGTTTCTATCAATTTTTATTAATTAACCCCGCACCAGTCGGTTGCCTAGGCAATGGTGTTTATACGTTGCAAGTAACTGAGCCAGCTGGATATTTACCCGCGCCTTCTTCAATTATCCCTGAGGCAATAGGTAGCCCTTATACGCCTATTGCTGATGTTGCGCCAAATGTAGATGCTATTCAATTGCAACCTACACCGCCAACAGGTGCAGAGCTAACCACGTATTACTTTGGTTTTAACTTAACGCTCGGAGGAGTAGGGGTTGTTAATAACCATTTGCCGATTGACCCGATTCTTGAAGGGGCAATTATCGTTAGTAAAACAACGCCTAAGAAAGATGTTGTTCGAGGCGAGCTGGTGCCTTATAACATTACCGCGACAAACACTTTGTCTGCGACACTGGTTAATATTGCTTTGCAAGACCAAATACCGGCTGGCTTTAAGTATGTAAAAGGGTCAGCGACGATCAATGGCGCTAAGCTAGAGCCAACAGTGGCAGGCCGCAATCTCAGTTGGGGTGGCCTAACGTTTATCTCGGCAGAGGTGAAAACGATTCAGCTGATTCTAATTATTGGTTCAGGTGTGGGTGAAGGCGAGTATGTAAACCAGGCATGGGCAAATAACACGGTAGCTAACGCAAGGGTTTCAAATATTGGTTCTGCAATGGTAAGAGTTGTCCCCGACCCTTTATTTGATTGCTCGGATCTGATTGGTAAAGTATTTGATGATCAAAATATTAATGGCTATCAAGATAAAGGCGAATCAGGGTTAGCCGGCATACGTGTTGCAACGGTTCGAGGTTTATTAGTAACGACTGACGACCATGGGCGCTTTCATATCGCTTGTGCCGATGTACCAAATGAGCTGCATGGTTCTAACTTTATTATGAAGCTGGATGAACGCACGTTGCCATCGGGTTATCGGGTAACGACTGAAAACCCTCGTGTGGTACGAATGACACGGGGTAAGTTAGGCAAATTAAACTTTGGTGCCGCTTTACATCGAGTTATTCGAGTTGATTTAAACACATCGAGCTTTAATGAAAAAGGTGATGAGCTAACGTCTGTGTCTAAGAAGCAATTGACTAATTTGATTCAGGTTCTGAAGGATCAGCCATCTTTATTGCGCTTAACGTATGTGATGTCACAGGCAGAAGATAAATCAGAAGCGCGTCAGCGGATGAAGTTATTTGTAAGCAAAACGACTGATGCATGGCAACAATGTGACTGTAATAATTATGAATTAACCATTGAAGAGGAGTTATTAGCGAGCCAACTTAGTCGAACCCTTCAGCAACCTCTAAAAGGAGAGAAATAATGAGTCGCTTTTGGAGAGGTTTACTAATAACCAGTTCATTTTTTTTGGCACCATCATTGGTGTATGCAAATGAATCGTGTCCGACATTGAATAACGAGAGTAAAGAATGCGAACACCCACAATGGAGAGAGGAGGCGACTCATAAGGATGATAGCGGCGTACGAGTTGTGGCTGTTGCTGAAAATAATGAACGCTTGTTAGTGACTGAGAATGTGACACTATGGTCATTACCTCTTATTCCACCGATAACCGCCGGTGGTTACGTAAATGACGATTTAAAGGAGATTAAGGTCGGTTTTCCTTCTGGGAGTGCGGTTTTTGATCCCAGTAAAGCGGATGGTATTGAAAAGCTGATTAGTTATTTAAAAGATAAGCAAAACCTTTCAATGCAAGTTAACGGGCATACAGATAACCAGTCGTTGTCCCTAAAAGCACAGCGTTGGTATAAAAATAACCAGCAATTATCTTTAGCGCGTGCGCAAGCAGTTGCACAATTTTTTCAGCAAACTTTAAATTTACCTGATGATGCGATTACCGCTATTGGGAAAGGAAGTGAAGAGCCCATTGCGAGTAATGCAACACCGCAGGGGATGACCAAAAATCGCCGTGTTGAAATTGTGCTTAGCTACACGAAGGCGAAACCAAAGGGAGTATTAGCCAGTAAGGGAATGACGCTGAGCCAACAGCTAATTTGTAAGGGAGTTGTGATGCAAGCGGCCAGCTCACCTGATGGCTTTTCAATCAGTGTTGATGGTGAGCGACAAGGTACCTCTGCAAAAGATAGTGAGAATATTCAGCGTTGTACAGATGTTGTGCTGTCAAAAGATAATATTCGAATGCAGTATGATAATTTGTCGGCAAAGCCAATGTTGGATGTTAGCGTATGGCCTGCAACCTTTGTGGCTGGAGAGTCTGTTAAATTTAGTGGCTTTAGTAACTACCTTGCCTGGATAGAACGGGCTGAAGTACGCCTGTTTTCAGAAAAACAGTCTACGAGAAGTGAGCCGCTAGCGATTATTAAACTGAATGATGCATTGAGCGCTCAATGGGTTTCGCCATCAAAGCAGCCACAGAAGTTACTGTACCGTCTGCGTGTTTACGATAAAGATGGCCGTTTTGATGAAACAACCAGTTTACCTCTATGGCAGATTGGCAAACATAAAACAGTAAAAGATGATGAGCAACTACCAGCTGAACAAGCTCATTTAGTGGGTTACGGAAAAACACGCTTAGAGAAGCAAAGTATTCCGGTGCAAGGGGGTACGGTGACGATTAGCGGTAGCTCAATACCAGTGGAGCAAAATATTTACTTTATGGGTAAACCTGTCCCTATTGGGAGCAATAGGAAGTTTGTAGCCCAACAAATTGTGCCTAATGGTCGTCATACTATTGAAGTAGCGGCTCTTGATGATAAAAATAATGGTGTTTTATATTGGCGGGATATTGAATTTAAAACGCAAGACTGGTTTTATGTCGGCCTTGTTGATTTGACAGCAGGACGTTACAAAACAGATGGTGCAGCTATAGAGGTAACAAAGGATAAACAGCACCTAAGTGACCATAGTTTCGTTGATGGTCGTCTTGCTTTTTATACGAAAGGAAAGTGGCGCGATAAATATACCGTGACGGCGAGTGCTGATACACGAGAGCAGCCATTAGAAGACCTGTTCTCGACATTCATGGATAAAGACCCACGAAGTTTGTTACGCCGTCTTGATGATACGGCCTATTACCCAACGTATGGCGATGACAGTACGTTAGTTGAAGATGCGCCAACACAAGGCAAGTTTTACGCGAAGATTGAAGATGAGCGCTCGCACGCAATGTGGGGGAACTTTAAGATTGTTCAACAAGAAACCGATTTGGCACAGATTAATCGAGCCTTGTATGGGGCAGTTATCGACTGGAAGAGTGAATCATTTACATCACGTAGTGAAAGCAATACGCATATAAACCTATTCGCAGCTGAACCTGGAACTCAGGCGGCACGAGATGATTTTCGTGGCACAGGTGGTTCCCTCTACTATCTTGAACATCAAGATATCGTCACAGGCTCAGAGCGTGTTCAGGTAGAGGTACGTGATAAAGATTCTGGTATTGTCCTTAGTGTGAACATGTTGGTTGCTGGGCAAGACTATCAAGAGAGTGCTACTCAAGGGCGGATTTTATTAACACGCCCACTTCCCTCAACAGCAGATGACAGCCAGTTGGTTCGGGCAGGAAGCTATTCAGGACATCCGGTCTATTTAGTTGTTGATTATGAGTATGTTGGTGATCTATCTGATTTTAGTGATTTGGCTGTAGGCGGCAGAGTAACACATTGGTTGAATGATTCAGTCAGGCTGGGTATTACTGGTTCACACCAGCAACGATTAGAGCAGGATCAGAACCTCTCTGGAATTGACTTTCTATACCGCAAAACGGCAGATACATACCTTCGGTTAGAAGCAGCAAAAACAGAAGGCCCAGGTGTAGGGTCCACTAACTCCCTAGATGGTGGTTTAAGTTTTAGTCCAACAGCTATCACGCCCACTAATAAGCAATCAGCTGATGCCTACCAACTGGAAAGTGGTTTCAAGTTTACTGACTTAGGCTTTGAAATAGATGGCAAAGGCCATGTTTATTTACGTAGCCGTGGTGAGGGCTTTTCGGCTCCCGGACAGCTAACGAATTACGATACAAAACAGTTTGGTGGAAGCATTAGTTTACCTTTAACAGAAAAAGACAAACTCGATATTAAGCTTGATTTAACAAACCAGAATGATGGTATCGATAAAGAGGTTGCTGAAGCAAATGTGCGTCATACGATTAGTGATAATTGGTCAGTCAGTGCTGGTCTACGAGCAGATAGTCGTGAAGATAACGGTGGTATCGTGAGTAGTAGCAATAATAATGATGGAAATCGTGCAGACCTAGTTATTCAGGCTGATTATGGGATTGATCATGACTGGGGCGTCTACGGTTTTGGCCAAGGAACCATCCACCGTAGTGGTGACCGAAATAAAAATAATCGCGCAGGTGTTGGTGGGCACTACCAACTTAATGACCGCCTAGGGCTTAAAGCCGAGGGCTCTTCAGGCAGTGGAGGTTTTGGCGTACTAATGGGTGCAGATTATCGTTTGTCAGACCGTACGACTACGTATCTGAATTATGCGCTGGATCCTGACAATGCCAATAGTGGCATTGGAAATAGACAGGGTAAACTGGTATCAGGAATGCGTACCCGCTACTCTGATTGGGTGAGTGTTTACGGTGAGGAGCAGTTGCTGCACGGTGATAATGGTGAAGGGTTAACACATTCATATGGTGTGGATTTAACACCCAATGAGGAGTGGAAATTTGGCCTTGCGATTGAAAATGGGCATATCAATACAGATAGCAGTGAAATTCAGCGTCGTGCGGCGAGTATTTCAGCAGACTATGTGCGTAATGATGTGAAGTATGGGGGTAACTTTGAGTTTCGACGGGACAATAATGATGGAAGCGTTCGTCATAACTGGCTCTCTCAGAACCACTTAGCTTATATGTTGGATCCGGATTGGAGGATGCGTTTACAACTGGACTTTGCAATTAGTGATAGTAGCGATGGGAGTACTTTTGATGCAGACTTTATTGAAGCTATCGCGGGGTATGCTTATCGCCCAGTAGATAATGATCGGTTTAATGCGTTGTTAGAGTACAAGTATTTAGCTGACCAAGCACCATCAGATCAGTTTACGGCCGGTGGGTTACAAAATGAATTTGAACAGCGTAGCCATGTATTTGCGGTTGATGCAACCTATGACTTAACACCTCGTTGGTCGCTGGGTGGTAAATACGCTGTTCGTGTAGGAGAACTTCGTGCAGGGCGCGGGGATGGTGATTGGTTTAAAAGTACGGCCCAGTTAGGGGTTTTGCGCTTGGATTGGCATGTTGTGAGACATTGGGATGCCCTTATTGAGGGACGTATCCTTGATGTTGATGAAGCAGAGGATAGAAGGGTGGGTTTTCTTGCCGCTATTTATCGCCACTTTGGAGAGAACGTTAAAGCGGGTGTGGGCTACAATTTCACGGATTTCTCTGACAATTTAACTGACCTAGATTATGACAATAATGGAGTGTTCTTTAATGTGATTGGGAAGTGGTAGTGGTGTTTGCTAACTCGTTTTATAGTTACTCATGTCTGGGGAATGAGCTGAGTCGATACTGTGCTTATTCCTGTTAGCAATGCTTTAGGTGCTATCAATTTAGCGAGGTGGTTGATGCATTTGTCGAGAGAGTGTATTCATAAGGACCTAACTGGGACCAAATATATGTTGTATTTATATAGGTTAGCAGTGGAATTGGGACTTCACGCTATTTTCTGCAAATAGTATGTAGGCTAGTAGTCTGGTGCTATTTCTATTTTATTGATTGTACACAATTATTAGTAGGTTAATCTGAAGGGCAGAGTTCTTGCTACTGCTCTGCATTTTCTGACCGATTACCCTCAGCGGCAGCGGCAGCGGATAATGCTGTGACGACCTTTCGACGTTTTAACCATAAGGTTTTTTCTTCGGCTTGTAATTGCTGAAAGCCGTTTTTAGTAATATAAGGGGATTTTGGTGCTGCTGGGGGTCGATAACGACTCATGAGTTAGTGTAAGCTAAGTTATTGTTGGATTAAAATTATAATATAAGGCAGAACATGTTGAATATACCTACCCGAGAAGGCGAACGTCCAGAAACGACGAATACCAACCCACATGAACAATTAACGCAAACTCCAAGTGCTGAGTGTCATCAGTTATTTAAAGATAAGTTATTCCATTTTGATGAGGTGAGCCGCCGCCCCAGCATTATTTCTGTGCCAGGTGCAGAAGCGCTTTGGTTAAACGAAGATCAGGCATGTAATTGTGCTAGCGGTTTTATGATCGGTCGTGAGTTTGCGCATATTCATCCAGCTTATGATGGAAGTTTACATGTGGCCTTATCTGAAGGCGATTTTAAGACAGTCGTTGATAGTCAATGGGGCGAACAACACCCACTTGCGGGAAAAGGCCCTATTCCTGACACGATTGCGCTAGTTTATGCGCCAAGAAATATTGAAGAAATGGATACGGTGCTGAAGATAGTTGATGCCTCATTGATGAATGCTAAAGCTGCTTCGGGAGTTGCGTCATGAGTGATAAAGCATTAGATATGGCCGCCATTATCGAAGAAAACCCACTGGGTTCTTTTCAACGACTGGTGATGTTTTTTTGCGCACTTATTATTATTTTTGATGGCTTTGATATATTGGCGATTGCCTTCGCTGCGCCCAACCTTAGTGAGGCGCTTGGGATACCTAAAAGCGAGCTCGGTTATGTTTTCTCAGCGGGCTTGTTCGGAATGATGTTAGGCGCGCTAATATTAGGGCCGGTTGGTGATAAGTTTGGTCGACGTTATGCCGTTATTTTCAGTGTATTTGTATTTGGTTTATGTACCTTACTGACGGGCTTCATCGATAACTATAATGACCTTGTTCTGCTGCGATTTCTTACTGGTCTTGGCTTAGGTGGGGCAATGCCAAATGCTATGGCACTGATGACCGAATATGTATCAACTCGCCAGAGGAATATTGCCATTGCCGTGATTTTTCTTGGTATGCCAATTGGTGGTATAACGGGGGGCTTAGTGGCCGCAGAGATTATTCCAGCGTATGGTTGGCCTTCTTTATTTTACGTGGGTGGAATCATGCCCTTATTATTGGTTCCAATATTAATACTTTTCTTACCCGAATCACCTCGGTTTTTAGTAGAACATGACAATGATAATGACAAGTTGCTGTGTAGCATTGCAAAAAAGATAGAACGTCGGCACGATATTAAGGAAGACAGCGTATTTCATCATCACCCTGTTGAGAAACACTTTCCCGTAAAAGCCTTGTTTATGGAAGGGCGGTATATGGATACCTTGTTGATATGGGCGGTATTTTTCTGCAACTTAATGGTGGCTTATTTCCTATATAGCTGGATTCCAACATTGTTAGTAGAGGCTGGTTATCAGTTAAGCGAGGCAACTAAAACGGTTGTTATTTTGAATATCGGTGGGGCAATTTCTCCCTTTATATTAGCTAAAATCATTCCTCACTGGGGTTCAAAGAAAGTATTAACAATTTGCTTTATATTGGCTGGAATCAGCATGATGGCGGTCGGTCAATTTGGTTCATCACTTAGTATGGTGATGATACTGTCCTTTTTTGCTGGTCTCTTTATTGTAGGCGGTCAAGTGAGCTTGAATGCGCTCAGCAGTTATATGTACCCAACTCATATTCGCTCCACCGGTGTTGGTTGGGCGTTAGGGATAGGTCGATTAGGTTCAATTGTTGGGCCACTGGTGGCAGGTGCCCTCGTGGCTGCATCCTTTGGCTTGAATGTTAACTTTATTGTGTTTGGTGCGCTGTGCTTTTTTACAGCACTGGCCGTTTTCTTCATAAAAAATCATGAGAAACGTACTAGTAAATAACGCTAAGCAGTCAGTAATTTAGTGGAAATAGTGAGTGGCTAACATCAACATAAAAGGCAGCTGTATAGGTACCGTTTTTTATGTATAAAAGGTTTTGTAGTGCGGTAAGCTCTATCTCTTTAAGCAATGAAAAAAGGACAGCTCATGTTGATTAAAAAATCGCTATTATTAACAGATAATGATGTAACGCCTAAACAAGCGTTTGATAACAGTCGAGCAATAATATCGGCATCACGTCGACAATTTTTAGCGCAAAGTTCTACAGCGATGTTAGCGGCGGGCTTAGCGCCGAGTACTTTATGGGCGGGTCATAAGATTGAAGATTACGGGACGAGCCGCTTCTCAATTAAAGAGAAGCCAACGCCCTATGAGCATGTAACAACTTACAATAATTTTTATGAATTTGGCACGGGCAAAGGTGATCCCGCTAGGCGAGCGCATTTGCTTAAAACAAAGCCATGGAGCGTAACGGTTGAAGGCGAAGTGGCTAAGCCAGGCATTTATGATTTGGAGGATATTTTAAAGCGGCAACAACTTGAAGAGCGAATTTACCGTTTGCGCTGTGTCGAAGCATGGTCGATGGTGGTGCCATGGATTGGGTTTTCATTAGCCGAGTTGATTAAGCAAATGCAGCCTACTTCAAAAGCTAAGTATGTTGAATTTACAACGCTATATGATCCTGAACAAATGCCGGGGCAAAAAAGCCGTACGCTAAAATGGCCCTATGTAGAAGGCTTGAGAATGGACGAGGCCATGAATCCGTTAACACTTATGGCAACAGGCTTATATGGCGAAGAGATGCCAAATCAAAATGGTGCGCCATTACGCTTAATTGTGCCCTGGAAATATGGTTTTAAAAGTATTAAGTCCATCGTTAAAATAAGGTTTACGGAGCAGATGCCAAAAACTTCATGGAATGAATCGGCAAAACATGAATACGGCTTTTATGCCAATGTAAACCCAGCCGTTTCGCACCCAAGGTGGAGTCAACGACGAGAAAGGGTGATTGGCGCACGGCTATTTACACCGAAACGTGACACGGAACTATTTAATGGATACGGTGAGCAGGTGGCGCATTTATATAAGGGTATGAACCTTCAGCACTACTTTTAATACAGTACTATTCAAATGGTGAAGAGGGGCTTTAATAGATATCAGCTAAAGGGCTTAAAAATGACCGTTTTTAGCCTTTGTTTAATGCCATTTTTGTTGATTATATGGGACGGATTTAATGACTCATTGGGTGCAGAACCGATTCAAACCCTGCATTTTAGAACAGGTGACTGGGCCTTACGTTTCCTGTTAATCACGCTGGCTATGTCGCCCTTACAGCGGTTACTTAAAACACCCTGGCCGATACGCTTGCGGCGAATGTTGGGTTTGTTCGCGTTCTTTTATGCCAGCTTCCATCTGTTGGTTTGGCTTGTTTTAGATCAGTCAATGAGCCTTGATAATATGCTGCAAGATGTACCAGAGAGCCCATATATTATGCTCGGTTTAGTCGCGTACTTAATGCTGATACCACTTGCGATAACATCCACAGCGGGCATGATGCGCCGACTAGGAACGTCATGGGTGTCATTGCATAGAACTATTTATCTAATAGCTATAATGGGCGTCGTACACTTTTTTTGGCTAACAAAACTTGATTATACAGAGCCACTTATTTACACGGCTTTTCTGGTTATCTTATTGATGTTTCGCTGGCATATATTGAAAAAAAATACTTCTGGCTAATAACAACAAGGCTTAGGGTTAAGGTCGTTATATTCCAGTCAAAGGGCTTGGCGCATGTTCTTAAGATTTGATGACAGTACCTTTGGTACTGAGTAACTCTATCGCCAAGCTCGGCGAATCACAGTAAATAATCATTACCATTTTAGTTATTTGCTATAAATGAATAAAGGCTAGCGGATTTTTTAAATGCCGCTCTTTATTGTAAGGTACTTTTTAGTAACCAGTGGTGATTCTTCATGAATTGCAATGGCTAGCAAAAATGGCTCCAAGTTGATCTCCATTAGATGCCAGTTAGAATGGTTGTTTGGATAGTCGAATATTGATGAGTTTTTATCCTGAGCAGCTAGGCTTTTTCCAGTTGCTTTATAAAACGCTTCTTTAGCGCACCATGTTCTATAAAAAACAGTAGCTATGTCATCATCAGTTTTGCAGTTATGAAGGTGTTCAATTTCTTTATCATTCATAAATCCGTTGGCTAACTCAATGAAGTTCCTTTTTTTAGTGCTGTTCTCTATGTCTATTCCAATTGGGAAAAGCGAGGTAACAAAGCAAATAGCCCCTTCACTATGAGCGAGACTGCAATATGTGCCAGAGGGTATATTGCTAATGCACGGAGCAGCGCCTTTTTTATAAACGAACGTCCACTCGCTCGTTGCTAAACCGTATTGCTGAGTGAGTGCGTGGCGCATTAAGGCACGACTGAGCAAAAACTCGCGCTTTCTTTTAATGCTTTTTATTGCGTTTAGCTGTTGCTTCTCAGAAAAACTGAGAAGCTTTATTGTTTCCTGTTCTAAGAGGTATGTATTATCCTCAACGTGCGCCAGCCATAAAATTAATTCTGCCTTATGATAAGCCTTATTTGGCAACTTTTACGACTTTACCGATCAGAGCGGCACCGGCTATAAACGCCCCCGCATGGCACTCGAACTTCGTTTTGCTGCTAACAGTTTTCTTTTTATAATAACTTGAAATGTTAACGACAGCATTCCCACCTTCTCTTTTAGCACGGTTTTGAAGAGATAATAAGCCGGATAGGAATACCCATTGGCAAGCAGCTTCATCCGTTTTATTGAATGCATTTGTTTTATTATTTGTTGGGAATGTACCTAATGACTTAAGGATTCTAGGGTGTGATTGTTTGCCAAAATATAGTTTTATTGATGGGTCTAATGCGTTTTTGAATGTAGACGTTTCTAATGCATCTTGTATGGGTAGCATTAATGTTGTGTCGCGACTATGAGCGGGCATTGTGATTAGGATTAATGAGAGTGAGAATAAAATGCTTATAAACTTCATGTTGTATAACTCCGTGATTATTAAAGATCGTTTTACGGTGTCATTGTACGTCGAGTCTTGTATGGGTGGAAAGTGTTATGATTTGTCATAAATTGGCAAGTTGCCAATAAAGTTTGTACTGGACACTTTGTAAAGGAAGTATGTGCTAGTATTTTTAGAGTTTGTAAATAAGGGTAACTGTTAGTGCTTACGTTTAAAATCCAATCATGGGCGGCCATAGCCCCTGATCTTATAAAGGAAGAAGACTGGAAAAGCTGGTTGTTAAATCGCCATCCGATTGCCCCTTTATTTGGGAAAGATTCACTAAAACAAATACCTCCTTTGTTACGTAGGCGACTAACTACACTAGGTAAACCAGCGTTAGAGGTGGTCTTAGCATTAGGGGTGGAAGGTGAGTGTGTTCCTAGTGTTTTTTCTTCAAGACATGGGGATACTGGTTTAACATTATCCTTACTTGAGGAAATGGGAAAAGATGAGCCTATGTCGCCAAAGGGCTTTACCTTAGCTGTTCATAATGCAGTGGCTGGGCTTTATACCATCTTTTGTAAAAACACATCTAATGTAACGGCTATCTCAGCAATGGATGGTTTGGTTGTAAATTCTATACTTGAGTCGGTCGGTCAATTACAAACAGCGGAGAAGGTGCTGTGTGTTATTTATGATATGCCCTTGCCAGAGTTATATCGGCCTTTTTGTTCTAGCCTCCCTTTTCCTTATGCGGTTGCTGTGGTTTTAAGCCGTTCACAGGGGGAGCCTTATTTACTTGAACAAGTTCATAACAAAGCAATTGGAACGGAGAGTAATGATGAGGTTGATTCATTGGCTTTTCTTAGCTTACTGACAGGTCTAACATCAGAAATGGTCTCTAAGTCAAATGGGGGAGCTTGGGCGATAAAGAAGGTTGCTCATTAATGCTTTTAGCTAAAATGTCATATGGGCTTCGTTGGTTAGCGACAGCGTTTAGTTTTTTTATTTTTGGTGTTGGTGGGATTTTAATACCCCTTGTCGTTGTGCCTATTATTTATGTATTACCGGGTAATGAGGAGATGCGCGCAAAGAGAGGACAGAAGTTTATTCACTACTCTTTTCGTGTGTTTATCCGAATGATGAAAACATTAGGTGTTTTAACGTATTCTGTTAGAGACCTTGAGAGGTTAAGAGAAGCCAAGCTTATTTTAGCTAACCACCCTTCCTTACTGGATGTTGTCTTTTTGATTTCCTTGGTTCCAAATGCTAATTGTATTATCAAGTCAGGTTTATTGAATAACCCTTTTATGAGAGGGCCGATTAAGGCAGCAGGGTATATAGTTAATGATGGTAATGAAGGAGGGGTGCTTGTTGCAGCAGCAGCGGCCTTCAATAAGGGACATGCACTGATAATCTTCCCGGAGGGAACGAGAACAGAGCCGATGCAAGCGATAAAACTAAAAAGAGGAGCTGCGAATATAGCGATTCGGTCGAGTGTTGATATTACCCCCGTCACCATTAGTTGTGTGCCTGCTTCATTGACAAAAAGTGACCGCTGGTACCAAATTCCAGCCAAAGCCATGCATTATAAAATTACCATAAAAGAAGCAATAAAAATTGCTCCTTATTTGCATGAAGCGCACCGAATTAAGGGTTCAAGGTTACTAACTAAAGACTTAACAGAGTATTTTAATAACGAGGTTGCAGTAAATGAGTGAGCTACATAAAGAAATAAAAAAAATGATTATTGATTGTTTGGATTTAGAAGATATTGATGTTGAAGATATTAATGATGATTCGCCATTGTTTGTGGAAGGGCTGGGGCTAGATTCTATTGATGCACTAGAAATTGGCCTCATGCTACAAAAGAAATATGGTATTAAGCTTGAGTCAGATTCAGAGGCTACCCGGCAGTATTTTGCGAGTGTTAATAGTTTGGTTGCATTGGTTTCATCCAACAGAGTGAACTAAGAGAGTGTCTACGATGAAGAGTAAAGATGATATTTTAAAAAAAATAATACAACTTTTTGAGGAACTATTTGACACGGATAAAGAGCTAATTACTCTAGACTCTAATCTGTATGAAGATTTAGATATAGACAGTATTGATGCGGTTGACTTGGTAATAGAACTTAGAAAAATGACAGGCAAAAAAATTCAGCCTGAAGATTTTAAGGCAGTCCGAACAGTTCAAGATATTGTTGACCAAGTTCATGGCTTGCTTAACGATAAATAAATTTAAACGTGTTAAAGCTTGTCGTTATCGTTCTTTCAGTTTGTTACCCATTTATGGTGTATTGGGGATTACATTACTACGATGTTAAATGGTTATTGCTTATCCTGTTTGTGCTGTTGGCAATGAGGTGGCTTGTAATTGATGCTCAAGGAGAGCGTTATGTGGTGGTTGTAACACTGGTGTGTATCAGCGGGATCGTTTTTTTCTGGGGTGAAAAAGTAGGGTTACGGTTTTACCCGGTCATGGTGAACGCAGGTTTTTTTATTTTATTTACCAGTAGTTTGTTTACCTCAATGAGTTTTGTTGAGCGATTAGCTCGCCTTCGAGAGTCTACTGTATCTGAAAAAGCAATGGCCTATATGCGTCAGGTGACCATAGCGTGGAGTGTGTTTTTTGTGGTAAACGGAACGGTTGCCACATACACCGCTTTATGGGGGTCAGAAGAAGTATGGGTGCTCTATAACGGGTTAATTTCTTATCTGCTAATGGGGGGCTTGGCGGGCGGTGAGTGGTTGGTGCGTCAGAGGGTAAAAAATGGGTGATACAGGAAGATTAACTGCATTATCTAATTGGATGACAGTGCCAGCAGAGCACCCTGTTGCATGTCAGGTGGCCGAGACTGTCACGGCCTTAGATTTTAAGCACCGTGTGAAAGAATGGGTTGATTTTTTATCTACACAAGAAGGCAGCCGTTGGGCGGTATATCATGACGACAGTGTTGAGTTCCTTGCGATTGTGTTTGCTTTGTGGCAATTGGGTAAAACAGCGTGCGTACCAGGTGATAACCTCCCGAGCACGGTGGAGCGCTTAAAGAACTGTGTAGCGGGTTATATTGGTCACTTTCCAGCAGGCTTAGTGTTGGAGGACACACCTTATGTTGAACAGAAGAGTGTTGCTGGAGTAAGTTGGGCGGTTGTAGAACGAGACTATCCAGCGCTAGAAATATACACATCAGGCTCAACGGGGGAGCCAAAACCAATCATAAAAACGCTTGCGCAATTGGAGTTAGAGATAGAAACACTCGAAGCTCAATGGCCAAGCAGGCAAAACTGTTTGATATTGTCGACGGTGTCTCACCAGCATTTCTATGGGATGATTTTTCGCCTCTTATGGCCATTGAGTGTTGGCCAGCCCTTTTTACGATTTAGTTGCGAGTATATTGAAGATGTTTTTTATGCGGCACAGAGTCACGCCTCATACGCCTTGATTTCCAGCCCATCCCATTTAGCGCGAATTAAAACAGTGGTAGATTGGCACAAGCTGAAAGGCGAATGCTGTTACGTTATTTCGTCGGCAGCGCCCTTATCGTTAGAAGATAGTATCAATACAGCTGTTAGCCTAAAGACTTGTGTGAGAGAAATATACGGCAGCTCTGAAACAGGTGCTATTGCATGGAGGGCTCAGAATGAGCTTGGGGTGGATGCCTTATGGCAGGCATTGCCTAAGGTAAGGGTTTCTGCAAGTCCCGAAGGGGCGTTAGTAGTGTCGGCACCTTACCTCGCTAGTAGTGCAGCGATGACGCTTTCTGATTTGGTAGAGCTTTCTCCAAACAAAAAATTCAAGTTAAATGGCCGAATTGATAAAATTGTTAAGGTCGAAGGAAAAAGAGTTTCTTTAGTCGCTATAGAGCGTTTGCTGCAAAAAAGTGATTGGATCAAAGCCGTCAAAGCACTGGTATTAAATCGTAAACGTATTGAAACGGCAGTGGTTGTTTTGTTAACTGAATTGGGAGAGCGGCACTTTCAAACAATAGGAAAAAAAGTATTTATAAATAGCCTTAGAGAGCAACTGTTGGACCACTTTGAATTAGTTGTTATACCGAGACGCTGGCGTTTTGTTGAACAGATGCCTTATAACCCTCAGGGGAAGTTACCTATGGGTGTGCTGGAGAAGTTGTTTGATAAGCAGCTTGTCAAATGGCCTACTATAGAAAATAGTGAGATTGCTCCATCGTCTGTTGTGCTCAAGTGTTACGTACCCACAGACTTGATGTACTTTGACGGCCACTTTGACGATTTCCCAATACTGCCGGGGGTTGTGCAAACGTATTGGGCAGAAAAATTTGGCAGAGACATGTTGTCGGTTGATGGTTGCTTTAAGCGCTTGGAGGCCGTTAAGTTTGTTTCTATTATTCACCCAGATAGTCGCTTCAGCCTCACTTTAGAATATAACAAGGTGAAAAAAGTACTCCTTTTCAAGTACGAATCAGAGAGCGAGCTCTCTTCAAGTGGGCGTATCTGTTTTGAATGAAACGAGAGCGTTTAGGCCCGCAATATTAATTCCTGTCTATAATCATGAAGAAGCGATTAAGCAGACATTGCTGGGTGTGCTTAGCTACGAATACCCCATTCTATTAGTTGACGACGGTAGTGATAGCGCCTGCCGCAATGTTTTAGTTTTATTGGCGAATCAACATCCGCATCAGGTCAACTTAATTCGCTTAAAAACAAATGGAGGTAAAGGAGCCGCTGTTAAAGCAGGTTTCAGAAAGCTTTATGACATGGGCTATAGCCATGCCTTGCAAGTTGATGCCGATGGGCAGCATGATTTGTCTGATTTATCTCGATTTATTAAAGCGGGTGAAGAGGATCTGGACGCTCTAATCTCAGGTTATCCAAAATATGATGCATCAATGCCAAAAGGCAGGTATTACAGCCGGTATTTGACGCATGTATGGGTTTGGATAAATACACTTTCGCTTGAAATAAAAGACAGTATGTGTGGTTTTCGCTTATACCCATTGGTGGACACTATCGCATTAATTGATAGAGACCATTGTGGCGATCGAATGGATTTCGATGTTGAAATAATCGTTCGTTGGCTGTGGCGTGGAGGTGGAGTAAAAAGCCTAATGACTCATGTTCATTACCCCGTAGGTGGCATTTCGCACTTCAAGGCGATACGCGACAATGTACTCATTTCATGGATGCATACACGCTTATTTTTTGGAATGCTGGTAAGGCTGCCACTTATTTTAGGTAGGAAGTTCAAATGAAAGAAGCTAATCGGCATTGGTCTAAGTTAAGTGAGTCGGGAACAGTGATGGGCATGAAGCTATTATTAGCGGCATACCACATTTTTGGGAGGTTTAGTTTTCGCGTTATTTTGTTCCCTGTGATGAGTTACTACTATGTAAAAAACAGTGTTGCTAGGCAAGCCTCTAAACAATACCTAGTGCAGATAGGGCTTTGTACGCCTAACCCTGAGCATGAGTCGTTGTCTTCTTTTAAGCACTTCTTAACATTTGGCGACATTATTTTAGATAAATTTCTAGTATGGATGGGGAAGATAGGCAGAGAAGATGTGGTGTTTGAAACACCGGCAATATTGGATCGTTTAGATGCCAGTGAACAAGGCGGGATAATTGTTGTTTCGCATTTGGGTAATGTGGAGGTGTGTAATGCGCTCGGTCAACAATTAAAAAATATACGGCTGACTTTATTGGTTAATACTGAACATGCTGCGAAGTTTAATTCATTGATGGATAAAGCTGGCGGTAGCCCAAATATTAAGGTGCTACAAGTGAAGGATATTTCGCCTGCCACAGCGATGGTTTTATCTGAAAGAATAGAGCAGGGCGAATATGTTGTTATTGCCAGTGACAGAACGCCTGCCACAGGTCAGGGGCGGGTCTCCAGCGTGAATTTCTTAGGGAAGGCAGCGTTAATGCCACAAGGAGCCTTTATTTTAGGCAATATCTTGAAATGCCCGGTATTCCTGATGTTTTGTTTAAAAGAAAAAGGCCGTTACCATATTTATGTTGAATTATTTGCAGATCAATTGAAAATTATTAGACAGCAGCGTGATACGGCACTGACTGACATTGTTCAACGATATGCAAATAGGTTGCAGTATTACTGTTTAAAAGAACCGCTCCAATGGTTCAATTTTTACCCATTTTGGGATCAGACTGTTAACAAAGAAGAGGCGTTAGAAAAATAAAAATGGGCCTTTAGGCTTGTTTGAATATCGCTGGGGAAGTGCTTATTAGTACGCGCAACCCTGTCTTGGTAGCTGGATGCTACCTATATTATTGTTTTAGTTTAAGGAGGAAAAATGAAAAAAGTATTTGTATTAGTTGCGGCTATCGTTCTATCTGGGTGTTCTATTAAACAGGTTGTTGAGAAGGCTGAAATGCCTAAAGAAGAATTACTTTGTATTGTTGAAAATAAAGATGTTCGAGCTGGATTTTTAAAAGAATTTAAACGGGTTCTCAGTCATAAATCCATTGCACATAAAATGATTAATGCGTACTCAGTTCCCTCGGAGTGTCAATGGACCGCAACCTATGATGCAAGGTGGACATGGGACTTGGCGCTTTATATGTCATATGCCGAAATAAAAGTGTTCAATAATGGCAGATTGGATGGAAAAGCAACGTATGACTCAACGAAGGGGGGTGCAAATATGGGTAAATTTATTGATGCAGAAACAAAAATAAGGGAGTTGATGAACGAATTACTGCAATATAAATCAAGTGCTTTATTGGGTGCCTTTTATAATCGGAGCTAAGCGCGAGATGACCAAGACAATACCTGCGGATACGATAATGCATGAAGCGACAGTTGTTATAGAGGTCCCATTTCATGATGTGGATGTTATGCGAGTTGCGTGGCATGGACACTATGTGAAGTATTTAGAAGTCGCACGCTGTGCATTACTAGATCAAATTGAATACAACTATCCTCAAATGGAGGAGTCGGGGTATGCATGGCCCGTTATTGATTTGCGTATTCGCTATGCTCAACCCTTAAAGTTTCAACAAAAAGTGTTGGTAACAGCAACAGTGGCTGAATGGGAAAACCGCTTAAAAATAAACTATGTCATCAGCGATTTTGAATCGGGTCGTCGGTTAACGAAAGGCTCTACAACTCAAGTAGCTGTTGAGATAAAAAGTGGTGAAATGTTATTCGAGTCACCTAAAATAATGTTTACCAAGCTGGGACTTAACGGTGTTTAGGGGCGTTTTTTTAACGATGATGCTCTGGTCAACACTGTCAGCTGCAGATATTAGTTTTGAACAATTAAATGCTATAGCAGCCACCCCTGAGACGCTAACGGGGCAGTTTCGGCAACAAAAGTATTTAAGTGAGCTTGGTGCAACATTAGACTCATCTGGCGTGTTCAGTTATCGGCGTAATGAGTCTATTCGCTGGGAAACGTTAACACCGATCCAAAACGTACTAACCCTGACCCCAAACAGTATCATTGGCTCACAAGGTGAGCATGAGGTATTACGGCTAGATGCTAAAAGTAATCCAGTTATTGGGGTGTTAAGCGATGTTTTCTTCTCGGTTTTAACAGCAAAGTGGGGCAATTTATCGGCTTACTTTTCCTTGTCAGGGGTATCTGAGAATGGTTGGGCGGTAGAGCTGATGCCTATAGATACGACTGTTATGCAATTGATGGAAAAAGTGATCTTGAAAGGCGATGGTTTAATTCGAGAACTTACCGTGTATGAAAAAAATGGTGACACGACCACTATATACTTTGAAAACCTGATTCAGTGATACAAAAAAGAAGGTTAAAACTGGCCGCATGGGTTTGGTTGTTGGCCATTGGGGTAGTGCTAGCGCTTGCGATTAAGTCCGAGCCTATAGTTGATTCAAGCATTATGTCCTTGCTGCCGATCTCTGAATATCGGCCTTTAGCTCAAGAGGCTATAGAGCAAGTATCAGCAAGCTTTTCTAAACGCTTGGTTATATTGGCAAGCGCGGACAATAAAAAGAAGGCTCAGGAGGCTATTCATTCGTTGGCTCAAGGTCTAGAGGCGTTACCAGAGGTATCCCACGTTTATTGGACGCTGAGCGAGAGTGAAATGGGTGAAATACAAGATGAACTATACCCGTATAGATTTTTTATTTTGGATGAAGCCACTAGAGAGCACCTTATCAACAACCGTTTTGATAACATCCAAGCTAAAGCTCTCTCAAGCTTATATAGCCCATTAGGCGCGCGCGTGAGCTTGATTGATGACCCTTTTGGTCTTTTTGGAACGTTAAATTTAAACCATCAACGCACAAGCGGTATTCAAGTGTCCAATGGTTTTCTTCAGGTAACAGATGCCACACTCCCTACTTATATGATAGCGGTTACGCTTGCTGGAGACCCTTTTCGGCCTGCCATACAGCAGAAGGTGTTAGGGCAGGTTAAGGAGCGTTCTAAGGTGCTTCATGAATTAGGGGTCACGCTTCGTATGTCGGGCATGCTATTGCATGCCGAAGCGGGTGCTAAACAAGCTAACAATGAAATCATGACCATTGGTTTAGGTTCTTTTTTAGGGATCGCCGTTGTTATGTTGTGGGTTTTTCGTCAGCTAACATCATTGCTGCTCATGATTGTGCCTGTTTTGTTGGGGACGGTTGTGGCCACTTCGGTGACGCTGCTCGTGTTTGGTCAAGTTCATTTAATTACGCTTGCATTCGGTGTGGGTCTAGTAGGTGTTTCTATAGATTATGCTCTGCATTTTATATGTGTGCGGCAGGGATTGGCCGCTGATAAGGTTTTAGGGCGGATATTGCCTGGGCTATTGTTGGGCCTGTTTTCAAGCGTAATGGCTTATGCTGCTCAGTCCTATGCGCCATTTCCAGGCTTACAGCAAATGGCTGTATTTTCTGTTGTCGGCTTAAGTGCATCTTGTTTAACGGTCATTCTTTGGTTCCCGTTGTTAACGTCTAAGGTTTCACCAAAAGCTGTGGAGGTGATCGGTAAACTTGAGAGCATACGGTATAACGCCTTTAGATTAAATGCGTCCCCTTTGGTGATTATTGTATTAATCATTATTTGTGGCTTGTCGATAAAAACGGTTATTGAGAGTGTCAGTATTGATGATGTTAGGTTATTGCAAACCTCGCCAAAAACTCTGCTGGATCAAGACAGGGATGTTCAACGGCTGTTAGGTGGCACGAGCAGTGCACAGTTTTTACTTATTAAAGGCGCTACGATAGAGCAGTGCTTGCAAAAAGAGGAGCGCCTTGCCCCTTTACTTAATGGGCTGATAAAGGAAGGTTTATTGGAGGGTTATCAAGCCTTGTCTGGGCAGCTTCCATCACTGAACCGTCAACGGGAGAATGTTGAGCTAGTCAAGCAGCTATATGCAAGGCAAATAGCACCCTTCTTTAAAATCCTGAAAATCCCTGAAGAAAAAATGAATGAAGCAAATGAGGTATTAACGGCTTCACAAGCAACGTTGCTAACTGCAGATGCCTGGCTTAAGTTGAAAGGCAGCGGGGTATGGTCAGGCCTTATTGTTGGAGAGGATAACCATTCAGCGGCTACGATCATTCGCTTAACAGGAAGCTTAAGCGAGGCATCAAAATTGAGTTTGCAAAAGCTGTCTGAAAATGAGGTAGGTGTTGATTTTGTAGATCAAGTTCAAAATATTTCAAACGTACTGGTGTCGTATCGGGAGGAAGTGACTGTTTTATTGATGCTGGCTTACCTAGGCGTTTTTTTAGTATTAACAGGG
This sequence comes from uncultured Cycloclasticus sp., assembly GCA_913057515.1. Lineage (GTDB taxonomy): Bacteria > Pseudomonadota > Gammaproteobacteria > Methylococcales > Cycloclasticaceae > Cycloclasticus. Next base: position 132,348 of record CAJXOJ010000001.1, on the reverse strand, counting down.
CGTTATAAACGGCAGGTATGGCGAGTTGTTTTGCCTTCTTTACTGGCCTCTGTCATCACGTTGGCATTGTTGGTCTGGTTGGAGCAGGGGCTTAACTTATTTCATATCATGGCACTGATCTTGGTGTTGGGTATCGGGCTTGATATGGGGGTCTTCTTGATTGAAACGAATGGGTCGGCGTACACATGGCTAGCCGTTTCATTGTCTACCTATACTAGTTTACTCGCATTCGGTTTGTTAGCCTTTAGTGATACACCCGTTTTACACCATTACGGTGTGACGGTATTAATAGGTTTGGTGTGCGTATGGCTTTTAACCCTTGGCATGTGTAAACAGCCAGCAAAGGAAATTGATTTATGACAGTTGATGCAAAAAATTTAGACGTGATTGTTATTGGTGCGGGGCCTTCGGGCTCTGTGGCCGCCGCGTTACTTAATAAAGCGGGGTACCGGGTGATGATTCTTGAAAAAGAGTTTTTCCCTCGCTTTTCCATTGGTGAAAGTTTGTTGCCTCAGAGCATGTCGTATTTAGAAGAAGCGGGGATGATACCGGCCGTTGAAAAGGCCAAATTTCAACCAAAGAACGGCGCTGCTTTCACAAGAGGCGATGCTTATGAAAGCTATGATTTTAGAGAAAAATTCACAGAAGGGTGGGGAACTACTTTTCAAGTTCAACGAGGTACCTTTGATAAAGTTTTAGCCGATGAAGCTGAGCGGCAAGGGGTTGGCATTCGTTATGGTGAGACAGTCATTGCCTACGCCTCAGAGTCTACTGGCGTTACCTTAACAGTCAGTAATGCCAACGCTGAGAGTTACCAGTTAGATGCAAAATTTGTGTTAGATGCTAGTGGTTTTGGCCGAGTATTACCTCGACTATTAAAATTAGAAAAAGCGTCTAATTTATTGTCACGGACCTCGTTGTTTACGCATATTGAAGACAACATAACGGATAGTCGCTACGACCGACATAAAATTCTGATTACTACGCACCCTAAACACCATGATATATGGTATTGGCTAATCCCGTTTAGCAATGGCAGAGCATCAGTGGGCGTTGTTGTGCCGCAGGAGTATTTACAGGCTATGGAAGGGGGGAAAGAGGAAGCTTTGAAACAATTAATCTCTGAAGGTGGCATGTTGGCCGACTTCTTGGCTGATTCAAGCTTTGATACGCCTATCAATTCAATCAGTGGCTATTCGTGTGATGTAGAAAGCTTGTATGGCGACCAATTTGCCTTACTGGGTAATGCCGGAGAGTTTCTCGACCCCGTGTTCTCATCGGGGGTGACCATTGCACTTAAATCAGCCAGTTTAGCGGCAGCAGTTGTTGATAGGCAGTTATCAGGTCAGACGCCTGATTGGGAAAAGGAATTTTCTATTCCGCTCAAACAAGGTGTTAATACATTTAGAGAATTTGTTGAAGGTTGGTATGACGAGCGATTCCAAGATATCATTTTCTCGACACTGAAAAATGACCAGGTAGAGCGAATGATATGCTCTGTGTTAGCGGGGTATGCATGGGATGTTAAAAACCCCTACGTTAAGAACCCATCAAGATTAACGACGTTGGCAGCGTTATGTCGAAAAGAATAATAAGCCTTGCAGCTATCATGTTTATTATGTCGGGCTGTTCTTGGCTATCAGTGGCAGATGTAGAGCCGCATACTTTATTGCTATTGCCCCCCAGTGAGGGGCCGAATGTGATGTTGCTCAAGCAGACATTAACCCTGATATCAGCAGAGGGCAAGCATCAAATCATAGCGCTCACTCAGGTGGAAAAAGATCAGTTGAAATTGCGAGCCTTGCTTCCAACCGGGCAAATCGTGCTCTCAATTGATTATGATGGGAAGACGTTGGTACAGCATAATTACTCCTCATTCCTATTACCTTCGGAAGAAATTTTAGCTATTTTACAATTTGCGCTATGGCCAGTGGATTCTTTAAAAAAGCACTACCTCCTCAGTGAGGGCTGGCAGTTAGTCATCGGCAATAAACAAAGAAAACTGAACACAAAAACAAAAAATATAATGACGATTACTTACCCGTCTGCAGAAAAACTATTGGTTGTTAATAAACGAAGCAACTACCGAATAAACATCGACTTAATAGAGCAAAAGAAACTATGACGACAGAACGGTGTTACCTCAATACAATGGGCATACTATGTGCGGCGGGCGATTCACCCACAAAGTTAAAAAAAAACCTATTTGAGCAGAAAATTGATTTAACCACCACAGACAAGTTTAGTAGAGGCATGCCGCTGCCTCTAGGCCTGTATAATGGTAGATTGCCAGATATTTCACTGCCAGAAAAAAAATGGAAAAGTCGAAATAATCAGTTTGCACTCGCTGCACTTCAGCAAATGCAGCCCGACGTCTCTGCAGCTATTAGTAAATATGGTGCAAATAAAGTTGGAGTGATTATCGGTACAAGCACATCGGGCATAGCCGAAAGCGAACCGGCGATTAGAGAATGGGTGAACACAAAGCAAGTGCCCGGTGTTTATGATTACGGCTTACAAGAAATGGGTGCGACAGCAAAATTTATTGCTGAAATAGTAGGCGTGAATGGACCTGCATACGGTATATCAACAGCTTGTTCATCGGGTGCGAAAGCATTAGCAGCAGCAAGGCGTTTAATTCAAATAGGTGTTTGTGACGCCGTTATCGCCGGTGGCGTAGATACCTTGTGTCACTTAACAGTGCAAGGGTTCTCATCATTACAGGCGGTCAGTGATACGGTGTGTAATCCATTTAGTGCAAATAGAAAGGGTATAAATATTGGAGAAGGTGCCACGCTGTTTTTAGTAACAGCTGAAAAGAAAGGTGTGGAGTTATTGGGTGTCGGGGAAGGTAGTGATGCTCACCATATATCGGCTCCAGACCCGACAGGAAAGGGGGCCATTAGATGTATGGAAGCTGCATTGGCTGATGCTAAATTGAAACCGGCCGATATATCATATGTGAATTTGCATGGTACAGCGACGCAGTTAAATGACCACATGGAAGCTTTAGCAATGCATACGGTGTTTGGGTCTAAAACCTTATGTGGTTCAACAAAACCATATACTGGGCATACATTGGGGGCAGCTGGTGCTGTTGAAGCGGGCATATGCTGGCTAATGTTAGACAAAACTCAAGAGCCACCCTTTCTACCAGAACACTGCTGGGATGGGGCGGTTGACCCTGAATTAAAAAAAATAAACTTAGTCAGCAAGCAGACAACCATAGAACACCCAATGCGTTATGCTTTAAGTAATTCATTTGCTTTTGGAGGTAATAACATTTCATTAATATTAGGGTGCATCGAATGAAGAATGAATATCAAGTATCTGACCTAGTGCCGCATACCGGCACAATGAGCTTGCTAAGCGAGATTCTTGATTATGGTGATGATTGGTTGCGGGCAAAGGTAAATATTTCACCCGATTCACTATTTGCTGAGGAAAAAGGGGTTCCAGCTGTCATTGGGCTAGAGTACCTTGCGCAAACAGTTGCAGCCTATGCCGGCCTTCAAGAAAAAAGCAAAGGCGCACACCCTAAACTTGGGTTTTTGCTGGGTGCACGGAAGTACGTAAGTTCCACCGAGTATTTCCCGATAGGGGAAGCGCTCGTCATATTTATACAGCTTGAAATGCAAGCTGCTAGTGGTTTGGGTGCATTTAATTGTGAGCTAAAAGGTGGTGCATGTGAAGCAACAGCGAGGTTGAGTGTATTTCAGCCTGAGAATGCAGAAAAATTTTTACAGGGAAATAGAAAATGAGTGAAGTGGTACTAGTAACAGGCTCAAGCCGGGGCATTGGTAAGGCAATTGTGTTAGCGTTAGCCGCAGATGGGTACGATATTGTCGTTCATAACCGTACAAACCAAAAGCAGGCTGAAGAGGTTGCTGCCCAAGTTACAGACATGGGTCAGCAAGTGCGGGTATTGCAATTTGATATTTCTAATCGAGAGCAGTGCAAACGTGTTCTTGAAGACGATATGGAAAAGTTTGGAGCATATTATGGTGTTGTCTGCAACGCAGGTATTGCAAAAGATAATGCTTTTCCAGCCATCCCTGCTGAAGAATGGGATGCCGTTATTAGAACAAACTTAGATGGTTTTTATAATGTATTACACCCGGTTATTATGCCAATGATCCGTCGAAGGAAATCAAGCCGAATTGTTACTCTGTCATCTGTTTCTGGTGAAGTTGGGAACCGCGGGCAGGTTAATTACAGTGCAGCGAAAGCAGGTATTATTGGTGCTACGAAAGCGTTGGCAGTTGAACTGGCTAAAAGAAAAATAACCGTCAACTGCGTGGCACCTGGGTTGATAGATACGGACATGGCAGACACTGTTTTCTTAGATGATGCGGTAAAAATGATTCCGATGCAACGAGTCGGGCGGGTAGAAGAAGTGGCGGCAACGGTTAGTTTTTTAATGTCTGAAGGGGCAAGTTATATAACTCGACAAGTAATTTCAGTTAATGGGGGAATGGTTTAATGAAACGAGTGGTGGTAACAGGAATGGCTGGTTTCTCACCCATAGGGAATGATTGGGAAACAATTTATAATCATCTTCAGAATGCAAAAACGGGCATAGTCCGGATGGATGACTGGGATAAATACGATGGCCTGAATACACGTTTAGGCGCACCAGTCGTGGATTTTGAGATGCCTGCGCATTACAGCCGTAAAGACCTCAGAAGTATGGGGCGTGTAGCGCAATTTGGCGTATTAAGCTCAGAGCGTGCGCTAAAAGATGCTAACTTGCTTGGGAAGGATGTGTTGCTAAACGGTGAAGCCGGTGTGGCGTATGGTTCATCGGCAGGGGATACAGAAGCCATTGCAGACTTTGGTAATATGCTGCTAAATTATTCATGTGATGGTTTGAATGCTAACTCCTATATTAAAATGATGGCGCATACCTCGCCAGTTAATATAGGTATTTACTTTGGTCTCAAAGGTCGAGTTTATACAACATCTAGCGCCTGTACCTCAGCCAGCCAAGGCATTGGTTTAGCATACGAGGCGATCAAACATGGGCAGCAAAAAGTCATGATAGCGGGTGGTTGCGAGCGTTTGTGTGCCTCAGAAGCTGCTGTCTTCGACACGCTTTATGCCACGAGTGTACGCAATGATGAGCCGCACCTAACACCACGGCCTTTTGATAAAAACCGAGATGGCTTAGTTATCGGTGAAGGCGGAGGGACGTTGATTCTTGAGGAGTTAGAGCATGCTCTTGAGCGCGGCGTGACAATACATGCAGAACTGGTAGGTTTTGGGACTAATTCTGATGGCAGCCATATTACGCAACCAAAGGCAGAAACGATGGAAAAAGCAATGAGGCTATCGATAGAATCTGCCCAAATCAGTCCACGAGACATCGGCTATATCAGTGCACATGGTACAGCAACAGATCGAGGTGATATTGCTGAAAGCCAAGCGACATACGCAGTATTTGGCCGCGATACACCGATTAGTTCGTTTAAAAGTTTTACGGGCCACACGTTAGGTGCCTGTGGTGCTTTGGAAGCGTGGACAGCCATTGAAATGATGAAAAACAAATGGTTTCATGCAACGGCTAATCTAAACGATGTTGATGAAATGTGTGGCCAGCTAGACTACATCATGCATGAAGGGCGAGAGATAGATACACAATACATCATGAGTAATAACTTTGCTTTTGGTGGCATAAACACATCGTTAATTTTTAAAAAGTGGGAAAGAGATCAAGGCTAGTCTTGAGGGGCAATATAAACGTGACTTGGGAGCAGTCTAACGTGCAATGGCTGAGAAAGAAGGCTAACGGGTATGGATGGGTTGACTAAAAACAGTCCTAGAAAAAAGCAGGGCTACAAGTCCCCGAACTAATTATCTATGGGGTAGCGGGAAGGGTTACTCGCTGCATAACCCAATTAAACGTATTGTTTGAAGGCGCGTCAATACTACTTTTAGGTAAGGCTTCTTAGCTAATACCCATTATTGAAAGCTCACATTAAAACCTTCTCTTATTATTATCTTTATGTTCACAAAAAGTAAATTATCAAAAAAATATGGAGCCAATGAGCGGATTCGAACCGCTGACCTACTCATTACGAATGAGCCGCTCTACCACCTGAGCTACATCGGCTTCGGGAACATGAAAGTATAGGGAGTTAATGAGGCTCGGACAAGTTGTTTACTGATTGCGAACTTTAATAATGACATCAACACATTCGAAATGAGTGCCGCTGGGCAGAGCTGGTAAAGTGTTAATATTAATATCACTACTATTAACATCGGTTAAGGTGTTGGAGTCGGTGTTATAAAAGTGATGGTGGTGTTCGGTATTGGTGTCGTAAAAAACTTTGTTTGGATCAATAATAACTTCTCTTAATAAGCCTTTATTAGCAAATAGCCCAAGGGTGTTATAAACGGTTGCCTTTGAAACGGGCTGATTGCTTTGTTGAACATGGGATAAGATTTGATCGGCGCTGACATGTTGTTGTTTACCAAACAGGAAGTTTGCTATTTGTAGGCGTTGTTGCGTGGGCGTAATGCCGTGTGCCCTCAGTAAATATTTAACAGATTGTACGTTTGTTTTTTTGACCATAATCTATACCGTTGCGCCTTTTTGCAGTATAGCATAGGGTGTTTAGTACTGATATTAGCGTGTGATTTTGTAGGGGGCGGGATCTATTTTGCTGGTTCTATTTAATAGTATATCCGCCATCAGCTCGGCGCTGGCTGGCGCGGTAACAATTCCGTTACGATAATGCCCAGCATTAAGGCTTAAATTGTTGAAGGGCTCAACTCGGCAAATATAGGGGATGCTCTGCGGTGAGCTGGGTCTTAACCCCGCCCAGTGTGCATCAGGCTCAATAGTATTGAGCGCAGGATAAAGCTGCTGAGCAAAACCTTTAAGGTCATTAAAGGCTTCTTGAGTAGTGCTGGCATCAAAGTGAGTATTTTCGCGGGTACTACCAACCACCATTCGGCCATCTTTTCTAGGAATAATATAACGGTTGCCGTCCATCACCATGCATTGGTTGGCAATGTCTGTCGGAGGAAAGCAAATCATTTGTCCTTTAACGGGGGTAATGATGGGCTTGGGGCAAGCATCGGGTATTAACAGTGGGCTCCAGGCGCCGCCACATATAATATACTCACTCGCGCTAACGATTGAGTGTTCGAGTTGTACGCCGGTAATTGACTGACCTGTTGAAACCAGTTGCTTAGCTTCCTGCGCGTTATAAAAGCTAACTCCTTTAGCGATTAAATATTGTGTTAAAGCGGCCGATAATTTATGTGGCTTAATGGTTGCCACATCGCTGCGATAAAGAGCAGGTTGTGCCAGTGGTTTTAAATGGCGAAATTGGCTATTTAAGGTACCTACGGGCAGTACTTCAACGGGTGAATCGTTTTGTTCACACCATCTAAGTGCTTGAGTCATTTCATTATCGTACAGCACTAACATGCCAGAGAGCAGCCATTCTGGGTCAGTGCCAGTTTCCTCATAGAGTTCTGAAGACAGTTGTTGATAAACACGTTGGCTGAGTGAGCTGATGGCATTGACAGGGCTGGAGTATAGCCAAGGCCGCATAGGTGATAATATTCCACCGGCTGCCCAAGTGGCTTGTTGGCCAGGACTGTTTTTTTCAATAATGGCAACCGTTGCGCCCGTTTTTTGAAGTTCTTTAGCGGTTAATAAACCAATAATGCCGCCGCCAATAATGAGAAAATCGAACATGTGAAGTAAGGTGTTAAAAACGTTCAGTATAGCGTAATCTAGGTTGAGGATTGCTGATGCGAATCAGCTTTGAATTATAAATTTAAGGGATTGTTAATGTTAAGTACCTTGTACCCAGAAATTAAACCATTTGCGAGCGATTGGCTTGAGACAGGTGATGGCCATGAGGTGTATTTCGAGCAATCGGGTAACCCTGATGGAATTCCGGTCATTTTTTTGCATGGTGGGCCAGGTTCTAGTTGCAAAGAGCATCACCGGTGTTTTTTTAACCCACAAAAATACCATATAATTTTAATGGACCAGCGTGGAGCGGGTCGCTCACGCCCATTGGGTAGATTAGTGCGCAATACAACGCAGCATTTGATAGCAGATATGGAGATGATTCGTAAACAATTGTCGATTGAAAAATGGTTGTTGTTTGGTGGTTCTTGGGGGGCTACATTAGCGCTTTTGTATGCTCAGGCGCATACTTCAAAGGTGTTGGGCTTAATTCTCCGAGGAGCATTTTTAGCGCGCTCTATAGATGCAGACTGGTTCTTTAAAGATGGGGCTAATCGACTATTTCCCAAAGCATGGAAGCGCTTTAGTCAGCATATTTCAACTAATGAACGTAAAGACGTATTACGGGCCTATTATCAGCGTTTAAATATTGATGATAAAGAGGTTCAACAAGAGGCAACCCGTGAATGGGATGCCTGGGGTGGCGCAGTGGTATTAGGCGATGCTTTCAATACGAGTATGTTAGATGGCGAAGTGTCTGATACTGCTATTGCGCAAGCTCGTATTGAAACGCATTATGGAGTGAATCGTTACTTTATTAAAGAAAACCAGATTATCGATAATGTGATTCGTTTATTGGACATCCCATGTACGATTATTCATGGTAAAAAAGATTATATGTGCCCTATTGAGTCATCGTTTACCTTAGCGCAAGCTATTCCAAGCGCTAACTTTATTGAACTGCCTAATGCGACCCATTTAGCGCAAGGCGACGAAATGATTGATGCACTAGTGTCAGCAACGGACCGTTTTGTATGAACAAGTGAGGTTAATAAATAATCACCGAGCGGATGCTTTTTCCTTGATGCATTAAATCAAAGGCGCGATTAATATCTTCTAATGGCATAGTGTAAGTGACCATTTCATCTATTTTAATTTCGCCGCGCAGGTATTTTTCAACATATTCGGGTAGTTCGCTACGACCCTTAACACCGCCAAAGGCTGTGCCGCGCCACACTCGCCCGGTGACCAGTTGAAACGGACGGGTAGATATTTCTTGTCCAGCACCGGCTACCCCAACTATCACTGACTCGCCCCAGCCTTTATGGCAGCACTCCAATGCAGAACGCATGGTGTTGACGTTGCCGATGCATTCAAATGAATAATCAACGCCGCCATCGGTCATATCAACTAAAACATCTTGAACAGGCTGGTCAAAATGTTTCGGGTTAATACAGTCTGTTGCACCAAGCTGTTTGGCAAATTCGAATTTATCTTCATTGATATCAATCGCAATAATACGCTCTGCTTTTGCAATAACAGCACCTTGAATCGCACTGAGACCAATGCCGCCCAAGCCAAAAATCGCCACTGTGCTGCCCGGCTCTACTTTAGCCGTATTGAGGACTGCGCCAATGCCAGTGGTAACGCCACAACCAAGCAAACAGGCTTTATCTAGTGGTGCTGCTTTGTTAATTTTAGCCAGTGATATTTCGGGTAAAACAGTGTACTCGGCAAAAGAAGAGGTACCCATATAATGGTAAATAGGCTGACCATTTTTTGAGAACCTAGAGGTGCCATCAGGCATCAACCCTTTGCCTTGCGTGACTCGTATAGCTTGGCATAAATTGGTTTTACCGGATAAACAGAATTTGCATTGCCCGCACTCTGGTGTGTATAGCGGAATAACGTGGTCACCGACTTGCACAGAGGTCACGCCTGGGCCAACTTCCTCAACGATGGCACCGGCTTCGTGTCCGAGAACGGCTGGAAATATGCCTTCAGGGTCATCACCCGATAAAGTAAACGCATCGGTATGGCAAACACCGGCAGCAATATGGTGAATAAGCACTTCTCCCTGCTTAGGGCCGTCTAAATCAATAACATCTAAAGACAAGGGAGAGCCCGCCTCCCAGGCTACAGCAGCCGTTACTTTCATGTGATTCCTTTTGAAATAAATTTAATTAGTGGTTAAAGAGTTTAGAGTTTTTAGTGTTTCTAAACAAGAGCGCTTTTTCACCTGTTTGACTGGTTTTACTGGCCTGCTCAATGGCATCGGTAACGGTATGGTGCTGTGGTGATAAGTCACAAACAGGGTCTGCATTTTTTGCATCGCCGGTTAATAAAAAAGCTTGGCAATGACAGCCGCCGAAGTCTTTCTCTTTTTCAGGGCAACTTTTGCACGGTTCTTTCATCCAATCATTACCACGAAAATAATTAAAGGCCGTGGAGGTGTTCCAAATATCGCTAATGGAATGGTCGCGTACACTTGGGCAATCAAAGTTAGGTAATTGACGAGCTGAATGGCAGGGCAGAGCCAAACCGTCCGGTGCGATGGTTAGAAAAGTTGTTCCCCAGCCATTCATGCAGGCTTTAGGGCGGCCTTCGTAATAATCGGGAACGACGTAATAAATTTTCATTCGGCCTTGCTGCGAGGCTTGGTACTCTTTAGCAATCACTTCAGCATTTTGGAGTTGTTCTTGGCTTGGCATCAGTTGGTCACGATTATGATGTGCCCAGCCGTAATACTGTGTGTTGGCTAGTTCTACAAAGTCGGCGCCCAACTCAATGGCCATGTCCAAAATATCTTTCATTTGGTGAATGTTCTGGCGGTGTAGCACTACACAAAGAACCATGGGGTAGCCGTGTTTCTTAATGAGCTTGGCGGTTTCCTTTTTGTGCTCAAAACTCTCGGTGCCAGCAATAAAGTCATTCAGTTCTTTTGAACTGGCTTGTAAACTGATTTGAATGTGGTCTAGCCCAGCCTCTTTTAACGCAATGATTTTCGCTTCATCCATGTTGTAACCGGATGTAATGAGGTTGGTGTAGTAACCCAGTTCGTGTGAATAATCCACCAGTTCAACTAAGTCTTTTCTAACCAATGGCTCACCGCCAGAAAAACCCAGTTGTACTGCACCCATTTCACGTGACTGCTTGAGCACACGTTTCCAATCATCCGTTGATAACTCGGAGGATAATTGGGCGTAATCTAGCGGGTTAGAACAGTACGGACACTGTAAGGGGCAAGAGTAGGTTAGCTCTGCTAAAAGCCAGCGTGGTGGGCTAAGTTTGTTGTGTGAGCCAGCCATTATCTAAAGCAATGTTTAAGAAGTTTACGATGTCGTTTTCTAAGCCGGTCGTTTCAAATTTTATTTCTAGCGCCTGAATAATATCGGCCTGTGTATTGCTGCCATTACACATTTGCAAAATTTCTGCTGAGCTTTGGTTTAGTTCTATTAAGCCTTCTGGGTAAAGCAATACAAACATGTTTTGTGCGCTTTCCCATTGTAAGCGGTAGCCGGGGGCAATTTGTAAAGCTTGGTCGGTTAATAAGCTCATGTTTCTACCGTGTGGTATGGCGGCATGTTGTGAATGTAAGCCATGTGCATGGCATCGGCCATGGTCCAAAGAATATCGAGTTTGAACTTCAAAATGCTCAGCATTTTTTCTTGTTGCTCACGAGTTTTATACCAATCGAGCGTAATGCGTAAGCCGTGTTCAACATCTCGGCGAGCCTCGCTTAAGCGTTTTTGAAAGTAGCCGAGACCTTTTAAATGAATCCAAGGGTAATGCTCGGGCCAATTATCAAGGCGTTGTTGGTGAATTTTGGGTGCAAAAAGTTCGGTTAACGATGAGCTAGCCGCTTCGTGCCAATCGGCCCGGCGAGCAAAGTTAACGTAGGCATCTACGGCAAAGCGAACGCCGGGAAGCACATGTTCTTCAGATAGCACTTCTTCACGCGTTAAACCCACCGCTTCGCCCAGCTGTAACCAAGCTTCAATGCCACCCGTTTCACCCGGTGCGCCATCGTGGTCAATAATACGTTGGATCCACTGAGCACGGGTGTCCCTATTGGGGCAATTCGCCATAATGGCAGCATCTTTTAACGGAATATTAATCTGGTAATAAAAGCGGTTAGCCACCCAGCCGCGTATTTGCTCTTTGTTAAGTGTGCCTTCGTGCATCATCACGTGATACGGGTGGTTAATATGATAAAAACGCTCCATATCGCGGATGCGTGTTTCAAATTCTTGCAGTGACCAAGGCGTTTTTTCTGTCATCTTAGAGCTCGATATTCATATTGTCGTACGACACCTCAATGCCGTGTTGGGTCAGTATATCGCGTTCTTCAGATTCCTCATCTAGAATTGGGTTGGTATTGTTGATATGAATCAAAATTTTGCGCGGTTTATCGAGCGTGTCTAAAAACTCAATCATTCCGCCTTCTCCGAATTGCGGTAAATGCCCAATTTTTCTTGCAAGTAACGGTCGCCCTACAGAAGCGAGTTCGTCATCCGTCCAAAAGGTGCCATCTACTAACACGCAATCAGCCTCTGTCATTGCTTGTTCAACGTGTGGCTCAATCACGCCTAGGCCCGGTGCGTAGAAAGTTGTTTTGCCGGTGGATATTTGGTGAATAATCATGCCAATGTTATCACCTTCGTGCGGATCGTTGCGGTGGGGTGAATACGGTGGCGCTTTGCTTTTTAACGGTAAAGCAGTGAACTCCAAATCATCAATGTTAGGAATTGTAAACGCATCGCCGTTCAATGGGATTGGATGGTCTTCAACGCCACAGAAATGCTCCAAAATATTAAAAATAGGGAAGCCTGTGGTTAAATCTTGTTTCACCATGTCCGTGCAATAGATGGTGAGTGGATCGCCTTCACGCAAAATCAGCAAACCCGTCGCGTGATCAATTTGGGAATCAAATATCACAATGGCTTCAATGCCCGTGCCGCGTACTTTGTTTTTAGGGTGAATCTCGGGAAAGTTTTCTAGTTGCGCACGTACGTCAGGCGATGCGTTAAATAATGCCCAATGTTCACCGTCGGACGACACAGCAATGGATGATTGGTTGCGGGTGGAGGCTTTAATGGTTCCTGCTCGTACAGCTTTGCAATTTGGGCAGCTACAATTCCACTGAGGGAAGCCACCACCAGCACCTGAGCCTAAAACACGAATTTGCATAAAAGCGACCTGATTATTTGATAAATTTCGTGCCATTTTAATGCAGATACTGATAGCTAAGTGATTATATTTTAATATTAAAGTCAAGAAACCAATGAGTTAAAAAAGCTTATGGAGATAGGGCTATCAGTCAGAATATAAAGAAAGCAAGGTTTAAAGTAATAAGTGAGACTTTAAATGTTTTATTGGTGACGGTATTACTTAAGCGCAAATGTAAACTAAGCTTTTGTTGACAACATTGGCATGACGATGGCAATGAATATCTTGTATAAACGGGGTTTTTATTCTTCAAAAAAATAAATTTATTTTATTTAGCTTCATTTTAAAAAAATGGCTCTAGGTCACTATAAATCCTCTATTTGTTGTAAATTTCGTTCTGTCATTGTAGAGAGTTGACAGTGCTTTTTTTTGTGGTATCTTTTACACCTCATGGATGAAAATTATAGCTCTTGGAATTTGGTGTCAGAGCGCTTTAAATGCAGCGTTAAGCCCCATTTTTACTAAGGTAAGACGCAATTAATCTCTTGGCTGTTCGTCCATTATTTTGTTATTTATAACTCTAAGTTGTGGGGATAGTTCGTTGATTAAAAAAGCCTGTTCGTCATCTGTTGTTTGTCTAGCCTTAGTGGCGGTTCTTTTTACACAAAACCTTTGGGCAGCGGAACAACCTGCTGTGGCGATTAAAGAGCCTAAAGTGGGTGAGAAAGTCAGTAAATATTCTCGAAAACACCTGAACCTAGAATTGCTCTGGGCAGAGTTGGAAAGCTCGTTTCGTAATACCCGTAAATTTCGAGTTGTGAGTCGCAATAAAGAAGTTATCGCTGATATTAGAGAAGAGCAGCAGTTTGCCGAATCTGACTTAGCCAAAGGCGATGCAGCAGCAACAGGAGTAATGTCTAATGCACACTATCTTATTTTGCCGAAGGTGCAAAACTTCAAGTTTTATCGTTCTCATAAAGCACTGCCAAATTTTGATGATAAGTACAAACGACAAGACTCTGGTTTAATTCACCTGACAGCTCAGATGGTCGATACGGCATCGGGACAGGTGGTATCAACTTTCGACCTTAAAAGTTCTTTTGCGACAAAATCCGCGATTGTGAATGGCAAGGGTGGGGTGCCTAATAATACGTACTTTACAAAAATGGCAAAAGAGGTTTCGGCGAATCTAGCCGATCAATTTGTTGATGCTGTTTACCCCATGAAAGTCGTCAAGCGAACACGTAAAAATCAAATCATTATTAATCGCGGTAAAGATGGTGGCCTGAAAAAGGGTCAAAAATATAAGGTGTTTTTTGCGGGTGAAGAATTATTTGATCCTGATACAGGCGAGTCTCTTGGTTCTGGCGAGGAGTTAGTTGGAACAATAGAAATTGTTCGAATTAACCCTAAAGCAAGCTATGGCAAGATTCTTTCTGAGGAAGACCCTGAATATGGCCCTATCGGGGTCGGCGACATTGTTCGTAAACCGCAATAGCTTAATAAGGGAATAGTTATGAATGGATTCAATAAAAGCATATTTTTTTCAATATCAATGTTGGCCATATTGTTAGTTAGTCAGCTGTCATTGGCAGCACCTGCTACCTTAAAGCAACAGAAAAACAAGGTGAAAATTGCTGTTATGGGGCAAGGAGACTTTCACCCTGATCGTACAGTTCAAGGCAATATTCGTACTTTGCCCGATGGTTTAGCAGCGCGTTTAATTGAGCAGTTATCAGCAACTAAACGTTTTGATGTGGTGGAACGTAGTGCGTTGCGCCACGTTATTCGTGAGCAACAATTTGGTGCAGATATAAAAGAAACGGACTTAGATAAGGTCATTGAGGAAACTGTTGACGATTTAGCTGATGTGAATGGCTGGACAGTGGCGGCTGCAAGTTCTGCTGCAGATCATAATGATCGTCTAAAAGAATTTAAGAATTTGGGGACGGCTATTGGTGCAGACTATATTGTTTATGCTGTACTAGAAAAACAAAGAGGGTCACAAAAAAAGACAGCGGTCCCTTTTAGTGATAGTCAGCGCGTGATGGTTAAAAACCAAGTGGATGCGCGTTTGCGGTTACGGGTAATTGATGCTGTTACAGGCCGTATTATTGGCGCAGATAGTCTTCGTACTAAAATTTCTGACACTGCGTTTACGGGTAAAGAGGCTACGCAGGATGAGTATTCAATGTTTGATCACTTGGGCTTGCAAGCAGCGATCAGTGTTTTGGATATGATTTTCCCTGCACAAATAATCAGCGCTGATCCTTGGGTTGTGAACCGAGGTAGCAATGAGCAAGTCTCTGTTGGTGATCTCTATGAGATTTCTCGTGAGGGAAAAGATATTAAAGATGCCTCAGGCATTTCAATTGGCAAGTTACGTAAAGATATTGGCCTAGCTAAAGTAAACCAAGTTCAGAAAACGTTCTCAGTTCTTTCCGTTATTGAAGGTAATTTAAAGGTCAATGATCTTGCCATCGCTCAGAAAAAAGAAAGTGGTTTATCAGTTGGAAAAACAGCGCCTTCGTTACATAAAAGCTCAGATATAGGCGGCCAACCCGCTCAACGACCTCGTTTAGCAGTTGGGCTTGTGAAAGCTCATTCAACAGCGACGACGGGTATTGATGCTAATTTGCATATTCCAGCTTTTACCGACACCTTAATTTCTCGTTTAGCACAAACCAAACGTTTTCAATTAATTGATCGTCAGGAAACCGATCAACTGATTGATGAGCAGTTGGCGCAGGCGATGGCAGAGAACCGAGATATGGTGTCGGCGATGGGCCAGTTAAAAGGTGCAGATTATGTTGCTATTGGCAGTGTTGCTAGTTTTACGATAGAAGAGCGAACAGTGCGTTTACCGGGTTCTTCTCGTACCTTTGTCTCGCAGGCAGGGCATATTGAAGGCAATATGCGTATTGTTAATGCACGCACCAGCGATATTATGGAGTCACGTAAGATTTCTGTGAGTCAATCGGTAGAAAAAACGGGTTCTGAGACTAGGATTATTTCTGAACTTGCAGATGCATTTGCTGATCAGGTTACCGTTAACTTAATGAATGCCATTTACCCTATCAAGGTGGCTGCTATTGTGTCAGGTGTTGCTTACATCAATAGAGGTTCCGATGGTGGTTTATCTGTTGGTGAAAAGCTCCGTGCCGTTCGTCCAGGCGAAGCGATCATTGATCCAGATACAGGTGTTCAATTGGGTGTGGCAGAAGCGGAGCTGGGCACTGTTGAATTAAATGAGGTGGAGGATGCTCGTTCAAAAGCAGCGACAAATGGAGTCGCGTTGTTAACGGGTGATATTTTAAAGCGACTGGATCATTCTAAAGGGCGGCTTAGTCAGCAAGGGTTGGCGTCAATAACTCCAAAACGTACAGGTGGTGATGCGACAAAAAATGACGGAAAGGTGCTGACGCTAGCGGTAGGAAAAATTAAAATAAATCCACGTGGAAATAACCAGCAATTAGTGGGGATTAATGATGCGCGTATCACCAATGATTTGATGATTAAATTATCACAATTTCCAGAGTTCGACATTATGGAGCGTAAGGAGATTGACCAGATATTGGATGAAAAAGCGTTTACTTCGATTGCAGCGGGTTCAGCACCTGACACTACGCTAAGTGAGTTGAAGGGAGCTGACTACCTTATTCATGCTGCTATAGATGATTTTAGCGTTCGTGCAGAGAGAAAAAAAGTGCCTTACACCAATGAGATTCAAATACGTTATTTTGGTACGGTCGAGGCTGGCGTTCGATTAATTGATGTCCATTCTGGCCGTTTAACCAGCGCTATCAAGGTGAGGGTTAATGAAAGAATAAAGCAAGTAGAGAGTCAGGCGCTTGCAGTTAATGATTTGTTGGATCTATTAACAACTGAAATAGCGACTCAAATCAGCGATGATTTATCGGCCCGTCAAAAAGGTGAGCTAGTCCCCATAGGGCGTCGAGCTAAGCAAGCTGAAAGTAAGCCTGCTCCCGCCGTTAGACGGCCAAACTTTTAATTTTAGAGAGCAAGCAAATCGTTATGAATTCTAATAAATTAATAATTTGTATTTCTATTATCTGCTTGGCTTGCTTATCTACAAGCTTGTTCGCTTTTGATGCGTTATCGTCATTTTCAAAAGCGGTGAGTGCAGTAGGTGGCGCTGCGGTTAAAAATACAGCAGAAAAAACTGTTGCGACAAAACCCGCTTCATTGAAGGCAGGGGTAAGCTCCAATAGAAAGGTTGTTTACGAAGGCTATACAAAAGATATGTTAGCCATTAAAAAAATGATTTCATCTGGAGAGGTGGGGCAAGCGATTAAGTTACGCCAAAAAGGTATTACGGACCCAAATAAACTTGATTTATTGGCTAATTTAGAATTAGGGCTGATGGCGCTGGATGCGGAAGATGTGACATTGGCCCAAGCCAGTTTTTCCAGTGCAGAAAGATCTCAAGTGGCTAAAAAAGAGAGAGGTACCGTTTCAAGCTTCTTATCAGGTTTAGGATCTGCGGGTGTCTCAACAATTAGTGGTAATGAAGAGCTGGGTGAGTATCCAGGTGTTGGGTTTGAGCGTGTTTTGATGCTGAATTATAAATCGATAGCCTATCTGCTAGAAGGTGACCGTAATGCCTATAACGTGACAAGGCGAGCGATTGATTTACAAAACATGGAGAAAGAAGCATTTGATGAGAGAATTCGTGAAGCGAAAAAAGAAATAGCCAAAGAAGAAAAAGAGCAAAAAGAAAAAGGAGCCGAGCTGGCAAATGTTGGTTTTGGTTCAATAATAAAAAACCAGTATAAAGGCTCTAATAAGGAAGCATCTAAAGTAGCCAGCGCATTTGTTAACCCATTCGGTTTTTATATTGCAGGTGTAGTACAAGAGCTCGATAGCTATGAAGATAGATCACTTAGAGATAATGCTCGTATATCCTATAAAAAGGCGCTTGAGCTTAACCCTAAAAGTGATGTTATCAAACAAGCTATTAAAGACATTAAAAAGCCCGCGCCTACGGGGCGTCGTTTGGTTCATGTTATCGCAGGCGATGGTTTTGCTCCCGAGAAAAAACTTCTGAAATTTGACCTAAGTTTAGGGTTTGGGCCGCCAACACTTATTGAGTTACCTATTTATGAGGCAGTAGACTCACAGGTTTACCGTATTGAAGCACAAACATCGACAGGTAAACGCTGGGCAAGGCTTTCTGAAGTGGCCGATATTACGGCTTTAGCATTGCGTCATCAAAAAGAAGCGGGGCCTTTAGAGCAACTACGTATGATGACGACGGTTATACGTAATGTCATCGAAGGGCATGCCTGGAATCAAGCTGCGCAAAGTGCTGGGGTTTTTGGTTCGTTGGTTAATTCGGTTAAATCTGAGCGAGATAAAATGGTTCACCCTGATACACGTTCGTGGACAACGTTACCATCAAAATTAATGGCAGCACGCTTTTACGTTCCAAAGTCTGTTTCGCAAATTAAAATCAGCACTTATAACCGACAGGGTAAAAGGCTGAATAGCAAGCTCGTGAAAATTGATAAGGGGAGTCATAATATCGTTTATGCAAGATCGCTAAACAAAACGTTATATACGGCTAGTAGTGACAAAATGTGGGTGAAAATGAGATGAAAACTTTATATATATTAATGGCCTGTGTTTCCTTAACGGCATGTAATACGGTGAATAGCATAGGGCAGCAACCGACGGTTAGGAATCACCAGCAAAATACGGTGAGTACAGCGCATGCACGTGCTCGATTAATTGCTGGCTCAAAAGATTTGGTTGGAAAGATAGATCTAGTTGATGTTCGTTTTGGTTCAGTGGGCCAGCTTCAGCGCGCAGAAGTGTCGGTGCAAAATTTATCTAATAAACGTTACTCATTGGAATACATGTATTCTTGGGAGGATCAACAAGGGTTCAAAATAAATCAAAATACAGTTTGGAAGCGTTTTAGCTTAGGCCCTAGGGAAATAAAGAGCTTTCAAACACTTGGAGTGACACCTCAGGCATACAACTTAACGATGACTGTTAGATTGCCTGATGATTTCTTTATTCACCAAGAAAAAAGCAACCCTGACCGATAAAGTGATGCTTAATTTTGACCAAAACTTCACACTAAATAAATAGGATATTTATGAAAACTTTAAAAATTTCAACCTTATTAGCGGTAGCGGCTGTTCTGTCTGCTTGTCAGACTAATCCCCTTATTACTGGTGGCCAGTCGAATGTTTCTATAGTAGGGTCAGGTGAAAGAGGACATCTATCTGCTGAACTAACTATGGCTGATTATACTGAGCTGGCAGAAACGGTCACTAATAAAATGTTATCTTCTGGCTTAGTACAAACATGGGGCAATAAAAGGCCTCGACTGATTTTGGCTAAATTAAGAAATAATACAGATAATGAAAGTATAAGGATGCAAGATATTTATGATCGCATTACCGAAACATTACTAAACTCTGGGTTATTAAGGTTGGTCGATACATCGGCGACAAGTTTCGACTATGTTGTGCGTTCTGAATTATCGTCTAATCGCCAATTTGGTTCTAATGGACAACAGCTTGTAGGTTATAAATTAGAATTAAAAATGATGACCTTAGATGGTGAAATGAAGGGGCAGTGGTCTGGCTTGCTGACGTTGGCAAAGGGTAAAAGGAGTTTTCTATAACTGAGAACAGCTGGGTTTAATATAAAAAAAGGTTCCTATTGGAACCTTTTTTTATATTGAATTATCGGTTGTAGATATACATTGTTACTTCAAAACCAAAACGTAAATCCTTATATGTCGGTGTTTCCCACTTCATTTCACTTCTCCTCGATAGTCGCTTGTTTGTTTTTCGTGCAGCAATAATTCTAACTTTGGTTAGAGTATATGTTTTTCAATAACGAAAGCAAGGGCTTTATTAAGCAGCTGCGTTTGAGCAAGTTGGGCAATTAGGGTTTCGTGGCAGCGTCATGCTTTGCCAATCCATTGAAAGACCATCGAGTAATAACACGCGACCTTGTAGTGATTTGCCCGCACCGGTGAGTACTTTAATTGCTTCAAGTGCTTGCATGCTGCCAATGATGCCGGTGATAGGTGCTATTACGCCATTGTCTGAACAGCTTTGGGCTACAGCTCCGTCGCGTGGGTATAAGCAGTTATAGCAAGGGCAGGTTTTATCACGTGAGTCAAATACAGATATTTGCCCTTCAAACCGAATGGCAGCACCGGAAACTAATGGTGTTTTAGCGGCGACACACGCATCATTAATGGCAAAGCGGGTTTCAAAATTGTCGCAGCAATCGATAACGATATCGGCTTGTTTAACCTGCTCTAATAATTCAGCATCTTCTAGCTTTTTGTTAAGGGCAGTTATTTTAATAAGTGGGTTGATGGCGTGAAAAGATTGTTTTGCCGACTCAACTTTTGCTAAGCCAATGTTGTCGCTTGTATGGGCTACTTGACGCTGCAGATTGGATAGGTCGACATCATCGAAATCACTAATCACTAGGTGGCCAACACCCGCTGCTGCTAGGTAAAGCCCGACAGGGCTGCCCAAACCACCCATGCCAATAACAAGCACCCTTGAGTCGAGGAGTGCCTGCTGACCTTCTATATCAATTGATGGGAGCATAATCTGTCGGCTGTATCGTAATAGCTGGTCGTCGTTCATAGGTATTTTAAGATTATTAGTGTGCTAATTATGTTAACTGAGTTTTGTATCGATTGCTTGACAGTAAGCCATCTAAGGCTAAGATTGGCTCCCACTTATGCATAGGTTTCACTCATCAGTAAAATAGAATGAATTTTAATGTATGGATGGGGTTGATTTATATAATCGCCGCCCCATATCGGTATAGCTATTTATTGAAAACGTATTAAACAATTAGGAGATTGATACATGAATTTACGTCCATTAGGTGATCGCGTCATTATTAAACGTGTTGAAGAAGAAGCATTAAGCGCGGGTGGTATCGTACTACCTGATTCAGCAAAAGAAAAACCAAGCCGCGGTGAAGTTCTTGCTGTTGGTAATGGCTCTATCAATGACAAAGGTGAAACACGCCCAATGTCTGTAAAAGTTGGTGACAATGTTTTGTTCGGCAAGTATGCAGGCACAGAAGTTGAAGTAGACGGCAAAGAATTATTGGTGATGAGCGAAGGCGACATCATTGCGGTTGTTGAGTAATTTAAAATTTAAATAAGGAAAAGAAACATGGCAAAGCAAGTTAAATTTGGAGATGACGCACGCAGCTTAATGGTTGAAGGCGTTAACACACTCGCAAAAGCAGTAAAAGTAACCTTAGGCCCTAAAGGGCGTAATGTTGTTCTAGATAAAGGTTTCGGCGGACCCACTATCACTAAAGATGGTGTTTCGGTTGCGAAAGAAATCGAATTGAAAGATAAGTTCCAAAACATGGGCGCGCAGATGGTTAAAGAAGTAGCCGCTAAAACATCAGATGTTGCCGGTGACGGAACAACAACAGCAACTGTGTTGGCTCAAGCTATTTTAGCAGAAGGCATGAAATCAGTAGCGGCGGGCATGAATCCAATGGATTTAAAGCGCGGTATTGATAAAGCAGTCGTGGCTGCTGTTGCTGCGATTGAAGACTTATCTGTACCGTGTGCAGATACTAAAGCGATTGCTCAAGTGGGTACTATCTCAGCTAACTCAGATGAGTCTGTTGGTGAAATCATTGCAGAAGCGATGGATAAAGTGGGTAAAGAAGGTGTTATCACTGTTGAAGAAGGGTCTGGTTTAGAAAACGAACTGGATGTGGTTGAAGGTATGGAATTTGACCGTGGTTACTTATCACCTTATTTCATCAACAACCAAGAAAACATGAGTGTTGACCTTGAAGAGCCAGTTATTTTGTTACATGACAAAAAAATCTCAAACATTCGTGATTTGCTTCCAACATTAGAAGCGGTTGCAAAAGCAGGTCGTCCATTATTGATTATTGCTGAAGATATTGAAGGCGAAGCATTGGCAACATTGGTTGTGAACAATATGCGCGGTATCGTTAAAGTAGCCGCTGTTAAAGCGCCTGGTTTTGGTGATCGACGTAAAGCGATGTTAGAAGATATCGCTATTTTAACGGGCGGCACAGTGATAGCCGAAGAAGTAGGTTTAACTCTTGAAAAAGCAACCTTGGAAGATTTAGGTTCTGCTAAACGTGTAACGATCACGAAAGACAGCACAGTTGTTGTTGATGGTTCTGGTCAAGCGGCTGATATTGAAGCACGTGTAGTACAAATTCGCGCACAGGCTGACGATGCAAGCTCTGACTACGATAAAGAAAAACTTCAAGAGCGTATGGCTAAATTAGCCGGCGGTGTTGCTGTTATTAAAGTGGGTGCAACTACAGAAGTTGAAATGAAAGAGAAGAAGGCACGTGTGGAAGATGCGTTGCATTCAACTCGCGCTGCGGTTGAAGAAGGCGTGGTGCCGGGTGGTGGCACAGCGTTAATTCGTGTATTAGGTGTTGTTAGCGAAGTTAAAGGTTCAAACCACGATCAAGATATTGGTATTAAAATTGCGCTTCGCGCAATGGAAGCGCCATTACGCCAAATTGTTACTAATGCTGGTGAAGAAGCGTCTGTGGTTCTTCAAGCGGTTAAGCAAGCCAGTGGTAACGAAGGCTATAACGCTGCAACAGGTGAATATGGCGACATGATTGCAATGGGTATTTTGGATCCAGCTAAAGTAACAAGAACAGCGCTTCAAAATGCTGCCTCTATTGCTGGTTTAATGATTACTACAGAAGCCATGATTACCGATGAGCCTGCTGAAGAAGGTGCTGCAGCTGGTGGTATGCCAGATATGGGCGGCATGGGCGGAATGGGTGGAATGGGTGGAATGGGCGGCATGATGTAAGCTCCGCATTTTTACCTAGGTAAGTCTTAAGAAAGCTCGTAAGTATTGCACTTACGGGCTTTTTTATTGCTTCATCCTGTGGGGTGGTAGCATAAGATGTTATCGCACCAGCTACTTTTGGTTTAAGGAAGGAGGTAGTTTCAAGCTGTGTAGAGCGCGTATTAAATGCTTGCGGGACTCCTAGAAATAGTTTGTAAGGCTAACAGTGATAGCAATAAACTAATTGATTTCCCCTAGAGTGTAAAGCAAGTAAAAAGTAACAGTAATAGTTTGTACGTTTTAACTTTATTTCAAATTAATTCAGTATGGTAAGGCGGTTTGGCTTGAAAAGTTATTAACTTAAATTAAACCTGATAGGAAACCATTAAAAGTTGAGTAGCAGTACGATCAAGTAGCGAGCTAGTACACGGTAGCGGTGTATGTCTTTAATGGCAGTCGTTTAAATACGAGCTACACTTTCATATAACTTTTGAAAAACAGTGAGGATTTATGTTGAAAGAAAATACGAATGAGATGTACCAATATTTACAAGATGAAAATATTGAAGCATTCAACCAAGCAAGACAGAACGGAGATACGGCAGTATTAAAAAATAGCATTTTTAGGGGCTTGAACTTAAAAGGGGCTAACCTTAACGGCATAGACCTATCTGGTTGCCACTTCAAAAGTGCCGATTTAAGAGGTATTGATTTACGGAACTGTAATTTAGATGGCTGCAGTATTTTTAATGCAAAAATAAGCGGCGTGTTTTTTCCAACTAGCTTAAGCGCCGATGAGATTACACTTTCTGTAGAGCATGGTACGCGTATCCGCATGACGGCGTAAATTAAGAGGGTTTTACTTAATCAACAATCGCGCTAGTGATACACTCTTCATCTTTGAAGCATGTGTGAAGAGGTTAGGCAATGGCAGGTCATAGTAAGTGGGCAAATATTCGTTTTCGTAAGGGCGCGCAAGACGCTAAACGTGGCAAGCTATTTACTAAATTGATTCGTGAAATCACGGTGGCAACAAAAGCAGGTGGGCCCGATACGGACAATAACCCACGTTTACGCGCGGCTGTTGATAAAGGCCTCTCTAATAACATGAAACGCGACACCATTGAAACGGCGATAAAAAAAGGCAGTGGTGCGACCGATGCTGATAATTTTGATGAAATTCGTTATGAAGGGTATGGCCCAGCCGGCACGGCGGTGATTGTTGACTGCTTAACGGATAACAAAAATAGGACAGTCGCTGAGGTACGCCACGCCTTTAGTAAAGCCGGTGGTAATTTGGGTACGAGTGGCTCTGTTGATTATATGTTCCAAAAGCTGGGCGTGATTAACCTTTCAGATAACAGTGATGAAGATACCTTGATGGAGGCCGCTTTAGACGCAGGCGCTGAGGATGTCATTACACATGATGATGGCTCATTCGAGGTGTTAACCCAGCCTGATGATTTTATACCGATACGTGATGCTTTGGTCGCTGCGGGTTGTCCGTATGAGCATGCTGAAGTGACCTTTCGTGCAGATAATTTATCCCCTGTTAGCGAGAAAGATGCCGAGAAAATTTTGCGTTTACTGGATGTGCTGGAGGACTTAGATGACGTGCAAAATGTTTATTCAAATGCAGATTTTCCCGATCAGCCAACAGAGATGACGGAGTAACGAATAGGTGCGCATACTAGGTATTGACCCAGGTTCTAGAGTAACTGGCTATGGCGTTATTGAAGTATTAGGGCGCGATGTTAAATATATTGATAGTGGTTGCATCCGAACAGGGGGTGGGGCATTACCTGAACGGCTGAAGAAGATTTATTTAAGTGTTCGTGAAATTACTGAACACTACAAACCACAAGAAATGGCGGTAGAGCAAGTGTTTATGGGCCGTAACGCAGATTCTGCGCTTAAGTTAGGTCAAGCGAGAGCGTCGGCTATTTGTGCAGTATTTGATCACGATATTGAAGTGTTTGAATATGCGGCTAGGCAAATTAAACAAGCGCTGGTCGGTAAAGGCAGTGCAGATAAAACACAGGTTCAACATATGGTTAAAATATTGTTAAAACTACAAGGTAATCCACAAATGGATGCCAGTGATGCGTTGGCGGTTGCTCTGTGTCATTTTCATACAGACCAAACTAGGCAGTCAACAGATAGGGCATTGGCATGATTGGCTTTTTACGCGGTACCATTCACGAAAAGCAAGCGCCGCATGTGGTGATTGATGTCAATGGTGTGGGTTATGATATTGAAACGCCAATGTCGAGCTTTTTTAATTTGCCCGCAGTGGGTGACAATATTTTAATCCGCACGCACCTTGTTGTGCGTGAAGATGCGCACATACTGTATGGTTTTCTAACGGAGCAAGAACGGGCTCTATTTAGAAGTTTAATTAAAGTCAATGGTGTGGGCCCTAAAGTAGCGCTAGGCATTTTATCTGGCGTTAGTGTAGATGATTTTTGTTTATGGGTGAGTGATAATAATGTGGCGGCGCTTGTACGCTTACCAGGCATTGGAAAGAAAACAGCCGAGCGGCTTATTATTGATATGAGAGACCGTCTTCCAGAACAGTTGACGGGTGTTGCGAATGTCCCCTCGGGCGTTACTATCCAACCGGCCTCATCGATGGAAGAAGCGATTAGTGCCTTGATTGCACTGGGCTATAAACCACAAGATGCAGAAAAACGTGCACGAGCAGTGGCCGATACCGATGCCAGTAGTGAACAAATTATTCGTTCGGCCTTACAATCAGCAGTAAAAAAATAAACCTTTATTATGATAGAAAGTGATCGACTCATCAGTTCTGACAATTTGCTGGACGATGAAGCAATAGATCGAGCGATTAGGCCAAAAAACCTCGCAGACTATATTGGTCAGCCTGCTATTCGTGAGCAGATGGAGATTTTTATGTCAGCGGCTCGGGCACGTTCTGAAGCGCTCGATCATGTGTTGATTTTTGGTCCGCCAGGCTTAGGAAAAACAACACTATCGCATATCATTGCTAATGAAATGGGGGTAAACCTGCGGCAAACATCGGGGCCGGTGCTAGAAAAAGCGGGCGATTTAGCAGCGCTATTAACTAACCTTGAAGAAGGTGATGTTTTATTTATTGATGAAATACATCGCCTGAGTCCCGTGGTAGAGGAAATACTGTACCCAGCGATGGAAGATTATCAGTTAGATATAATGATTGGCGAAGGCCCTGCGGCACGTTCAATTAAATTAGATTTACCGCCGTTTACCTTAGTGGGTGCCACCACGCGTGCAGGCTTATTAACCTCTCCATTACGTGACCGCTTTGGTATTACCCAGCGTTTGGAGTTTTACAATGATGCTGACCTCTCACATATTGTTCAACGTTCAATGGATATTTTAGCGCTACGTTCAGAAACCGATGGTGCCAGAGAAATTGCCGTCAGGTCCCGCGGTACACCGCGAATTGCGAACAGGCTGTTAAGGCGGGTGAGAGATTATGCCGATGTAAAAGGCGATGGGGTGATTACAGCCGATATTGCAAATAAAGCGTTGTCGATGTTAGAAGTTGATAAAAGTGGATTTGATAAGCTAGATCGACGTTTATTAAATACGTTAATTAATACCTTTGATGGCGGCCCTGTTGGGGTGGACAGTTTAGCGGCAGCGTTAAGTGAAGAGCGTGGAACAGTTGAAGATGTGTTGGAGCCGTACCTTATTCAGAAGGGCTATATTATGCGCACGCCACGGGGCAGAATGGCCACCCGACATGCCTATCAGCACTTAGGCTTGAAAGCACCGGCTAAAAGCGAAATAAATTCGGCGGATGAACCTTCAGATGATTAAAAAAACCAACAGGTGATAACGTTTTGATGACGCCCAGCGAGCACCAATGGCCTATTCGTATTTATTACGAAGATACCGATATGCAAGGTATTGTGTACTATGCCAATTATTTAAAATACTTGGAAAGGGCGCGTACCGAATTTTTGCGTAGCAAAGGATTTGAACAAGACCAGTTAATTGATGAGCAAGTTGTGGCATTTGCAGTAAGGGCGGTGCAAATGGATTACCTGAAACCAGCAAAGTTTAATGATAATTTATTGGTGCAGACCAAGGTGGCCGAATTAAAGCGTGCCTCGTTGATTTTTCATCAAACGATCATACGAGAAGATCAGAAGCGTGAAATAATAAACAAAGCGATAATAAAGGTTGCTTGTTTAGATGCAAAGAGTATGAAAGTTAAAGCGATTCCAACCAAGATGATAGAGACACTAATATGACCACAGATTTATCCATTGTGCATTTAATAACCCAAGCGGGGCCTATCGTAAAACTGGTGATGCTGATATTAGTCATGGCATCAGTGGTGTCTTGGGCGTATATTTTTGCTAAATATAAAGAGTTTCAATCGGCATTTAAGATCACCGATACATTCGAGAAGCGCTTTTGGTCGGGGATTGATTTGAATGAGTTATCTCGTCAGGTAGGTGCAGGCCATCATAATAAAAGTGGTGTGGAAAGTATTTTCCATGCGGGGTTTCAAGAGTACAAGCGCTTAAATGAGCAAGCAGGCATGGAGCCGATGCATGTGGTAGAAGGAGCTAGGCGTGCGATGCAGGCGCAATACACCAGAGAAATGGACTTGCTGGATAACCATTTACCCTTTTTAGCAACGGTTGGCTCAACCAGCCCTTATGTTGGTTTATTTGGCACCGTGTGGGGCATTATGAGCTCATTCCAAGCGCTAGGTAATATGAAGCAAGCAACACTGGCCTTGGTTGCGCCGGGTATTTCAGAAGCCCTAGTTGCCACAGCGATGGGTTTGTTTGCGGCTATACCAGCCGTGGTCGCTTATAACCGCTATTCAACGAATGCTGATCGATTGGCAACTCGGTATGAAACCTTTATGGATGATTTTACAACCGTCTTGCAGCGTCAAGCGCATATCAGTATGAATGAGAAAAACAATGGCGCGTAGTAATAGGCGTCGACCGATTGGTGAAATTAATGTAGTCCCCTATATTGACGTAATGCTGGTGCTGTTAATTATTTTTATGATTACCGCGCCGTTGATTCAACAAGGGGTAGAAATAGATTTGCCTCAAGCAGATGCGCAGCAAGTGGATGACAGCAACAATCAACCACTAGTCGTTACTGTGGATCAACAAGGCCAGTATTATTTAGATGTTGGAGAGGATACTGATCAACCGATTTCAACCGAGACGTTACAAATAAAAGTGGCCGCTGTTTTACGAAATAAACCAAAGACGCCCGTAATGATTCGAGGTGATAAAGGGGTGGCGTATGGTGAAGTGGTACGTGCGATGACCACCCTGCAAGCGGCTGGTGTGCCTAGTGTTGGCTTACTAACTGACCCTGGTCAATAATAACGATGATGGGGTTATTTAAAAAGCATCCAGTTGCAGTCATTCTATCTGTCATTTTCCATTTAGCGCTGATTGGTTTTTTTGTATTGGGTGTGAATTTAAGTGAGGAAAAGGTACAAACAAAACCAGTGGTGAATGTTGTCAAAGCGACCGCCATTGATGAGTCTAAGATAAAAGCAGAAGCCAGCAAGCTCAAGGAGCTAGAGCGGCAAAAAAAGCTAAAGGAACAAAAGCGTCTAGATGATTTAAAAAAGAAGCGCCTAGCTGAAGAGAAAAAGTTGGCGGAGCTTAAAAAGAAGCAAGCTGATGAGAAGAGGTTAGCTCAGAAAAAAGCAGCTGAAGCTGCAAAGCAAGCGAAAATAAAAAAACAAAAAGCCTTGGAAGCAAAGAAAAAAGCAGAGGACGCAAAGAAAAAGAAATTAGCTGATGCGAAGAAGCTTAAAGAACGCTTGGCAAAGGAAGAAGCTAAAAAAGTAGCAGCGGCAAAAGAGAAAGCTTCAAAAGCTAAAGCTGCAAAAGCTAAAGCTGCAAAAGCTAAAGCTGCAAAAGCTAAAGCTGCAAAAGAACAAGCTGCAAAAGAACAAGCTGCAAAAGAACAAGCTGCAAAAGAACAAGCTAAAAGAGAGCAGGCATTACAAGCATTAGCCGCCCAAGAAGAGCAAGAGAACCGCGATAACGCGACTACTAATAAGTTTGTTGGTCTTATCATTCAAAAAGTTGAACGAAACTGGATTCAACCGCCGGGTGATATTTCAGGGCTATCATGTGTTGTTCGTGTACGTCTTATACCTGGTGGCGAGGTAGTTGATGCGCAAGTGATTCAGTCGAGCGGTAATACGTTTTTTGACCGTTCTGTAGAGCTAGCAACTAGAAAAGCAGCTCCTTTACCATTACCTAGCGACCCGAATTTGTTTGGTCGTTTTAGAACATTAGAATTTTACTTTAGGCCAGGAGGCTAACGAAGCATGCAAAGATATATCAAAGTTGGGTTGCTAATTAGTGCGCTGTTAAGTTTTTCAGCCATCGCTGAGGCCCTTAAAATTGAAATTACACAAGGTATTTCATCCGCACAACCCATTACGGTTATCCCTTTTTCAACTACGCAAGTGGCTGATGGCTTACCCGTTGATATTGCTCAAGTGGTGAGTGATGATTTAGCCCGTAGTGGCCGATTTAAACCACTGCCGCGTATTGATATGTTGAATAAACCTTCGACGGCCGAGCATGTTAACTTTCGTAACTGGCAGGCGCTAGGGCAAGATAACCTGGTTGTTGGTAAAGTGATAGCGGATGCTAGCGGTAAGTTGCTAGTGCAATTTCAACTATTTGATGTTTATAAAGGTGAGCAATTAACAGGGTTTAGTATTCCTGCTGATCGCTCAAGTTTGCGTGGTGTGGCGCATCGTATTAGTGACTTAATCTATGAGAAATTAACGGGGCAAAAAGGCGCGTTTAGTACAAGAATAGCGTACGTTACCTCCATGCCCGGCTCGAACGGTAAGACAGAATATAAAATTCAAGTAGCAGACGCAGATGGTTATGACTCTAAGACCATCGTGAGCTCAACAGAGCCAATGATGTCGCCTGCTTGGTCACCACAAGGCGATAAAATTTCTTATGTGTCGTATGAGGGGCGCCGTTCTTCAATTTATACGCAAACACTGAGAACGGGGCAGCGTGAAAAGCTGCGCTCTTTTAAGGGTATTAATGGCGCTCCATCGTGGTCGCCCGATGGGACACGGCTGGCCTTAACATTATCGAAAGATGGCAGCGCTGATATTTATATTTATAATGTGATTACGCGCTCATTTCGCCGCTTAACAAGAAGTTATGCTATTGATACTGAGCCAGATTGGTCGCCAGATGGGCGTCAAATCATATTTACCTCTGATCGTGGCGGGAAACCACAGATTTACCGAATTGCAGTGAGCGGCGGGCAGGCGGCCCGAGTAACATTTGAAGGTTCGTATAATGCACGTGCCAGCTATTCACCAGATGGTAAGTTTATTACAATGGTGCAACGCGTAAAAGGTCAGTATCAAATAGCAACCCTAGAATTAAAAACAGGGTTTACGACTATATTGACTAATGGGCAACTAGATGAATCACCCAGTTATGCGCCAAATGGGAGCATGATCTTATATTCTACTAATGATGGCTTGAAATCCATATTGGCTGCGGTATCATCGGATGGCAAAGTAAGACAAAAACTGCGCCTGCAAGGTGGGGATGTGAGAGAGCCGGCATGGTCACCTTTTAAATCCAACTAAAAACCTATTGCTGTTTAAGACGTTTTAATTTATTAAAGATTTAAGCATTAACCCTAACCGAGGAAATAAAATGAAGAGATATCAAAAATTATTGATGAGTTTATTATTATCGTCTGCATTAGCAGGTTGTAGCATGTTTGGCGACGATGAAAGCGCGACGAGTGGAATAAATGGTACTAACGGTTCTAACGAAACAAGCGGTGGAGCAAGTACCACAGGTATGAGTGATGGAAATGATTTTACAGGCCATCCGCTAGATAATCCTGCCAGTCCTTTAGCAACAAAAGTTATTTATTTTGCCTTTGATAGTAGTGCAGTGGAAGCACAATATGAGGCTGTGTTAGCGGCTCACGGTGCTTATTTGGCGTCAAACCCTGGTGTTTCAATTTTTGTTGAAGGACATGCTGATGAGCGTGGAACACGTGAATATAACGTGGCCTTAAGTGAAAAGCGTGCAAAAACAGTTCAAAATCTATTGTCTCTTCAAGGTGCCTCTAGCAATCAAACAGAAGCAGTCGCATTAGGTGAAGAGAAGCCTGTAGCGCTAGGCCATGATGAGGCATCTTGGCATTTAAATCGTCGTGTTGAGCTTATCTACCCAGCACATTGATTAGTAAAAACATAATTGGGCAATTAGTTGCCCTAAGTATGGTTAGTGGAGCTGCTTCGGCAGCTCTACCGCCTGTAGTAGACGGCAATGTACGTGGGCAAGTGGCTGGCGCCGGATCGGTTGCTGGGTCCAGTATGGTAGGAATGTATAACCGGCTTGAACAACTGCAGTTGGAAGTGCAACAAATGCGAGGCCAATTGGAAGAGCAGTCTTATTTAATTGAGACACTAAAAAAGCGGCAGCGTGATTTATATCTCGATACAGATCGGCGTATTGTGCAATTAGAGTCTGGGACGGCCTCATCGCCAATGGTAGAGCAATCATCACCTTCGTTAATACAGGGTGTTTCAACGCCAACGTCTCAACCGTTAGTGAGTGAAGCTACAGAGAGCAATGGGCAAGATAAACTGGCCTATGATAAGGCTTTTTCAAGTCTAAAATCTGGCCAATTTCAACAATCAATGACTGATTTCTCAGCATTTGTTTCAGCCTTCCCAAATAGTGCTTATGTACCTAATGCCTTATATTGGTTAGGCGAGGCCAGTTATGTTAACCGTGACTTTAAGCGTGCGGTAACTGAGTTTAATAAAGTGATATCGCAATACCCCTCTCATTCGAAAGCAAAAGACGCGATGTTAAAACTAGGGTTTATTCAGTATGAGAATAAGCAGTGGAAACAAGCACGGGAAACGTTGGAAAAAGTGACTGCGACATACCCAGGCACAACAGTAGCTAGTCTTGCGCAGAAAAGGCTTGAGCGACTCAGCCAAGAAAAGCACTAACTACCTTCTTAACATTTAGTTTTAATGGTCATGCCGAAAGATACCCTGCGGATTAACGAAATTTTTTACTCGCTTCAAGGCGAAGGTAAAACAGTGGGCTTACCAACCACATTTATTCGCCTAACAGGCTGCCCACTACGTTGTGGCTATTGTGATACTGAATATGCCTTTTACGGCGGTGAAACACAAAGCATTAATGATATTTTGCAACAAGTAGCTCAGTTGGGTGCTCGCTATATAAATGTGACTGGTGGCGAGCCGTTAGCACAAAAACGTGTACATGACCTGATGAGTCAATTATGTGATGCAGGCTACCATGTATCCTTGGAAACCAGTGGTGCACTGGATGTCTCAGCGGTAGATGAACGGGTTATAAAAGTGCTTGATGTAAAGACTCCCGCGTCTGGTGAAGAAAGCAGAAACCTGCCTGAGAATTACCAATATTTAACCGAGCACGACCAGGTTAAATACGTTATTTGCAATAAAGAAGATTTCCATTGGTCAAAAGATCATATGAACAAATATAACTTAGCAGATAAATGTGAAGTTTTGTTCTCCCCAGTCCAGGGTGAGCTCGAAGCAACTGAACTAGCTGATTGGGTGCTAAGCAATAAATTACCGGTGAGGTTTCAGATTCAGCTACATAAGTACTTATGGGGCGATGAGCCGGGTAAGTAAACAATAATTAACGAATAGATGATGTCAAAAAAAGCAGTAATACTCGTGTCAGGTGGTTTGGACTCAGCCACCGTATTGGCAATAGCAAAAAAACAAGGTTACGACTGTTATGCACTCAGTTTTGATTATGGGCAGCGGCATAACTCAGAATTAGAGGCGGCAAGTCGTTTAGCTAAAACGTACGAAGTCGTTGAGCATAAAATTATCCAGTTAGGCATGGGTGAATTCGGTGGTTCGGCGCTAACCGATGACGAGATAAATGTACCGACCGAACAAAGTTCAGGTATTCCCGTCACCTATGTGCCTGCAAGAAACACAGTGTTTCTTTCTATCGCACTAGGCTGGGCGGAAGTGATCGGCGCTTGGGATATTTTTATTGGTGTTAATGCAGTGGATTATTCCGGTTACCCAGATTGCCGCCTAGAGTTTATAGAGGCTTTTGAAAAACTAGCCAACTTAGCCACTAAAGCGGGTGTAGAAGAAGGTGGTTTTAAAATTCATACCCCGCTAATCAATTTAACTAAGGCGCAAATCATACAAAAAGGTGATGCCTTGAATGTCGATTACAGCGCAACAGTGTCCTGCTATCAAGCTAATTTAAAAGGTGAGGCCTGTGGCGAGTGTGAGTCATGTCGGTTACGCCAGCAAGGGTTTGAAAAAGCCAAGCTTAAAGACCCTACCTGCTATATGGAGCAAAGCAACAGAGTTTAAATAAAATACACGTTTAAAAAGCAAATTCAACTTGCCTTTTTTCACCAATCGGGTATCATTCTCGCCTTCTTGGAGGGTCGTTAGCTCAGCCGGTAGAGCACCGCACTTTTAATGCGATGGTCGCGCGTTCGAATCGCGCACGACCCACCATTCCAATCAAAAAAAGCCGACATAATCGTCGGCTTTTTTGTGCCCGTAGTTTGGGCTATGCTGCTTAACCCCAGCACTCTTTTACTGAACCTCCTAAATTTTAGATGTAGTGTGAGGTTCTTTCACGAAACCAAAAAATGCCGCTGGCCGCCAATAGCGCAACCATACAAGTTGATAAATGGTTGCCGGGGCAAAAAGAGTTGAATATATAATCATTTAAGAAAATGAATAGCTCAGCATCACGTTTAAAACAATAAAAGTATTAGATTTAATATTCCCTAACGGGAGTATTAGTGTTGTATCCGGCCCGCTTGTTATGTATATTTCCCGAACGGGATTATTTATTGAAAAGAGGTTTATAAAAAATGACAACATTACCGAGCGGGAAAATATTAAGCGCGCAAGCATTGGGTGATATCGTGCGACAGCAACGGAAGCGACAGGGCGCAACACAAGTTGAATTAGCGTCGTTATGTGGTGTGGGAGTGCGATTTATATCTGATTTGGAAAATGGGAAACAAACAATTGAAATGGGTAAGGTCTTACAAGTGCTGAATAGCTTAGGCTTAGAGTTGGCAATTCAGCCCAGAGGCTGGACACACTCAAGCTTCACCCTAGATGCGTCAGGTGAGCCATCATGAGCCAAGTGCTTGACGTGTACCTATCAGCAGAACGCGTAGGGAAACTTTACTTAGATGATGAACGACGCTTTGTATTTGAATACTACCCTGAGTGGGTTGAAAATCATGAGTCACAGCCACTTTCGCTAAGCTTACCTGTACGAACTGAACCTTATCATCATGCACGTGCCCAACCGTTTTTCTCTAATTTACTACCTGAAGCAGAAATAAGGCATTTAGTCGCAAAAAGTTTGGGCTTATCTGAAAACAATGATTTTTCCCTATTAGAAGCCATTGCGGGAGAGTGTGCCGGTGCTGTGAGCTTGATCCCGGAAGGAATAGGTCTCCCAACACAAGGTGATTATAAAAAACTTAATGATGATGCGTTAAATCAATTAATCGTAAAGTTGCGAATACAGCCGATGATGGCCGGTGAACAGGATATTAGATTATCGCTAGCTGGCGCACAAAACAAACTGCCCGTTTTTTATAATGGTCATGAGATCAGCATACCAACGGGAATAGCGGCGAGTAGCCATATTTTAAAACCGCCCATAAAGCATTACCCTAATACCGTTGAAAATGAATATTTCTGTATGCAGTTGGCTAAAAGGATAGGCTTAAATGTCCCCGAAACACAAATCCTCCATAAAGCAGTACCGTTATACCTCATTACACGTTATGACCGTATTCGTAATGAACAAGATGAGTTAATACGATTGCCTCAAGAAGATTTCTGTCAGGCAATGGCCATTCCCCCTACTAACAAGTATGAAAAAGAAGGTGGCCCAAGCCTAAAGTCATGTTTTGACTTAGTACGCAACCATAGTATTCAGCCAGCCAAAGACTTAAACGAACTACTCAATTGGGTTATCTTCAATGTATTAATTGGCAATGCCGATGCTCACGGCAAAAATATTTCACTCATGCTAACCTCGGCAGGGCCTCTACTAGCCCCCTTTTATGACCTGATGAGCACAGCCATCTACCCTAATTTGGCTCAAAAAATGGCCATGAAAATAGGCGGGGAAGACAGGCCCGATTGGATTATTGAGAGGCGTTGGGAACAGTTCTCAAAAGACACCGGTATCAAATTTAAGCTCGTTAGGAAAAGGTGTCTAGATATGGCAAATACACTATCGACAATATCAGTTGAACTGGCAGCTGAGTGCCAGCAACAACATGGCGAGAATGATCAAGTTAAAAAAATAGTCGCGTTAATTGAGCAGCGTAAAAGCAAGATTGGCACTATTTTTAATATAAGTAAATAGTGGAATTAAGGCGTGGGAAAAATACACTCGACGTCCTATCAATATTACGTCTAAAAGTTAGACGTGGGTTGTCGCTGGCTTAAAAATGTTTTTAATGAGTAAAGTTTTTTTATATGGCTAGTTTAAAATAGCTGGGCTAAACTGCCAGTTCAACACCAACGGAGGGTGGTTTTAAATTTATGGATAAATTTGATCGTATTCAACAGATTCATCGCGAATTACGAAGTCATAGGCGTCCAGTATCATTGGCTAAGCTAGCCGAAATACTGGAATGCTCAGAGCGTACTATTCGTCGTAATATAGAGACCATGCAACGGTATGGCGCACCAGTTGAATATAGTCGTCGTGGAAAAGGCTGGCATTATGTTGATGATAAAGCTGATCGGTTTGAATTACCGGGTCTTTGGCTAACAGCAGGAGAGTTGCAATCGTTAAGCCTTCTACTACATTTATTAGAGAACTTAGCACCAAATAACTTAACGGGTGAGCTAAAGCCGGTTGAGCGCGAAATTAAGAAATTATTAGCAGCGCGAGGTATTCAACCGAGTGTGTTCCGTGATGTGATAAAAATACTGCCGATTGGTCACCGACAACTTCCTACGCATGCTTTTCAACTGATTAGTGAAGCACTAATGAATGAACAGCAACTGGATATTGAATACCTCAGTTACAGCCAAATAAACACACAAAGGCGGATTAGCCCGCAAGGGCTTATTTATTACCGTGAAAACTGGTACTTAGATGCTTGGTGCCACCTACGTAAGAACTTGCGAACCTTTAGTGTGGCAAGAATTAGCACCGTTAAGTTACATAAAGCAATATTAAAAAAAATATCCAACGTTAAGCGGCAAGCTCACTTTTCGAACAGTTACGGTATCTTTTCAGGTAAGGCAAAGTACATGGCAACGTTACGGTTTTTACCTGCCATTGCGAAAGAAATTTCGCAACAACAGTGGCACCCAAAACAAACGGGTTACTGGCAAGGGGAGGAGTATGTGCTCACTATCCCCTATGCCGATGAACGAGAATTAACACAAGACATTTTACGCTATACACCTCATGTTCTTGTGGAGGCTCCATCAACATTACATCAGTCGGTGCTGGCTAAATTAGAAACAGCAATAAAGGCCTATTCAACGTAACGAATAAATTAAAAAAGTAATTAAACCAACCGGACATGTTTTGTCACTATCAGGTGGTAGAGTCTTAAAGGTTTCAAAATTTATGTTGGATTAATAACCGAACGACAGGAGGTAGTCATGGTCAGTATCGCAAAACGTAGAGCAATTTTAGCATGGTTGGGGCTGTCGCTAGGAGCAGTAACATTCAGCAAAACCTCAGTAACTCGCATACCACCGCGAGTGTTACAGGCATTAAAGAATCTCCGAACCCTTGGGGACGGATTAAAGTTCAAATTTGAGTGCGAGTTTAATTGATATGGAACAGCTCACCGATTTAAAAGCAATACTGCACTCCAAACGGGCGAATATTTATTATTTAGACATGTGCCGTGTCATGCAAAAGGACGGCAGGGTTTTGTACTTAACAGAGGAAAAAAACGAAAAGCAGTACTGGAATATTCCCATTGCCAATACCACCTGTATTCTTTTGGGTACAGGCACGTCAATTACTCAGGCTGCTGTTAGAATGCTGGCCTCGGCGGGTGTGTTAATTGGCTTTAGTGGCAGTGGCGGCACGCCCTTGCTAATGGGCACTGAAATTGAATGGATGACCCCACAAAGCGAATACCGCCCAACCGAATATATACAAGGTTGGATGCAATTTTGGTTTGAGCAGGAAAAACGCCTAACAGTCGCTAAACAGTTCCAGCAGCAACGCGTCGGTTACATGCAAAAAGTTTGGGCAAAAGATAGAGACTTAAAAGATGAAGGCTTTAATTTAGACGACACCGATGTTAACAAAGCCCTAACAAACTTCTCTGCAAAAATAGAGCATTGCCAAGACGTGTCTAAACTGCTTTTAGTCGAAGCACAGCTGACCAAATCGTTATATAAAATTGCAGCCACTAGAACCAAACAAAAAGACTTCGTGCGCCAACATAACAGTATAGACGATGCCAACGCCTTCCTAAATCACGGTAATTATTTAGCTTACGGCTTGGCCGCTACTACACTTTGGGTGTTAGGTATTCCGCATGGATTTGCAGTCATGCACGGTAAAACTCGTCGTGGCGCACTGGTTTTTGATGTGGCTGATTTAATTAAAGATACCTTAGTGCTTCCGTGGGCTTTTATTTGTGCCAAAGAGGGAGCGACAGAGCAAGAATTTCGCCAGCAGTGTTTACAAGCATTTACCCAACATAAAGCACTAGACTTCATGTTCGAACAAGTCAAAACCGTAGCGTTAGAGCACCACCAAAACAAAGAATCAGCTGATGGTGACAATCAATGATGGTCACCTTTGTTTCACAATGCCAGAAAAAAGCCCTGAATAGAACACGAAGAGTATTAGATGCCTTTGCCAACCGCATTGGAGATAACACTTGGCAAACCGTCATCACCGAAGAAGGTTTGCAGGCTGTAAAAAAACTATTAAGGAAAACCGCCAGCAAGAATACGGCGGTGAGTTGTTTTTGGATTCGGAGTCGGTCAAGAAGTGAGTTTATCTGGTGCGTCGGGAATAGAGATAAGTTTAATGCGGAGGGGATTGTGCCGGTAAATTATACAAATAAAGAATTATTTCTTGGAGAAATGGTAATGGAAGAACTGTATGCGAATACTAAGCAGCAGCCGTTAGAGCAGCACTTGTTTGCTGTGGGGTATGTGGCTCAGCAACTGTGTAAGAAGTTGGTTGATGATGAGAAGTTGGCACAAGCTGTTTTTGTAGCAGGTTGTTGGCATGATATGGGGAAAATTGACCATAGCTTTCAGGCATGGATAGGGAGAGTACTAAAAAAGAAAGGGGCTTTAGATCTGGCCATTCCAGAAGATGGGCAACATGACGACAGTAAATCTAAAAACTATCCTCGGCACAATGAGATTTCAGCGTTACTGTTTTATTTATTAAGTAAACAGGCTTTTTTAAACTCCAATGTAAAGAGGCAGGCTGAACATGCTATTTATTGGCATCATGACCGGTGGTTTCGGGGTGCTGAAAAAAGCGGAAAACCGAAAAGTTTTAGCCTTGATATGCTGTACAGCAAGTTGAGAGAGACAAAGCTTACTGAAGTATTTCATGCGGCCCACTGGGTAATAGAAAGAATAAATATTATCTCAGAAAATTATTTTTATGATGGAGACCTATCTCTGACTCTTCCTGCGCGGGAGCCAAGTGATACAAGGCTAGATGAAATTGAAGAGGAAAGGCTGCCAAAATATAAAAGGTATTCAGAAAAAACGAGAGTGAATGATTACCAAAAAAACATTTCAGAAAATGCTAGAAACAGCATTGCTAGAACAGTCGTTACAACGGCTGACAGGCTGGTTTCAGCATTAAGTGCAGAAAGACTAAATCAACATATAGAAGAATCAACCTTGGATGATTTATTAGAAGAAGCTTTGTTAGTTGATAGAGGGCTAAAAACAGAGATTAAGAGCTGCTTGCAGGGATTTGAGAAAGAATACCCTGATAGCACAAGAAACAAAGAGCAGAAAATAGCAGCTCAAGAACTGTCAGATGAAGAGGTTGTGATTGGTGTCCTAAATGGCCCCGCAGGCTGTGGGAAAACAAAAGTCGCCTTAGAGTGGGCCGCAAACACCAATGCAAGAAAGATAATTTGGGTCTGCCCGAGGGTGCAGGTCTGTCAGGGGTTAATGAATGATTTAACAAGCAGTGAATACTTACCCAAGACGAGGATTGAAATTTGTACGGGTGAATTTAAAGAAATCCACGAAAATGGAAACGCGATTGATACGCCAGAGGGGGGGGAGTTTTCTGGAGACATCGTTTTAACAACGATTGATCAAGTCATAAACACAATTACAACGCATAAAAAAGTAACGGGGCTTGTTCAGTACATGAATGCCCACATCGTATTTGATGAGTATCATGAGTACATCAATATGCCTGCATTTAATCTACTGTTTGCCGAATTAGTAGAGTGTAAAAAAATGCAGGGTGATAAGGCAAATGCACTATTGGTGTCGGCAACACCCAATTACTATTTTATTGATGAGTTATTGGCTTTAAATGAGGCCGACATTATAGGGGTTGATAGCTTTAATAGAGGTCAATATAAAATCGAATTCCCCCCTTTTGATGAGAGTGATAAGGGAAGCAATCCGCTGTATCAGTCTCAGCCAGATAATACGATTGTTATCAGCAATACAGCCATTACAGCGCAAAAAAGTTTTATTAAAAATCAAGATACCGAAAAAGCACTTTTGTTTCACTCAAAGTACAAAAAATCAGATAAACAGGCGTTGTTTGAAAAAGTTTTTAACACGTTCAAAAAAGGCGGTTCAAGGGAGTATGCGGTTTTAAGATCAGGGCCGATTGTCCAAGCATCGCTTAATATTACCTCTGCCAAAATGGTTTCAGAGTTTACCCATGCAGAAAATCAACTACAGCGCTTGGGGCGCTTGGATCGATTTGGTGAAAATGAGGGCATAAATACTTTTGTTATAGCAATACCTGAGACGTTAGCAAGTGGTAAGCAAAGTGGGGCATGTGCCCGTTTTCTAAATCAATCTCATTGTCTGCAAGCCGCTAAGGCATGGGGTGAGTTTTTACAGGAGAAAATTTCGGATAAACAAACCCTCACAATTTCTGATCTGTACCAAATATATAAAGATTTTTACAATGATCAAAAAAGCAGAGTGGCTGTAGAGCAAGATATGCTTGCCGCGTTAAAAAAGAGCGTAGATGTCATCAATGCAAAAGTGATGGATCCGGTCTCTTTTCCAAGCAAAAGAAAGCCAAAAGAAGACCAACCAAAGATCAAAAAGAATTCATTGAGGGGCGATAACCGATTTGCACAGATGGCCGTATTAAATATTGGCAACGGGAAAGAGGAGTTTCCAAATGAGTATGCTTATAGCGAAAGTGATACTGATGGCCATTTAACGATGTCTGTGGAGCTTATTTGTGGTTATGGTGCAAGTGAAAGAGACTTGCTTGCCTTTATGGCAAAAAAACACCACAACATAAAAGAGAGTGCGAAAAAGGCTTATAAAGACAGTGTGTTGTTAGGTGAGGCTAGAAGCCCAGAAACCCCTATTTATTTAAGCTACACACCTGAAGACTTAAAGCGAGTGGAAGCGGCCCCTAATTCATTCGCAATTTATTATGCGATGGGAAAGAACCAACCAATTGGAGCTATTTCAGCTCATCAACTAGAAACTCAAGGAGAGTAATTATGGAAAAAGTAGAAGGCATTAGAAGTGTTGATTTTAAAGTAACGGCACTAGGTCATGGCGTTGTGAATTGGAATGGTCCAACAACATTAACGGGTGATGGGGGTAAGACAGTTGATAACCATACTCTGCCCAAACTGCGTGGATACACAAATTTAACGGGAAAGGTAAAAGAGGATACTGGCTACCAATATAAGAAAGAAGCAACGGATATAGATTTCAAGAAAACGCCTCTCTATATTAGCCAAAACTGTATACGCCATCATTTGTTTAGAGATCAGGCATTTGATATTCATTATGCAGCAGAAAAAAGCTTGCAAGGTGTACTGGCATCCGTAACAGGGCTTATTCGTGGTTTCGTCGTACCATCCAGCCAATGTAAACGTACCAGCCCATTGTTAATGGAAGATTTTGTTGACGAGTTGGGAAATGGTAATTTTGAGCAAATGGGGCGTTCGGGAAGCAAAGAAAAGGAAAAAAACAAGAAAGGAGAAGAGTCTAGTAATTCATTTTTCTCAAAGACAACTTTTGGTGATACCAAATACACCTCTTACGGCTCTATCAGCATTGAGCAGTTACAGTTTATTTCGCTGGATAAAAAGTTTGACCGATGTGCGATGGTCATTAAAGATGGGCAAGGTGAAGAAGTGGCTCAAGCGGTTCAAGACTTTATACAAACACTTAATCCAAACTTAGCTCCACAAGCGATATTCCACCCAAATTATGTTCGTGGTGGGACAATCTTTGAGGAGGGTGAACAAGGAATCCTTCTCAATGAGGATGCAATCCAGGCGCTTGTTGAGCACGCCCTGCAAATGATTAGTGAGTTATCTATTCGCCAAGCTAAATCATATATGTATGTGGACGAAGTGCTGGTTGATTACAATAACAGCCATAAAATGATGCGTATTAAGCGCGGTGAAGGTGATATATCTGAGCAGCGAAATGGTGGTTATGCTTCTTATTTCTACTCTAAATAAGAGTCTGAGATGAAAATTATCATAGACTACGAATCCTCTTGGCGAAACTCGTTTTTAGAGGGTGATAATAATGAACCTCTGCCCCCCAAAGGGCGAAAGTTTGTTGGCTCAATGACCAATTTAAAAAAGCCTGAGAACTTCAAAAAACGAGGTATTACGCTTGATACGGTCATGGGGCTTCTCAATAGGTTTATCGGTGATCAACGAAAGCTTTATCAAGCTAGGGCTAGTGAAGATTACTTTTTTAGTGATATTGACTACCCAGAAACTGAAAAAGTTCTATTTAAAGATCGCTCAATTGAAACAAGGGAGATGACCTTTATTAGGAACATAACCGGTAGTACAGATCAGAACTCATTTACAGGCTCAATCAAAAGTTCTGACACTATGTTTCAGTCGGACTATTCGGAAGAATTCTGGGGGATTCTAGCACTTGATTTTGAGTCGCTTTGCCAGTTTATTATAAATGCTGAAAGTAGAGTTCAGGCCACTATTGATATGGAGCCAATTCCCATTATTTCTAGGCTAGATGCTCTAAACAAGGAAAAAGTTGTGCCGAACGAAGGTCTTGCCAGCAGAGCTCTGGAGGCATTGAGCCAGTCTTTTTCTGAGATTGAATATCTTAATAAAAAAGGCATGATTATGCCGATTAGCCTGTATTGCTCAGCACTCTACATACAGCTGGAGCGATTGACTGAAAGAGGCTTTGATATGGCCTCAGCCAAAACAAAAGCTGGGGGGATTAGTGGAATATCAAAGCGAGGCTTCACAGCAAAGGATTTTATGAATCGCTTTACAACAGGTGATAAGAAAAAAATCTGGGGTAATCCATATATTCGCAAAGAACGGATAAAAGGAGTGGGGGAGGTTACCTCCTTGATGACAAAGGCCAGCGGCCAGCTGGAGATCAATGTAGATGTCAGTCGAGATAAAGCGAAGGAAATAAAAGAGATGATTGATTGTGCAGGTGTATCAAGCTTCTACCTTGGAAAAAAAGGTTTGGCTTACATCTCTCAAGAGATCGATACAAGGGAGTTTCGAAGATGAGTCATTATGTGGATATTATGATCAAGCCCGATGCAGAAATGCGTGAAAACCTTCTACTAAACAAGGTCTACACGAAGTTTCACAAAGCGTTGTATGACCAGAAATCAACAGAAATAGCGGTAAGTTTTCCGCGTTATAAAGTTATGCTTGGTGATGTTATTAGGCTGCATGGAACAGAGGCTAAGCTGACCGAACTACAAAGATTAGATTGGTTGGGCGGCTTAAAAGGTTATTGCGTTATTAGCGCTATACAAACGATTCCTGCGGATGTGATGTATAGAAATATCTTACGTATACAATCTAATATGACCGAAGCTAAATTACGGCGGCTGATTAAGCGAGGATCAATTACTCAAGAAGAAACCAAAGCCTATAAAGCAAAAATGTTTCAACAGGGGATGGATAACCCCTATCTT
This sequence comes from uncultured Cycloclasticus sp., assembly GCA_913057515.1. Taxonomy (GTDB): domain Bacteria; phylum Pseudomonadota; class Gammaproteobacteria; order Methylococcales; family Cycloclasticaceae; genus Cycloclasticus. The sequence continues at coordinate 89,420 of CAJXOJ010000001.1, read as the reverse complement.
GAGCTAGAAAGCGGGTCAAATGGTCATAAGCACCGTCGTTACCTTCAGTTTGGGGAGCTAAGCTCACAATCAGTAAAAGGTGAGTTTGATCAATTTGGCCTCAGTAAAACAGCCACAGTCCCTTGGTTTTAACGTGAACACTCAGCATTGTAGCAATCGGCAGCAATGCTGAGTGTGTGTAGCAAAAAACAATGTGAAAATATGGCAAAAGCAGCATCCCCCATTCGCCTGCAAGCAGAGTTGATGCAGTCGGCAGAACCTACGGCCAAGCGGTTTCACTGTAGCACCACAGAGCAAGTTGAATATGGGGCTGATCTTGGCCGTAAGGTATCAGCTACTTTAGCCCCCGGTATTTTACTTGCTATAACAGCTGGGCTAACGACCATCAAAACATCCCCGTTTTGAGTAACCTTGTTGAGCCAGGCAGTGTTTTTCAATCCTTAAAAAAGGATCGAGAGGCGGACCTGTTAAGCGGCGAAGTAACCCATAGCGCAATTCGTTATCAAGCATCAGCAGAACACCTTGGTTATATGGAGAAGATTGATACAGATAACACCATAACAATTGGGGTATTTAATAACGGAGAGTTTATAGAAAAAAAGAGGGGAAACCGTTGAGAAAAGCCAAGCAGCTTTATCCGTATTTACCAGAGCAATATAGATATTTAAACAAATAGCAGAAGTAAGTAATGGGAAAGGAATAATTAAAGTTTAAAGTGCCAGCATTACCAGAATGGGCACGAAATTTGTTGAGTGATTAAACGGTCTATTGACCAAAGTTTTTAAGGTTCTTTAACAATCTAATAAAATCATAGAGTTACAGCTAGGTAGGAAAATATAGGGCTATTGTGAAAATAGCGCCTAACTGATTGTTGTAACTTATTTTTTGTGCTTTATACTGCTGTTCACTGCCGCACAGGCAGCTTAGAAATCTACCATACATATCAACAACACCTACAATATGTTCACTGCCGCACAGGCAGCTTAGAAAATACATCGCCAGGCATAACAAGTCGTTCGTCCGTTCACTGCCGCACAGGCAGCTTAGAAAAATATTTTCAACCGAGAAACACTGGCTGGCATGTTCACTGCCGCACAGGCAGCTTAGAAAAAAGCAGCGCACTAACAAATAAAACACCCAAGGTTCACTGCCGCACAGGCAGCTTAGAAATATAAGCTCTTTACTAAAGCACATAGAAAGAGGTTCACTGCCGCACAGGCAGCTTAGAAAACGAGGTTTAGCTGTACTAAAAAGTCGGTTATGTTCACTGCCGCACAGGCAGCTTAGAAAATTTTCGCAATGCGGCTCAGCGGCATCGTCCCGTTCACTGCCGCACAGGCAGCTTAGAAAGTTCAATCAGTCACAGAAATTACTTACGTAGAGTTCACTGCCGCACAGGCAGCTTAGAAAAAGCGCTCATTTTATCGGCCACCGATCCAAACGTTCACTGCCGCACAGGCAGCTTAGAAAACAGAATGGTAATCCCGTGACCGCAGCCCCCTGTTCACTGCCGCACAGGCAGCTTAGAAATTGCGCTCTTTGCTTGGGCGTTAGCACTTGCTGTTCACTGCCGCACAGGCAGCTTAGAAATTCTGAATACGCGTTTGCTTGCAAATCCACAAGTTCACTGCCGCACAGGCAGCTTAGAAAAAGATCTGGGGCTGTCTCAGTGGTCTCCTCGGGTTCACTGCCGCACAGGCAGCTTAGAAAAATTTAGCTATGGCGTTAGTGGTCTTTGTATTGTTCACTGCCGCACAGGCAGCTTAGAAATTGCTAAACCGTGGCCGCAACCCCGTAATATTGTTCACTGCCGCACAGGCAGCTTAGAAATTTAAGATTGAGATAGCCGAACTAAAAGCCGCGTTCACTGCCGCACAGGCAGCTTAGAAATGTAACTAGAGATGGCGTTGGTGGGAGTACGCGTTCACTGCCGCACAGGCAGCTTAGAAAGCTCGTATGGTGGTAGCGATGCTGAGGCCGAGGTTCACTGCCGCACAGGCAGCTTAGAAATACCATATCGAGCTTAGTAAATATTATTTTACGTTCACTGCCGCACAGGCAGCTTAGAAACTAAACGCAAAGCGTTTTGCCGCTCACATTTTGTTCACTGCCGCACAGGCAGCTTAGAAATAAACGAGGCAGGTACACAGCAGCCTACTAACGTTCACTGCCGCACAGGCAGCTTAGAAACTCAATTATGGCTCTGGAAACTCATAGACATAGTTCACTGCCGCACAGGCAGCTTAGAAAATCAACTAAACGGGCGTTGTTTCGTTTTTTGTGTTCACTGCCGCACAGGCAGCTTAGAAAGCTCAGGCATCATCCAGCCCCAACAATCCACGGTTCACTGCCGCACAGGCAGCTTAGAAAAAACATCTAGGCTGCCATCGTTTGTTGCTTCAGTTCACTGCCGCACAGGCAGCTTAGAAAAACAAAGTTCATTACAAATGCATTAAGGGTTAGTTCACTGCCGCACAGGCAGCTTAGAAAAATGGAATGATGCGCTTCTACAATAAATTGCGGTTCACTGCCGCACAGGCAGCTTAGAAATCTTTACTTTGGCCTGTGGATAACTCAGAATTGTTCACTGCCGCACAGGCAGCTTAGAAAATGGACTGCTAAATGAAAGTGAATGGCTCCCCGTTCACTGCCGCACAGGCAGCTTAGAAAATTTAACATTGGGGAACTTGACACGGAATAAAGTTCACTGCCGCACAGGCAGCTTAGAAATTCAATTATGGCGTTTGAAACTCATAGACATAGTTCACTGCCGCACAGGCAGCTTAGAAATTAACTGGCTTGGCCGGATATCTTTCAAAATAGTTCACTGCCGCACAGGCAGCTTAGAAAACTTCTTCTACTTCTGAAACTACACCGTCTAAGTTCACTGCCGCACAGGCAGCTTAGAAAGATCGTTAAGCCAATGAATAAGGGATAAATGTGTTCACTGCCGCACAGGCAGCTTAGAAAGGAGTTTGTGTGATGATACTGTATATAGAAAAGTTCACTGCCGCACAGGCAGCTTAGAAAATATCAAATAGGCGCGCTTCTGAGGGCTGCTTGTTCACTGCCGCACAGGCAGCTTAGAAATTTGATGAACGGGAAGTCTGTTTTTTTCATATGTTCACTGCCGCACAGGCAGCTTAGAAATTGAATATCTAAAACACTCGACACGCTTAAATGTTCACTGCCGCACAGGCAGCTTAGAAAACCAGTTCGCGCATATAACGTGCGTTGCTTTCGTTCACTGCCGCACAGGCAGCTTAGAAATGTACACCACAGGCGCTAGTCGCTAACGGCTCGTTCACTGCCGCACGGGCAGCTTAGAAATTTGCGGAAGTATGAGCCAAACGCTTTTGAGTGTTCACTGCCGCACAGGCAGCTTAGAAATTAATCAACGAATGAAACAACTCATCATCCTCGTTCACTGCCGCACAGGCAGCTTAGAAATACGTATTAGCCATTACTTCCACATCAGAAATGTTCACTGCCGCACAGGCAGCTTAGAAAGCTTTACCCGCACCTAACGACACATCAAATGCGTTCACTGCCGCACAGGCAGCTTAGAAAGACTAATATACAACCTTCTGTGTCTTCTAGATGTTCACTGCCGCACAGGCAGCTTAGAAAGCTAAACACGCCTTTGCACAAGGTGATTTTAAGTTCACTGCCGCACAGGCAGCTTAGAAAATCCATTGCGGCAAGGTCTTTAGGTACTCGCTGTTCACTGCCGCACAGGCAGCTTAGAAATCATACTCCAACGGACTTGGCGAGTGTGTTTAGTTCACTGCCGCACAGGCAGCTTAGAAACTACGAGCAACACGCCTAAGCGGCATCGCCCCGTTCACTGCCGCACAGGCAGCTTAGAAATCGTTTCGCTACTATCTGCGTTGCCTCATATTGTTCACTGCCGCACAGGCAGCTTAGAAATGAAAAGCGGTGCGTAATCGGTGTAAATTATCGTTCACTGCCGCACAGGCAGCTTAGAAATTTGCGTTGTATGTCCACGGGGTTATTTTCACGTTCACTGCCGCACAGGCAGCTTAGAAAATCACCATATTCGCCGCGTTCTTACTACCCAGGTTCACTGCCGCACAGGCAGCTTAGAAAATGCCGATGTGCCGAATGCGAACCATAAATCAGTTCACTGCCGCACAGGCAGCTTAGAAAACAAGGGTTTCTAGTGCAATCGGCCATGTTCAGTTCACTGCCGCACAGGCAGCTTAGAAATTAATCTGCTTGAAGTTCTCATACCGCTTAGCGTTCACTGCCGCACAGGCAGCTTAGAAAAACACTATCTTTGACTAGTTCACTATCTGTTGGTTCACTGCCGCACAGGCAGCTTAGAAATTCATAACCAACAGCACCCATATCACCCCATTGTTCACTGCCGCACAGGCAGCTTAGAAAACGATTTAGAGCCGCTTCGATTGTGTCTAAACGTTCACTGCCGCACAGGCAGCTTAGAAATGGCGTATGGCCTTCTGACAATGAAGAAATCCGTTCACTGCCGCACAGGCAGCTTAGAAATGTAACAATCTTATTAATAGCTACATCGTTTGGTTCACTGCCGCACAGGCAGCTTAGAAAATTCGTTTTTTGCGCGAGCCTAATACGTTTTCGTTCACTGCCGCACAGGCAGCTTAGAAATCCGAAGTATTTAAAAATAACAAATGTTGTTAGTTCACTGCCGCACAGGCAGCTTAGAAATAGCCTTACGTAAATCATCAAGACCACCCTTTGTTCACTGCCGCACAGGCAGCTTAGAAAATCTTTATATTCACCAAAAACAGCCTCAGACCGTTCACTGCCGCACAGGCAGCTTAGAAAACGCTTGTAGATCAAAAAGCTGGGCTTTTGTTGTTCACTGCCGCACAGGCAGCTTAGAAAAAAATCATACAACGCAAAAGCATAGCCATGAAGTTCACTGCCGCACAGGCAGCTTAGAAAATTTTTGCTACGTGGCTGCGGCTCTATGCTAAGTTCACTGCCGCACAGGCAGCTTAGAAATTGCGGCTGCGCTTGCCTTAGCCTTATTCTGGGTTCACTGCCGCACAGGCAGCTTAGAAACTGCGTTGGATTCTGATGCTACGTTTGGCGATGTTCACTGCCGCACAGGCAGCTTAGAAAGCGACAAATCAGAAATACACTCACTCCCATCTGTTCACTGCCGCACAGGCAGCTTAGAAAGATAAAAAATACAGCTATGTCACACTCGATGGGTTCACTGCCGCACAGGCAGCTTAGAAACTTGGTAATCAAAGACTAATCCTCATTAGCTTGTTCACTGCCGCACAGGCAGCTTAGAAATGTTTGTGAATTCTTTTCTACCGCCTGCTTCTGTTCACTGCCGCACAGGCAGCTTAGAAATAATACCCATGAATCGATCGCAAGCCGTAGAGGTTCACTGCCGCACAGGCAGCTTAGAAATATATTTTCTCAAAAAAAGGAACGTACAAAGAGTTCACTGCCGCACAGGCAGCTTAGAAAAGACCCGTTCGACAACGTAGAAGCCAACGCAAGTTCACTGCCGCACAGGCAGCTTAGAAAAATCGTTATAGGTGCTAACGCTGGGTGTTTTGGTTCACTGCCGCACAGGCAGCTTAGAAAATTAATATGCTGGCTAAATCTGCACGGCCCCAGTTCACTGCCGCACAGGCAGCTTAGAAACTTTATTGGTATAGATTCAGCCCTACAAGTTAGTTCACTGCCGCACAGGCAGCTTAGAAAAAAGCCGCTTAGGTGCCATGATGCTTTGATGTGTTCACTGCCGCACAGGCAGCTTAAGTGTTCCCCACATGCGTAGGGATGACCCGCCCAGTAAGAGGAACAGATAATGCATTCATCTGTAATGAAGTAAGGGTGTAGTATGTCTACTTCGTTGTTTTTCTATAGTGGATCGGTTTGTTTGGTTAAGTATGACTAGTGCATCGTCACCATTTTGGTACCTTCGGAAAGCCCCGCCTGGGGTTTAACTAAACAACCTTAATAGCCATGTCTTCTAATGTATTGGCTGCGACATGTATTCTCTTAGCAATTTCTTTAAGTTGCAAAATAACATCCTTACCGCGAATGATTGTAACCAAATCATTGTGTTGTAGTAATTCGGCGCTTGCTTTTGCACACGCAGAGATTACCTGGTCATATAGCTCAACTATTTGATCAATATTACTGTTAATTAAAGTTAGATTTTGTGCCGGCAGTTGGCCGATGCCATTTTCCAGTAGGTTAGACATGTCTAATAACTTTTCGGCAATAGTTTGGTAGTCTTCAAGTGATTGAAGTTTGTATTCAACTATTTCTAGATGAAAGTGCTTAACACTAAGTGCTATCCAGTCCAGTTGGGTGATGATTCTAAAAATGGACTCCTTATCGTAGGGTGTAATAAGTACATCAAGCAATTGTTTCATGTTTTGAGTCTTTAGGTCGCGTGCGAATGCTACCTCTTCGGTAATAAGGTCTAAAGTTGAAATGTCATTTTTAAAACAAGCTTTTTGGATATATGAAACGATTTTTCTGGTAACACTTGCTTGCTTCAAAATTACGGCATTAAAATCAACCTCTTTTGGAAGAATATATTTATGTATAAAGTTCATCATTTAGCTCCAAAGTAAATTGAAAAGAAAACAAAATAACCACCCTAATATAATCGTAGCGGGAATATTAACCCACCAGCCTGAAAAAATCCCCAACGCAGTTTGCCACTTAACGTGTAGCGGTTTTCTTGCTGCCCCGTTACCGAGTAATGTTGCTGTTACAATTTGAGTTGTAGACGTGGGCGCACCAATGCTTGTCGCTAGGGTGTTAACAATTGCGGCGCCAATTTGGTTGGCGACCGAGTGTGCGGGGGTGACTCTGAAAAGTCTGTAACCCAATGTTTTGATTATTCTCCAGCCGCCAAACATTGTGCCTAAAGTAATGGCAGATGCACACCAAAAAATAGCCCATATGGGGATGTTGAACACCTGATTGTTTCCAGAGGCTAGTAACATCATGCCGATAATAGCCATACCTTTCTGTGCGTCATTTGCACCATGTGTAAAGCCGAGCCAAGCAATGCTGAGATACTGTGAGTACTTTAGCCAGGTGTTTGCTTTAATGGTTAAACGCTTTAGGAGCCTCATGACTGCTTTCATAACAAAAAAACCAATCACAAAGCCCATAAATGGGGAAGCAAATAAACCAACGACGATCTTCATTAAACCGTCTAAATGGCCACTGCTCAGTGCGTTAATACCCCAATTTATTTTTTCGGTGCCGACAGCATATAGCCCTGCGCCAACAAGCCCACCAGCCAGAGAATTAGAGGATGAAGATGGATAACCTAGCCACCAAGTGGCTAGGTTAAAGCAGATAGCTGCTAACAAAGCACCAAGAACAACGCTTTGGGCAGTATGTTGAGAAGCGCCTTGAATATTAATAAATGTTCCCACGGTGTCGGCAACAGTTAAACCAACAACAAAGGGTGCAATAAAGGTGAAAACACACACAATGGATATTGCTATAGCAGGGCTCATTAAGTGTGATGCAATAGCAGTTGCCACCATATCTGCGGCATCATGGAAGCCATTGGTAAAGTCAAAAAGACCTACCATGAAAATAACAAGGAGGATTGAGAGATTTAATGTATCCATTTAAAAAGGGCTGTTAATATTAAGGCGCTACTTGACTGGGAACCTCTTACGTCATGATATATTATTAAAAAAATCAGGTGCAGCCAATATGAAAAAAAGTTATTACTGGCGTTTCTTTATTGCTATTACTGATGACTGTCGTAGTTTATTTTTAATACACAGCAAGTTTTCAAGGCACCTACAGAGCTTACCCTTTATGGGAGAAGAGGCATGCGTGAAGTTCAATTAACGGTTAATGACTCTGAGCATATTGCTAAGATTTTGGCGCACGAAGGTGATAGAGATAAAGAGGATCAACTGTTAGCTGCTTTGGATACCGAATTGTTAGATGCGCAACTGGCCCAAGCTCAGGTCTTGCTTGAGGGGCAGCAATACGTTGTTGCTCGCCTCAAAGCGGGTAGCCATCTACAAGAAATTAATATGGCTAACGCAAATTATAGTGCGGCTAAAAGCTTGGCAAAAACAGCAAGAGATACAGAAAAGTGATTGAGCTGACTACTGCCCAAAGTCCTGACATCGGTTGATGATGTTGGGCTTGCTCAAGCTAAGGCAGATAAAGCAACCGCACAAGCTGAGGCTGCGCGTCAGGAATGGCTGTTAAGCACAGAGCGAGGGGTTAATAACTTAGGTTAAGTGATAGGTTCGGCAATATTAGTTAGATCGAGAGCAAACAGAGTAAACAGGTTGCTGTGATGTAATAATAGTATTAAATAGGATGAGGGGGCTTTAAGGGTAAACAGGTGTGGTTATGGGAATAGGCTGTCTAAATAACACAGAAGTGTAGGATGCAAAAAGCTTGAGGACACTAGGTGAATATAATCATTTAACTGCTATTGTAATGCGGTTTTGGCATAGGTGGGCAATGGATGAACTATAAATAAAGGAAAATAATGCGTAATTTAATGAAGAAAATACTGACCTCAACACTTGTGATGGTAGTTGTGGCCGCTTGTATTGCTGTTTGGTGGTTATTTTTTCGTGTAACGCCTTTGCCAGAGGGGCTTGTTCAAGCGAATGGCCGTATCGAAGGTGATCATTACACGGTAGCTGGCAAGGTAGCGGGCAAAATTACTGAGCTGAAAGCCCGTGAGGGTGATGAGGTTAAGAAAGGGCAAGTTCTTGCTAAACTAGATGATGCCCAAATCAATGCAAAAGTATTACAAGCCCAAAAAGGACTTGATGTGACTGAAGCCTTATGCCGGGCGGCTGAGGTATCTGAAAAACAAAGCAGGCATGATCAAGCTCGCTTACAAAGCCTGCAACATAAAAATTCAGCGAGTAAGCAAGAGGCCGAGCAGGCAACGTCAGTATGGAAAGTTGCTAAGGAAAAACTGGCTGCAGCAAAGGCGCAATGCGGGGTCTCCACAGCAACACTCCAGGAGGTGCTCAGTTTAAAGGATGATCTAACAATTCATGCCCCTGCAAAAGGAATAATTACGACCCGAATTGTCGATGAAGGTGAGATTGTGGCGGCAGGTAGCCCATTGTTTGATATTGTTGATCTTGACCGGCTTTACCTGAAAGTTTACGTGCCTGAAAAACAGATTGGGAAGGTACGTTTAGGCTTACCAGCTCGTATTTATACCGATGCCTTTCCTGACAAACCTTTTTTCGCAACCGTGCGCTATATCGCCTCCCGCGCTGAATTTACCCCCAAAGAGGTACAAACACCTGATGAGCGCGTTAAGTTGGTCTATGCAGTTAAGCTGTATTTGACAGAGAATCCGGGCCATAAATTAACCCCCGGGCTACCCGCAGATGCAGTGATTCGGTGGAAAGAAGGTATCGAGTGGGAGAAGCCGCATTGGTAACACCCGACCAATCTGATTGGGTTGTTAATGTTCAAAATTTCCATAAGCGCTACCGTAAACAGATCGCAGTGGAAGGGGTTAGTTTTGCCATTCAAAAGGGTGAAATTTACGGTTTAATTGGCCCTGATGGGGCGGGTAAAAGCTCACTGATGAAAGCAATTTCCGGAATACTGACCTACGACAGTGGTAGCGTTGAGGTTTTTGGTACGTTGATTTCTTCGGAAGTGAGTGCTGAATCAGTGAAAGGGCGAATTGGGTTTATGCCGCAGGGTTTGGGGCAAAACCTTTATGGAGAATTATCGGTAGAAGAAAATATCGATTTTTTTGCTCAACTTCGAGAGGTATCCCCCGAACAGCTGATTAGCCGAAAGCGTAAGTTATTGGCCATGACCCGACTAGATAAATTTACTGACCGCCCCATGAAATTATTATCTGGGGGAATGAAACAAAAACTGGGGTTAGTCTGTACCTTAATTCATGAACCTGAGCTTATTATTTTAGATGAGCCGACAACAGGCGTTGACCCCGTTTCTCGACGCGATTTCTGGGCTATTTTGACGGCATTATTACGGGAGCAGAATATTGCTGCTTTGGTGTCCACCGCCTATATGGATGAAGCGACCCGATTCCAACAGCTTTCCTTAATGTACGCGGGCAAAGTGATTGCCGCTGGTGAGCCGAGTCAAATTATTGCTAACGTTCCAGGCACGCTGGTGGAGCTAGTGGCACACCCTCAAGCCGCTGCTTTGTCACAACTCAAGCCTATATTCCAACAGGTTGAAGCCGTGGGTGCATTACTGCGGGTGTTTGCTGAAGGGCGCGAAGAAGCCGCAGCGATCAAGCAGATAACGTCTTTGTTATCAGATCAAGAGCTTAGTTCGATACATGCCTCAAAACCTGAGATGGAGGATGCATTTATTGCCTTGTTGAATCAGGCTCATTTGACAGAGAGTGATACAGCGCCAGCAATTAACACCCATAAAGAAAGTGAAGTAGACGCATCGAAGAAAGACGAATTAGCCATTGAAGCAGACAATCTATGCCGTGATTTTGGTAATTTCAGGGCAGTCGATCACGTTAGTTTTCAAGTTAAACAGGGTGAGATTTTTGGCCTTCTCGGTGCTAATGGTGCGGGTAAATCAACGGTTTTTAAAATGTTAACGGGCATCCTGCGACCGACCGGTGGGGAAGGTAAGGTGGCTGGTCAAGATATGCTGCGCGCGACCCAGGCTATTAAAGAGCGTATTGGTTATATGTCTCAGGCATTTTCGCTCTATCAGGATATGACTGTACTCGAAAACATTCGCCTCTATGCGCGTATTTATGCGGTACCTCGTCAGCAGTTAAAGCAGCGAGTCGATTGGGTGATTGCAACAGCCGGATTACAAGGTGTTGAGACACGTTTGGCTGGTGCATTGCCGATGGGGATTCGCCAAAGGTTAGCCTTAGGCTGTGCCTTGGTACACAAGCCGACAGTATTGTTTTTGGATGAGCCAACTTCAGGTGTTGATCCACTAGGGCGGCGACGTTTTTGGGATATTTTGATACAAATGGCGCGCGTTGAACAGGTGGCTATTCTCGTTACCACACATTATATGAGTGAGGCAGAACACTGTGACCATTTAGCGCTGATGTATGCAGGGCGTATCATTGCCGATGCAACACCGGCGCAGATGAAAAAGGCTTTAGTTGAAGCCGCCGGGGAGCTTTTAGAAATTAGCACAGATAAGCCCCTATTAGCCCTTAAGTTAATTGAACAGGCCGGCTATGAACAAGCGGCTCTATTTGGTAAAAAAATTCACTTGCTTGCTAAAGCGCCTCAGTTAGTACGCCAACAGATTGAACCCTTATTAACGGCAAATCAGGTTGTTTTGCACTCAATAGCGCCCCATCCACCCAGCTTAGAAGATGTCTTTGTCCACCAAGTGATGACGCACGAAAGTGAAGCGGAGCAACCATGAAGATTAACCGGGTTAAGACATTGGCTGTTAAAGAATGGCGGGAGATTCTGCGCGACAGGCTGTTTCTCTCGCTTGCGTTTGTTGTACCCATTTCAATGATGTTGGTTTTTGGTTACGGTATTAAGATGGATGTTGAAAACATTCCTTTTGCCGTTCTTGATCAAGACCGTTCGGCCATGAGCCGTGATTACCTCCACCAATTTATCGATTCTCGCTATTTTGATTATCAAGGCGATGTTGAAAATGAGGACGAGATCGATAATTTAATCGCGGGCAGTAAAATTCGTTTTGCGATTATCGTACCACCAAAGTTTCAGGAAACCTTATTGTCTGGGCGGCCTATCGCGGTTCAATCACTCATTGATGGCACCTTTCCATTTCGTACATCGACCAGTAAAGGGTATGTGGCCGCCATCAATAATGCCTTCAACACCCAATTACTCACCGCGTATATCAGCCAAAAAATGGGTGTAACAGCTGAACAAGCTGCCGCATTCATGAGCCCTATAAAAATTCAACTACGCTATTTGTACAATCAGGAACTCAGGAGTATTTGGTCCATCGCCCCAGCCATGATGATGTTTATTCTCTTGATGACACCGCCATTCTTAACCGCATTAGGGATTGTCAGGGAAAAAGAGAACGGATCAATTTACAATATTTATTCATCAACCGTCACCCGTGGTGAATTTTTAATGGGTAAGTTATTCCCTTATGTGGTCATTTCCTGCATTAATGTGGTGATTCTCTGGCTGATAGCGATCTTTGCGTTTGGTGCGCCGTTTAAAGGTGATCCTGTTTTTTTCTTTATCGCCTCTGTTATTTACGTGACCTGCACAACCGGTATTGGCTTGCTGGTTTCTCTCTTCTCAAAAACGCAGGTATCGGCAATGATGCTGACCGTGGTTGTGACCATTGTGCCCGCGGTGCTTTATTCTGGACTATTGGTTCCCATTGCCTCAATGGATGCCGCTTCGCAATTTGAAGCACACCTATTTCCCGCGATGTACTACACCGATATTGCGCTTGGGAGCTTCCTTAAAGGTATTGGAGTGGAGGAGCTATGGACACGTGTTGCTGCCTTGCTGCTTTATACGATTATCCTGTGGGTGATCTCTTACAACCTTTTTCATAAACGGGTGAAAGCATGAGGTTGCTAGCACGAATAACCGAAGGAAAAAGCTACCATTGGTGGATAAGAATGATGGCCATGACCGGCAAAGAACTCTTACAACTTGGGCGTGATACCGTCTTGGTTTGTGCGGTTCTTTATTTGTTTACCTTAGATATTATGATGGCCGGTGGGGTTAAGATGGACCTTAACCAAGGTGCGGTTTTTGTGCATGATTCAGACCATAGCATGGCGTCTCGTGAGCTTATTTATCGCTTTCAACCACCCTATTTTAAGCTGTCGGGTGAAATTCTTAATGAGAAGGAGGGGATTCGGTTATTAGATCAAGGTGAAGCCCTGGTCGTACTGGATATTCCCCCTAAGTTTCAGCAAGACCTACTACAAGGAAAACCGACGGCTGTACAAGTACAAGTTGGTGCTAGTAATACCGTGCTGGGCACCTTAGCGGCTAGTTACAGCGCGCAAATTATTGGTCAATATGGGTTTGATGTGGCACTACAACGAATGGGCTTAACAGGCGAGGGTTTGGAAAGGGTACCGATGCTTGATGACCGACACCGTGTTTGGTACAACCCCAACCAGAAAGATGCCTGGTTTATGTCCATTTCAGAACTCCTAACGGTTATTACTATCTTGGCAATGATGCTGCCTGCCGCCGCCGCGGTACGAGAAAAAGAGCGAGGAACCATTGAACAGCTATTGGTTTCTCCGCTAACACCCATGCAAATAATGCTGTCGAAAGTGATCTCGATGACATTGGTTATTTTAATAGGCACCGCAGTGAGTGTTGGATTCGTTCTTTATGGCTTCTTTGAGATTCCAATAAAAGGCAGTCTGCCACTGTTTTTTTTAGTGACGGCACTCTATACCTTTGCAATGTCAGGGTTAGGGCTTTTTATCTCAACCATAAGCCGGAATTTAGCGCAGGCTGCTATGTTAGTCATTATGATTATGATGCCCATTATTCTGTTGTCCGGTGCTTGGACACCACCAGAAGCTATGCCGGATGGCATTCGCCAAGCCATGTACCTTTCTCCTCTGTATTACTACATTGAAATGGCCTATGGCATATTGCTCAAAGGCGCGGGATTGGCTGTTTTATGGGATTCATTACTGGGGCTTACCTTGCTAGGAAGCGTGATGTTTATGTTTGGTGTTGGGCGTTTCAAACGGCAGTTTGAGTAACGACAATGAAAAGCAGGAATATTCTATAGGCTGAGAGCCCCAGTTTTTATGGGACAAGTTGTTTAAATGCCTGATGATTTATCGCATCATTACCTTATCAAAGACGATGCTCCCTATGCCAGAGCAACGACCTTAGGGGTAAGCGTTTAAGCCTTTAATATAGACAGGCGCTGCATTTGTAATTAACGTGTAGGTTTTTATATGGAAGGGTGATATGCAGCAAAACAAACTGATCGCAAAGCAGTTAACAAAGCAAATTCACGCTGATCAACTAAACTTTGATCCCGTTGCCGAAGCGCCCGATTTTAATCAACTGTTAGGGCAACCAAGAGCAACTCGCGCACTTGAGTTCGGTATCAGTATTAATGAGGTGGGCTACAACCTCTATGTAGCAGGTGATGCTGGCACAGGGCGAACTCAATATATTATCAACTACCTAACGCCAATCGCAACCTGTGGTAACACGCCTGATGACTGGTTGTATGTTAATAATTTTGAAAACCCTGTAGAGCCACACTGCATTAGTCTCCCAGAGCAGCGTGGGAAAAAATTACAAGAAGACATTGATTCATTAATTGAATCACTTTTAGTAACGTTTCCATCGGTTTTTGAGCTCCCGTCATTTTTACAGAAGAAGAATGCAATCCAACGGCTTTATGATGAGGCCTATGAAAAAGCAATCGCTATTATTGAGCGTTCGGCTGCTTCCAAAAAGATTGCCCTTTTTCGTGAAAATAGTTCTATTACTTTTACGCCCATTATTAAAGGGGAAATAGCGGATGAAACGGCTTTTGCTCAAATGGTTGGAACAGAAAGGGATGTGTTCCACCAGCACGTTATTCAACTCGAAAATCAACTTAATAATGTTTTATTAGAGCTTCCACAGTGGCAACGAGACTTGAATGAAAAGCTACGGTTGCTGATTCAGCAAACCATTAGTCAGTCATTAAAACCATTATTTGATAACCTGCATCAAACGTATCAAGGGGATGCTGGGGTGCTTCTTTATCTGGCACAAATTATGAAGCACTTGCCAAAAATTATTAGTGAGAACTTTGCAAGTTCAAGTGAAGACGAATCTAATAAACAAATTGCTGGGAAGAGACAGCTGCTAGCGGAATTATATAGGCCTAATTTATTGGTACGTTCAGGTGTTGAGTCTGGTCTGCCGATTGTGTGTGAGTCTAACCCCAGTTATGCAAATTTATTTGGACAAATTAACGCCTCTCCAGAGAAAGAGGCTTCAATAATTGATTTTCAAAATATCGTGGCAGGAGCCTTACACCGTGCGAACGGGGGTTACTTGCTACTCGATATTGAAAAAGTTATCAATGAGCCTCAAGTATGGGGGGCGCTGAAACGTGCGTTACGTGAAGGTAAAATTAGCACAGAAATTTCGTCTAATGAAGTAGCGCTAGGTCATCTTTTTAGCCTAAAACCAGAGCCTGTTCCACTTAATGTAAAACTAATATTAATTGGGCCACATGATGTCTATTACGCTTTGGCAGAACTTGACCGTGAGTTTGGTGAGCTTTTTCAGGTGTTTGTTGATTTCAGTACAGACTTTGAAGTAAACCAAGAAAACCTCCAACAGTTTGCTTATTTTATTCACTCAAAAGCGGCAAATTTGAATCTTGCTGAACTTACTCCTGAAGCCATAGCGTTGATGGCTGAATATGGCTGCCGCCTTGCCGAGCACCAACATAAAATTTCTTCACAGATTGACCTGATAATGGAGGTTATAGTAGAGGCTAACCATCAAAGAGGGCTTTGTAATCACGAGAAAATTGAAGTTGAGCATCTCCAGCAAACGTTTGAGGCGCGTCAGTATAGAAATGCCCGCTTACGGGACCGTACGTTAGAAGATGTGGTATCCGGAGTCATGCAGATATCAACCAGTGGTAATGCAGTTGGGCAGGTAAATGGCTTGTCAATTATTCAAGTGGGCGAGACTCGCTTTGGTAGTCCAATGCGTATAACAGCCACCGCTCACCCAGGAACGGCTGGAGTTGTGGATATTGAACGTGAAGTAAAGTTAGGGATGGCAGTGCATTCAAAAGGTGTTTTGTTATTATCGGGATACCTGTGTGGGCGATATGCTAAGGAATTTCCTCTTGCGATTACAGCTCATATTGCCATTGAGCAATCTTATGGCTTTATCGATGGTGATAGCGCGTCGCTGGCTGAATTATGTGCACTATTATCTGCGTTAGTTAATGTTTCGCTTCGTCAAGATATTGCAGTAACAGGCTCTGTTAGCCAGCTGGGCGAGGTGCAGTCAGTGGGTGGAGTAAACGAGAAGATTGAGGGTTTTTTTGATATCTGTAAAGCCCGAGGGTTGACAGGCTCTCAAGGTGTCATTATTCCTGCAAGTAATCAGGTTAATTTAATGCTTTCGAATGAGGTTGTCGAGGCTGTTAGTAATGGGCGATTTGCAGTTTATACGGTCAAGTCAGTTGATGAGGCAATGAGGTTGTTAACTGGGGAAGATATTGGAGCAAATCTCCCCGATGGGGAATTTCCTGTAGGCTCCATCAACCATAAAATTATTAATCAACTTAGGAATTTTGCAGAACTGACGACAAGAGCGCGATTAACGTAGAAAAAAATAGGCCATACATGCTTTCATAATGCTTCTCGTTCTTAACCAAATCTTTGTCTAAATGTGGTTTAAGGAGGGTTAATAATCATCATGCTTATTTAAAAGTGAATTCGTATATGAAATTTTAAAAAAAACTTAAGGTTTTTATCTTTTTATTGCTTATAAGTCGGTGTTAAAAGCAGGCTTGGGCTAACATTAGAGTGTGAGGGCGGTACAAAGTAAAACCAATAATTGATGTAAATAAGCTTAAGAGCATCTTTTATACCATCACCGTCAAAGAACTAGTAACGAAGTTATTAGCCCAATCATTAATAATCGGTTAATAATATGTTATCAAATGAAGATTATTTAGGAGAATAAAGCATGTTGGATGAGTTTATAAAAAGGGAGTCGGCTAGTGGAGTGCTGTTAATTTTTGCAACCTTTTTAGCTCTTTTATTTAGTAATAGCTTTATGTCACCTGTGTATGAGTATTTTTTACATATACCTGTTGAAATTCGCATTGGCCCGTTAGAACTTGATAAGTCACTTTCTCATTGGGTGAGTGATGGTTTAATGGCTATTTTCTTTTTATTGATAGGGCTTGAGGTCAAGCGTGAAATAATAGAAGGGCATTTGTCATCCATAAAACAAGTCGCGTTACCCGGGTTTGCTGCGGTTGGTGGAATGGTTATTCCGGCCATTATTTATTACTTTTTTAATAAAGATAACCCTGTAGCTATAGATGGTTGGGCTATACCAACGGCAACAGATATCGCTTTTGCGTTAGGTATCTTATCCTTATTAGGAAATCGTGTTCCTGTCTCGCTTAAGGTGTTTTTGATGGCGCTAGCTATTATTGATGATTTAGGTGCGATTATCATCATTGCTGTTTTTTATACCGCAGATTTATCTACCTTATCAATAACAGTAGCTGGAGCATCTTTGTTTGTTCTTGTTTGTTTAAACCTCTTAGGTGTGAGTAAGAAATCAGCCTATTTTCTTGTAGGTGCCGTTTTGTGGGTCAGCGTTCTAAAGTCAGGTGTTCATGCCACGTTAGCGGGCGTGGCACTTGCTTTTACTATTCCAATCACTGGAAAGGGTGAAAATAACCGTGTGTTTTCTCCCTTGAAAGAAATTGAACATGGGTTACATTTCTGGGTCGCTTTCCTTATTTTGCCTTTATTTGCGTTCGTTAACGCTGGGGTCAATGTGACGGATATATCGTTAGATCAAATGGCAGGTCCGGTACCGGTTGGCATCATGCTGGGTTTGTTTTTAGGTAAACAGTTGGGTGTGTTTGGGTTTAGTTGGTTAGCAATAAAGCTGAAATTAGCAGCTCTACCTGATGGAAGTAATTGGATGCAATTATATGGGGTTTCTATTTTGACCGGTATCGGTTTTACGATGAGCTTATTTATTGTATCTCTTGCATTTACAGATACTAGTCTCTTTCAATATACCGATAAACTGGCTATTTTATTGGGCTCGTTTGCATCTGGAATTGTTGGATACTTGATCCTTAAGTTATGCCGAAAACCTTCTACATTGTAGGGGTGTAGAGATGTCATCAGCCTATCTAGGAGATTTAATAATTTTGTTAGTGGCTGCGGTAGCCGTGGTGCCGGTATGCCAAGCGTTGAAACTAGGCGCTGTTCCGGGGTTTCTAATTGCAGGTTTGGCCGTTGGCCCATCAGGTTTGGGTTTGGTTAATAACCTAACTGAAATTAGCCACTTTGCTGAAATAGGCATCGCCTTTCTTTTATTTGTGATTGGGATAGAGCTTAAACCTTCACGGCTATGGCAAATGAAACGAATGGTTTTTGGTTTAGGTACCCTTCAGGTGCTGATAACGGGCCTAATCCTAGTCGGCGTTAGTTATTACGTTTTTGATGTACCATTAAAAGCTGCGGCTATTATTGGGCCAGCCTTAGCATTATCATCAACAGCCTTTGTTTTACAGCTGTTAAGTGAGCAACATTTGCTGAAGTCGACCTACGGTAGAACATCATTCTCAATTCTTCTTTTGCAAGACTTGGCTGTTGTGCCTTTATTAGCATTTGTCAGCCTTTTAGGGGTGTCAGAATTAAGTATTGGTGATGATATAGGTTTAGCTCTTTTAGAGTCTATGGCCATTCTGCTCTTGGTTATTTTATTTGGGCGTTATTTCTTACACCCTATTCTTCATAGAATAGCATTAACAAAAATTCCAGAAGTTTTTACAGCCTCAGCTATCTTGATTGTTATTGGGGTGTCGTTGATTGCAGAGGAAATTGGCTTATCAATGGCGATGGGAGCTTTTATAGCAGGCATGCTGATGTCTGATTCATCTTATAAGCATCAGGTTGTTTCTGAAATAAAACCCTTTAGAGGCCTGCTTTTAGGTTTGTTTTTTATGACCATGGGGATGTCATTAAACCTTAGTTTGCTAATTGAGCAACCGTTGCTTTCAGTGGGGATGGTGGCTTTACTTATCAGCATTAAAATATTGACCTTATTCCCGCTAGTCTATTTGTTTGGTTTAGGTAAAGGGAGGAGTTTAGCCGTGTCATTGCTCTTAGCTCAAAGTGGGGAGTTTGCACTGGTGCTGTTTTCCTTATCATTAGAGTCAGGAATTATAGAGCCTGCTATCCATCAACAACTTTTATTGCTTATCTTACTGAGCCTGCTAATGACGCCTTTATTAGCTGAATGGGCAAAGAAAGTAGTCATTAAGGATAAGGTTGGCCCCCTCACCTCACCTACGGTTATGCCTCAATCCACCCCTATAATATTGGCGGGTTTTGGTCGTGTTGGGCACAGAATAGGGGATATATTGACGTTAGCAGGGAAGCCATTTGTCGCTATTGATTTAGACGCAGAGATTGTAAAAAAGTCTCAAGCCGATAAACTCCCGGTGTACTACGGGGATGTTTGTAATAAAGATTTACTCGATTCAGTGGGCGTTGGGGACTCACGTTTAGTGATCGTAACGGTAAATAACCTCGAGACTTCAAAATTAATCGTTTCTTCTTTGCGGAAAACTAACCCAGATTTGGCCATTTACGTAAGAGGCGGAAATTCCTCAGAGTGTAGTCAATTACTCGAAGTAGGTGCGTCAGCAGTGGTTTCTGACACAATAGAAGCGAGTATTGAGTTAGCTAGAATGGGGTTAACTTCCTTAAAGATAGATGAAAAAGAAAGGAAAAATATTTTAGATAATTATGCTCATCATTATTATGAGCAAATAAAAAAGGTGATGAAGTAAACGCTTAACGTTTAGTCAAGAGGAACCAGCGTGTTTACCTACCCAAAAGTCTTTTTTATCTCCTCAAACTTTGCTGTAACGGCATGGACGTTACGAAAGCCCATTTCATGTAATCTTGCGGCGGCTAAAGATGCCCGCCCACCCGCTGCACAATGGATGAGAATGAGAGTTTCAGGGTTAGTGCAATGGTTTTGTACTTTCATTTCTAATAAGCCACGAGGAATGTTGATAGAGTGTTCTAGCTTTGCTTCGGCGGCCTCATGTGGCTCACGGACATCTAAAATAATGACGCTATCGGATAGGTTGGCAAGTTCTTTAGCCGCAACAACATCAATGCAATTGCATATTTGTTGGGCTTCAGCAATAAAGTCACTGGCGGATTTGATCATGATGGCACCCTTTTTAATAAGTAAGAGCCTTAATAGTAAACCGATGGCACAAAAAAAGCAGCCCGTAGGCTGCTTTTTAGGGTTACTTAAACGTAGAGTCTTAGTGTCCAGCGTCTGCGTGAGGAAGTTGGATGGTAATCCATTTCCATTCCGTTAGCGCATCAACATCTACTTCGATACCTTCTCTACCAAAACCACTGTCGCCTGTACCACCAAAAGGAACATGTGGTTCATCATATAAAGTCGGCGCATTGATATGAACCATGCCAGAATCAATGTTTTCGGCAAAATCTAGGGCTTTATTTAGGTCGTTAGTGATAATAGCTGAGCTAAGTCCATACGGCGTATCATTTGCCATGTCGAGCGCAGCATCATAATCTTTAACGGAGTAGACGGAAGTCACAGGGCCAAAAGTCTCTTCGTAGCAAACATCCATCTCTTCTGTAATACCGGTAAGAATTGTTGGTTCACATTTATTACCGTGCCAGTTACCGCCGGTTTCGATGGTAGCGCCATTTTCTACTGCATTCTCAATATGACGGCGTACACGGTCACGTTGGCGTTGAGAAATGATAGGGCCAAGAATGGTAGACATTTCACGTAAGTCTCCCATAGAAAGTTGGCTTGCGGCTTGTTTATAAGCAGCGATGAATTGATCATAAATGCCTTCTTCAACAATGATACGACTGGAGGCCATACAGGCTTGACCTTGGTATAAGAACATACCGAAAATAGCTGTTTTGACCGCTAGCCCAAGATCGGCATCTTCTAAGATAACTAAAGGACTTTTGCCACCGAGTTCTAATACAGCATGCTTCATTGAGCGGCCGCAAATTTCACCAATATGTTTACCGACACGGCTAGAGCCAGTGAACATAACAGTTTTGACTAAAGGATGGCTGTTTAAGGTATCACCTACATCAACACCAAAGCCAGATACAACATTGACAGAGCCCGCAGGGAAGCCTGCTTCATGTAAAAGTTGAGCAAATCGGAAAGACAGTGTTGGTGCTTCCTCTGATGAAAGTAGCACAACGGTGTTACCCGTTGCCAATGGCGATGCGACTAACTTTGCTGCTTTAATCAACGGTACGTTAAACGGTGTGATGGCAGCAACAACGCCTAAAGGCTTACGCACGCTCATGCTTAGTCGGCCTGGTGTGTCAGATGGCATGGTTTGCCCTGTAACACGGCGAGCAACGCCTGCAGCAGCACGTAAATGAGTAATAGCATAGCCAATTTCAAAATTTGCTTTGTTCATTGGGGAGCCGATTTCATCAATTAATATATCAGCAAACTCTGCGCGATCTCTTTCCATCAAATCAGCGGCTTTACACAGCATTGTTTCAATATCTTTTGCTAATGTTTTGCTGTAGGTTTTAAAGCAGTTATGCGCGGCTTCAACAGCCTTGTTAATATCGGCATCATTTGACTCAGCTGCTTGACAGTAAACTGAGTCGTCAAGTGGGTTAAGTACATCAAAGTACTTTCCACTGTCTGGTTGAGTATGTTCGCCGTTTATCCAAAGTTCATGTTTGGTTGTCATTTTTTGTCCTTTAATAATTTTTTTGGTTAATGTTTAAATTGATAAGATCAAAGCTAGTGTGCTTGATCGTAACCAGGCATTTGAATCGTAATCCATTTCCATTGTGTAAGCGCGTCAATATCTATATCGACTCCTTCACGTCCAAAACCACTGTCACCAATGCCGCCGAAAGGCACATGAGGTTCATCATAAACACTCGGTGCATTGATGTGGATCATGCCGGTTTCTACCTCATGAGCCAGCGATAAGGCCTTGTTAAGGTCGTTGGTGTGAATAGCGCCGCTTAGGCCATAATGCGTGTCATTTGCGAGCGCTAGCGCTTCCTCTGCGCTATCTACTGAGTAAATTGAGGTGACGGGACCAAACGTTTCTTGGCGGCACACGGTCATATCCTCGGTCACGTTGGTAAGAATGGTTGGCTGACAACGGTTGCCTTCCCACTCCCCACCGGTAACAAGCGTTGCACCTTTTGCAACAGCATCTTCAATGTGTGAGCGCACTCGGTTACGTTGGCGAGGTGAAATAATGGGTCCTAAGATGGTCGACATCTCATGTAAGTCTCCCATTGATAATTGTTTTGCTGCGGCGCTATACATTTCAATAAATTGATCGTAAATAGGCGCTTCTACAATAATTCGGCTGGAGGCAATACAGGCTTGCCCTTGATAGAAAAACATACCGATAATGGCATTTTGTACCGCCAATCCAAGGTCAGCATCAGCTAACACGATATAAGGGCTTTTTCCACCAAGCTCAAGTACGCAAGGTTTCATATTTCGACCACAAATCTCACTAATGTGTTTGCCAACCACACTGGAGCCAGTGAACATAACCGCTTTTACTAAAGGGTGGCCAGTAAGGAAATCACCGACATCAACACCAAAGCCAGACACGACATTTAAACTACCGGCAGGAAAGCCAGCTTCTTCGATAAGCTTTGCGAAACGGAAGGAGACAGCCGGTGCCTCTTCTGATGTTAGCAAGACAACGGTATTGCCAGTTGCTAAAGGCGAGGCAACTAACTTTGCCGCTTTTAACAAGGGCACGTTAAACGGTGTAATAGCGGCGACAACACCTAAGGGTTTACGTACACTCATGCTTAAACGCCCTGGTGTGTCTGAAGGCATGGTTTGTCCGGTAATACGACGCGCGCTTCCGGCAGCAGCGCGGAGCTGGCCAATTGTTTGTGTGACTTCAAATTGTGCTTTGTTCATCGGTGAACCGACTTCATCAATGAGGATTTCAAGAAACTCATCACGGTCTCTTTCGAGCAAGTCGGCTGCTTTCATAAGCATCGCTTCACGGTCTTTTGCTAAACACTTGCGATAGCTTTGAAAGCAAGCATGTGCTGCATCAACTGCCTTATTAATATCGGTTTCATTAGATTCAGCAGCTTTGCAAAAAAGGCTGTCATCTATCGGGTTAAGCACGTCAAAATATTTTCCAGAAGCTGGTTTTGTGTGTGCGCCGTTTATCCAAAGTTCGTGAGTTTTAATCATAAGAAATACCTAATATTTGAAGTTATAAAAGAGCTTTAAAATAAGAAAGCTTAATGGGGTAAGGCACACTGAATAATTAAGAGTAACGTTTCACTTAATTATTCAGCAGTGACTTTTGATGTACGTATTATCCAAAGACAGACTTAGGGTCGAGTGCTTTCTTAACACGGGTTTTTAGTGTTTTGAGCCCATCTAGGCTGACAGCATCAACGGCTTCTTGCATATCCGCATCCACTAGGCAGGTAGGGTAGCCCTGAGCTGAAAAATCTTCGATCAGCTGTTTAGTCAGTTGACGGGCCTGTGCTAGTTTATCAGCATCTCCAGTAGGGTAGAGGACTTGAAGTTGAGTCATCATGGTGCGCCAAGTCAGAGCAAACTGGCTAATGACGTTTAGCCCCGCTGGGTTGTTAACGTCTTGTAACAATGATTGCATCTTGACTGCATCGTCACCGTCAATTGGGCTAGCAAAGTGTACATTGATGGATGAGTAAGCGGATAAATTCGAGTTAATTGTATTGAATTTTCCATCCATTTTCATTTCACGCTGAGCCCATACAGGGTTGCTCGCAGTGGCATCTTGGGTAATAAATTTAGCGCCTTCAATTTGGCTAAAGGCACCATTAATGGCTTGCCATAAGAAATCTACATTAGCAGGCATGTTATATAAAGCGCCATACATATTCCAAGTGCCTAGTTGGTGCTTTTTAGCTGCGTCATCATTGCTGCCAATGTTATCTAGCGCTTCATTAGAAAATTGCATTGCATCAGATTGTGCTGAAGCAACAGTAACCGTATTAGCAACCAGCATATTGATTTTCATGCCACGCATGATTTCAACAGCTTGGTTCATGGCTGCCTCATTAGGTAGTTGAATTGCAAACGGTTTATAAGCCGGTGCTTTGGGCATAAGCCAAATGCCTACTTTAGTAATAATACCTAAGCTAGACTGTGTAAAGGTACCATCAATATAGGGACCAAAACCGTATTTAAATAACTGCCATGACTCACTATCTGGCATTGCACCCATGCCAGTACGTATTAAGCGACCATTGGCAAGCATTACTTCCATGCCACATTGCATCATTAAATGGTCACCATAGGGTGTGTAACCATAACTTCTATTGCTAATACCACCTGAAACAGATTGAGTGGAGTTCTTGTCAAAATCAACAACAAATGGGATGTTATTAGTTTCTAAGTAGTCGTTTAACTGGGCATAGCTAACACCGGGTTCAATAAGCGCATAGGCTGCTTTGGTGTTTACTTCAATAATGCTATTAAGCTTTTTAAGATCAATAACAACAATGGCACCCTTTGCAGGAATAGGCGCTGTGTTGATTTCTCCAGGGCTTAATAAGTTAAACAGTGAATAGCTTTCATCAGTTGAGGAGACGAGTAGTTTTTGCAGTTCATCAAGGTTACTAGGTGTTACTACTGCAATAACGTCACGATCTGAGTTGTTAATACGGTCTGTGAGAAATTGATATTCTACAGGTTGATCTGAAAGGCTAATGACATTGTTAGCACCTAGCAAGGTACCAAGGTTTTCTATAATTTTTTTCATGGTCTACAAACCTATTTGTATTGCGCCGGAGGCATAATGACTGGATACGGTTTCTCAGGGTCTACTCTGAAAAATGCTTCGCGTGTGTCGTAATCTATGGAAATAGCAGGTTCACTATCACGCCATGTGAATTCACAGGCATTGCAATGAAAGATCGTCCAAACGAGTTCGCCTTGAGCGTTGAGGCCTTTATGTTCTACTCGTATCTTTTCTTCGGCTGCTTGACAGCGTGGGCAGGTGCTCATGAGTTAACTCCATTTTGTAACAATTGAATAACCTTGGCTATTTCATCAATTTCTGGGCCAGCGGGTGGGGTAACAATTTTTGAGTCGGAACCCAATTTATCTGGTGGCATAAAGCTTGTTGCATCAATAATTAAGCGATGCCCTTTACCCGCAACTTCTGCGCCAGGGTCAATAGGAATCAGCGGCATATTAGGGATAACAATTGTGTCATCAGCACGGGTACGAGTTGATAATGCCCACATAACTTCATTAAGATCGAAAGGATCAACGTCATCATCGACCATAATTAAGTTTTTAAGGTACATGGTGCCATGAGGCGTGCCAAGTGCTCGCATAGCCACTGATTTTGCAAAGCCAGCAAATCGGTTCTTAACTGAAATAACACCGGTAAGGCCATGTTGATATAAGGCATTAACAGCGACGACCTCAGGGAAATCTTTTATAAGCTGTGCATATATTGGTGCAGAGGTGTTGAGTCCAATTAATGTGTCGTGCTCAGTCCAACCGCGTCCAATATAAATATTTTCAAAGATGGGGTCATTACGATGTGAAATAGCCGTGACTTTAAACCTAGGAATTTTCCTAACACCGCTATAACTGCCAGGGAATTCACCAAAAGGCCCTTCAAATGTGCGTACACCATTCATCAGTTCTGCTTCAATAATCATTTCAGAATCGGCTAGGATATCCATGCCATTGCCTGATTTTGTGAGGCGAAGAGGGCTGCCCATCATTTGTGAAGCATAAGCAAACTCCGACTCCTCATAACCAACAGGTGTTGCCGCAAACATGCACATAGCTGGGTGATTGCCGAGCATCACAGAGATTTTTAACGGTACGCCTTCTTGCTCAGCTGCCATAATATGGCGACCCATATCATGGGCAGGAATAGACAGTAAGGTAAACTCACCGGGTGCTTGCACTTGAATGCGATAAATACCGACATTTTGTTTGCCGAAGTTATCCGGGTCGCGTGGATCACGGCTAACAACATTTGCCTTACCTATGTAAAAGCCACCGTCATATTCATTGATGCGATAGAGCGGTAATAAATCGTATAGATTGAAGTTATCGGTGAGACGATTTTCATTGACTGGGGCTGCCTCTGGTTCGATAAAATCAAGCAGTGGTTTATCATCCCCCCAACGCGAAATAATGTCGTAAAACAATTCTTTAATGGTGGTGCCTTTAGGGTGCCCCAATAAGAGTGCTAAATTGGTGAAGCTACCATGGACACCTAGTACCAGTTTTTTGCCAGGATAGCCGGCGATATTGTTAAAAATAACGGCAGGACCATTCATTGAGTCACGACCGGCTGCAACAGCAATATTGCGAACGTCTGGCTCAGGCATGATTTCATTGGTCCAAGTGATACATTGGCCGTTTTCTTCTAGAAACTCTATAAAATCACGTAAGCTACCAATACGTTCACCAACAGCTCTGGCCGTGGCGGATAAGGGTTTTTTATCGGTACTCATTATTTAGTTTCCTCAGGTGTGTATGCTTTAGCGCTATCGACAATGTAGTTTGCTAAATTATCCAGTTCGGCATTATTAATATCCGTTGGACGGAAAGGAGGCATCTCTAGTAGACCATCCCTAACGATATATTTGATGTAGTCAGGCACTAAGTCTTTACGTTGCATGATTACGGCTAAATCTTTGCCACGTACCAGAGCAAGTTGTTTTGTTGCCGCATGTGCATTACCAGGGTCATGGCAACCAGCGCAGTGTAGAGCGAAAATAACCTTCCCAGAGCGGTTGCTCGGTACATAACTTGAGGTTGACTCTGCTGATGCTTCGGGCACCATGGTAGTCGCTTTTTCAGCGGATGATTCTGGACTAGTTTCCGGTTCTGTAGCCTGTTGCTCGCAAGCAGTGAGGAATAACAGGCTGGCGAAAATTAAAAGATGCTTGTTCATGAGTTACCTCTTAAGTTTTTTGGCCAAATACCCTGTTTCCCAGGGGAGAGAATACCATTTGGATCCAATTCGTCTTTTAGCGCGTGATGAGTATCCCAAAGCGCGTTGTCATTCCAAGAAAAGGTGCCGGCTATTTGATCCATAAAGGATAAATGTGTCCGGTATTCGCCATAACCTAGGGCTGCGGCATCATCAACTAAGATGGCAAATAAGTCATGTGCCCGTTTCTTTTCTTCAGCGCTCATACGGTCAAACATGAGCATAAATATATGATGTTGATCCCTCCAGCCAATTAAAAATTCGCCAATGTAATCAAAACCATACTCGTGAGACCTTTTCCTAATCATTTCGTATTGCCTCATGGCCGACTTGCCATCAGCAGCTGAGATAGGAGAGAAGTTGATGTGGCCACCACCACCGATCCAGTTAAGTAAGCTGAATTCAGTCATATTAGGGGTGCCTTTCATTAGCTTAACGCGATAATCCCAGCCAGGGTCACCTTTTCTGGTGTCGTCATAATGAAATTTTGCACCTGGAATACTACCAAATGTATCTCTGATAACATCCATATTATTTTTCATCATCGGGCCTGGGCCGTATACAGCGCCGTAGTAATTCCATATGCCCAAATCGAGATCTTTAGCCATTTTCTTGCGGTGGCTATCTGGCATAGGGCCTTTCCCCGTATAGTATTGACTACGGCTAACAGACATCGCAGATTCCCATAGTAAATCAACCGTCATCGGGGCGTTATGAATAACTTGGTTGACCCGAAGCGGTAACGAGAGATCGGTCACCGTTTCAAGATCGTGCTCATTTTCCAAGGTAATCATAAACGGTGTGTAGCCAGGAGGTTCAGGCATTAACCAAATGCCCATACGGGTAATGACACCAAAGTTAGATTGGGTAAATAGACCGTCAATGGCAGCGCCTTGACCATATTTATACAAGCCACCTGTTTTGCTGTTTGCTGTGGTATCCATGCCTGTTTCAACAATGGTGCCATCGGCAAGAACGACTTGCATACCACATTGCATTAAGAGGTGGTCACCGTAGGGTGTGTAACCAGCGCCATGTTCGGATGTGTTGCCGACAATGCCGCCCCAAGCGGGTGCTGCGCAATCGATCCAAAGTTTTAAACCTTTTTCTTGAATGTAGTTATATAAGTCGTAGTAACTCACGCCGGGTTCAACAATGGCGTAACCATGCTTTTCATTCACCTCAAGAATTTTATTCATGAGTTTTAAATCAAGGACAATATAACCAGGCTTGCGCGGAGCAGGACCACCATAAGCAAAGTTCTTACCCGTTGAAATAGTCCAAACAGGAATTTTATAATTATTGACGATAGCTAGAATTTTTTGAATTTGCTCAACATTTTGAGGCGCTACGGCCGCAGATGGTGCAAAATCAGCATCGTCAGTTGTGTTGTATGGGTCACGGTAGCTTCGTAGTTCTTTTACGTCGTCTAAGTAAACATAGTCTTTGCCAACGACTTTTTCGATCTCGGCTACTGCCGCATTAAGCTGACCTAAAGTGATACCTTGTGGGAGTGGTTTAGTCATGTTTATTCCAGAATTAAATATGTTTATTTGAGCTGAGAGACCAAGAAACTAAAAAGTCATGCTGGTCGGTATTAGCTAAGGTGATTTGTGTTTTTTTCGTGACGAGTTGTGAATTTCCTCGTGGTAAAACGCGCATATGGTTAGCGAGCCATTGAGGCCATTGGTCCTTTGCATTTTTAAGCGATGATGTAATGAGCTCTGCAGAGTCTTTTGAGCTAGATACTTCGTGCGTTAACGTGTTTCCAGAATAATGATGGGTGGCCGAATATTGGGTATAAAACCCAAAATCTTTTGCGATCTGTTCAAGTGCAAAAAAATCTGAATCTCTAGTTAAACCTGACACTTGACCCCTTGGTGATTCTTTGCAAAATTCTCTAAGTAGCTCAAAGTGTTGGCCAATATCTAAATCGATATTAGACTTACGCTCGGCAACATTGGAAATAAAGTGCTTTGAATTGAGTGAATGCTCATCAGCAAACACCAGTAAGGGTATCTCTTCGGAGCCGGTTAAGACGTGTTGAAGCGCTTGAGATGGGGTGGCTAATAAGGCAACGTTAGTGGCCAATGCGGATTTGATAAATGTGCGTCTGCTTAACATAAGTTCCTCTTTGCAGTGTAATTAAGGTGCTGGGTGATTATTATTTTGAAAGGCCCTGCCAGCGTCTGACATAATTTGCATTAGATATATCTAATGTGTCCAGTATTCTTCCAACAGTATGATTAACAATATCGTCAATCGTTTTTGGTTGGGTGTAAAAAGCGGGGACGGGTGGCGCGATGATGGCGCCCATTTCAGATAAGGTGGTCATGTTTCTTAAATGAACAAGGTTTAATGGTGTTTCGCGCACCATTAGTATAAGTTTGCGGCGCTCCTTTAAAATAACGTCGGCTGCTCGTGATACCAAGTTGTCGGCTATGCCGTTTGCGATAGAGCCCAGTGTTTTCATGGAACAAGGCGCAATGACCATGCCGTGAGTAATAAACGAACCACTTGAAAGAGTTGCGCCAATGTCTTTAGGGTTATGAACAACATCTGCAAGAGACTCTATGGCTTGCTTATTTATACCGATTTCATGCTTTGCCGTTAAGGCGCCTGCGCTTGATAGAATAAGGTGGCTTTCCACGTCATCAACTGTTTGCAGGATTTCAAGTAAGCGGGTACCGTATATAGACCCCGTTGCGCCAGTGATGGCAACAATAATTTTTTTCTTCATGGTGTTTTATTATTGTAAAAAAGGAATTGACCATATCGTTAAATAAAAACACCGTCAATCTTAAAGTGAGAATCAAATGACTAAAAACACGCTATCGTTAGCTGATAAAAAATCGATCATTATAGACTTTCTTCAACAATGCAATAATTACAGTGATGGGATGCTAAAAAAATACGAAGGCCAATTAGCTGAGGAAGAGACGAAAACATCCGCACCACAAAAAATACACGACTGGACGGTTTATCGTGATTTTAATAACTACGCCATCAATGAGTTGAATGGTACAGAGTTAGATGATTGGTTTGATTAATTAAATTTATGGTAAGAAAGACTACATTTTAATGAAATGGTCAATTTTTTGGTTTAAGCTTACCGTTGAATTTTCTGACAGATTGTAAACCTAATGGTAGATAAAATTAGACAGAGCTACCCACCTAGTGATGACTTAAAAGAACGTATCCGGTTTTCGCCAGATACGGGGCATATTTGGTTAGGTGAGCAACGGATGCTGCTGTTACATAGTGAGGCGCTCGGCTCTATGCGTCGAGAATTGATTGAAACATTAGGTGTTGATAGGGCAAAAGGCATCATTATGCGAACGGGCTATAAAGCTGGCGTTGAAGATGCCAAGCTGGCAAGAAAATTACGCCCTAATGCCAGTGAAAAGGATCAGTTTTTAGTGGGTCCTCAGTTGCATCAGCTTGAAGGTATTGTTCGTGTTACAACCACTCAGTTTGAGCTAGATATTCAAGCCAAAAAGTTTTACATGGAATTAGGCTGGGAGAATTCTTACGAAAGCGAGGTGCATCAAAAGGCTTTTGGGCTTTCTGAGGACCCTGTTTGTTGGATGGAAGTGGGGTATGCCAGTGGTTATAGTTCAGAATTTACTGGGCAAGCTATACTTTTTGTAGAGCAAGCATGTCGTGCATGTGGTCATGACCATTGCATTATCGTAGGTAAGCCTTTAGATGAGTGGGACAATGCTGAGGAGTTGAAGCAATACTATGAGGCAAATAGTATTGTTGATGAATTTCTGGACTTACGTGATGAAGTGGTGAGTTTACGTTCATCGCTTGATGAACACGATAAACAAGATGATCACATTGTTGGGGAATCCGCTCCATTTAAAGAGGCGATTGGCCTGTTAGAAAAGGCGGTGCAAGGCCCAGTAACAGTTTTATTGTTAGGTGAAACGGGCGTTGGTAAAGAATTGTTTGCTCGTGCTTTACATAGAAAGAGTAGTCGGGCTGATAAGCCCTTTATAGCCATGAATTGTGCAGCGATACCGGACGACCTACTAGAGGCCGAGTTGTTTGGTGTTGAAAAGGGTGCCTATACAGGTGCACATCAATCTAGAGAAGGTCGTTTTGAACGAGCTAACGGTGGAACGCTATTTTTGGATGAGATTGGTGATATGTCTTATTCAGCGCAGGCGAAATTATTACGTGTTCTACAGGAAGGTGAGTTGGAGCGGGTAGGGGGCAGTAAGGTTATTTCTGTTGATGTGCGAGTGGTAGCGGCTACCCATGCAGATCTACTTGCAAAAGTTGAAAAAGATCATTTTAGACGGGATTTATTTTACCGTTTAAATGTTTACCCTATTGTTGTTCCGCCTTTAAGAGATAGGCAATGCGACATTGCTTTGTTGGCAGACAGTTTTATTGCCAAATATAAGGCTAAATATCATAAAGACATTAAAGGTATCACGCATCACGCAATGGTTCAGCTTGAAGCTTATCAGTGGCCTGGTAACATCCGAGAGTTAGAAAACGTAATAGAAAGAGGGGTTTTACTTTGTGATAATGGCGGCAAGGTGGAGCTTAAGCACCTTTTTGCGATGATGAATATTGAACAAGCGCCTGAGCTAAGTGTTGATAATAGCGGCCAATTAAAAACCGTTAGTAAGGGCGTTTATAACCAGTTTGTAGAGATGTTTTTTGACGCGCAAAATAACTTGTTTGAGATTGAAGAGACTATATTAAAAGAGGCTGTAAAACGTTCTGAAGGAAACTTATCTAAAGCTGCAAGAGCTTTGGGGATGACTCGCCCACAACTAGCCTATCGGTTAGGTAAAATAGACGAAGAATCGTAGTCGAATTATTAGTGCTTTTGGTGTTGTTGTCGATATTGCTGAGGTGTTTGTCCAAACCAACGTTTAAAACTTCGTCTGAAATTAGCAGGGTCGCTGTAACCAAAAACTAAAGACAGTGCGTCAACCGAAATAGCGCTGCGTTTGAGGTAGTTGCTTGCTTGGAAAGAAAATACCTCGTCTTTAATGGTTTGGAATGAGGTGTGTTGTTCTTTTAATCGCCGAATTAATGTTCGCGGGGTTAAGTTAAAGTGTTGGGCGGTTTTTTCTAACGTCGGTGAGCAGCTTAAATGGGATGATAAGAAATCATAAATTAGGTCGTGAATATCGACGTTGGCTTGTAAATGCCGAGCAGCCTCTTGACATTGCTCTAACGCCATTTGATACATCTGAATGTCTGCATTTGGGTTAACAATATCTTTCGCAGACAAAGGTAAGCATATTTCTAGATAGTCTGAATCAAAATAAATGGGGCAATGAAAGTATTGCTGGTAAATATCAGCGTACGCAGGCTTTGAGCTATTAATATGAAGACTGGCTTCACTCATTTCTCGACCTAAAATAAATTCAATGACGTGTTGTAGCAACATGAGCATCGCTTCAACAAAAATGATATGGGCAGTTTTAAGATTTTCTGTCAGCGTGAGCCTAATAATGTATTGATCTTTCGTGGTAATCGCCGTGTAAAGAATAAAAGGCGTGCGGATTTGACTATATTTTTGGAAAATATTGATAGCTTCTGACAACGTTGAGCTATTAATGGCTGCCCAACCGACAGATCCATGAGTGGAAGGGTGTAGTAAAGAGCCTAGGACTAACCCAATGCTAGGGTCGTTGGTTGCTTCTTTTGTGTTGAGGATCACTCTGATGAACTGTTCTAAGTTAACTCGAGTATCGTCTTTTAAATTGTCACTTGTTAAATCGGTGTATTGTAGGACTTGTTCAGCAGATATACCTTTGTTAGCCAGTGCGCGAATGGCAAGTTGGACATAGCTAATAGGCATGAGTTCTTTTTTTGACATAATTGACGCTCGCTATATATTTAAAGAAAAGAATATCAGTAATAAGTTTATTTGTCATAAAAAGACACCGATGTGTCAGGTATTGATATTTCTTTTCAATAGAACTTTTGTTCAAATTACAAGTCGAAATAAAACGAAGCTATTTAGAAATAAGAATGGTAAGGAGAAAAAATGAGTTCAGAAAGTATAAAAGCAAGTGATGAGTATTTTGAATCACTTAGAAAAGCACCGACACTGGCGATGCCAACCATTTTGTTATTTTTTGGTGTGATGGCCGGTTTGGCTGCGGTTTGGTATTATGCGCTTGCAGGTGTACTTCCTATGTGGCAAGGCGCCATTATTAATGGGCTGCTGACGTATGGTTTGTTTAGTGTTATTCACGATGCGTCACATCACTCTCTTTCTAGCATTAAACCAGTAAATGAAACATTGGGCGCGATTGGTTTATTCTTTCTATTCCCTTATGCACCTATGGTGGCATTAAGATGGGTACACAACCAGCACCATATTTATACAAATGGGCCAAAAGATCCTGATCTTTTTGAGCACGAATCGCCTTGGTGGCAAGTACCGTTTAGATGGTCATTTTTTGATGGGTGGTATATTTATTACTTCCTAAAAAATGGCGGTAAAGTGATAAAAAGACATTGGGTGCAATTAGTCGTTTACTATTCATCGTTAACTCTTTTAGTGATTGCCGCGTTATATTATGGATACGGTTATGAATTGTTTATGCTGTGGTTTATTCCTTCACGTATTACGCTACTATTAATTGCGATTGTATTTGTTATTTTGCCTCATCACCCTGCAACAGTGAGTCAAACAGAAGATAAATACATGGCAACAACAATGCGGATGGGCTGGGAATGGTTATTGACACCGTTAATGGTTTATCAAAACTACCACCTTATTCATCACCTATGGCCAGAGATACCTTTTTATAAAATGCATAAAGCATGGTATATAAAATACGATGAGCTAAATGCTGAAAACTTAAGTAAGCAAACGGCGTTTGGTTTAGTACCTAGTAATATTGAGTCACACAAAAACTTTGACCATAGTCAGTTTAAGCCGCAAACTTAAAACGGCAAGTTAGATATTAAAAAGCCCCTTCTCGAAAGAGAAGGGGCTTTTTTTATGCTTAGGTTTTGCTTAAGGTCTAATCATCATTTTTAATGCGTTGTCTGATTTCTCGTAGAATGTTTTAAAGGCTTGGTCAATATTGTCGAGCTTATATTCGTGAGAAAAATATTCAGCAGGATTAATAACGCCGCGTTCCATCAATCGAATACCTTCCCACATATAAGGTTGCACATTTGCAAAGCCATTCATATGTAGGCTAATGTCACGTAAAAATACATCTGCTAAAACTAGATTAAATTCTTGGTCACAGAAAACACCAATGGCCGCAATGGTGCCACCAGGGCGAATGATATCCAAGCACATCTGAAGTGTTTCTGGGTACCCGACCACCTCAATGACTTTGTCGAACCCTCGGCCATTCGTTAAAGAGAGGGCTTCTTCTTTCCAGCCTTCGTTTGATGAATTGATGGTTGTAGCACCTTTTTTTGCTGCTACGGCAAGGCGATAATCGAGTTGATCAATACAAACGACCTGCCCAGCGGATTTGCCTAAGGCAATGTCCATGGTTAATAACCCCGTTGGACCGCAACCAATGATTGCAACGTTTTCACCGGGCTTAATATCGGCTAGATAATTAGCAATAATGGCGGATGGTAAGTTACATGACAGTGTGAGTGCGCTAGCATCGTCAATAGCATCAGGTACTTTAATAACGTGTCCTTCTGCATGCGGCAAAATAAGAGCTTCAGTGTGTGTGCCATTTAAATCGCCAAAGGGTATACCAAAACCATACACGGCTTTTTGGGTGGTTTCACAATGTGCCGTTTGGCCAACTTCACACATATAACATTCACCGCATGAACACGAGTAAGCCATGGATACGCGGTCGCCAACTTTGAATTTTCCAACGCCATTACCTACTTCGCTAACGCGAGCAATTAATTCATGGCCAATCTGTGAATGACCACGTTCCATAAATGGGTCCATCGCACCACGATACAAATGTAAGTCTGAACCACAGATGGAGGTAGCCTCTACTTCAACTAAAATTTGATGAGGTTCTTCAATATTAGGATCAGGTTTTTCACCACATCGAATGTCTTCGGGTCCGTAGTAGATAGCTGCTTTCATAAGGTCTTCCTGTGATTTAGTAAGCGTTAATAAAATAAGGGTGCTTTATAAATCATCATTTAATCATTAATTGGGTAAAATAAAAAAACCAGCTGAAGGCTGATTTTTTTGTGAGGTTTTTTAGAGTAAGCATAATAATAGGGTAGTTATGTATGTCTATGTTGAGAGAAGGGCTGATGAAAAACCAAGGCATTAAGATATTAATGCTACTTATATCTTAAGTGATGTAAGTCATGTTAAAGGTAAATTATATTGATATAGTTTGAGATATACACGATAGTGTTGGTTGATTGAAATATTAATGATACTTACCTATATAAAATAAAGGTAAGAAAAGGAGAATAAAAGGATGAGCAAACAAAATAATATCGATTTTGCAAATTACTTGATGGACGATAAAGAGAAAGGTATTTATCGTGCTGATAGGAAGGTGTTCACAGACCCAGAAATCTTTGAATTAGAAATGAAGTACATCTTTGAAAAAAATTGGATGTATTTGTGCCATGAAAGCCAGATAAAAGAGAACGGTGACTTTTTTACGACGTACATGGGACGTCAACCGGTGATTATAACGCGTGATAAGAAAGGCGAAATTCATGGTTTTATTAATGCCTGTACGCATCGTGGGGCACAGTTAGTTAATACGGCTGGTGGTAACAAGCGATCATTAACCTGCCCTTTCCATATGTGGTCTTTTAATTTGGATGGAACATTAATGGACTGTGGTGAACACAAGGGTAATGTTGGTTATAGTGATTCTTTTAGTAAGGATGACTTAGGGCTTCAAAAAATCGGGAATATTGAAAGCTACCGTGGGTTTGTTTTTGGTGTGCTAGATGATAACGCCTGTACTCTTGCAGAATATCTGCGTGATGCAAAGCAAATGATAGACCTTTTAGTTGACCAGTCAGATGAAGGCCTAGAAATTTTGCCGGGTGCCACAACATACACATACGATGGCAACTGGAAGCTCCAAGCTGAAAATGGTGTAGATGGTTATCATTTAGAAGCCATTCACGGTAACTATGTAATGACTATTGCTAACCGAGCAAAGCTAAAAGGTGATGCTGATAAGGTAAAGCCTGTAGCGGTGGGTGATTTAGCCAGTGGAACAACCGAAATGCCTGCGGGTTATTTTTCATACGGTAATGGTCATGTGACGCTATATGGGGAACTACCTAACCCAACAGATAGGCCGCTTCATGTAGGTGGTAGAATGCCTGAAATTATTGAAAAATTTGGTAAAGATAGAGGAAGTTTTATGGGCAGTTACCTGCGTAATACATGCCTCTATCCGAATGTTTTTATTATGGATCAAATGAGCACGCAAATTCGTCATTTCCGCCCAGTAGCCGTTGATAAAACAGAAGTAACAACCTATTGTATTGCGCCTATAGGTGAGTCTGATGCGGCGCGTGAACGTCGTATACGTCAGTACGAAGACTTCTTTAATGCGACAGGTATGGCCACGCCAGATGATTTGACGGCTTTTTATAATAGTCAATTAGGCTTTATGGGTGAGAAGGCAAAGTGGAGTGATATGTCTCGAGGTGCTAAAAATATTGTTAATGGCGCGAGTGACTTCGCTAAGAGTGTGGGCGTTAACCCAGACGAATGTGGTATTAACCTTGAAGATGAAGGTTTAATGATCGCACAGCATAGACAGTGGGCCGAAATGATGACAAAAGCACAAGCAGAGGAGAAATAAGATGGATGTTTCTACAAAAGATCAAGCAATTGAAGTAATTATCAATGAAGCGGCTGCTCTTGATCATAAACAATGGGATGAGTGGATTAATTTATACACTGAAGACGCTACTTATTGGATGCCAGCATGGGTTGACGAATATAACCTAACGAGTGATCCAGCACGTGAGATTTCACTGATTTATTACAGTGAACGCTCAGGGCTTGAGGATAGAGTGTTTAGAATACGTACAGAGTTATCTTTTGCGACAACACCGCTACCAAGAACGTGCCACATTAATACAAACTTTAGAGTGTCAGAAAATGATGCGGGTGAGATCGTTGTTCATTCATCTTGGGTAACGCATTGTTATAGCTTGAAAAAAGCGCGTGAAGCATTCGGTGTTCAAGAGCATCGCTTACGTAAAACTGCTGATGGCTTGAAGATATGTTATAGAAAAATTACTTTACATAACGATATGGTTGATACCGTATTGGATGTGTATAACTTGTAGGGTTTAGAGTAAAAAATAAGTAAATAAAAACCCCGCATTTGCGGGGTTTTTATTGTGCCTAATATTTTTATATAACTTAACTATGGACGTGTTTTTAACAAATTCAGTTTAAAGTTTATTTTTCAGAATGCTAATATCATCCGGGTTAATTAAATCTGGTACTGTCCAACCATCAAGGTCATATTCGCCTAAGCATTTATCCGCAAAGCCTGTTAATTCGTCAGCTAGTCCAGACATTTTTGCACCGCCAAGCAATTGCAAACGAATATCCTCGTGGTTGCCCGCATAATTACGTTCGTATAACTCATGTCGGCTGCCAAATTCGCTGCCAATGGAGTCCCATAATAATTTTAAAACTTTGACGCGTTGTTCTGCAGAAATGCCATTTGAACCCCTAACGAAACGGTCTAAAAAAGGCCTAATTTCAGGGTTTTTAAAATCAGCTGCATGAGAAGGTAAGTAAATTAGAGCAGCCCCTAAGTCTTTTTGAATAAGGTCCTTAATCATTGGGTAGGCCATAGGAGCAAACACACGATAGGCGCTCGCGGCTTCTGCGTTAACTTGCAGTGCACCGCTCTCTCCCCAAGGCGATGGGTTTCGTGCCATTGCATCGGTGAGGCTCCAGAATAGGTTACGCCAAGCGAGAACTTCACCAATTCTACCTTGCACACCTCGGAATTGATCGGCGCCAGTTGTTTCAACAGCTTTCATTAACAAGCCTGTTATAAAGTCGAGTTTAACTGCAAGTCGTGTGCAGCCATGAAACAAGGCGCGCATCATAAAACCTGAACCAAAAATAAAGCGGTTAACCACGTCAATATCGCGATAGGCGAATACGTTTTCCCAAGGAACAAGGACTTTATCTAAAACAAGAATGGAATCGTTTTCATCCATACGGCTAGATAATGGGTAGTCGTAGGGGGAGCCCATAGCGCCGGCGGCATATTCATATGATGTTCGGCAGATTATTTTTAATCCAGGAGAGTTCATGGGTAAGGTAAAGATTACCGCGTAATTAGGGTCTTTAACCGGCACGCCGTATAAGCCAACAAAGTTTTGATGGGTTAAGGCGGAGTTAGTGGCGACGACTTTTGCACCCGAAACGATAATGCCTTCGTCGGTTTCTTTTTCTACATGAATGCAGACGTCTTCAATTTCAGCGGCACCCTTATGGCGATCAATTGGTGGGTTAACAATAGCGTGGTTCCAGTACAGCAAATTTTCTTGGGTTTCCTTATACCAGCGACGAGCATTGCCTTCGTATTCTCCAAAGAACTCTGGCATAGCACCCATAGAAGCAATAAAACTGGCCTTGTAATCGGGGGCTCGCCCCATCCAGCCGTAACCAATACGTTGCCATTCGGCAATAGCATCGCGTGAAGCGACAAGGTCATCGATAGATTTTGGTGCTTTGAAAAAAGGTTGGGTATAGCCACCGCTACCAGTATCGGTGGGTGTTCTTAATACACTAGCTTTGGACTCATCGTGCATAGCATCGTACATACGAGCGGTCATTCGCGCAGAATTTCTAAAGGCGGGGTGTGTCGTTACATTTTTAACGCGCTCACCAAAGATATAAACCTCTCTTCCATCATTTAGGCTTTCGAGATATTCATCCCCAGTCATTGGTTTTTTTATAGGTTTTTTTATAGGTTTTTTTTGATCTTCCATTAACTTCTCCATTAGGTTTTAAGGATACCTGTGACTCTATTATTAAAAAGTCATAAATGGTTAGCTCATTTTTGCTAAATATATCTACTTTACGCAATTAATTTATAAAAGATTAGCTTAATTTAAATCACATCTAATTAGGTGGCCAAATTAACTATGCCATTACAGGGTGGCATGGAGCAGCTCCAGCCCATGCAGTAAATCAATTCAATATTGTTTAGGTTTTAATTAATAGCGAGTTTTTAGGGTTTTAGACGGTTTTTCAAGGTAACGGCGTTGGTAGAGCATTGAGAAGTGACTAGCATGTTGAAACCCAAATTTTTCTGATATATCTATAACTGATGTTTTCTCCGGCCTGGATTTGATAAGAATATTACGAACGAGTTCTAGCTTTTTGTTGGTGATGAATTTCATAGGGCTAATCTGAAAAGATCTAGTGAAATTCATTTCGAGAGAGCGTCGGCTAACACCAGTGCTAATGACTAAGTCATTCATTGTAATATTGTTGTGAATGTTTTCTTCAATATACTCAATTGCCTGTTTTATATGGTGTGGAAGAATTTGAATTTCTTTAGCTTTTTTTAGTTCAGGTGAGGAGAGAGAAAGGGTCTCAAATAATAAGTTTTCACAATTTTTTTGCATATTATCTGATTCCATTAGTAAGGGGTTGTCTTTTTTAGTGGAATTAATGTAGTTAATTAGGTTGGAAATAGCTGCAGCCCCGTGAGTGCCTGAGCTAAGTTTTATTTCTTTAGCTTTATCAGAAAACTCAGGCAATATTTTGAAGTATTCTTTAAGTGAAACAGGGTCAATGGTAATGGTAATTCCTTGACTCAGGTGCTCCCAAATAACATCTACAGGGCAAGACGGGGGTACTATGAGGAAGTCATTTGGTAATAAAGTCTTACTTATATTATTGCTATAGATTTTGCCTTTAAGAGGGCAGAAAATGTGATACGTTGTTAATGGTACAGATTTGATGGTGACCTCCATTCCCATTGAAACATGATGTATGTCACTGCCCGCAATATGTTGCGAAGAGATTAAGGTTTCTGTGATATTTGAGTTCTTAGCTTTTAATGTATGTTCATCCATGTTGTTTATGTTGTTAATATAATCATTGATTATATTAGGGGACCGAGAGGATATTAATTTTTTCCTGATGTTGCTCAAAGTGTCCATGATGAAGTCACCTCCCATTTAAATTTTTTTTTAAATAATATACATTAAAATACTTTTTATACAAAACTGAGACGGGGTGGTGAATTCGAGCAATCATTTATACATATCATCAGTTTTGACACCGACGTTATGACGAGTTAGTCGCCTTAATTATTTTTCTTTCGTATAGCGAGTTTAGTTTTGAAGTTTTCTAATGCTTGATTTTATTTAATTCTCAACCTTCATCAGGGTGTTAGTTTGGAGGGGGTATTCAATGTTCAACGCTAGGGCTGAAGCTCGAAATGAGTTTTCTAAGAGGTCGAGTTCTATGCAACCCTATTAAATATCAACAGTTGTTAGCAGTAATGTAATGTTACCCATGGGGTTGTTCTAAACAAGTTCGGAGAGTCTTGATTCTATATGGAAAACTTAGAATGCTTAAAAGGTGTAATTGAGTTACTTGCGTAAAATAGATATACATGGCGTAAATGAGATAACAGGTCGTAACTTTATAGGGTTAGAGTTGACTTGAAACGAAAAATAAAAATAGGTGATAAAAAGTGAGTAACAAGCAAACGCCAGCTGAATTCGAGAAACTTACCAACTTCGATAAAGATGAGTTTATGAGAAGAGCCCATATTCTCGGCAAGCTAGGTGAGGAAGATGCAATGGAAGCTGATAAATACTGCCGTGCAAGCTCACGTGTTATTCAGGCGATTAAAGCGGCGCAGATTGCAGACTTATGGAAGCCTAAGGCTTATGGTGGTTTAGGTGCCGACCTTAAGTCATACAATGAAATTATTCGCACGGTGTCACGTTATAATATTACGGCCGGCTGGTTAACTTATTTCTACTCAATTCATGAGGTATGGGTCGGCTATATGGAGCCTGAAGGCCGCGACAAAGTATTTAATGATGGTGGTCTAGTTGCTGATGTTCTTGCACCGGTTGGACAAGTAGAGCGTGTTGGTGATACCTATAAGCTGTCTGGCCAATGGAATTTTGCCAGTGGTGTCTTAGATGCCGGTTGGATTGGCTTAGGTGCTGTTACTCAGTTACCTGATGGTGATGCACCTGAGTATTGTATTTTTGTGTTACCTGTTTCTGATTGTGAAATTATTGAGAACTGGGATGTAATGGGTATGCGTGGCACTGGTAGTAATGGCGTGTTGGTAAAAAACCTAACGATACCTTCGCATATGATTCTTCCAGCTGGGCGTGTACTCGGTACAGGTAAACCAATGGGCGGGAATTATGATGCTGCGGAGCCTATTTACCGCATGCCCTTTTTACCATTTTTTGCAGGTTTTTTCCCCACTGTTGCACTGGGTGGCGCTGAACGAATTGTTGAAGAGTTTCAGAAACGCACTGAAAATAGAGTACGTGTTTTCACGGGAAATTCGAGCGCGGTATCGACAAGCAGCGCACCCCGCGTATTGGCAGAACTGAAAATGCGCTTTTTTGAAATGGAAGGCTTAGTAAATCGCTACCAAACACAGCTAGAAGATTGGCTTGCAAAAGATCAAATAACAAATACCGATGAAGAAAAAGCAATGATGTTTGGCCTACGAGGGGCTATTGCTAAATGTGCTGTGGATATTGCTATGCAAGCGACACAAATGCTTGGTGGGACAGCTTTGTATAAAGGGGATCCGGTCGAGTTGTTTACTCGGGATCTCATTGTGCTTAGCTCACACGGTAGCCATTTATACGAAGATGCGATGACAACATATGGGGGAGCTTTATTTGGTGGGCCGGCTCATCCAGTATGGTAAATAATACGTTGGCTAGTATTAATGAGAGTAAAAAAATTAAAAGAGGGGGTATATTGTGGCTGTTATTGAACATGATGAATGGGTTAGAAGAGCTGAGTTAATTGGCCAAAAAGCTGAGCCGATGGTGGCAGAAGCAGAGGACATGGGCTGTTTTTCACAAGAATTAAGAAACTATGTGCATCAGCATGAAATGCATAAAGTGCTACGGCCATTGCAATATGGTGGCTCAGGCATGGGCGCTTTTACATTTTCGGAAATTGTAAGAACAGTTGCTAATTACAATGCCTCAGCTGCATGGCTGGTGTATTTTGTTATTTTGCATGAGCAATGGGTAGCTTACTTAGACGAAAAAGGGCGTAAAGAAGTGTATGACAGTGATGGCTTAGTGGGTGATATTTTTATGCCGTTAGGTCAAGTCGAATATGTTGATGGGGGTGTGCGTTTAACAGGTCAATGGTCATTTGGTAGCGGTATTTTATGGGACGAGTGGATGGGTTTAGGCGCGATTGTTGAGGTGCCTGGTGAGGATCCACAACCTTGTTTGCTCAATGTGAATAAGAAAGACTTCCAGGTAATTGAAGATTGGAATCCGTTTGGTCTCCGTGGTACGGGCAGTCATAGCGTTAAAGTGGAAGATGTGTTCGTACCTTGGCATCATGTGTTGCCAGTGTTAAAAGTTAAAAATAAGGCGGAACCTGTGGGTGGGCATTATTCGAATGAGCCGATTTTTAAAGCACCCTTTATGCCTTTCTTTTGTGTAGGCTTTCCTGCAATATCAACAGGTATTTCACAGCGTGTAACTAAAGACTTAAAAGTACGTATGGAAGGAAGGCAACGTATTTTGTATAACATGAAAGAGTCTGAGTCACCGATTGCGCAACGTAACCTTGCTGAAGTGATGGTTAAAAAGGATGCCATTGAAGCGATGAATGAGAAATACGTTGTTCAATTAGAAGAGTGGATCGCTGCAGGTACACCTTTGGTGAGTGAGGAAGAAAAAAATAAAATGGGTGCATGGCGTTCGCATATAGGAAAAGAAGCATCGGACTTAGCCTTCCATGCAATGAATTTATTAGGTGCCTCTGCAACGGGTAGTGGTGACCCACTTGAAACGGCGGCACGAGATGCATTTATGGTGTATATCCACTTAGGACAAATTTATGAAGATAATATGATGTCTTATGGCCGTACTCAGTTTGGCTTATCCGGGCATCCATTACTTTAGTGGCTGGCATTTTTTTTACATTGTATGTATAAACCTCACGAACATCCTGAGAGGTGTTCTAATTGTTAAAAAGAGAGTTATAAATGGAAGCAACACATAATGGGCAAGTCGTATATTCGGCATTTATCAGTAAGGGTATTCTTTTGCTTAAAATTAAGTTGATTCAGCCTGAGTCGGTTGATTTTAAGGCGGGTCAATATTTGGCAGTTTTGTTGCCAAATTTGGATAAGGCCTCGTATTACTCAATTGCCTCTTCACCGAATAAAAAAGGTGAGGTGGAATTATTAGTAAAAGAAGATAAACTGGGAACAGGTGCGGCCTATTTGTATTCATTGCAAGTCGGCGATGTTGTTCAGTTACACATGCCAATGGGTGAGGCATACTTACGGGAAGACAGTGACCGGAATTTGATTTTTGTGGCGGGC
Source organism: uncultured Cycloclasticus sp. (assembly GCA_913057515.1). Lineage (GTDB taxonomy): Bacteria > Pseudomonadota > Gammaproteobacteria > Methylococcales > Cycloclasticaceae > Cycloclasticus. Next base: position 46,143 of record CAJXOJ010000001.1, on the reverse strand, counting down.
GCATCTGGTGCCAGTTATATTCGTTCGATGATTCATTATCTGGATGAAACTAATCACCTGTCGAATCGAGAAGTGCATTATTTTCTTGGCTGTCGAGAAGAAAGTGAGTTATTGGAGCCAGACTTCATGCAAGCTTTGGCTGAGAAATATAAGGGCTTTCACTACTACGCTGCTTTATCACATCAAGAGGGCTGGGGTGGCCATAGCGGTCTCATTACAGAAGTGGTAGATCGTTTAATGCCTAATGATATGTCTGAGTGGCAAGCGTACAGCGCTGGTTCGCCTGCAATGGTGAAAGCAGTTGCAGATGAGCTGATTGCAAATAAAAACTTAAAGCCATCTGAATTCTTTTCTGATTTATATACTCCAGAAGCGTAACGGTTCTTACCAGTTCATATGAATGTCGTGCGTGATGAAAATCAGTCTTTTGTAGTAACTATAGAAGATACGGGAGAAAGCTTTAGCTGTCAGTCGCGTCAGCACGTTCTATCAGCGATGTCGAGAATGGGTAAAAAAGGCATCCCTTCGGGTTGCCATGGGGGCGGTTGCGGTGTGTGTAAAATCCAGATAAATGACGGGGCTTACGAAACAAAAAAAATGAGTAGGGCGCATATATCCGCCACTGAAGAGGCATCCGGCTGTGTGTTGGCGTGCAGAGTATTCCCGCGTAGTGATTTAAGCTTATGTGTTATTGGTAAATTACAAAAAAACATCTTAAAGAAAACCGATAAACCCTTATAGCCATCGGGCTAAGCTTTTAAAAAAGAAGCTGTTCTGTTTATCACAAGCCCTTATAAATGAGGGCTTTTCTGATTTGAATCAATGAAATATAAAGCGTTCCTTGCGACTATTGCCTCGTTGGGAGTTTGTTTTTAAATCAATGAGGAGAAGTGAAATGGGTGTCATGAGAATTAGTCATATTAATATCCGTGTTTTGGATATGGAGGCCTCTTTAAAACATTACGTGAATGTGATTGGTATGAAAGTTGTACATACAGATGCTGCGGGTAGTGTGTATTTAAAATGTTGGGATGAGTGGGATAAGTATTCTGTCGTTCTGACCGAAGCGGATGTAGCAGGTATTATTAATGTTGGATATAAAGTAGAAAACAATGCGGATTTAGATGAATTTAAACAGCGTATTACTGATTACGGTACTGCCGTAGAGGATATTGCTGAAGGGGCGTTACCATTTGTTGGCCGCGCTTTGAAATTCAGCATTCCCAGTGGTCATGTAATGTATCTATATGCCGACAAAGAATATGTCGGCACGGATGTTGGAACGATTAACCCAGAACCTTGGCCGGACGGCCTCGTTGGAGCGGGTGTGCACTGGCTTGATCATGCCTTGTTGATGAGTGAGTTTGATATTGATAAAGGGATCAATAGGGTCGAAGACAATACCAAGTTTATGATTGATGTTTTAGATTTCTATCTTGTTGAGCAAATTTTGGTAGGCCCAGAAGGTGACCAACAATTGGCAACATGGTTATCTGTCTCTAATACGCCGCATGATATTGCTTTTGTCGGTGGCCCTATCAATGGTTTGCACCATCTCGCATTCTTTATGGATAGTTGGGATGACGTGTTAAAAGCCGCTGATGTTATGGGTAAAAATAAAGTTAAAATTGATGTGACGCCACAACGTCATGGGGTCACGCGAGGTTATACGATTTACTTCTTTGATCCATCGGGTAATAGAAATGAAACATTTGGTGGTTTGGGTTATTTAGCGCAGCGTGATAGGCCAGTAACAACCTGGACGGAAGACCAGATTGGAAGCGGTATTTTTTATCATACGGGGGTTTTGAATGAAGCCTTTACGACTGTTTATACATAAATAATAAAACATGAGTGAATAGTTAAAATATTGCTGTTCAGATAAAAAAGCCACGTAAGCCTACTACGTGGCTTTTTTGTGTCAATTAAACAAGGGAAAGCGAGAGGAGCCGCTCACTTGTATTTAAGAAGGCGGTTAAGTCTGTCCAGTTTTATAACACACAGGGCTATATAAAGGCGTCAATCAATAGATTGACGAGACAATAGTTGTAAATACGTGAAACCAAATAATAGCGTCAAGTTGTCATCCGCAGAAGAGTTTTGGCTATACCTGAAGCATAAAGATTAATGGTCCAGTATTAAATATTGCATTTCATGCAATTGGTCGTTTACAAAAAAAATTATCGAGGTAAAGTGTGCTAATCGTATTTGTAGTATAGTACAACGCAATTTTAAAATTAATTTAGACAGGAGAGCTAACATGGCAATGACCGGTATTTTACGTCCAGGGCATGTCCAATTAAGGGTGTTGGATATGGAAGAATCGCTAAATCATTATTGTGAAAATATTGGTTTGATAGAAACTGATCGTGATGATCAGGGCCGCGTGTATCTTAAGTGTTGGGATGAGCAAGATAAATTTTCCGTTGTGTTGGAGCCTTCAGACCGAGCAGGCATGGATCACATGGCATTTAAAGTGGCAACAGAGCAAGACTTGTGGCGTTATGAGTCTAATGTTAAAAACTTTGGCATTGAAACTAAAAGAGTTCCCGCTGGTGAATTAAATGGTTGCGGTGAAAGGGTTCGTTTTGTGGCCCCTGCTGGACATACTTTTGAGCTATATGCTGAAAAAGAACAAGTAGGAAATGGATTGCCAACGACTAATCCGGCCCCTTGGCCAAGAGGTTTGAAAGGAATGGAGCCTATTCGTTTTGACCACTGTTTATTGTACGGCGATAATTTTGATGAAAACTTTAAGTTTTTTACTGAGGCTTTAGACTTTCAACTGACAGAGCAAATAGTTGATGGTGATACTAAACTGGCTACATTTTTAACCTGTAGTACTAAAGCGCATGATGTTGCCTTTATCCGTTCTGAAGAGTCGGGTCAATTGCACCATGCTTCATTTTTGTTAGGTTCTTGGGAAGGTGTTTTAAAAGCTGGTGATATTATTTCGATGGAAGATATTCCATTGGAAACTGGGCCGACACGACATGGTTTAACTAGAGGACAAACGATTTATTTCTTCGATCCATCTGGTAATCGTAACGAAGTTTTTGCAGAAGATAGTTACGTGTATCCCGATAGTCCTGTTTTAACATGGACAGCAGATAATATTGGCCAAGCCATTTTCTATCACTCCCGCCAGTTGGTAGATAGTTTTATGGGCGTTACTTCTTAAAGGCCATAGTTATGAACAGTATTTCAAAAAAAAGCATTTTAATGGAGGCGGCTACTGTTGTAGCACAGGCTGCCATTGAGAAAGCCAAAGAGTTAAATATTGGTGTTAGTGTTTGCGTGGTTGATAGCTCCGCTATTGAAATTGTGTGTTTAAGAATGAATAGCTCTTTCTTACCATCGATGGACATCGCTAAAGATAAGGCTTATACCTCTGGAGGGTTTGGTTTTCCAACGATGCAATGGAAGGATATTTTAGAAGGCAATGCACAGCTACAGGCAGGTATTGCTGCGAGGCCGCGCATCATTACCTTTGGCGGCGGCTTGCCGATTATGGAAGGTGATGAATTGATTGGGGCGATTGGTGTTTCAGGTGGTTCGGAGGAAGAAGATATTCTCTGCGCCCAAGCAGGTGTTGAGGCCATTAGTTAAATAATTGAAAGTTTAGTAGTTTAAGTTAGGTAAATAAAGATGAGAGAAGTTAAGGGTTTTATAAACGGTGAGTTCATTGGTTCTGGTGAATTTGGCGATATTTTTTCACCAACTACCGGTGAGTTGGTTTGTCAGTACCATCAAACAAGTGTTGCGCAAGTTGGCGAGGCGGTAGATGCAGCACGTGCAGCATTAACTGGCCCGTGGGCTGGGTATTCCATACAAGATCGAGTTGATATTCTATACAAAATTGCTGATGGCATTAATGCACGTTTTGATGAGTTTTTGGCGGCAGAATGTTTAGATACGGGTAAGCCGTATTCTTTAGCAAGTCATATTGATATACCTCGTGGTGCGGCTAATTTTAAAATTTTTGCAGACACGATCAAAAATGCATCAGATGAAGCATTTCATATGCCTACTCCTGATGGGACAGGCGCGTTAAATTATACAGTTCGCAAACCTAAGGGTGTTATTGGTGTTATAGGGCCGTGGAATCTACCATTATTACTCATGACATGGAAAATTGCGCCTGCCTTAGCCTGTGGTAACACAGTTGTTGTTAAACCGTCTGAAGAAACGCAGTTAACATCTAGCCTTTTGGGTGAAGTGATGAATGATGCCGGTGTTCCTAAAGGGGTCTATAACGTTATTTTAGGCAAAGGTCGAGAAGTGGGTGAAGCGTTAATTACTAATCCAGGTTTGGATGCGATTACTTTCACAGGTTCAACCGCTACAGGTGAACGAATTGCCGCAGCAGCTTCGGTTGGTGTGCGGGACTCCTCACTAGAGCTAGGTGGCAAAAATGCCGGTATCGTGTTTGCTGACTGTGATATGGATAAAGCAATTGAAGGCAGTATGCGTTCAGCATTTGCTAATTGTGGTCAGGTTTGCTTAGGTACAGAGCGCTTGTATGTTGAACGTCCTATTTTTGATGAGTTTGTAAAGCGGATGAAAGAAGGTGCGGAGGCGCTTAAGTTAGGCCGTTCTGAAGACTCAGACACGAATATGGGGCCATTAATTAGTCAATCGCACCGTGAAAAAGTGTTGAGCTATTATAAAGCAGCGGTTGATGAAGGAGCGACAGTGGTAACAGGTGGTGGAATTCCTGAGTTAGCTGAAGACTTAGCCGGTGGCTACTGGATTGAACCCACCATTTGGACAGGTTTGCCAGAAACGGCTAAAGTTGTACAAGAAGAAATTTTCGGCCCATGCACACATATCACACCATTTGATACAGAAGAAGAAGCGATTAAGTTAGCCAATGACACGCCATACGGTTTGGCATCGTCTGTTTGGACAGAAAGTGTTACTCGAGCGCATCGTGTCGCTGCCAAAATGGATACAGGTGTTTGTTGGGTTAATAGTTGGTTTTTGCGGGATTTAAGAACACCATTTGGTGGGGCGAAACAATCAGGAACCGGCCGTGAGGGTGGTCATTATTCATTGGAGTTCTATTCTGAGCTGACCAATATTTGTGTAAAACTATAAGGAATAAAAATGGATCAAAAGAAAATAATACAGTATGGCGATGAGCTATATGACGCATTAATTACGCGCCAAACAATAGCGCCAATCACTGAGCGCTCACCAGAAGTGACCATAGAAGATGCGTATAAAATTCAACACCAAATGCTTAAGCGACGAATTGATGCAGGCGAGACGATTGTTGGGAAAAAAGTAGGTTGTACCAGTAAAGTTGTGATGAATATGTTGAACGTTAATCAGCCTGACTTTGGTTACCTGCTGAGTGATATGGTTGTGTCTGAAGGACAAGATATTCCTGTGTCTGAAAAAATGATTCAGCCAAAAGCAGAAGGTGAAATTGCTTTTGTTCTTAAAAAAGATTTGTGTGGTCCAGGTTTAACCAACGCTGATATTTTGGCAGCGACAGAAGCGGTCATGCCTTGTTTTGAAATTGTTGACTCAAGGATTACAGATTGGAAGATTAAAATCCAAGACACGGTGGCTGACAATGCTTCATGTGGCTATTTAGTACTGGGTGGAACTGCTGTTGACCCACGTAAAGTGGACTTGAGTGTGTGCGGTTTGGTGCTAGAGAAAAATGGTGAGTTGATGTATACAGGTGCTGGCGCTGCAGCTTTAGGATCTCCTGTTAATGCGATGACATGGCTCGCTAATACCATGGGTGCATTAGGGGTAACATTAAAAGCCGGTGAGGTGATTCTATCGGGTGCATTATGCATGATGGTTGATGCTAAAGCGGGCGACTCTATGCGTGTTAGCGTGGGTGGAATTGGTTCAGCATCTGTGCGCTTTGTTTAAGCGTTAGGTTTTAGGAGATTATTTAATGGCAATAAATTGCGCAATGATCGGTTCCGGTAATATCGGTACGGATTTAATGGCTAAGTTACAACGTAGTCCTAATTTAAACCCAGTTTGGATGGTGGGTATTGACTCAGAGTCAGACGGCTTATTAAAAGCTCGTGAAGCGGGACTAAAAACCACACATGAAGGTGTTGATGGATTAATTCCGCATATTGAAGAAGACAATATCCAGATTGCTTTTGATGCAACATCTGCTTATGTGCATGGTGAGAACAACCGTAAACTGCAAGAGAAAGGGGTGCTAGTGATTGATTTAACACCCGCGGCTATTGGCCCATTCTGTGTTCCACCAGTTAACTTGAAAGAGCACGTTGGCGAGCAAGAAATGAACGTTAACATGGTAACGTGTGGTGGCCAAGCGACTATCCCTATGGTAGCAGCTGTCAGTCAGGTTCAGCCTGTAGAGTACGGTGAAATTGTTGCAACAGTTGCATCAAAATCAGCTGGCCCAGGTACCCGTAAAAATATTGATGAGTTTACGCGTACGACCGCCCGAGCAGTTGAAGAGATTGGTGGTGCTAAAAAAGGCAAAGCGATCATTATTTTAAACCCCGCAGAGCCCCCCTTAATTATGAGGGATACTGTTCACTGTTTAACTGAAACAGAACCAGATCAAAAGGCGATTACAGAATCAGTGCATGCGATGATCAAAGAAGTTCAAAAGTATGTGCCAGGTTATAAGTTGAAAAATGGCCCAATCTTTGATGGGAATAGAGTCAGTGTGTTTCTAGAGGTTGAAGGTTTAGGAGACTACCTTCCAAAGTATGCGGGTAATTTGGATATTATGACGGCCGCTGGAACTAGAACAGCAGAAATGTTTGCCGAAGAAATTGAAAACGGCACATTAACGTTAACCAAGTTAACTTAAGAGGTTGGTGATGAATTTAAAAGGCAAAAAAATTAAGTTACACGATAATGCGCTACGTGATGGAATGCATTCGGTTAGTCACCAATTTTCGTTAGACGACATGGTTCGAATGGCAGTAGCACTTGATGAAGCGGGTATGCCATTAATTGAGGTGACACATGGTGATGGTTTAGGTGGTTCTTCAGTAAATTACGGATTTGGAAAACATACAAATCGTGAATACCTTGAAGCAGTTGTCCCGAAAATGAAAAATGCCAAAATATCAGCGTTATTGCTGCCTGGCTTGGGAACCGTTGACGACTTAGAGATGGCTGCAGGCTGTGGCATCTCAACTATACGTGTAGCAACACATTGCACAGAAGCTGATGTTTCTGAACAGCATATTCAAAAAGCACGCGAATATGGATTAGACACCGTTGGCTTTTTAATGATGGCGCACATGACCTCACCCGAAGCATTATTAGAACAAGCTAAGAAAATGGTTGATTACGGTGCAAATTGTATTTATGCAACGGACTCAGCTGGTTACTTGTTGCCGGATGATGTAACAGATCGTATTGGCGCACTCAGAGAAGGCTTGAGCAATGATATTGAAATCGGCTTTCATGGTCATCACAACATGGCGATGGGTATTTCAAATTCACTCGCTGCGATTGAAGCAGGTGCTGTTCGTATTGATGGCTCAGTGGCTGGTTTTGGAGCAGGTGCTGGTAATACACCGCTTGAAGTGATGGTGGCGGTTTGTAATCGTATGGGTATTGAAACAGGGGTTGATGTCGATAAGATTATGGACGTGGCTGAAGATATAGCGCTTCCGCTAATGCCAACACCAACTAGAATAGACAGAGACTCTTTAACATTAGGTTATGCAGGCGTTTATTCATCATTCTTGCTTCATGCAAAAAGAGCAGAGAAAAACCATGGTGTGCCAGCAAGAGAAATCTTAATGGCATTAGGTGAAATGGGTGCAGTAGGCGGTCAAGAGGATATGATCGAAGACGTTGCCTTAGACATTAAAAAGAAATCAGCGTAAGGGGAAATACAATGGCTTTAGATAAAGCAACAATTGAAAAATTAGCAGAACATCTAGAAAATGCAGAGCTTAACTGTACAGAAGTAACAAAAATTACGGATGATTATCCTGATATTACCTGGGATGAAGCGCTGGATGTACAGTGGGAGATTCGTCGTCGTAAAGAAGCACGAGGAAATAAAATAGTTGGCCTAAAAATGGGTTTAACGTCCAGAGCTAAAATGCTACAAATGGGTGTTGAAACGCCTTGCTATGGTTTTTTGGCCGATTACTTTAGTATTCCAGATGGTGGCGACGTTAAAATTTCTGAGTTGATTCACCCGAAAGTAGAGCCAGAAATTGCCTTTGTTACAAAAAAAGAACTCAGCGGCCCGGGTTGCCATATTGGTGAGGTGTTATCAGCGATAGATTTTGTACTGCCTGCCGTCGAAATTATTGACTCTCGTTATAAAGATTTCAAATTTGACCTTAAAAGTGTGATTGCCGATAACTCTTCTTCGTCACGTTTTGTAACAGGTGGTCGTATGATGCCTGTTGAAGAGTTAGACCTTAAAACACTGGGTGTTGTTGTGGAGATCAATGGTGAGGTTGTAGACTTAGGTGCTGGTGCTGCAATATTAGGTCACCCAGCGGCGAGTGTTGCAATGTTGGCAAATCTGTTAGCAGAGCGCGACGAAGTTATTCCAGCGGGTACCTTTATTATGGCAGGTGCAATTACTCCAGCTATTGCAGTTAAAGCAGGTGATAATGTTTCAGTACGCTACCAAGATTTAGGTGCAGTTACTATGCGCTTTGTAGACTAAAGGAGAGATGAGATGCCAATAGCACATATTCATATGATGGAAGGACGGACGGATGAGCAAAAAGCAGCCGTTATTGAAAAAGTAACCGATGCCCTTTGTGAAGCAGTTGATGCACCTCGCCAAAATGTGCGTGTATTGATTCAAGAAGTACCTAATACACAATTCGGAATTGGCGGTAAAACAGCTAAATCATTGGGTCGTTAATATTACTTTATATTAAAAACTCAATTAGTTTAATACCACCTCAGAAAAGCCCTAATAATAAACTTGTTAGGGCTTTTTTATAATTAAAAACCTCGTTAGCAACTTAAAGAGAGGAGTAGCTTAAAAGGGCTATGGTGTGTTTTGCTTAATGAAGAGCTTTTTCAACAGGCTAAAAAAGTAGCTACATTTCACCTAAACAGAGATATTTCATTTCCACAAATTCATCAATGCCATATTTGGAGCCCTCTCGACCGATACCTGACTCTTTTATTCCTCCAAATGGTGCGACCTCAGAAGAGACGATACCCGCATTAATTCCAACAATACCCACCTCAAGTGCTTCTGCAATATGCCAGACTCGTTTAATATTTTGCGAATAAAAGTAAGCCGCTAAACCAAACGGTGTGTTATTGGCCATATCAATAGCCTCTTGATCGGTACTAAAGCGATATAGCGGGGCAATAGGGCCAAAGGTTTCTTCATGACTTATCTGCATGGTTTCGTTTACGTTGCTAAGCACGGTGGGCTCAAAAAACAAGCCGCCTAAAGCATGTGGCTGACCACCAGTGAGCACTGTAGCGCCGAGTTCAACAGCATTACTAAGGTGGGTTTGTACTTTAGCTAAGGCGGCTGAGTTAATAAGCGGGCCTTGTTCGGCTTGATCAGATAGGCCGTCAGCCACCACCATGTTAGATACACGATGGGCCAGTTTTTCTGCAAAGGCATCGTAGATACCATCTTGGACTAAAATACGATTGGCACACACACAAGTTTGCCCAGTGTTTCTGAACTTACTCGCCATTGCTCCTTCAACGGCGGCATCTAAGTCGGCATCATCAAAGACAATAAATGGCGCGTTGCCGCCTAATTCGAGACTTAACTTCTTAACGGTATCCGCGCATTGGCGCATTAGTATTTTCCCTACTTTAGTAGAGCCGGTAAACGATAACTTTCGTACGAAGGGGCTAGTGGTTAGTTCGGCACCAATAGCTTGTGCATCGCCGGTAATAACATTCAAAATACCATCTGGTAAGCCTGCTTGTTGACCCAGTTCGGCTAAGGCCAAAGCTGAAAAAGGTGTTTCTGGAGCGGGTTTAACAATCACAGGGCAACCAGCGGCCAGTGCGGGTGCACATTTTCGGGTGATCATTGCATTGGGGAAATTCCAAGGTGTAATGGCCGCAACAACACCAATGGCTTGTTTAATAACAATTATTTTCTTATCTGCGCTGGGCGCAGGAATGGTATCGCCATAAACACGCTTAGCTTCTTCAGCAAACCATTCAACAAAGGTGGAGCCATATATAATCTCACCTCGCGCCTCAGTCAAAGGCTTCCCTTGTTCTAGGGTAAGGATTGTAGCGAGGTCATCTTGGTTTTCAAGAATAAGGTCAAACCAGCGGCGCAATAACACTGAGCGTTCCTTGGCTGGTTTTTCTCGCCAGTTAGTCCATGCTGATTGAGCGAAGCTAATAGTTTCTTGGGTCTGCTGAGCTGTTATAACGGGAACGTGCCCTATTAATTGTTGGGTAGAAGGGTTGTAAATAGGCATCGTTTGATGGTCCGTTGCATCAACCCATTTCCCGTTTATAAAGGCTTGCTGTCTAAAAAGATTCTGGTTACTAATATTCATAATGTTTTTATTGATTTATTAAATATAAGACGTTAATAATATAAACAAAAAAAACAGACAGGCAAGGAGAGATTTTGGCACGATATAAAATTGCTGTTATTCCTGGTGATGGGATAGGTAAGGAAGTGATGCCGGCCGGTTTGAGTGTGCTACAAAAAGTAGCTGATGAGCACGATTTTAAGCTTAGCTTTACTAACTACCCTTGGAGCTGCGAAACCTATCACGAAACAGGTAAGATGATGCCTGATGATGGAATAGAGCAACTAAGAAATTCGGATGCTATTTATTTGGGCGCTGTTGGTTTCCCAGGCGTTCCTGATCATATTTCTTTATGGGGCTTGCTCATCCCTATTCGACGTTCGTTTGACCAATACATTAATCTACGGCCTATTCGCTTATTGAAAGGCGTTAACTCTCCTTTAGCAGGTCGCACAGCAGAAGACATTGATTTTTATGTCGTACGAGAAAATAGTGAAGGCGAGTACTCCTCCATTGGTGGCCGGCAAAATGAAGGGACACCTTTTGAAACAGTCGTAAAAACCGATGTGTTTACTCGTCGCGGTGTTGATCGTGTTATGAAGTATGCCTTTGAATTAGCAATGACGCGTGATAAGAAGCATTTGACCTCAGCAACAAAATCTAACGGTGTTTTGCATACCATGCCATTTTGGGATGAGCGTTTCGCGGATATATCTAAACACTACCCTGATATACATGTTGATCAATACCATATTGATATTTTAGCGGCCAACTTTGTCTTGCACCCTAATTGGTTTGATGTGGTAGTTGGCAGTAACCTGTTTGGCGATATTTTGTCTGACCTAGGTCCTGCTATTGCAGGCACCATTGGTATCGCACCGTCAGCAAACATTAATCCAGAGGGAGATTATCCATCCATGTTTGAACCGGTTCATGGCTCGGCGCCAGATATTGCTGGTAAAGGTATTGCAAACCCCATTGGTCAAATTTGGTCTGGGGCTATGATGCTTGAGCACTTAGGCGAACAGGAGGCTGCTGACAGAGTTGTGAAGGCAATAGAGCAGGTATTACAAAACAAAAATAGCCTTACCCCAGATATGGGAGCTAACGCGACAACAAAATCATTAGCAGCCGCTATTGTGAAGGCACTATAAAAAATAATAAAGACTCAACAGGAGAAAGCAATGGATTACACAAGAGAAACAGCGAAACAATGGGCGAACGAGCATATTAAGGGCTTGTTTATGTGTCCTATTTCACCAATGAATGATGACTTTACGTTTAATGAGGAAGGTATTCGTGAGAATATCGAAGCCTTCATTGAAATGGGTGTGGATGGCTTAGTGGTAGGTGGCTTTATTGCCGAGTGTTGGAACGCTACGTTAGATGAATGGTATCGTTATCATGAAGTGGTTGCTGAAGCTGTTAATGGGCGTATCCCTCTATTTTCAATACTATTAGACCCCAGTGCGTATCAAACCATTGAGAAGATGAAGCGCTTGGAAGTGCTTGGTTATGACGGTGTGGAAGTTATTAACCCAGTCGTTCAACTTAAAAGTGATGATGAAATTTACAACTGGTTTAAATTTATCACAGATAGTTCAGATTTAGCGGTTGTTCTATATAGAACACCAGTTTCTGGCAAAGTACTAGGCTGGGACTTAATGCAGCGTTTGGCTGACCTTGAGACTGTGGTTGGAACAAAGCAAGGTGTTATGAATCGAGTGGAAACGCTGAAAATACGCAATATTATTCGCCCTGACTTTATTGTATCTGATCCATTTGAGACTGTTTTTTGTGATGACTTAAGAAAAGGTGGGCAAGCACTGTTTGGTGAGCTGTCTTATATTTTATATGGCAAGAAACGACATATAGTTAAAGATTATATGGCATTGTCAGCAGCAGGTAAGTGGGAAGAGGCCTATCATGCGAGCGCACAGCTAAACGATATTCGAGAATTTTATAATGAAGTTTTTATTTGGGATGTGGTGCAAACATTCACCTATGCTAGCGCATTGGCTAGTATGAAAGCTTGGTTTGAAGAGATAGGCTTGAAAGCAGGGCCCATTCGTCCACCGGTTGAACAATGTACACCAGCGTTAAAAGCACGTATTCAATCAACATTAAAAGAATTGGGTGTGAGTTAAAGCATGAAGAAAAAAGCATTACATATTTGTATACATGGCGCAGGCGGTTTAGGCTCTGTTATAGGAGGGTACTTAGCAAAGTCAGGACATCAGGTGACACTAATTAGCCGGCAAGCACATGCAGATGCTATTAACCAAAACGGCTTGCAAGTGGTAGGTCGTTTAGGTGATATGTTGATTAAGGATAATTTGCACGCCGTCACTATGCCAGACCAGGTTGAGGGCGCTATTGACTACTATATTTTATTAACCAAAGCAAAAGATGCGCCTGCGGCTCTAGAAGATGCGGCTGTTTTAGTCGACCAAGTCAAGTGTGCCTTAACCATGCAAAATGGTGTGGGTAAAGAGGCCTTACTGGTCGAACGTTTTGGGTCTGCAAAAGTGATTGGTGGTTCGACTCTTGAAGGTGGTACCTTATTGGCGCCCGGTATGGTTAATAACCATGTGACCGCGCCAACCACAGCCTTTTTCGGCGAACTTGATGGAGGTAGTACCGAGCGAACTGAAATATTAGCAAAAGCCTTTACTGATGCAAATTTAAAAGCAGAATCTGTTGAAGATATTAATCACGTTTTATGGGAAAAAGTTATTCAAGTTTCTGGTGCATCTTCATGGGCTGCGAGTACGCTTAGTGCCATTCCTGCGTTGGATTATGCCGCTGGTATTTCAATACGTGAAGGAGCGGAGCACTATGTGGCGATCGCTAAGGAGCTGATTGATGTCTATAAATCACAGGGTTATACACCACAAGATTATTACGCACCTTTTTCATTTTTTAAAGTACTGGATGAGTCTAGCTTTGAAGAAGCCGTTCAAGTGTGCCTTGACCTTGGGGAGCACATGAAGTCGCTGCCTAGGGGTATTCGTACATCCATGCATGAAGACTTGATTAATGGGAAAGTAACGGAGGCGGATGCTTTGTTTTTGCCGCTAATTGAAGCGGCAAAAGAGAACAATGTTGCTATTCCTACTTTCCATGGGGCATATCGTGTTATTAAAACAATTGACCGTAATCGGTAACAAAAAGGCAGCTTAGTTTGCTGGTAAATAGATGTGAAGAAGTTGAGGCTCTTTTAACCTTACTTGGAAATGACTGTCGCTAGTCTTCAGGTTTTTCTTATGTGCGCAAAATAATTTATTTTCCAAAGTATCAGGCAGTGTTGAAAGCCAGGTTTTTTTATCTTTGAGCGTTTTTTATACTTTTAGTTGTATAGATTAAAAGAGCTTTGGCTTTAAATAACGTTTCATATATTGCAAATAATGTTTCAGATATTACTTATATAGCCGATAGATATAGGAGTGAAAGAGCTAAAACTAAAAAAGCTGACTATACTTTAGCTAATTCACTGGTTACCAGTGCTATCTAAGTAGCGTGAAAAATCTCTTAATGAATTTTTTCGAACTGACAGGGGTTACCAATTAATCAAGGAGTCGATGTAAAAGATGAAAAAAATATCACTTAAAATGCAAGTCCTATCCTTAGTGGTAGGTTCTCTAGTTTTATTAGCAAGCCTTATCGGTTATGTGTCAATACATGAAATAACGGCTGTACTCGTTAAAAACGAGTATGAGCGATTGACCTCTTCACGGGATATTAAAAAGAGCCAAATTGAAAATTATTTCATGCAAAAAACGGCTGATATAGAGGTGTTATCAGGCTCATTGAATACGCTGGATTTATTTAATGGCTTGAAGTTTGCATCCAGTGGCTTAACTATTGCGGCCAATGGGCCTTTTCCTGTTGAGCATAAAGATGTGAAAAGGATGGTCAAAGAAAGTGAGGCGTACTTTAGTCATTACATGAAGAATAAGGGGTATTACGATATTTTTCTAATCACCAAGCAACATGGGCATGTCATGTACACGGTGGCTAAAGAGTCTGATCATGGTGCTAATTTACGTGTTGGCCCGTTAAAAGATAGCGGTTTGGCTGAAGCGTGGCGTAAAACCTTGGAAAATAACCGAACCACTTTTGTTGATATGAGACCATATGGCCCCAGCAATAATGAGCCTGCGATGTTTATCGGTAGCCCCATTAAGCAAGGTGGCGTCATTGAGGGTGTGCTGGTGATGCAGCTATCCGATAAAGCGATCAATAAGGTGATGACCTTTAGAGAAGGCTATGGTGAGTCGCAAGAAGACTACCTTGTAGGTGCAGACAAGCTCATGCGAAGTGAGCGCTTTCTAGACCCAGTCAATCATTCGCTGCAAGCCTCCTTTGCTAACCCGACCTTAGGCTCAGTGGATACAGATGCATCAAGGCGCGCCTTGGCAGGGGAAAGCAATACAGAAATTGTTCTTGATTACAACGGGAACCCCGTGTTGTCCTCTTATTCAACAGTGAACATTGGTGAAGACCTTCAATGGGCTATTATCTCAGACATTGACGAAGCAGAAGTCATGCTTGCTCCCAACGAGATCAGGCAACATGTTTTTATGGTTGCAGCCATTTTATTGGCAGTGTTTGTCGTGTTGGGGTTGATGGTGATAAAAATAGCGGTAACAAAGCCGATAGATAGGTTTAAAAGCCAGTTGTCAGCTATTGCAATGAACAAAGACATCACCCAGTCGCTGGACAATAATGCACCTAAAGAGCTCAATGAAATGGCTGATAGCGTGAACGGGCTATTGAGAGCGCTTCAAGAGCTTATTAATACGGCAAAAAACTCCTCAACAGAAAATGCATCGATTGCGCACGAATTATCCACCAGCTCACTTGGGGTAGGGAGTAATGTAGAAAAATCTGTTCTCATTGTTAATGAAGCAAGCAGTGAAGCCACGCTAATTAGTGAAGAAATTAACAACTCAATCGCTGATGCGCAAACCAGTAAAGAGGAGATGTTGAGTGCAAATAGTAAGCTACTAGAAGCAAGAGATGACATTGTACGTCTGACAGGGAGCGTGCAAACAACAGCCGATAGAGAGTTGGCCTTGGCACAAGATGTAGCCAAGTTGCATGATGAGACATCGGAAGTTAAAACGGTACTGGATGTGATTGCAAATATTGCAGATCAAACAAACTTGCTAGCTTTAAATGCGGCGATTGAAGCTGCAAGAGCCGGTGAACACGGGCGAGGCTTTGCGGTGGTCGCCGATGAGGTGCGTGGCCTAGCAGGCCATACTCAAGCTAGCTTAGGTAAAATTAATGAAACAATCAGCTTACTGATTGGTTCTATTGAAACAGTCCGGCGAGAAATGGACCTTAGCTCAGCCGATATTCAAGAGCTATCGACTATTGCAAATACAGTGGATAGTAGTATTAATGAAACAGTCGTGATTGTGGAAAATGCTACGAAGTTGAGTGATAAAACAGTCGAAGAATTTGAAGTAACAGGGAGTAAAGTGTCGGCGATTGTTGATAAAATTGGGGAAATTAATGCTATTTCATCTACTAATGCGCGAAGTGTTGAAGAAATAGCGTCGGCTGCAGAGCACCTTAACTCAATGACTGAAAACTTAAATGCTCAGCTTGAAACATTCAGAACCTAGAACGCTTATACTGATTGGTGCCTCCACTGGTGGGCCTGGGCATATACAGAAGATTATTCACGCCCTGCCGCCTGATTTTTCAGCCACAATTATTATTGCGCAACATATGGGTGCTGAGTATATTCCAAGCTTTGTTAAGCAGCTGCAACATGTGACGACGCTAAAGGTGGTGGCTGTTACCGATCAGCTGGCTGTTTTACCGGGGCATATCTATATTTGTTCATTTATGACGCGATTAAGGTTGGGGGCAGCGGGTTTGGTTTTCGTGCAAAAAATACAAGTGATGGAGCGCTATAACCCAGATATAGATAGCCTTTTTGAATCAGCTGCATTGTTACCTAGGGCTTTTAAAACAACTGGTATTATACTAACGGGTGTTGGTGATGATGGCGCAAAAGGAATTAAGGCACTAGCTGATAAAGGGTGGCCCTGTATTGCCGAAAGTGAATGCTCAGCGGTCGTTTACGGTATGCCATTTCAAGCTAAATTGTTAGTTAAAGATATTTCAGTTAAACCCCTCTGGGATATTATTCAAACCGTAAAATTGCTTGGAGGCTAAAGGTGTTTGGGTTATTTAAAAATAAAAAAAAACCGTTGCTTGAGCCAGAGCTTAATTGTGTACTACAAGACTTTGAGAATGTCCAAAACAGCCTTAACTATATTAAAGAGCTGACAGGGATAAATTTTGAAAAACAGCGGGCCATTTTTCAAAGTAAATTAAAAAGTTTTTGCCAACAAAGGGATATTAATAGCTTTGATGAATGTTTAAAGAAGGTCGCGCGAGATAACTCGCTACGGCAAGAGCTGGTGAATTATGTTACAACGAACGAGACGTACTTTTATCGAGAGTTCGAGCAAATAAAAACTTTAGTGGCTAACGTATGTAAACGAGTTGATAAGGTAAATATTTTATGTATGCCTTGCTCCACTGGAGAGGAACCCTATACCATCGTGATTGCCCTGCTGGAAGCAGGTGTGCCCTCAACTCGTTTTAACCTACTGGGCGCGGATATAGATACGGCTGCATTACAACGTGCGAAAGAGGGCGTTTATAATGCGCGAGACATCAGTAAAATGCCACCCGATTTAGTGAATAAGTATTTTTTAAAAAAAGGTGATAAGTTTCATTTAAATACGCTGGTTAAATCATGTGTCGACTTTAACGCATGTAATTTATTCGACCCAGGGTTAAAAAAAGTAGGTCAGTTTGACTACGTGCTATCAAGAAATATGCTGATTTATTTTGATATGGGTACTAAGTTAAAAGCATCAAAAATTTTAGATGGCTTATTAAAACCAACGAGTGACCCCGTTTATTATGGACATGCTGATTTATACTAGTTGGTAAAACCGGTTATTAATAAAATAGATCATGACAACCACCATTAGATAGGACGATAAGCCGCCTAAGAGGCTTTAGCTGGAAATTACAAATAGCAGCTTTTACTTTACTCTATCCGGCTCTGTTATGAGGAATGAGTGCTCAACAATAATTTTAACAGTTACTTATCTAAATAGTAGTTTGAGTATCAATAATATAAATACGTATATAAAAAAGCTTCTATAGCAGCGTATTACATATATATACGGTTATTTTATAAAAAATAACTTTCAAGCAATGTTTCATTAGAGTGTATTTTGGCTGCTGAATGAGTACTTTAGTGAAATATCGCTCAGTTAGTCAACCAATGATAGTTAGCTAACTGCTTTTTGATGTCTGATAGTGACAAGGGGGCTACATTAATAACTCTAAGTCTTCCGCACTCAATAATTTATCTAAGTTAACAAGTATGTGTAATTCATTATCAACATGTGCAATGCCTTGAATAAAGATAGAAGTCTCGGGGTTACTATTATTTACATCAGGCGCTGATTCTATTTCGCTATCTTTTAAATAAACGACCTCTTTCACCTTATCAACAAGTACACCCATTATATGTCCTTGAACATCCATCATCATGATTCTCGTAAAATCATCATTTTCTGTCGATGGCATATTAAACTTCTTGCGTAACGCGACAACTGTGACAACATTACCGCGCAAATTGATAATACCTAAAACTTCCATAGGGGCACCAGGAACTGGTGCGATAGGTGTATATCGAAGAACCTCTTGAACCTGCATAACTTTAACGGCATATTTCTCATTGCCCAAGACAAAGGTTAGCCACTGCGTAACCGGCTCAACTACATCTTGGTGCTGGTGTTCACTATCATCTGAATTCATTTACAGTCCTTCTGTATATTTTGTTTCATCTAGAGCGTTTATTTATTTTTAGCAAAAATTTTGGTGGGGTCAACAATCGCTAATTGCTGTTCTGATATAAACCCGCATAACCATGGGCGTTCGGACGCACTTTTACGCCACTTAATATCAGATGCGTTAATGTCTATCTCGGTCGAAATCGAATCTAATGCAATACCCCATTTGCTGCCGTTTAATAAAATAATTTTTTTATACGGTTTTTTATGAGTATCTCTTACCGGTTGGTCTAACATCAGTTTGCCCGCATCAATGACAGCAATAAAATCTTTACCCAATACTTTTAAGCCAAGCACCCAGTCGGGTTGGTCCTTAACACTTTTGAGGTCGTTACTGAACTCCAGTTCTCCCTTGATGGCATTTGAAGGGAAGGTTAGATTTACATTGTTAACGCTACCGACTAAGGCGGTGAATTGATGTGTAACCCATGAAGGGGCAGAGCTATCGATTTTAACTAACTCTGCTTCAAGTCGTGCTACTTCAGCTTGCTCTGCTTCGAATCGTGCAGCCTCGATTTGTTCTGCTTCCAAACGTGCTGCTTCTGCTTGCTCTGCTTCCAGACGCGTCACTTCAGCTTGCTCTGCTTCGAGTCGTGCAGCCTCGATTTGTTCTGCCTCCAAACGTGCTACTTCGGCCTGCTCTGCTTCGAGTCGCGCAGCCTCGATTTGTTCTGCTTCCAAACGTGCTACTTCGGCTTGCTCTGCTTCCAGACGTGTGGCCTCGGCCTGTTCTGCTTCCAGACGCGCCGCTTCTGCTTGCTCTGCCTCGAGTCGTACGGCCTCGGCCTGTTCTACTTTCAGACGTGCGGCTTCGGCTTGCTCTGCTTTAAGGCGCGCTACTTCGGCTTTGAGTCGTCCGGCCTCAGCTTTCTCTTCTTCGAGCCTTTCGGCTTCATCAACATCAGCTTCCCAGTCTGTAGGTAGCTCATCTTCAGCTGTAGAGCTAGTTGACACTAATTTCACGCCATTGTCAGAAAGCTCATTTGCATTCTCGGGATCTAAAGTTGACAAAAGTCCGACGAAGTAGCTCTCCATTGCGTCATCTTGGTCTAATATTGATTTCACTTTGTTATCGGCCATCATTTGATACCAAAGTAAGCTTTGCTTTATCATCCCAGATGGTTTGCAATAAATTGTCGTAGGCTATCACCGATTTAGATTTAGGTGATAATATTGAGGCAGGGGTACCGGCTCTACTGGCTTCGCGTAACTGCGTATCAACGGTTATATAACCACGCCATAATTTATCTTTATAATTATTCCTAAGTGAATTCAAGCTGCTAACAGAAGCTCTGGTTCTTTTGTCAAACATAGTGGGAACAATGGTGTATTTAAGTGGTTTATGCCTAGTTTTCTGGATCATTTTTAATGTTTTCATCATCCGCTCAAGTCCTTTGAGTGCTAGAAACTCTGTCTGCACAGGCACAATTAAGTGATCACTCGCCGCTAGCGCATTAATCATCAATACTCCCAACATGGGCGGGGTATCAATAAGAATAACATCATAGGCAGGCTCAAGTTTTTTCAGCGCATTAGTAATCACAAGCCCCAGTCCTTTAAACTTACTGGCCTGACGATCCAGCGTTGCTAATGCCACAGAAGCAGGCAGAACATCTAACCCAGCAAAAGAAGTTTTTTGAATATACTTTTGTGGCTCTGGTGTTAGCTTCTCTGAACTGTCTTTAAATAGGTTGTAAGCACTCTGTTGAATGCTGTCTGGGTCTAGGCGAAAGTAGCTTGTCATTGACCCTTGGGGGTCAAGGTCAATACAGAGCACGCGTTTGCCACGCATTGACAATAATCCAGCGAGGGTCACGACGGTTGTTGTTTTACCAACACCGCCTTTCTGGTTTGATATGGCCCACGTTTTCATTAAATTGACTGCTTTCTCATTTTTATTACCTTGCTCTTTAATAGTGCGTTATGCGTAGCGATCTAACATACTAGGAATGTCTAAAATGATTGCGATACCGCCATCTCCTGTTATGGTTGCGCCTGCTAAGCCGCCGACGTGAGTCAATAAAGTACCCAGTGGCTTAATAACAACTTCCTCTTGTCCTAATAACTGGTCAACTATAAAAGCAACTGGGTTATGCCCTGAGCTAACAACAACGACATGTTGGTTTTGTGTTGCATTTTCATCCGAGCTGTATCCTGGAATTAACCACTCATTCAGGTTGAACAACGGTAATGCCTTACCTCTTACCATCACAACGAGCTTGCCATTTATCATGTTTGTATTTGATAAATCTAAGCTTAATATTTCCACAACACTAGATAGTTGTAGGGCAAAAGTTTGTTTGGATAGTTTAACCATTAAGGTAGACATAATAGCTAGTGTTAACGGTAATTTAATAACAACTTTGCTACCGCGACCTAACTCAGACTCTACATGAACAGTACCATTCATACCAACGATACGAGTTTTAACGACATCCATACCCACGCCACGGCCAGACACATCTGATATTTCCGTTTTCGTTGAGAAACCAGCTTCAAAAATTAAGTTATAACACTCAATATCGGTTAATCGAGATGCAGCTTCTTGATCCATCATTCCTTTGCTAACGGCACTGGCACGCAATACTTCAGGGTTCATGCCTTTGCCGTCATCTTCAATCGTTAGAAGAATATGGTCACCCTCTTGAAATGCACTAAGAACAATAAGCCCTTCTTCCGACTTCCCAGCGGCAATTCTATCTTCTGGTAATTCAATGCCATGATCAACAGAGTTTCTGACAAGGTGAACGAGTGGGTCGGCCAAAGCTTCAACCAAGTTTTTATCTAAATCAGTTTCTTCACCGACCAATTCAAGTGCTATTTTTTTATTTAATGATCTAGCTAAATCTCGTACTACTCGTGGGAAACGTCCGAACACTTTCTTAATGGGTTGCATCCGCGTTTTCATCACAGCTAACTGTAAATCAGCGGTAACAATGTCCAAGTTAGAAATGGCTTTAGTCATTTCATCGTCTTCACTGCCAGAGCGAAGCTTGGACAAACGATTACGAACTAGCACAAGCTCACCAACCATATTCATAATATCGTCAAGTCGTTGAGTGTCTACGCGTACACTTGTTTCGGCGGGTGCTTTTGTCGCAGGCGCTTTAGTTTTTTCTTTAATGGGTTCTTTAGCAGGCGAGGTGTGTTCAACAACAGGTGTTGGCTCTACAACAGGAGGAGAGGGTGGTGGTGTGGCAACGGATCCGGCTGGGCCTTTTCCTTTACCGTGCATTTCATCTAAAAGTTTGTCGAATTCTTCTTCGGATATGTCGTCAGAACCAGCGGGTTCGGTCTGAGCTTCAAGCGGCACTGAAGGTGCTTTATTTTTTCCATGCAATTCATCGAGTAAACTCTCAAATTCTTCTTCAGTAATATCATCCGATGATGGCGCTACGGGTACCTCGAGTTCACTGGAGCTTGTGGATTTAAGCATCTCTTCAAATTCTTGCTGAACCTCATCAGCTACCGCGCTGCTCTGGGCAGAGATGGCTGGGTCCTGTGTTAACTCCGGCGGAATCGTTAACTCCGGCGTTTTTATTACCGTTTCTGAGCCTTGATTGGCTGGGGTTTTAAAGGCTGAAATTTCAGCAATAAGTGTCGGGTCAGGTGGTGCTGGGTCTTCACCAGAACGAATAGACTCAAACATATCATTTACGACATCAAGGACCCGTAGAATAGCATCCATTAACGCGGAATCGGCAACACGCTCTCCGTTTCTGAGGATATCAAACACGTCTTCTGAGACATGACAAATTCCTACCATACCATCTAGCCCAAGGAAGCCAGCGCCCCCTTTAACTGTATGAAAGCCTCTGAAGATAGAGTTTAATAAATCGGAGTCTTCTGGTGATTGCTCTAGTTCAACCAGCTGCTCACTTAATTCTTCGAGAATTTCAGCGGATTCAACTAAAAAGTCTTGTAAGATTTCGTCTTCTAAATCAATGGCCATAATTATTCCTTAGAACCCTAAACTGGACAAAAGGTCGTCTACTTCATCTTGACTGTTTACAGCCCCTTCAACAACGATACCGGGTACTGTCGGGCCTTCAAGTTTGTCTTTTGGGCCGGTCGCTTTGGTCGGAGTCATTGTTGCTTCTTGAGCTCCGGCGATTTTTACTAACTCAACTAAACTGTCTTCAACGTTTTGTACAAGCCCGATAACTTTTTTAATAACCTGCCCTGTCAAATCCTGAAAGCCTTGAGCCATCACAATTTCATTGGCCTTTTCGTGAACAAACTTGGTGTTTCTGCATGAGCTTTCAAGGTATTTAGTGATTTCAGCTGACATTGCTTTGAATTCAGGGAGCGATAATTCACGGCTCAAAAATTTATTCCAATTTTTGTAAAGTTCTTCTGATTTATGTTCCATTTCAGTGGTAACAGGGATGACTTCTTCGATGGCAGTTAGCGTTTTGTTTGCTGCCTCATCTGTCATATCAATAACATAATTTAAGCGCTCTTTAGCATCTGGAATTCCTTTATCAGTTAAAGCGGTTAACTGATCGTCTAGTGCAAAGGTCGCTAAATTATCATGTAAATTGCGCGTTAGCTGTCCAACTTCTTTAAATAAGCGTTTTTCATTATCAATAGAAATCGCGCTTAACAGCTCAGCGGTTACTAAATCATCATTACTCTCGATACTTTTAATTAATCGCTGGGCTTTTTCAAGCAATTCCAACCTATCTTGTTCATTTTGCATGTCTGCTCCGTTTGCCATTATTAACCGCTGGTCCGAGCAAAAATTTTATCGATTTTTTCTTTTAGCGTCGCGGCAGTAAATGGTTTGATAATATATCCATTAACTCCAGCTTGGGCTGCTTCAATAATCTGCTCTCTTTTGGACTCGGCGGTCACTAATAGTACGGGCATATTTGCAGTTTGAGGGTTCGCGCGTACGGTTTTTAGTAAATCGATTCCTGTCATGCCTGGCATATTCCAGTCAGTTACTAAAAAATCATAATCACCCGCTTTTAATTTTGGCCAAGCGGTTTGGCCATCATCTGCTTCGTCTAAGTTAGTAAACCCTAACTCTCTTAAGAGGTTTTTAACTATTCGTCTCATCGTAGAAAAATCATCTACAACTAGAATTTTCATATTCTTATCCAATTTGGACTACTCCTTACTGTTTAATTTTTATAACTATATTATCGACCAATGACACTGCAAGTTTAGTCAAGAATTCGAAAATGTTTTGTAAAAATACTTTTTAAGGCGATGATTGCTGAATATAGGTGATTTATTTACGTAAAAAACCTCATTCATTGCCCTTAGTTGTTAGTCGATTATCCTAGCACAAGGGGTGGTTCTATGTTTTGCACTGGCTAACTTGACGTAGGATGAGTGAGTTTTTTTGGTTAACGAGTACAGGTTAACAACTTATTATTTTCTTAATAATAATCACAGGTATTTTGCAAAAGGGGGTGCTAAAGACGCCCAATGCCCCAACAAGGTTGAGGATCAGGAGGCATCAAATAAAGTGAGTGATTTAAGAACTATTTAAGTTTTTTTACTCGCTCAGCAGGACTGATGATATCGGTCAAACGAAGACCAAATTTATCGTTGACAACCACAACCTCGCCACGGGCAATAAGCACTTTATTCACTAGCACATCCATTGGCTCACCTGCTAAACGATCAAGCTCAATAACGGAGCCTTGATTTAATTGAAGTAAGTTACGTATGCTAATTTTGGTGTTGCCTACTTCCATGGCCATCGTGACCGGCACATCCAAAATGACATCTAAATTAATTTCGTGGTCAGAACCTGTTAACGCGTTTGATGAGGTCGTTCCGGCATTTGCTTGCTCGTTTAAGGCCTCACCCCAATCTGCATCAGTGCTTGCTGCGGCTTGCTCTTCAAGGGCATCGCCCCAGTCTGCGCCAGCGCTGGCTTCTGCTTCACCTTCAGCTTGCTCGTTTAAAGCGTCACCCCAATCTGCATCAGCGCTTGCGGCAGCTTGCTCTTCGAGAGCATCACCCCAGTCGGCGCCATCATTATTCTCGTCATCACTCATTGTTCGTATCCATTTCTAATTTAATATTTATTTTATAATAGCAATCATTGTGCCAACAAAAAAATATTTTAATTACAATGACTTATGTTTTTTGTGTAAATTTAAGTCAAATTTAAGTCATTATTGTCGATCATGCGCTGATTTCACGTGCCAATCTTAGTTAGGCCTTGACGGGTGGCTTTAAGTGAGAGGCCTTTATCCTTAATAATGCAACAGGTACTTACGGCGCGGCATTGGTTTATCTAGCTGCGTTGGCTGCCGGCAAAGATGCACAGTGTGGATTGCATGTAAGTACGAATTCCATTTTGGTTTAAAGTAAGAGGTGCTAGCACTCCCAGTTGTAAGCATCACTATTTCTCTATTACGCGGCTTTTTTATGTTTTTTGATAACTGTCATCGACTTGTCAGCTTAAAATAATTTATTATAAACGTCTTTTTAACTGGCCTAATTATACGATGAAAAACCTAAAACTAAGTGTTCTCGACCAATCACCTGTACATGATAATCAAGCTGAATCGACCGGTTTATTTTCGACGATTGAGTTAGCTAAAGCGTGTGACGAGGCTGGTTATCATCGTTATTGGGTTGCTGAGCACCATGGTACGCCGGGTTATGCAAGTCCATGCCCTGAAATGATGGTGAGTAATGTTGCGCATGCAACGAAACGAATTCGCGTCGGTAGTGGTGGCGTTATGTTGCCTCACTACAGCGCGTTTAAAGTGGCTGAAACATTTAAAATGCTTGAGGCATTTCACCCCGGCCGAATTGATTTAGGCGTGGGACGTGCACCTGGTGGGCACCCGGTTTCATCAGCGGCTATTTCTGCACCAAGGCAAACAGTACCGTCTGAGTATTACCCTAGTCAAACGCAAGATTTAATAGGCTATTTAAGTAACAATTTGCCCGCAGACCACCCCTATAGTCAAGCGATTGTTGTGCCAACTGATGTGGGTGCGCCGCCAGTTTGGATGCTAGGCTCTAGTGATGGTAGCGCCGAAATGGCGGGCGTCTTAGGTGCAGGTTTTGTATTGGCTTTATTTATTGGAACGCATGATAGGCCGCCAGAAATTATTCAACGCTATCGTAATGCTTTTAAACAAGGTGGCAGTATCGAAAAACCAGAGGCTATTATTGCGGTAGCGGCGATTTGTGCAGACTCAAAAGAAGAAGCAGAATTGATTGCCAGTAGTCATACATACTGGAAAGTACAAGCCTTTCGTCACGGCAAGATAGACACCTTTTTCACACCAGAAGAGGTGATGGATAAGAAAAAGCAGTTGTCACTATCTGATCAGGCTTATTACGATGAAACCTTAGCAACGATGGTGACAGGTACACCTGAGCAGTGTCAGTCACAGCTAGAACAAACGGCGGAGTTATACGATGTCGACGAGTTAATGATTGTTAATGTCACTCATTCCTTTCAACCTCGCATAGCCTCCTATAAAATGTTGGCAAATCAATTTAATTTATAAGTTTATATTTAGGAGAAATACATGAGTTCAAACCCAGAAATTGCAAACAGTATTCAAACCGGTGCATTTAAAACAAACTATCATGATGTAGGTGAAGGCTCGCCAGTGTTTATGATTCATGGCTCTGGCCCTGGTGTAACGGCGTGGGCAAACTGGCGTTTGGTGCTTCCTGTACTGGCGAAAAATCACCGTGTTATTGCGCCAGATATGGCCGGATTTGGTTTTACAGAAAGACTTGAAGATTATAACTACTCAATGGAGAACTGGGTTCAGCACGCCATTGACTTAATGGATGCGCTAGAAATTGAGAAAGCGCATTTGGTGGGTAATTCTTTTGGTGGTGGTTTGGCGATAGCATTGGCTATTAAACACCCTGAACGTGTTAACCGTCTTGTTTTAATGGGTGCAGCGGGGGTTGATTTTGAATTAACACAAGGGCTCGATGAGGTCTGGGGTTATGAGCCGTCTGTCGAGAATATGCGTAAGATGATGGATTTATTCGCCTATGATCGTAGTTTGGTAACTGATGAGTTAGCCGAACTTCGTTATAAAGCGAGCGTACAACCTGGCTTTCAAGAGTCGTTTAGTAAAATGTTTCCTGCTCCACGCCAACGTTGGGTTGAAGCATTAGCGAGTGCACCAGAAGATATTAAGAACATTCAGCATGAAACATTGATGGTTCATGGTCGTGAAGATTTGGTTGTTCCGCCTATCACATCTACAACCTTGTTTGATTTAATTCCTAATTCTCAATTACATATGTTTGGTTGCTGTGGCCATTGGACGCAAATTGAACATAATGCTCGCTTTAATGAGTTGGTGTTAGATTTTTTTGCTGAAGCTGAATAGTAAAAAAAGGTTATTGCATTGAAAATCACAGTAGTAGGCGCAGGTGGCATTGGCTGTTATTACGCAGCCAAACTAATACAAGCAGGTCATGTTGTGAAACTCATTGCGCGCGGTGATCACCTGAAAGCTATGCAAGAGCAGGGGCTCACGGTAAAGCACGCCTCGTTGGATTTTAACCAAATGGTTGATGCAACGAGTCTTGATCAGTGGCTTGGTGACGCCAAGCCTGATGATGTCGACCTCATCATCGTTTGTTTAAAAGCGATGCAAACGCGAGTTTTTGCTGATCAACTGAGTCGTTGGTATCAGCAATATGAGGGCTGTAATTTGCCTCTTATGTTGTCGTTACAAAATGGTGTTGAAAATGAAATGCAATTTGCGAAGGTGCTGCCTAAAGGCATGGTACTGGGTGGGATTGCAAGGCGTATTGGGGCTCATATTATTCAGCCAGGCATGGTTGAATCAATTGGTCCGGCACAAGTTATTCTTGGTGCCTGGCCAAATAATAAGGGCTTAAATGGGACGTTACTGCAAAAAATTCAACACTTAGCAAAGTGTTTTAACGATGCAGGTATTCCTACTGAAACATCAGATGATATTAATAAGGAGCTATGGCTTAAGCTGATTATTAATAATGGATTAAACCCACTCTGTGCGTTGTTGGAGCTAGAAACCGGAGAAGCAACGCCCGATTTGACCTTGATGCCACTTATAAAGGGCGCAATGAAAGAAGCTGTCATGGCAGCTAAGGCAAATGATGTTGAGTTATCAAGTGATGACTTGGAAGAGATGTTCGAATTGATTGCAACGTTTGACTCAATAAAACCATCCATGCTGGTCGACCGTGAAAAAGGGCGGCCACTAGAAATAGAAGAAATTTGCGGTGTGGTGATTCGTGGCTGCGAGAAAATAGGAAAAGATGCGCCTTATAATAAGGTGATCTCGACATTATTACGTCGAGCCGTAGAAAACGACTAGGCTTCAATGCCTCTATTTAAACAGGCCCCAGGCTTATTGTTATTGCTTAGTTTTGCATTAACAATTATGAGTGCCTGGACCCCGATTAGTATTGACTGGGCCCAAGGTGGCTTGATGTGGCTGGCGGGCAGTATTTTGTTCTTTAGTTTGGCTCTCAAGCAGAAAAAAATTATCTTGACGATTGCTTTTTTCGCAATGTTAAGTTGGGTAGTCGCGTGGATCACCGGCGAAACATCTGATGTCGTTAAAGCCTTGACGGCTAACCAGTTAATGATCGTGATGTTGATTGGGGTGCAATTTCTACAGCTGGTCGCATTACCTCCGAGTGAAAAGGCTGAACCGTTACCGAGGGGCTTTAAAGCGTTTGTTAGAACGTATTTTGGCGTGCATTTTTTTGGCGCTATTATTAATCTATCGGCTGTTTTATTGGTTGCGGATCGCCTAGTAAAAGAAGCTCAACTATCGATGAACCAACAAAAGCTATTAACAAGGGCTTTTACATCTGGAGCGCATTGGTCGCCATTTTTTGCAGCATTTGCGGCATCTTTGGTGTTTACGCCCGATGCATCTTTACCAATAGTAATGGCTGTTGGTATGAGTATGGCAAGCATCGCGCTTGTTGTAACCTTGTACGAAATCAAGGTGGATAAGAGCGAGTCTATCGATGGTTTTGTGGGTTATCCTATGCATTTTCAGGCGCTGTGGCTGCCAGTAGTTTTAGTGTTGCTTGTTGCCGTGATGCATACTTTATTTCCAGCTATTAGTGTGCTGATTTTGATAGCTATTTGCTCATTAGGCTTGAGCGTGTTTGTTTTGCTGTGGAGGAAAGGGGCAGGAGCTGCAACTAGTGATTTCATCGGTCATACGATGAATAAGCTTCCGCAAATGAAAAACGAACTATTACTTTTCTTAGTCGCGGGTATATTTGGTTCTGGTTTGGCGGCGGCACTTGATGGGCTATCTATAGCCATTCCTTTTCAACATTTTGATGGTATTGCCGCGTCGGTTATTTTATTGCTTATATTTGTATTGGCTATTGTAGGTGTTCACCCTGTTATCAGTATTGCTGTTATTGGGCATTGGATTATGACCATTGAGCCTAATCAAACTTTATTGGCAATTATGTTTTTAATGGGATGGGCTATTGGGGTTTCTGCTAGCCCTATATCTGGGATAAACCTTGCTTTGCATGGGCGCTATGGTGTGTCCGGACAACAGATTTTTAAATGGAATATATCGTACGCGTTAAAGGTTTATGCGTGTGATTGCGTGATTTTATTAATCACTGCACATTTACTAGGTGTTTAAGGTGCTCGCTCAATTGATTAAGAACAAGTATCATATACCATTATAAATTTAACCTTAACCCATGGACACTTTAAGGACGTATTGTTTTGACAGAGACTAAAAGACAGAATTCATTTAATAAAGAAGAGTTACTAAGTTGTGGCAGAGGGGAGTTATTTGGTCCTGGTAATGCGCAGTTACCTATGCCAAATATGTTAATGGTTGATAGGGTTATATCCATCACAGAAGATGGTGGAGCGAATGGGAAAGGACAAATCATAGCAGAACTGGATATTACGCCAGATCTATGGTTTTTTGAGTGCCACTTTCCAGGCGATCCGGTAATGCCAGGTTGCCTTGGTTTAGATGCGATGTGGCAGTTGGTCGGTTTTTATTTAGGTTGGAAAGGTGGTTTAGGGCGTGGTCGAGCTTTAGGTGTAGGTGAGTTAAAATTCACGGGTCAAGTGTTACCGACGGCTAAAAAAGTGACTTATAAAATCGACTTGAAACGAGTTATTATGCGTAAACTGGTGATGGGTATTGCTGATGCAGTGATGGAAGTAGATGGAAAGGTGATTTATGAAGCAAAGGATTTGCGCGTAGGACTATTTACCTCGACAGAAAATTTCTAAAGAAGGATTTAATATGAGACGCGTTGTTATTACAGGCATGGGTATTGTTTCATCACTGGGTAGTGATGTTGATGCAGTGTCAGACTCGCTTAAAGCGGGCAAATCGGGTATTAGTTTTGTAGAAGCTTACAAAGAAAAAGGTTTTCGTAGTCATGTTGCTGGCGTGCCAGAGATAAATCTGGACGAACTCATTGACCGAAAGGCGCGGCGCTTTATGGGCGATGCAGCTGCTTATGCATATGTATCAATGCAACAAGCTATTGATGATGCAGGTTTAACGGAAGAAGAAGTGTCAAACCCCAAAACTGGACTTATTATGGGTTCTGGAGGCGCTTCTACAAAAAATGTTGATGAAGCTATTAATCTATTGAATACCAAGGGAATTCGTCGCGTAGGGCCTTATATGGTGCCAAGAACGATGAGCAGTACGGTATCTGCTGGGCTGGCAACACCGTATAAGATAAAAGGGGTGAATTATTCAATTACCTCAGCCTGTGCGACTAGTTCACATTGTATTGGCAACGCGATGGAGCTTATTCAGTTAGGCAAACAAGACAGAGTGTTCGCAGGGGGCGGTGAAGAAGAACATTGGTCATTAACGATGATGTTTGATGCTATGGGGGCATTGTCTACGAAAAGGAACGATGCGCCAGAAACGGCATCTCGAGCATATGATGCAGATCGTGATGGTTTTGTTATTGCTGGCGGTGGTGGGACTGTTGTTGTTGAGGCGTTAGATGTTGCGTTAGCACGAGGTGCAAAAATATATGCAGAGCTCGTTGGTTATGGCGCCACATCAGATGGTTACGATATGGTAGCGCCTTCAGGTGAGGGTGCAACACGTTGTATGCAAATGGCGCTAGAAAATGTCGATACACCGATTGACTATATTAATGCGCATGGAACCAGTACACCAGTGGGTGATATGGCTGAGCTTAAAGCGGTTAAAGCTGTTTTTGGTGAAAATACGCCACCCATTGGCTCGACTAAATCTCTATCTGGACATTCTTTAGGTGCGGCGGGTGTTCACGAAGCTATTTATTGCCTATTGATGATGAGAGATAGCTTTATAACAGCTTCTGCGAATATCGACAATTTAGACGAAGCTGCCGAAGGTGTAAATATTGTTCAAAAGAAACAGACAGAGGTGGCGTTGGATACCGTGATGTCAAATAGTTTTGGTTTTGGCGGAACTAATGCAACCTTAGTGCTAAAGCGCTACGAAAGCTAAATTCAAGAATTTTAGATAAAAAAACCGGTCTTAGACCGGTTTTTTTATGAAAGTGAAGTTTATCTATTTAATAGCTAAAAGTTCCATTTCAAAAATCAATGTTTCATTTGGTCCAATTGCACCACCAGCACCCTGTTCGCCATAAGCTAATGTAGATGGAATAAATACTTTCCACTTTGTACCAACTTCCATTTGTTGTAATGCTTCTTGCCAGCCAGGAATAACGCCGTTTACAGGGAAGGTAGCTGGTTCGCCACGTTTAATAGAGCTATCAAACACAGTGCCATTAATGAGAGTTCCTTCGTAATGTACATCAACCGTATCGGTTGCTTTAGGCTTTTCGCCATCACCTTGGTTGATAACGATGTATTGCAGGCCGCTTTCTAGAACTTGTACACCTTCGGTAGAAAGGTTGTCTTTTAAAAACTGAATGCCTTTGTCAGCATTGCCATCTTTAACCTCATTTGCTTTTTCTTGCATTTCTTTTTGAAATGCCTCGATAACAGCTTGCATTTCAGCTGGACTCAATAGGCTAGCGTCGCCATTAAGGCTATGGGTGAGTCCTAAAACGAGAGACTCGGTTTCAACGTCTAGTTTATCTTGCTGAATGCCGCTACCAATTTGCTGGCCCATTGTGTAACTAAGTTTTTGCTTTTCTGTTTCCAAAACACTGTCCTATAGATAAAGTTAAAACGCGTATCTTACAATAAGCAGGCAAAAAAAGGCGATAACATATGAAAAGTAGAGAGAAAAAAGTGCGATTGAAGCGTCTAGCCTAAGCCCTAATGTCGATAATGCTACCGATAACGTCACCAGCAGTTTGTGCCACACGAGCAGATGCTTGGACTTGCTGTTCGGCTTGTTTTAAGGCGACTAACTCTTTAGTAGTCTCTTGGTTGGGTTT
Organism: uncultured Cycloclasticus sp.; assembly: GCA_913057515.1. Taxonomy (GTDB): domain Bacteria; phylum Pseudomonadota; class Gammaproteobacteria; order Methylococcales; family Cycloclasticaceae; genus Cycloclasticus. Next base: position 14,393 of record CAJXOJ010000001.1, on the reverse strand, counting down.
CTCACCGTTGAGTTGCTCACTGCTAGCCAGTTTTTGGCTGGCATTATTAGCCTGGTTTAGGCCGTTATTAATACCTAATAAAGCACTATGATTGATTGAGGCAACGTTCATGTTGAGAGTTTATAGTTAATTACGTTTCGATTGTAGATAACAAAAAAGATTCATAATGTGATGAGTATCACATTATGAATGGCTTTTTTTGATATTTACTCAGTTAACTCGTGCTCTGCTGAGCAAAGTGCTGTCATGTTTAAAATTCGTCTCACGGAAGCTTGCGGTTTTAACACGTGTACGGGCTTTTCTATACCTAGCAGAATGGGGCCAACGGTGACACCATCGCTTAAGATACGAAGCATGTTAAATGAGATGTTGGCAGAGTCTAAGTTAGGGAAAATGAATAAATTAGCTTCGCCGGTTAGTTTTGAATCATTAATAATTTCATTTCTCAAGTGCTCAAGTAATGCAACGTCTGCTTGGATCTCACCTTCCACTTCAAGTTGAGGGTGGCTTTTATGGAGAAGGTTAGTCGCTTCTGCCATTTTTTTTGCGTCATCGTCATTAGCGCTACCAAAATTAGAGTGAGATAGCAGCGCCGCTCTTGGTGTAATACCAAACCGTTTGACATAGTTTGCAGATTGTAAAGTCATTGCGACAAGTTCTTCGGCCGAGGGGTTACTGTTCACGGTAGTATCGCAAAAGAAAAACACGCCTTTTTGTAAAGAGATGACATTAAGAGCCGCGACTTTTTCTACACCGCTTTTTTTGTCTAAAATATCGGTGATATGTCCTAGGTGTCGATGGTAATTACCAACCATGCCGCAAATCATTGCGTCAGCTTTACCTAGTTTAACCAGGAGGGAGGCCAAAACAGTGGTTTTGGTGCGTACGTAATTTTGAGCTAGTGTTAATGAGACTCCTTTGCGACCTTTTGCTTGCTGATATTGTTGGACGCATTCTCGAAAATACGGGTTGCTATCCGGTTCGATAATATCAATATCATCTAGCATTGAAGGGTCTAGGCCAAGCTTTCCAACTCGTTCAAAGATAACTGTTTTTCGCCCAATTAGAATAGGCTTAGCCAACTGAGTGTTTACGACTTCTTGTGCGGCTTGAAGAACGCGTTCGTTTTCACCTTCGGCATAAATAACTCGTTTAGGTGTTAGTTTGGCTTGTTCAAAGATGGGCTTCATGAGCATGCCGGAGCGATAAACGTAACGCTCTAAAGAGGCTCTATAGTGTTCGAAATTTTCAATGGGCTTGGTGGCAACACCGCTGTCCATAGCTGCCTTGGCAACGGCGAGTGGTATTTCTATAATAAGGTTTGGATCAAAGGGGCGAGGTATTAAATATTCAGGACCAAAAACAGGTGTTTTTCCAACATAGCTATCGGTGTCATCGTTAACGGTTTTTTGTGCAAGTTCTGATAAAGCATGAATGCAGGCAAGTTTCATTTCTTCATTAATGGTGGTTGCCCCAACATCCAGAGCGCCTCTGAATATATAGGGGAAGCACAGCACATTATTAACCTGATTTGGGTAGTCAGATCGGCCGGTAGCGATGATCGCATCATCTCGTACTTCTTTAATTTCCTCCGGTAATATTTCTGGTGTTGGGTTGGCTAATGCAAAAATAATGGGTGAATCAGCCATCTGTTTGACCATCTCTTTAGTCATCATGCCAGCGCGTGAAACGCCTAAAAAGATATCAGCGCCTCTGATAGCATCGGCCAAAGTTCGTAAGTCTGTTTTGGCTGCATAGCGTTGTTTGCGGTCGTCCATGCCGGTTGTTCTGCCCTCATAGATGATGCCCCTGCTATCACTCACAAGGATGTTTTCTTGCTTTAGGCCCATTTCGACGAGCATGTCTAAGCAGGCAATGCCTGCAGCACCGGCACCTGAAGCAACGAGTCGAACGTTTGATATTTCTTTCTTGGCGACTTTTAATCCATTGATGATAGCCGCAGCGGTGATGATGGCGGTGCCGTGCTGGTCATCATGAAAGACTGGTATGTCAATCTTTTCGCGTAATTTTTTTTCAATGAAGAAACACTCGGGAGCTTTGATATCTTCGAGGTTAATACCACCAAACGTTGGGGCTAAGCTGGCAACGATATCGACAAATTTGTCTGGGTCTTTTTCATTAATTTCAATATCAAACACATCAACGCCACCAAATTTTTTGAATAATACGCCTTTACCTTCCATAACAGGCTTTGAGGCAAGTGGGCCGATATCACCTAAGCCAAGTACAGCAGTTCCATTGGTGATGACAGCGACTAGATTACTTCGAGAGGTATACAGTGCAGCAGTAGACGGGTCTTTGGCAATTTCCAAGCAAGGCTCTGCTACACCAGGGCTATAAGCTAAGGCGAGGTCAGTTTGATTGCTTAACGCCTTAGTAGGCGTTACTTCAATTTTCCCTGGTCTTGGGTGTTGGTGGTAATAAAGGGCATTTTTATTGGGCTTGTCAGACATAACTTAAATAATAGTGAGTGGGTTGAAAGATTAAGGGCATTATACGTTAAACTATGTGGCTAATTCTGTTGGCTTTGTCTGCCAATATAAGCTTCCCGAATAAACAATATTGAATATGAATGCACTTGAAATAAACCAGCTATGTAAGCGATATGATAATGGATTCCTTGCAGTTAAAGGAATTGACTTGGTTGTTAGACAAGGGGACTTTTTTGCTCTATTGGGTGCAAATGGTGCTGGAAAATCAACGACGATAGGGATAGTTGCCTCATTGGTCAATAAAACGTCTGGCTCGGTTAAAGTGTATGGGCATGATTTGGATACCGACCCGGAAGGGGTGAAGCGATGTATAGGTTTAGTGCCACAAGAATTTAACTTTAATCAGTTTGAAAATGTGTTTGATATTGTGGTGTCTCAGGCCGGTTACTACGGGATACCTCGAAAAAAAGCCTTGGAAAGAGCTGAAATTTGCTTAAAGCAGCTGGAGCTTTGGGATAAACGTAATGAGGCATCTAGAGAATTGTCGGGCGGGATGAAGCGGCGTTTAATGATCGCTCGAGCGTTGGTTCATGAGCCCAAGCTTTTAATACTCGATGAGCCTACTGCAGGCGTTGATATTGAAATAAGGCGGTCGATGTGGCAGTTTTTCAAGAAAATAAATGCAGCAGGCACCACCATTATTCTGACCACGCACTATCTAGAAGAGGCGGAGAGCTTGTGTAAACATATCGCTATTATTAATAAGGGTAATGTGATTGAAGATATGGATATGAAGGGCTTGCTTGAAAAAGCGGATGAAGAGGTGTTTGTTTTGAGTCTTGAGCGCCCCGTGGGCCAGATACCAGCAATTACCGGTAGTCGAATAGAAGCTGTTGATGAGACAACGTGGGAGGTGAGTGTGCGTAAAGAATCTGGCATACATGCTTTGTTTGATGAGTTGAGCCGCTTAGGCGTTAGAGTGACAGGGATTCGTAACGAATCAAATCGCTTGGAGCAGTTGTTTATTAAGTTGTTGGCAAAAAAGGAGGCTGCAGATGTTTAAAACAGAATATTTGGTTGCTTTGCAGACAATTACCAATAAAGAAGTAAAGCGCTTTTTACGAATTTGGGTGCAGACCTTGTTACCTTCTGTGATTACGACGACACTGTATTTTCTAATTTTTGGAACGTTGATCGGTTCAAGAATTGGACAAATGAATGGTTACGACTATATGGACTTTATTGTCCCGGGGCTTATTCTAATGGCGGTGATTAGCAACGCTTATTCAAATGTGGTCTCATCGTTTTATAGTGCAAAATTTCAGCATAATATTGAAGAAATGTTAGTGGCGCCCATGCCCGGGTGGATAATTCTAATGGGTTATATTTCTGGTGGGGTGTTGAGGGGGCTTATTGTTGGGGTCTTAGTAACGGTTGTTTCATTATTTTTTACAGACTTGCAAATCGCACACCCAGTGATGATGGTTGTTGTGTTTTTGTTAACGGGTGTTTTGTTTTCTGCCGCTGGTTTTATTAATGCTGCGTATGCAAAAAGTTTTGATGATATATCCATTGTGCCAACGTTTGTTTTGACGCCACTGATTTATTTGGGAGGTGTATTTTATTCGATTGATCTACTGCCGGCATTTTGGCAAAATGTCTCGTTACTTAATCCAGTACTTTATATGATTGATGTGTTTAGATTTAGTGTGTTAGGTGCATCGGATATTCCTTTACAGTATGGCTTTACCGTGATCGTTATATTTATTACTGTTCTGTTAGGAATTAGTTTGCGACTGCTGTCTAAAGGAATTGGAATAAGGAATTAGTACCGTGAGATTGAATGTTGCGGTGCGATGGGATAGAATTCGCAGAATTTTTAAGTAATTTTCTAGGATTACTAAACAATAGGATCTCTATGATCATGGATGCCAAAAGGCATGAATGATAAGAGGTTCAGTTTTAATAAACACACTTACAAATTAATAAAGAAGCCTAATAAATGAATCACTTTAAGATCAAAAAGGGTTTGGATCTACCTATTACAGGTACGCCAGACCAAGTTATTTCAGAAGGGAAGCAGGTTTCCAGTGTTGCCGTCATCGGCAGCGATTATATCGACATGAAGCCAACTATGCTGGTTCAAGAAGGCGATAGAGTAAAGCTGGGGCAAATTTTATTTACCGATAAAAAAACCGAGGGGGTGAATTACACATCACCAGGTTGTGGTGTTGTTAAAAGCATCGACCGAGGTGCAAAGCGTGTTTTGCGTACCGTTGTTATAGAATTAGACGGTGATGATCAGGTTGAGTTTGCGAAATATTCATCGGATATATTGGTAAGCCTTGATGCTGCCGATGTTGTAAAGAACTTAACGGAATCTGGGTTATGGACAGCGTTCAAAACTCGCCCGTTTAGCAAAATACCAAACCCAACCACTAGGCCGGTCGATATACATGTTTCCGTTATGGATACGAATCCTTTGGCGGCGGACCCTAGTGTTATTGTTTCAGCAGATGCCGATGCGTTTAAGAATGGTTTAACTGTTATTTCTCGTCTAACGAGTGGGAAAGTGTACGTTAGTAAAGCTGTTGGGGCAGATTTTACGGTTCCTGATGTGGTCGAGTTGAACGAGTTTTCTGGGCCACACCCAGCTGGTTTGTCTGGTACTCATATGCATTTTATTAGTCCTGTGAGTGCTAATAAAGTTGCTTGGACAATGGGTTATCAAGACGTTATTGCGGTAGGTAAATTATTTACAACGGGTTGTTTGAATGTAGAGAGAGTGATCTCACTCGCAGGGCCTATGGTTAAAAAGCCTCGCTTGATTAAAACAAGGTTGGGTGCAGATACGGTTGAGTTGATAGAAAACGAATTAAGCGATGGTAAAGTTCGTGTTGTGTCTGGTTCGGTTTTATCAGGGCGAAAAGTGAATAGTTGGTCAAATTATTTGGGTCGTTATCACGTTCAGCTATCTATTCTTAAAGAAGGCCGTGAACGCGAATTGCTGGGTTGGTTGAACCCTGCAGGTGAGAAGTTTTCATTTACTAATGCCTTATTGACGAGCTTTAACCGAAAACGAAAAATGGCGATGGATACATCTGCACATGGCAGCCCACGTGCAATGGTACCGATTGGTGTATATGAAGGTGTGATGCCTTTGGATATTTTACCAACACAGTTATTACGCGCTCTTGTTGTCATGGATGTTGACTCTGCTGAGTTACTCGGGGCGTTAGAGTTAGATGAAGAAGACTTGGCCTTATGCTCATTTGTGGACTCAGGCAAGCATGATTTTGGTATGGCGCTACGCGCTAATTTGGCACACATCGAGAAGGAGGGTTAATGTCTCGTTTAAGGAACTATTTAGACTCAATACACCCACACTTCGTAAAAGGTGGGGCGTATGAAAAGTATTACGCCATTTATGAAATGGTTGATACATTTTTATATACACCTAAAGAGGTCACATCGGGTACCACGCATGTAAGAGATGCGATTGACCTGAAACGGATCATGACCTATGTGTTCATAGCGGCGCTACCTTGTGTAATGATGGCGATGTGGAACACCGGGCATATGGCGAACATGGCGATGGCCGATTTGAGTATGACCTCGTTGGACACTTGGCGTGGCCTTGTAACAAATTTAGTTGGTTACAATCCGGACAGCCTGTTAGCAAATATAGTTCATGGTGCGATGTACTATGTGCCTATTTATGTTGTCACGGTTCTAGTGGGCGGTATCTGGGAGGTTTTATTCGCTATTGTGCGTGGACATGAAGTGAATGAAGGTTTTTTTGTCACATCAATGCTGTTTTCGTTGACTGTACCCGCAACGATTCCACTTTGGCAGGTTGCTATCGGTATTTCATTTGGTGTTGTTATTGGTAAAGAGGTATTTGGTGGAACTGGTAAGAACTTCTTAAACCCTGCTTTAACAGCACGTGCATTTTTATTCTTTGCCTACCCAGCGCAAATGTCTGGCGATGCTATCTGGACAGCTGTGGATGGTTTTAGTGGTGCTACTGCTCTTGGTATGGCGGCGGCTGGCGGTATCTCTGCGGTGACAGCATCAGGCATTACTTGGATGGATGCATTTTTAGGTACCATTCAAGGTTCAATCGGTGAAACATCAACACTTGCCTGCTTGATTGGTGCGACCTTCTTGCTGTATACCCGGATTGCCTCGTATCGAATAATGTTGGGGGTTTTAGCAGGAATGATCGTTACCAGTACACTATTTAACTTTATTGGTAGTGAAACCAACCCGATGTTTGCAACACCATGGTACTGGCATGCGGTACTAGGTGGTTTTGCTTTTGGTGCTATTTATATGGCTACAGACCCTGTTAGTGCAGCAATGACAAATACAGGCAGATGGATATACGGTTTATTGATTGGTTTAATGGTGGTGTTGATTCGTGTAGTAAATCCAGCGTTTCCAGAAGGGATGATGCTGGCGATTTTATTTGCAAATATGTTTGCACCATTGATTGATTATTTTGTTGTTCAGTCAAACATCAAAAGAAGGGAGAAAAGAAATGCCTAATGAAAATGAAGCAAAGCCAGTAGGGGCATTAAACTTCCTTGCGTTATCAAACGATAGCACGGTTAAGACATTCATCATGGCGACGTTGGTGTGTCTAGTTTGTGCGGTGTTTGTGTCGATCTCCGCAGTTGCTCTTAAACCGCTGCAGCAACTTAATAAAGAGCTGGATAAAAAGAAAAACATTCTACAAGTGGCTGGCTTATATCAAGAAGGTGATGATATTGAAGCAGCATTCTCTAAGATTGATATCAAGTTAGTTGATTTAGCGACAGGTGAATATACAACTGAACTTGATCCGTCAACATACGATGAAAGACGAGCAGCTAAAGATCCCGGGCTGAATCTAAAAATAGATAAGTCAGATGACCTTGCAAGTATCAGAATGCGCCCAAAATATATGCCTGTTTATCAGGTTAAAGAAGGAGACATTATTAAGCAGCTAATTCTTCCGATAAACGGCTATGGTCTTTGGTCAACACTTTATGGTTTTCTTGCGGTAGAGAATGATGGGCAAACCATAGTTGGTTTAAGTTACTACGAACATGCAGAAACACCGGGTTTAGGTGGAGAGGTTGATAACCCGAAGTGGAAGAAAATGTGGGCCGGTAAGAAGATTTACGGATCTGATGGTGAAGTCGCCATTAATGTTATTAAAGGTTCGGTCGTTCCTGGTATCTCAGGTGAAGAGTTTCAAGTAGATGGTTTAGCAGGCGCAACCTTGACCAGTCGAGGTGTGAGTAACATGCTGAAGTACTGGATGGGTGCTGAAGGCTATCAAAAATACTTGAATAAAATTCAAGCAAGCGGAGTGTAGTAATGGATAAAGAAACTAAAAATATTATATTAGATCCGTTAGTTGATAATAATCCAATTGGTCTACAAGTATTGGGTGTGTGTTCTGCCCTTGCTGTAACCACAAATTTAGGTACTGCATTAGTGATGTCGTTAGCGCTTACATCAGTAACAGCGTTTTCGAATTTATCCATCAGCATGATCCGAAACCATGTGCCTAGCGCTATTCGTATTATTGTTCAAATGACAATTATTGCTTCTTTGGTTATTGTGGTTGATCAAGTACTGAAAGCTTATGTATATGACTTGAGTAAACAGCTATCAGTATTTGTTGGCTTGATTATTACCAATTGTATTGTGATGGGGCGTGCAGAAGCCTTTGCGATGAAAAACCCACCAGGACTTAGCTTTCTAGATGGGATAGGCAATGGGCTTGGCTACTCAATAGTTCTAATGTGTGTTGGTACCTTTAGAGAGTTGTTTGGCTCGGGGAAATTGTTTGGTGTAGAGATTTTATCGACAGTAAATGACGGTGGTTGGTACGTACCAAATGGTTTAATGTTATTGCCTCCTAGTGCGTTCTTTATCATTGGCTTGATGATTTGGGGTGTGCGTACATGGAGACCTGCGCAGGTGGAATCGGCAGAGTTTAAGATTAAAGAAGTTAATGGTACGGAGGTCGCATAATGGAAGCATATATCAGTTTATTTGTTAAAGCGGTTTTTGTTGAGAACCTAGCGCTATCTTTCTTTTTGGGTATGTGTACGTTCTTGGCCGTTTCGAAGAAAGTTTCAACAGCGTTGGGTTTAGGTATTGCCGTTATATTAGTGCAAACATTAACAATGCCATTAAATAACATCTTGTATCAAGGCTTACTTAAGGAGGGTGCGCTAGCTTGGATGGGGCTACCAGAGGTAGACCTTAACTTTTTAGGGTTGATTGTTTACATCGGCGTAATTGCAGCAGTTGTGCAAATTCTAGAAATGGCTATGGATAAGTTTACGCCAGCGCTTTATAACGCATTAGGTGTGTTCTTGCCCTTAATTACAGTGAACTGCGCAATACTTGGTGGTTCATTGTTCATGGTAGAGCGCGACTATAACTTAAGTGAGAGTGTCGTGTTTGGCCTTGGTAGTGGCTTGGGTTGGGCGTTAGCAATTACAGCTATAGCCGGGATAAGAGAAAAACTTAAATATTCAGATGTACCAGATGGTTTACGTGGGTTAGGGATTACCTTTATCACGGCAGGCTTAATGGCGATGGGTTTTATGGCCTTCTCTGGTATTCAACTGTAATTAGGAACTCAGTATGTTAGAAATTGGTTTAGGTATAACGTTTTTTACAGCAATTGTATTAATACTTGTTGTTGTTATTTTAGCGGCGAAATCAAAACTCGTTGCTCATGGTAATGTAAAGATACTTATTAATGGTGAAAAAGAAGTAGAGGCGCCCGTAGGGAGTAAATTACTAGGTGCGCTAGCAGATGCTCACCTGTTTGTCCCCTCAGCTTGTGGTGGCGGTGGAACCTGTGGTCAGTGTAAGGTGCGTGTGCAAGAAGGTGGTGGCTCAATGCTGCCTACAGAAGGTGCGCATATTAATAAAGGCCAGCAGCGCGAGGGTGAAAGATTATCTTGTCAGCTTACGGTTAAAAATGACATGAAAATCACCGTACCTGAAGAGGTATTCGGTGTTAAAAAATGGCAATGTAAAGTCAAGTCAAATCATAATGTTGCGACATTCATTAAAGAATTAGTACTTGAATTGCCAGAAGGAGAGGATGTTGGTTTCCGTGCAGGTGGTTATATTCAAATAGAGTGCCCACCACACGTTGTAGATTACAAAGACTTTGATGTTGAAGAAGAGTATCGTGCTGATTGGGACCACTTTAATATTTGGCGTTATAAGTCTGTTGTTGAGGAAGATGTTTTAAGAGCATACTCAATGGCAAGCTACCCAGAAGAAGAAGGGATTATCATGTTAAACGTGCGGATTGCATCACCTCCGCCACGTGGTCCAGATACAATCCCTCCTGGTAAAATGTCTTCATATATCTTCAATTTAAAACCCGGTGATGAGGTAACTATTTCTGGCCCGTATGGAGAGTTCTTTGCCAAGGAAACCAAGGCTGAGATGGTGTTTATTGGTGGTGGTGCAGGAATGGCGCCGATGCGGTCACATATATTTGATCAGCTACGCCGACTTAAAACAGACCGAAAAATGTCATTTTGGTATGGTTCACGAAGCTTAAAAGAAATGTTCTATGTGGAAGATTTCGATATGCTCGCTAAAGAAAATGATAACTTTGAATGGCATGTAGCCTTGTCTGATCCGCAACCAGAAGATAATTGGGATGGTTTAACGGGCTTTATCCATGAAGTTCTACTGGAGGAATACTTGAAAAACCACCCGGCGCCTGAAGATTGTGAGTTCTATATGTGTGGACCTCCAATGATGAACGCGGCGGTGATTAAAATGCTTCAAGACCTAGGTGTTGAAGATGAAAATATTATGCTTGATGACTTTGGTGGATAATTGAATAGTGTTAACCGACCCGTTAAAAACATCCTGTTTTTAACGGGTTTTTTTATATTACTAATTGGCTTAGTAAGTTGTGAGCAAGGCCCCGCCTCATTTGCTTTTAATGGGCAAACGATGGGAACGACATATCACATCACCGTTGTTAAAGGCGATAAACAGCCACCCAGTGCACTAAGTCAATCTGAGATTGACGAGTTACTATTGGAGGTCAATGCGTCATTTTCTACGTATATAGATTCTTCTGAAGTATCAACGTTAAATCTTTACAAGGGAATAGAAGGGCAATCTAAGACACCGGAGTTCGTTGAGTTGTTAGAGGAGGCCCAACGCATTAACTTATTAACCGGCGGGGCTTACGATATAACAGTTGGTCCGTTGGTAAATCTCTGGGGGTTCGGCCCCAGCTTTAAAGAAGATGATATACCGAGTAATGAGCTTATTGAGCAGGCGTTGAGCAATGTTGGGTTTGATAGCATCTCAATAGATGCTGACAATGGTCTTGTTAGGAAGTTAAAGCCAGAGGTTTATGTTGACTTCTCTTCTATTGCTAAGGGTTATGGGGTTGACCAACTCGCTGATTTTATAGAATCAAAAGGTTACAGTAACTATATGGTTGAAATTGGTGGAGAAATGCGGGTCAATGGGCACAATCCCAAAGGCACAAGATGGCGTATTGCAATAGAAAAGCCGGAATCATCGACTAGAGCTATTCATAAAATTATTCATATAACAGATATAGCGATGGCAACGTCTGGTGATTACCGCAATTTTTTCTTAAAAGATGGGGTTCGGTTTTCACATACCATTAACCCCAAAACAGGCAAGCCAGTACGGCATAATCTAGCATCTGTGACCGTGTTGAACGAAAGTGCGGCAACCGCTGATGCTTTAGCAACTGCTTTTATGGTGTTAGGTGAAAAAAAGGGGTACGATTTAGCTATGAAACGCGAGCTGCCTGTTTTCTTTTTGGTTAAACAGAGAGATGGTTTCAATGAGCTGATGACGCCAGCGTTTAAAAATTTGATTGAGGACTATGAGTCATGAATACTTTTCTTATTACTTTCTTATTTTTTCTATTGTTTGTTGTTGTTATGGCGGTGGGTGTAATATTCGGTAATAGAAAAATAAAAGGCAGTTGTGGTGGCTTAAACAGTGTTGATGGCTTAGAAGGCGATTGCTTGTTATGCAATAAAAAGTGTGAAAAAAAGGCTGCATAGTAGCTGCTTTATATTTAAAGGTTATTTAACGTTACAGAGGAATGTATGCTTAAGTCCGTATTAATTAAAGATTACATGGCAACAAATTTATCTACATTTACGCCAGAAACGCCTATTTCTGAAGCGATTCAGTTTCTAAATACGCACAAAATTTCAGGTGCCCCCGTTATTGATGGTCAAGGATGTTTGGTCGGCATGTTGTCTGAAAAAGATTGCCTTAAAGTAGCGCTTCAATCTAGCTATTATGAAGATTGGGTGGGCGGTGCTGTTTCAGAATATATGACGTCAGATGTAGAAACTGTCGAGGACAGTGCTAGCGTTGTTGATCTTGCGGAAAAGTTTTTAGACTCTACTTACAAACGCTTCCCTGTACTTAATGAAGACGGTTCTCTAGTTGGGCAAATTAGCCGAAGCGATGTTCTTAGGGCCTTAGATATACTCTGGTAAGTTTTGCCTGAAACATACTATTGGTACGATTATGAAACGACGGGAATAGACCCGTCTAGAGACCGTGTTGTCCAATTTGCGGGTATACGTACAGACTTAGACTTTAATCTAATAGCGGAACCAGACGTTTTCTACTGCAAATTGCATGATGATGTATTACCTCATCCAGAAGCCTGTTTAGTCACCGGTATTTCTCCGCAACTTGCAAACGAAAAGGGATTACTAGAACCCGAGTTCATTAACAGGATTCATCAGCAATTTAGTACACCGCAAACATGTGTTGTTGGTTATAACAGCATCCGCTTTGACGATGAATTTACGCGTCATTTATTATATAGAAACTTTTTCGACCCGTATGCGCGTGAATGGAAGTCGGGTAATTCTCGTTGGGACTTAATTGATGTTGTCCGAATGACTTATGCCTTAAGGCCAGAAGGAATTAACTGGCCAGTTCGAGAAGGCAATCTACCTACTTTTAAACTTGAAGAGCTTACAAAGGCAAATGGGATTTCCCATGAATCTGCACACGATGCGTTATCAGATGTTTATGCAACTATTGCGTTAGCAAAGCTGATTAAGCAGAAGCAACCTAAGCTATTTGATTGGGGGTATGCGTTACGGAATAAGAAAAAGGCATCCGAACTGTTGGATGTTGTTAATCATACAACAATATTACATATCTCAAGTAAGTACCCTACTAGCCAGAAGTGTCTTGGGATTGTGTGCCCACTAGTTCAACATCCTGTTAATAAAAACGCCATCATCGTTGTAGATTTAACAGCAGACACTACAGATTTAATTAATGTAACGGCACATGAAATATATAAGCGACTGTATACAGCGACAGCAGATTTGAAAGAGGGGGAGGAGCGAATTCCACTCAAAGCCGTACATTTAAATAAGTCACCAATGTTAGCACCACTAAATACATTAAACGATACAGTCAAAGATGAGCTGGATATTGACTTGTCTCAGTGTGAAATAAACCGTCAGGCAATTCTACAGGCAAACATAATCAATAAAATCTCTGACGTTTTTTCAATCAATGAGTTTGAAGCCTCAAACGATCCTGACCTAATGCTATATGGCGGTGGTTTTTTTAGTCAGTTAGACGCAAGAAACATGGAGCAGATACGAACATGTGCTAAAGAAGAATTGTCTGGTCTAGATTTACCCTTTGAAGATGAGCGATTAACTGAAATGCTGTTTCGTTATAGAGCAAGAAATTACCCTGAAACACTAACAGAAGCCGAGAAAAAAAGAAGGCAGAATTACCGGTATGAGTACCTGACTAAAGAAAATAACGATGGTCGACTCACGTTAATGAGCTATTTTGACCGTTTAGATGAGCTGATTGCTGAAGAAGCTTGGAGTGAGAAGCAGCAAACGTTATTGGAAGATCTGGTTAATTATGGTGAGCAAATCGCTGAAAGTTTAAACGAGCAGGGCTGTTAATAATGCTAACGTTATTGATAGAATGCGACAGATTTTTTAGTAATTAAAACTTTAAATTAGGAAAGAACATGGCAGAAACCGTAGATGAGTTGACAGTAAGTTATACCGATGGTGGTATTGAAACCGTAAAAGAGCTGGATAAAGTAGTTCTTTCAAAAGGTGCATGGGCGACCGTGATATACAAGCACCAGGATTGGAACCGCACAAAAGAAGAATATGGTCCCGATAAATATACAATTCGTCGGTATCAAAAACGAAATGGTGAGTATCAACAGAAATCAAAGTTTAATATCTCAAGTGCTGCACAAGCTGAAGGAATTATTGAAGCACTGCAGGGCTGGATAAAGGAATAGACACTTCCAGCAGCCTTTTTCATATTTGGTTTGCAATAACGTATAAGTAATCATTTAAATAAGGTGGGATAGATAAGGGCTTTATAAAGGAAAATTAGATAGCTGAATAGAGACCAGTTTTGATGAGAGTAAGGCCAACCGTAAGCCAAAAATTAAACTTTGAATGATAACAATCACTTAGCAAAGAATATGACAAACAGGTTAAATAACAGTTGACCGGTCAGGAAAGGTCCCTATAATACGCCTCTCTTCTAGCCAAGCAGTCAGAGATTGAGGCTGAAAAAGCGGGAAGAAAGGCAACGATAATCAGATTATTACTAACAAAAAAAGTTAATAATAAATTTGCAAAAACATCGCAAATGATTATAATAGCCGGCCCGATTCGATGTAAATTGAATCAGCTCTTTAAAAATTTATCAAGTAATTTGTGTGGGCACTTGTGCTGATTGTTTAAGTTATTAAAAAATAATCAATATAAGTTGAACACACTGAAATAGTAATATTGAAGTAAACGTTTAATTCTATATTGAGCAGATCTAGACCTCCTTTTAAGAGGTCGAAAAATATAAACTGAAGAGTTTGATCAT